>CBFIBG010000089.1:0-255432 GCA_965660815.1 Glaciecola sp.
GTTATAGCCTCTGGTGGGTTATCTATGCCCAAATTGGGCGCAACTCCATTCGCTTATAAAGTAGCCGAACAATTCAATTTGTCTGTTTTACCTACTCGGGCTGGTTTAGTTCCCTTTACCCTGCACAATGATTTAAAAAAAGCATTAGAAGAGATTTCAGGGGTCTCCTTGTCCGTAACAGCCACCAACGAGCACATATCATTTCACGAAGACATGCTGTTTACTCACCGAGGTTTATCGGGTCCATCTATTTTACAAATCTCATCTTATTGGCATCCAGGCGAATCCATTACAATTGACTTATACCCCAATGCGGAATTTTCTGATTTTTTACAAAAATCTATTCAAAGCCAACCCAATCAATCTTTAAAGAACACTTTGTCAAGAGTGTTTGCGAAGCGCTTTGCAGACAAATTTTTAGATTTACAACAAATTACAGATAAGCCAATTAAGCAACTTAATCATACTCAGCAAAAACAACTTACTGAGCTTGTACACAATTGGGAAATAAAACCCAATGGTACAGAAGGTTATAGAACAGCCGAAGTAACTCTTGGCGGTTTAGATACCGACCAGTTGTCATCAAAAACTATGCAAGTAAAAGCTATTCCAGGACTTTTCTTTATCGGTGAAGCAGTGGACGTGACAGGCTGGCTCGGGGGCTATAACTTTCAATGGGCGTGGAGTTCGGGATACGTGGCGGCTCAGCACGTTTGATTATGGGAAGTGGAAATAGAGTCCACTCAATTTAAATAAAGTTCGCTCAAAGTGACTAAAAGTTTTAATAAAGTTCACTCAATATAAATTGTTAGTCGCTATTGAACAAATTAAAAAGAACGCCTTTTGCGCCAGTAAAGGCTTAATGTTTGATATTTTTGTAATTACTTATTTTGGTCGGGCGATAATAAAGCTTGATATTATTTTAGGTCTAGAACGGCCCTTTTGGTGCAGTTAGCGGACGGATTTGTTTTTAGATTTTAGTTGTCATTTTTTGCTAGAAATGAGGTTTTTATTCATGGCAATGACAGACAAGTAAACAGCATAAGCAGCCATACGCCACTTAGAATTTCGCGAGCAGTTTGTCCCACAAGCAATCCTTGGTATTGAAAAGTTTAATCGTATATTGTACTTCTCATACAAGACACTCGATACATAAATATCGAATAGGAATTTTGTGTCAATTTTACCCATTCAACAAGCGATGAATGACTGCCATCACAAATGTTACTCATTTTTTTACAGTGAAGACAAATAAACGGTTGAGGCAAATAAGTTGAGATAAATAATCGTTAAAACTCGCCCAGTTTAAAATTATGCTTTACCACAACTTGATTACATGCGATATTGCACATATGTATTTTTTCACATGTTTATCCTATGAACCCATGCACGTTTTTTAAATGCCTCGCCGATGACACACGACTTAAATCGCTCCTATTGATAGCCAAAACTGGCGAAGCCTGCGTTTGCGATTTAATGGAAGCACTACAACTCGACCAGCCCAAAACATCACGTCATTTAGCGCAATTGCGTAAATGTGGGATTCTGTTAGATGAAAGGCGTGGTAAATGGGTCTTTTATAAACTGCACCCAACGCTTCCTGAATGGGCACATAATGTCATAGCGAATGCGGCTGAGAACAATGATAGCTATTTTGGTGATGCATTAAAAAAACTAGTGTCATCGCAATCTTCAACACTCTCTTGCTGTTAATTTAAGGTCAACACATGAAAATTCTTTATATTTGCACACACAATCGATGCAGAAGCATTTTATCTGAAGCCATCACCAACCAGATTGCAGGGGATGTGATTGAGGCGAAAAGTGCAGGTAGCCAACCTGCTGGCGTGGTGCATCCACTGTCGCTTATGTATTTAGCGCAAACGGGCTACGCCATTGACGGTTTGCAAAGCCACTCATGGGATGACTATGAAGACTTTAAGCCAGATGTCGTGGTAACAGTCTGTGATTCTGCCGCAGGCGAAGCGTGCCCACTATATTTTGGCAATAGTCTGAAAGTACATTGGGGCTTGAGCGACCCGTCAAAAACAGAGGGTGACGAGGTGCAGACTGAACAAGCCTTTATAGCCTGCATTGATGAAATAGTAGAGCGGGTTCAAAAACTAAAGAATATCGCTGAACAACAATTAGATAAAGACGCGCTAAAATTAGCGCTTGCTGAAATAGGCGCTCACTGATGACAAAACAAGATATCAGCATACCCAACATTGATGAAAGTGTATTAGATATGCCTAGCATCGCTAAGATGAATATTAATATATCCGCGCAAAAGCCTAAAATATTGCTGTTATACGGCTCGCTAAGAGAGCGTTCATTCAGTCGTCTGGCAATTGAAGAAAGTGCACGATTGTTAACGGCATTTGGTGCCGAAACCCGTATATTTGACCCCAAAGGATTACCGCAGCCTGATACCGAGGATGAGGCTCATCCAAAAGTCAAAGAACTACGCGAGTTAATGGTATGGTCTGAAGGTCAGGTATGGTGCTCTCCTGAGCGTCACGGCGCTATGACAAGCATTTTGAAAAGTCAAATTGATTGGGTGCCCCTCAACATGGGCGGAGTGCGTCCGACACAGGGTAAAACTCTTGCAATCATGCAAGTGTGTGGCGGCTCTCAATCTTTTAATGCCGTGAATCAAATGCGCATTTTGGGGCGATGGATGCGCATGGTCACCATTCCTAACCAATCGTCAGTTGCCAAAGCCTTTCTAGAATTCGATGAGGATGGTCGAATGAAACCTTCCCCATATTACAACCGCATTGTGGATGTCATGGAAGAACTAATGAAGTTCACGCTATTACTCAGAGATAGCAAAGATTATTTTGTAGACCGTTACTCAGAGCGTGTTGAGACTGCTGAACAAGTCAGCCGCCGCGTCAACCAAAAGTCATTATGAGGAATTAATTATGGGATTATTCGAACGTTACCTATCGGTATGGGTAGGCCTCGCTATTATAGTGGGCATCATCGCTGGCACCGCGGTTCCTGATGCACTTGCTGTGCTTGCACAGCTTGAATTTGCGCACGTAAATGTCGTCATTGCTGTGCTTATTTGGTTAATGATTTACCCAATGATGGTGCAAATTGATTTTTCATCAATTAAAGATGTGGGTAAAAAGCCCAAGGGCTTAGTCTTAACCCTCGTCATCAACTGGTTGATCAAGCCTTTCACCATGGCCTTTCTCGGCTGGCTGTTTTTCAAAGTGCTATTTGCTGATTGGGTCGACCCAGAAACCGCAACTGAATATATTGCAGGTATGATTTTATTAGGCGTGTCAAGGATGTACAACATACATGCTAAGCATGTTATCACCAAAGCTGGGCGACTGCGGATATAAACTATAGCGGATGTTTTACTTGCTAGATTCAGATGAACTAAGTAAGACGGGCAGGACAGCCCTCTTTACATATTAAGTCATTTTACTTTTAGTTTGTCTGTATTAATTATTTGTTCCTTCATATCTACCTGATTGCCGTCTTAAGTCACAATCGCCTCAAACCATTATAAGAAGGTGTTTTCAATTTGGACTAAGAATGGGGCATTATCAGTTACTTATAAATAACGGATTAACATGGACTGAGCAATTTCTTCTGCGCGCTCAGTTTCGACCTTTTGGCGCGGTTGCACACCCTTACCTTCCCAATTTTGCAGTGTGATCGGATTAATAGCTTTTGCGGTTGGAATAGCAACACGAATATCTGCCTTTGTTTTATCCAAAAGTGGCAAGTTGAAATATTGCCAGAGTGCGAGTATTTAACATACAACTTAGAGGACAAAAAATCCCCAAAAGTTTGCTGTGACTTTTGGGGGATTTAAATTCTTTCGCTTTAAGCTTTACGACGACCGGCAAGAAGTAAAGCGCCAAGGGTAGCTAATACCAATATCGAAGGCGCTGATACATCAACCTGAGTCTTTGGCACTTCAACTAGCGTGCGGATCCAAGCTGAGCTGTCTGCATTAGAAAAGTTATTTGCTGTGTATATCCAACTTGCACTGGTACTAATGCCATTAATTGGACCACCTAATGCGTTGGTCCAAATTATACCGCTTTCACCATTAGTTCCATATTCGGTTGCATTCGCTATAGACGCACCGGTGGTATTATTGAATACTTCCCAGTCTGAACTTGATAACACTGCACTTCCGTCTACGCTAACCTCAGCTAGAAGGGCTGCTGGGTTACCACTAGAAAGAGAACCTTTATTTTCAACTAGCCAAGCAAACGCATATGTGCCGGGGTTTAAATTAAAGCTTACAGTGTCAGAACTTGTCCAAGTATCACTATTAGCCATTGAACCCAAATCGCTCCAATTAGAATCAATACTAGTACAAGTTGTGTCCACACAGACACCACCTGATAGAACGTTGTCTGCAGTCATAGACACATTTATAACAGCTGCTTGCGTGTTTGCGAGAAAAGATACTGCTAGGGTGGCAGTGGCGATTAATTTTAAGATTGTTTTCATTTTTTACTACTCCAAAAAAACGAATTAATGAGATTAGATTGAGAATACAGTTAGGTATAAATCTTTTTTTATCACTATTTACACAAACTGTACTCAATGGAATTTTGCAGAAAACGTGCCACATAAATTACTCATTTAAAAACAAAAACTTAAAAAAGACCTATCCATGCAAAAAATGAGTTGTAAAAAATCTTGTCACAATTTTAAAGACGGAAATCGACATGGGTATGCTCAAAAATACTTAAAAATAAGTATTGTGGTCAGTTGCGCACGCAGCGAAGGTTACCTATTAAGGTGTAGCATGAACCATCAATTAATTAGTAATGATAATTATTCTTAATTAGATTAAACTATTGTTACTATCATAAAACGCTTTTACTTGATGATTAAGACATTGCCTTTTTCTCAAAATTGGTCAACAAACTCGGATTAAACATGAAATTAATAACACTCTTTGCGCTGCTAAGCTCTTTATCATTCACTTCAGTTGTTCTTGCCGATAACAACTATGAACACTTCCCATCCATTAAGTCAGATGACCTTAAAACGGGACTTTGCAATCTTGAAAAATATAATCGGAAAATACAGCCTCTACTGACTGCTTCAAAACCTAGTACCGAACAGATGGTTCAAGTCCACGAGCTCACCTATACCCTAGAAAATGCCTTAGTCCAACTTCGCAAAGATATAGAGAAAATGGCGCAGGACTTAGAAGAAGTGCACTTAGCATCTGAGAGACTGGACTTACAAACCATAAGCAACAAAGGAAAAGATTACCTGGAAGCCACCGGCACATTATTAAAGGGTGCCGATTGCAAAACAGAGTAATCCATTAGTTGTCTATAAAAACTCATGAGTAATCAATCTGAGGACTAGCAGCGACTTGTCGTTTCGATTCATCGAACAGCAATTTACTAAAGCCATCTGCGAGTTTGGTTTAGATAGCATTGGTAGTCTTCGTTAAACTTTTCTAACAGTACCTTTTCTTCTGGCACGATTTGAAAGCGCGTCATATAAGCTATGTAGAAAAACAAAAAGAAAAGCCCCATTATAAGCTCTACTCGAAGGTAAAGAGCCACTCCAATTATGCAAATTGCCATTGCTAAATACATCGGATTACGGCTGTATTTGAATATTCCATGGGTTACAAGAAAAGAGGCCTTTTCTACAGAGACAGGGTTAACCGTTGTTTTCGCCATCTTAAACGTCACGACTGACCAAAGTCCAATCGTCACACCGACACAAAACACGCCGATTGCAACAGCAAAATGAAAGCCTTGGAGAAAATCGTATAAAGCAGGATCTTTAGGTGAATTGTATAAGCCAATTACTGCAACCAAAAAAATCAATACGGGTGGGATCTTTAACTCAAGGCTTTTCATTACAAATACTTACTCTTATAAGCTTGCCAACATGGTTTCTGCGTCAGATTTTTCGAACTTACCGCCATCTTCAACATTCAGGACTTTCACCACTGAATCTTCTACCAACATACTGTATCGCACTGATCGCACCCCACCAAAAGTGTCAGTATCCATGTCCAGTCCCATTGATTTTGTGAACGAACCATTGCCATCTGCCAACATCTTAATGTGTTCTGAGTTTGAAGCTTCTGCCCAGGCTTTCATTACAAATGCGTCATTGACTGAAATGCAGATAATCTCGTCAACACCTTTTTGTTTTATTTTATCTGCATGAGTTATGTATCCAGGTAAATGAGCTTCCGAGCATGTAGGAGTAAATGCCCCTGGCACTGCAAATAGAACGACTTTTTTCCCACTAAAAATGTCAGAAGTAGATTGGTTTTCCATTCCCTTCGAAGTTATTTCAGATAAGGTTGCTTGCGGTAGTGTGTTTCCAACTTCAATCATATTTAATTCCTCTTTATTATGGAGATAGTCCCTTTGTAAGCGACGCGGGCCGGTGGTCAACAACCAGTAAGAGTGCTATCAAGTACCAGCGTTTATCGCAAATTGTGTAAGCATATGCCATTGTTTAGGTTTGCGATTACTTGCCTTCGATAGTGCTTGAATGACCACATTTATCGATTTAGTAAATACACATCAAATCTATGCTTTTTGGATTGAATTGAGGTACTAGAACGCAGCCCTTGCTCATTGTCCAATTCAGGCGCAGACGATGGTCTTTTTATTACGATCCTATTGGGCGCAAAGTTTATTGCTTCAGTGAATAATTCTTTGCTATCTCGGTCAGGCCCTAGTAGTAATTGAAACGCGCGCATCTCTTTCTTTACCAGTGCATTTTTCTTTTTATGAGGAAACATTGGGTCCAAATAAACTACGTCATACTCATGCTCTGTTTTCTCTGAGCCTTGATTGTCTGATAAATAGGAAATAGCATCCTGTTGAATTAACCTGAGCTTTTTGGCGACGTCAAGATTCTCTTGCGTTGCTCTTACCAGAGCGTCCTCTAATAGGGCGGCAATAATTGGGCTTCTCTCCAGCATTGAAACCTGTGCGCCCACACTGGCCATCACAAAGCTGTCTGTCCCCATGCCAGCGGTGCAATCAAGAACGCGCAAAAACTTTTTTGACTTAATGCCTATGGCTTTAGCAACAGCCTCGTTTTTGCCTCCTGCCCTTGCACTTCTATAACCTAGAGTGGCGGAATTAAAATCGATGATAATATCTGACCAGTTTGGTTCGTCGGCAACTCTTAATACCAATCCTGCTTTGGTGAAGACCAAATGCCACTTTCCCTGTTTAAAGGGATGTTTTTTTGCTAATGGAACCACGTGCATTGGCACACCTAGCCTGTCAGCAAGCGCTTTAGCCGATTCATTTGCCAGCATAGAACCGCTGTCTTCGACAATGACGACAGTGTCGACTAAAGGATTTGAATTAAACCCACCCTGTTTATGCATTTGAATACTCGTCCTTGTAGGGAAGCCACCTATTTATGAGCGCCTGAGCCTGTGCGGGATATCGACTAAATATAGTTTCAGAGTATTGCTGAACGCTTGGTACTAAAGCCGAATCTCTCACTAAGTCTGCAATTTTAAGATTGGCTACGCCAGTTTGTTTTGTCCCCAACAACTCTCCTGGTCCCCTTATCTCTAAATCTTTTTCAGCAATGTAAAAACCGTCATTGGACTCTCGCAATACGCCTAGTCTCTTGCTCGCTGTCTTAGACAGTGGGCTTTGATACATTAACACGCAGTGACTCTCGACCGACCCGCGCCCTACCCGACCTCGAAGTTGATGCAATTGAGCTAAACCTAATCTCTCTGGGTTTTCAATGATCATTAAACTAGCATTAGGCACGTCTACCCCGACCTCAATCACTGTGGTTGCGACCAATAAATCGAGCTCACCTAATTTAAAGCTCTCCATAATATTTTGTTTTTCTTCTGCTTTTAGCCTACCGTGAACCAATCCAATGTTGAGATCAGGCAACTGAGTGGCAAGTATAGTTGCCGTATCTTCCGCTGCTTGGCATTGAAGTACTTCCGATTCTTCGATAAGTGTGCAGACCCAATAGATTTGTCGTTTTTGCTCCAACGCAGAAGTTCTAACCCTATCAACAATTTCGCTTCGGCGTGTATCGGGCAAAACGACGGTTTTAACCGGCGTGCGTCCAGGCGGAAGCTCATCAATAATCGACGTTTGCAAATCGGCATAAGCAGTCATGGCAAGGGTACGTGGAATAGGCGTTGCCGTCATTATCAACTGATGTGGGAACTGTCCAGTTTTTTCGCCTTTTTTGCGCAGGGCTAGACGCTGATGAACCCCAAACCTGTGTTGCTCGTCGACAATCACTAACGCCAATGCTTGATATTCTACCGACTCTTGAAAGATGGCATGAGTGCCAACCAACATCTGTATATGACCACCGGCCAGTTGAGCTAATGTTTCGTTTTTTTCTTTGGCTTTCAATTTTCCCGCGAGCCATCCAACGGAAATACCTAGAGGGGTCAACCACTGCTTAAAATTAATCGCGTGTTGCTCTGCAAGCAGCTCAGTTGGCGCCATTAGCGCCACTTGATATCCACTTTGGATCACGTTAATGGAAGCAAGTGCGGCAACGAGTGTTTTGCCAGATCCAACGTCGCCTTGTACCAGTCTCATCATCGGGTATGTTTGTTGCAGATCGTGCTCTATTTCAGCGACTACCCGTGTTTGTGCGCTTGTTGGAGTAAATGGCAAAGAGTCAAGAAATTGCGATTTTAGACTGCCATTTAGTTGAATTGGGTATCCAGCATCTTGGTTTGATTCCGTTCTTGCTTTCAACATCCCAAGATGATGCGCTATTAATTCCTCTAGGATCAATCTGTGTTGCGCTGGATGTTCACCCTCAAGTAGCATATCCATATTACAATCTGGGGGAGGATTGTGGACAAAGTGTAAGGCTTGAGCGAGTTCGTACTGATCATGGTACAAGCCTTCTGGTAATAAATCTGGCAGTGCACCTTTGTCTAATTGAGTAAGTGCTTGGGCCGTCAACTTGCGAAGCGTTAATTGATTGACCCCTTCAGTGGTTGGGTATACCGGCGTCAATGTATCTTCTAACTGAACGGGCTGACTGTCGCTTACAATGCGATATTCAGGATGCATTATTTCCCAATTCATGTTGCCAGATCGCACTTCCCCATATGCTTTTACTTGCACGCCTGTTTTAAACCCTTTCAATTGAGCAGCAGAAAAATGGAAAAACCTTAAATTCATGCAGCCAGAGCCATCGGAGACAGACACAATCAGCATCCGTTTTCTTCCGTATTTAATTTCTGCGTTGAGTACCTCGCCCAAAACGGTAGCATGTACACCATTGTACAAATCAGAAATCGGATAAATTCGGGTACGATCTTCGTATCTTAGGGGCAAATGAAAAATCACATCTTGTAGGTTCTTCAAACCGAGTTTTTCGAGCTTTTCAGCCACTTTTGCTCCAACGCCCTTAAGGGAAGTCACTGAGGTATCTGCTAACGATTGCATAAGGCGATATTCTGTATTAGTTATAACGAAAGGTTAACAGATTGAAAATAGCAAAAATACTAACCTTTATCACTTCTTCGCCTCAAATCATCCCAGAGATCAAGGAAATCTGAACTGAGTTTACGTTCCAACTCAAGTGCTGACTCGGTGGGGCAAAATAAGGTGATATCGGCTTTGAAATGACCCAACTCTGTGGTCGAAAATCTGATTTCAGGGTCTATGTCTGTTATTTTTGCATCTAGCCTTCGTTCCAGTATTGAATTATATCTTGCCGCTACCTCACTGAAACCTTCGCAATAGTGCTTGGCTTTTTCCATTAAAGATTCATACAATCTAAATCCATTATACTTCTCTTCTCGAACGATGCTGAAAGTGTGCGTGACATAACGTTTTATAAAATTTAGGTTTGTTATGGTACTGACCACCAATTTGCTGTTAGGAATGGCTATAGTGCTGCGAGTTAACTGATACTTATTTATATCAATTTGAATTAAAGTCGTCTTTACCCAGTCTATTTTAGCGACTTCGCCATAGTCTTCATCGACTTCAATCCAATCTCCTACTCGAAACGGACGGGTTGTCACTAAGTAGAAAAAACCAATTATAGATTGAATAAACTCACGCAAAGCTAACACAATAGCGACGGCGAATGCCGCAAGAGAAAGCGCAAAATTTTGAATTTCGGCGCCCCATAACACCAAAAGTAGTAAAAGCGTGACTAGATTTATCAAATGTCGAATACTATGTGAGAAGTGTCTGTTTTCGAAGTCTTGCTGTTGTGAACGCTTATGTGAAAGTTTACTGACAATAAACCTGAGCAAAATCGCTACAAAAATAATTCCTATTGATGCAAGCACAGGATGTGCAAGTACTTCTGATATCATAAATCTCCTTTAAATATTTCGCGGTTCTTCAAGCCGAACACGTCGTTTAGTACATTATGCAATATTCTGATTAACTTACAATTTATAATAAATATTTAAGTTAAATACACTAGAATATGCGCGATGGTGGTCATTGCCTACAAAATGGCTAGGGGCCAATAGCTTTCGCTTAAACTTTTTTATAGATTGTTTAGCGCAGACTAATATGCTCACCAGGCCTAGTGGCATTGAGTTGTTTGAAAAGCCTTTATCAATAACTTAATGCTACTCAGAATAAGCATGATACATCACTGGCGTAGATGAACGAACTTTGTTTGGCTTATCTTTTTAAGAATTCACCAATGATTTGATAAAACTCTTTATGTTGGGAAATATTGTTATGACCAACATTTTTGAGGATCTTTAAGTGTGCATTTTTTGTTTCTAATGCTTCATGCAACATTACGGAATGAGAAACAGGAATAATATTGTCCTGTTCACCCGCCAAAATTAGTGTAGGCAAACTTATCTGTTCAATCAGAGACAATGAGTCATATTTATCTTTTAATAAGATACTCACTGGAAAAAACGGAAACTGTTTTTTTGCAACGGCCAAAATACTGTCATAAGGTGTGATCAGGACCAAATGACTTAATTGTCGCTGCGACGCTAAATACAACGCAATACCAGAGCCTAAACTTCGTCCAAATGAAACAATATCCGAGTGAGTTTGGGCAATACTATCGTAAATAGCCAAGGCATCGCTAAACAAAGCATTTTGATCAGGCATACCACTACTATCCGCATATCCACGGTAATTGACCAAATAAACGGTTCTATTAGGAAAGTACTTGGAGAACTCCTCAGCATTGTAAATGACGGATTCTGCGTTCCCGCCAAAATACACGATAGCATCTTGCTGACCAGGACTTACCACGATCACCTCAATGGTTTCACCTTGATTGTTGACACTGACCTGCTGATACCCGTGTGGTATAAAAGGAGTCGGGAAATATAGAAGCTGTCGTTGAAAGACATATAGCAAAACGGTCAGAATTGCGTATGAGATGATCAAAACATACAAAAAAGAACGCATTAGATTACCAAACGGTCAGGTTAAAAGTCTTACTGTCATTAACCAAACCAATGGCTTTTTCCATTATATTTTAAAGGTATATTCTGTCAATAAGATACACCTTTATACACTAGTCAGTAACAGTATTTTAAGTATGACTCAATTGCCGCTCTTATGACAAGTCGACACAAAATACTTCATGACAACAACCGATATTATTCCACGTCTAAAGTAATCGCTGCTTTACAGGCGTCGCTTGTTGAGGGTACGCTGTCAACTGGCATTAAACCAAAGCTTTGATTCACCGATGCATCATCTGAATGCCAAGTTGCAGTATCTTCATTTAACGTAAATGAAAACTTTCCATACAATTCATTAGGATTTCGAGGCAAACTTTGTACTTGTTGATCATCTAAAATGTCTCTACCTAATGTCTCACCCAGGACTTTCATCTGTACATTGAACCCTTCTGCGACAAGGGATAACCTATTTTGTACACTACTGCCTAAAATAGTCCAAGTCCCCTCAAACAGTTGCCCTTTGATGTTATCAGAGGGGTCATCCTGATTTTCATAGGCAACGCAAAGCACAAGTTCCCCTGAATTATCTTGAGGTTCTCCTTTAAAGAACGCAATAATTTGACCCTGTTCTACATTTCCGCTGGAGCGCGATTCTTGTATGCCAGACATACTTATTTTATTTCCTGCCCAAAAACTTGAATCATCTACTGTATCGACTTCAGCCAACTCAGTTACTTCAGCATCATTTTCTTCGCTCTCTAGAAATGCTTGTATGGCCTCTATAGAATCGGCTTGACGAGCAATGTCAAACAAATCATTCACAAAACTTATTAAATCGAACAGCGGCGAAAGTGTGTCAGAGTTGTTAGAGCGAGCCGCATTTATTAAACGCTGGCTAATTTGATTGTTCGGATCTCTAATAAAATCTGAAATTGCTGCGATGATCGCAGCTCTAGATGCACTTGCAAGGCCCACAGGTTCATATAGCGTCGGGAGCGTAACAGTGTGATATAAGCCCAATAGATCGTTTACAAGATTGTTATTAAGATCAAGTCGCTGGAAATGCTGTTTGCTGGTAAGCGGAATATTGGCCACTTGCCGTTGTAAATACACATTATTCGCTACATTGTTCAATCGCGTTTGGACGCCACTAGAAAGTGTATTTTGCTCTAATAACGCATTAATAAATTGGGTAGCCGCAGCGCTGATAAGAGCCGCTATATCGGACTCACTCAATTCCTGCAAAGCTGCCAGTTTTGTATTGACTGGCGACATATTAGACGTTTCAGAAAGGTTACTTCTAAGATTTGTTCCCGTCGGCGACAAGCTATTGGCTAAAGTAGCATAGATAGAATCAGCACTGCTAATAGGCAATCCACTGGTACCCAAGTCCAAGTCTTTCGCCACTTCATCTAGGTTACTGGCGATTGTGTCGACCATTCTCGATAACGCCACATCAGCCGCGAACAAAGTAGCTGCATCAGCATTAGAGTTGCTTAAATTAGCGATAAAATCATTAGCAAGGATGTCGCTATCGCTTACATCGTTTGAAAGGGAAAATCCCAATTCATTAATCGCGTCTGATAAGCTCGTCGTGTTCGGTAAGTAATGCTTGAGTGAACTAAAAGCAGATAGCTTAAGCTGTGATTGATCCAACTGAGCTTGCCACAAAGAACTGTCCCCAAGCGGTTTTGGCCCTAAATTAGTTAAGTCGACTAAATTAGTCTTTGCCTGCTCAACGCTTGTTGATGCAGTAAGTACTGAACGGAAGACCTCACCAGATAACAACTCAATGCCTTGAGCCGCTTTAACAACTAACTCTCCGCTTTGTACACCTGTTTTAAGGCAAAACTTTTGTAAGCTTGCTTCATTAGAGTCACAATAATTGATGCCAGTGACTGGATTATAACTTACGTAGCCTTGATTATCTGTATAAGCAATTGGTTCGAACCCATCTGGTGCGCCATTGTCTCGCAAATCTATCCAGACAAGCGCATTGGCTAAATAACCATTCATTGCTAGACCGGTTATCACCACACTTTGGTCGTCAACCATTACCGGTGAATTATCAGGAGGTGGTGCAGACGAATCTTGATTTTCGTCACCAGAACAGGCCATTAGCGAGGCAATTGAAACCGCTAGTAAAGAACGTTTTGTCAGTAAGCTTAACTTTTTCATAATTATTCCTCGCTAGAATTTAGTTTGAACAGCAAGACTAAGATGAGCTGAGCGTGGCGCGCTTGTGCCGTCAATCTCGACGCTTTCATCACTGAACTGAATGTCTAGCTCTGCATATTTAAAAAATGTCAAACCAAAGCTGTAATAACTCAGCTCTGTGCCGGCCAAATTTTTCGTATATCCAAGTCGAACTTCTGGGACGAACCAATTATTCAATTGCATATTTGTAGATAAATTCGCCCACTGGTATAAATCACCAATAGCATCGTTTTTATCATTCAAATCAATAGACGCATGCACGCCCCACTTAATTTTTTCGCCCATGAATGCTGAGGCAGAGAGGTTTGTCTGAGTATTGGCGACATAGATCTCTGATGCACTAATCCGCCCAGCAGCTATCGCCTCTTGGGCAACAAAACAGTTATCTACTGAAATTCCCATCATCCCATTGCAGGAATCAGAATCGGTTGGTAACACTCCATAGTCGTATTCTGGTTGATTAATGTCTTTTACGGTTAATCCAACTGAGTATTGCTTGGTTGCGTAAAACAACCCTAAATCCACACCTACATTAGTGCTTGTATTTTGATTATTCTCGTAATCGTTTTCAATCGCATCACCCACATCTTCGCCGTCTTCAAGACCTGCGAATGAAATCACATTTTTAGCAAGCTTGTAACTATTGATATTGACACCAACACCCGCGTGCAGCAGTCCACCTTCAGTTTTGTAAACAGGGCGGCTATAGCCTAAATTTATACTGGTAAGGCCTACGCTTTTTACGTACAAGGCCGCGGATGTATTAATTCTAAAAGTGTCATTGACGTTGATAATATCAATATCGTCGTCAAGCACAGTGCTTCTTAGACTGCCAGACAAACTGACGTTTGCGAAAAATGTCCCTACTTGGTTGTTGTGATACATAAAAGGCAACAGAGGAATGTTTGCGTTACCCGCAAATTTAATCATCCCGTCGCGCGCGGCATTTTGTAAAAAGGGCTCAAATCTATTTTTCGCATCCAACGCATCTTCAGCGGTTAGATCGTCCTGATCAAGAATATCTACCAGCTCGTCAAGTTCATCTATTAATGAGTCAATTTTGCCAAATTCATACCCACCGGTGATTGGACCAAACATATTCATCTTAAAGCCATTTTTCCCCTTAAGCAGATAACTGGCAGTTGCAGGGTTGTGAATGCTCGAATACAAATCGGTAGTCGCTACTGTATGGCCTTTTGTTAATTGCTGTCCACTAGGAGCAAAAACATCATTGGCATAGCTTGCACTTTGAACACAGCACAATAGGGCAATTGCAACAGCACCTTTAACTGAAAAAGGTTGGCTAGATGTTGAGTCGTGACCGAGTGTGCGAGCACGATTTTGATGGCTGGAAATTGGCTTTACTAGATACTGATTGGCTGATTTCACAATGCTCACTTTTTACATGATTTACATATGAGCAAGTGTAAAGATCATTCAGGATGAAAGGTGTATGAAAAGCCGATAGTAGTTATTTATAAGCATACTCGTGCCTATCTATAGAATTTTTAAATACGGAATTTATCTTGGAAAAAACAAAAGCCTCATTTTAGGAGCTTTTGATGGCGTAAGTATTTATTCCGAGTCCTTCTGTCTATATTTATTATAAAGCTGGGTATGGGGGCTGTTTAAATCAACTACTCACACTTCTATCATCATCGTGACTTTGTAAGTAAAGAGAGATTGAAGCGCGAATAACGCTACCCTGTAAGAAGAATATGTCTTTCACGAATGCAGTCAAGAAATCCTCCGTCTTAAAGTCGAAATCACGTTGAATATTGAAGTGCATTCCACCACTGTGGGTCAGCGGATATTTCTCCGTTTTCATTGATTTGAGGAAAGGGAAGGCGTCGCTCTACACATATTTTGTATAACACTGGAAAACCGCCTTCAAACAGTATTTTCTGAGCTTCTGATTCCGGGAGTCTCGCCGTGTCGTACATTTTCGCGTTTTCTCTTTGACGCTGTGCTTCGTACAATATGGTGGCTGCTGCGACTGATACATTTAATGACTGAACCATGCCCACCATAGGGATCATTATAGACTGGTCGGCTAATGCTATTGCTTCATCGGTAGCGCCAAATTTTTCTTGGCCCATTATGATCGCCGTAGGTTTTGTATAATCGACAGCTCTAAAATCGATTGATTTATCGTCTAAATGAGTAACCAGCACTTGCATTTTTTGCTGTTTTAAATGGTCGATAGCACTTCGTGTATTAGCATGAAACCGAGTATCAACCCATATCTGAGACCCCATTGCAGTGCCTTTACGCAACGATTGTTCTCTTTTGGCAACCGCATGTATTTGATGGACACCAACGGCATCTGCGGTGCGAATTAGCGCGGATACGTTATGAGGTTTATTGACGTCTTCTAAAAAAAGAGTCAAGTCGGGTTGCCGTTTTGCTAATAAGGCCCGTATGCGTTGATAACGCGCCTTACTCATTGTTTGAACGTGCATTTATTCAGGTAATACCATTACTGCATCAATTTCGATTTGCGCACCCTTGGGTAAGGCACTGACTTGAACAGCTGCCCGCGCTGGGTATGGCTGATCAAAATATCTAGCCATTATCTCGTTTACTTTGGCAAACTGACCTAAGTCAGTTAAAAATATATTTACTTTAACCAAATTCGATGTCACGCCACCGGCCGCTTTTACAACCGCACAGACGTTCTCAAAAACTTGAACAGCTTGAGCTTCAAAGTCTTCAGATACCATTTCCATTGTGCTTGGAACAAGTGGAATTTGACCCGACAAGTAGACTGTATTACCTGCTTTAACCGCTTGACTGTATGTTCCAATAGCCGCAGGTGCTTCGTTTGTTTGAATAACCGATTTTGACATAGATTTACTTTCTCTTAATGTTGTTTATTCTGGCTGTGTCTAGACACTTTTTCAATTTCAGGGATTTTACGGATCTTTCTCATTATATTGGCAAAATGCTTTCTATTTTTGGTACTAAGCTCTATGTCTATGACTAAGCTATGATCGTCTCTATCTCCTGTCTGTAGATTGAGTATTGAACTATCACAACTGGCTATCGCACCAGTTAAAGCTGCCAAGGTTCCTTGTTGATTCATTGCCTCAATTCGCAATGCTGCTTTAAAGTCACCTTGAGCATCATTGTCCCATTGCATTGGTAGCACTCTTTGAGGCTCTTCTTTAGAAAGCTTTCTTATATTTCGACAGCCCGTTTGATGTATGACTACCCCTCTGCCGGGACTCAATATTGCGACAACCTCGTCCTCGGGAATTGGATGACAGCATCTAGAAAAGTGCACCATCAAACCCTCTGTTCCTCGAATTGCAACCGAACCTTTCTTTTCTGGAATTTCGGTATTCTCACCCACCAGCCTTCGAGCAATCATAGCACTTATTTCGTTGCCCATGCCTATATTAGACAACAATTCATCGAAACTCGGATACTTGGTTTCTGCAATTACTCTATCAATATCTTGTTGCGGTATTTCATCCAGCTTGATGGTGCCAAGCGCATGTCGTAATAGTCTATTGCCCATGCTTCTGGCATCGTTAGCGTGTTGTCTTTTCAAGAAGTGACGAATATTTGACCTTGCGCGTGCACTGACCACAAAGTTCAACCAATTAGCGTTGGGTTTGGCACGCGGAGAAGTAATGATTTCTACGCTTTGACCATTTTCAAGAGCCGAGCTTAAGGGATAATTCTTATGGTCAACTCTAGCCCCTACACAAGTGTTACCAACATCAGAGTGAACCGCGTAAGCAAAATCCACCGCAGTAGACCCCATTGGTAATTCTACGATCCTTCCTTTAGGAGTAAAGACATATATTTCATCAGGAAATAAATCTGATTTTACGTTTTCGATGAATTCAACTGACGTACTGGCTCTTTGTTGAAGTTCGACGAGTGATTGCATCCATTGGTTAGCGCGCATTTTCGCGGTGTCATCAAGATCGGCTTGCTGTTTGTAGACCCAATGTGCAGCGACCCCTTTGTCAGCCAAATGATCCATCTCTTTAGTACGAATCTGAACTTCTACAGGAATGCCGTGAATGCCTTTTAAAGAGGTATGTAAAGACTGATACCCATTTGTGCGAGGGATGGCGATGTAATCTTTAAATCGATTTTCAATGGGTTTGTACAATCCGTGCATAGCCCCTAATACACGGTAACAGTTATCGACTGTATCAACGATTATTCTAAATCCATAGATGTCCATTACTTCGGTGAAGCTGAGTTCCTTGCTGCGCATTTTTCGATATATTGAATACAAATGCTTTTCTCTGCCAACCACAATGCCATTAATATCATATTCTTTAAGTTTGGTTGCTAAGTCTTGATGAGTTCGTTGCATGATTTCTTTTCGATTACCCCTCGCCATAGCCACGGCGCTTTTCAGCGCGCGATGCCGCATGGGGTACATAGCTTCAAAACCAAGATCTTCTAGCTCATTTTTAATATCGTGAATACCCAGCCTATGAGCCATTGGAGCGTATATTTCTAAGGTCTCAAGAGCTATTCTTCTGCGTTTATCTGGTCTTAACGCGCCTAGTGTTCTCATGTTGTGAGTGCGGTCTGAAAGCTTTATTAAGATCACTCGTATATCTTGAACCATCGCCATGAGCATTTTGCGAAAGTTTTCGGCTTGTGCTTCTTGCTTAGAGCTAAACTTTAGTTTGTCTAATTTACTTACGCCCTCAACCAGTTCGGCAACTGTGTCGCCAAATGCTAAGCTTAAATCTTCTTTGCTGTAATCAGTATCTTCTATTACATCATGTAACAATGCGGACATAATTGTCTCGTGATCAAGACGCATATCAGCGAGTATGCCTGCAACCGCTACTGGGTGAGTAATATAGGGGTCTCCGCTTGATCGAGTTTGACCATCGTGGGCATCACGAGCCAAAATGTAAGCGGCTTTGATATAGTCAACTTGTTTTTTAGGTAAATAAGCACTGACTTTGTGCTTTAGACCTTCAAATAAATACACACAAACCTTTGTTAATCGAAAAAATAGTAGTCCTGTAGAATACGTGTATTTTTTAACAAAGCAAATGCAAAAACGCCGAAATTAATCGACGTTTTAAAAATATTGTTTGTTTAGTTGTAAACTTTACCGACAAGAAGTAGCTGTCGACATATTTTGGTCTAATTGTTAGCCAAAATACTCGCAACAGAAGCAAATTCAGCAGCTTCTTGCTCACGCTGGTCCTGAAGTTCAGTTTGTTCCACTGTCTCGGCAGTTACCAGACCTTCTTCAATTTCTCGAAGCGCAGTAACAGTGGGTTTATCATTGTCAACTTCAACTAGCGGGTCTTTGCCTTCAATTGCAATTTGACGCGCACGTTTTGCTGCCACCAAAACAAGGTCGAAACGATTTCCAATTTGATCTACAGCGTCTTCAACAGTTACACGTGCCATGAAATGCTCCGTTAAGTGATTATTAAAAAAATGGGCGCGAAGTATACTTCACTTTGTGCATTTAATATAGAGTAAAAACGAGTTAAAGAAAGGTTTTGTTCAAAAATAGATGATTCTTTTTTATTTTAATGAAAAATACACCGCGAATACAGTCAGCCGTTCACCGCTATTTGCAATTCTTCAACGCTATGTCCGGAAATACTGTGCCCACCTAACCAGTGAAAACGGCTATATTTTCTAACCCATTTTTGTTGATTCTGCAAAACTTTGCTGCCAATTTCGGTCAATTTGTATGTTTCAGGCATCTGACTAATTAATGCTGGCTGGTCAACACACATTTGGTCAACTACCCAAA
This sequence comes from Glaciecola sp., assembly GCA_965660815.1. GTDB lineage: Bacteria > Pseudomonadota > Gammaproteobacteria > Enterobacterales > Alteromonadaceae > Glaciecola. Next base: position 19,377 of record CBFIBG010000089.1, read on the forward strand.
AAAAACTTTGGTCTCCATGAAATTGAATTGGCTCTTGTCGACAATATTCTTTAAACAATTTAGACCGCGTATTACAACCTTTATTTATTAATTCAAGAATATACTCCTCTGTTCTAGTGCAACCAGTTACCTCACTTGGCAATTCTAATGTAAGTCGCTTCAACGCTCGTGCCAGACACGGCAAACCATCTACAGTCGATTCTGAATATTGTTGCAACATTTCAACATTGCCTTTTTTAAATGCATCAAAAATTTCTGAAGCGGTTTGCACTTGAGAGTGTGTCACTTTGGTAGCCATTTTAAACAAATTTAGTATTTGCTCAGGTTTATGATATCCAATGTAGTTAGAGGTCTGAATTAGCTGAGTCTTTTCCAGAAGATTCGGATAATTTGAGACATAATCGAGGATTTGGATGAGTTGAAGCTGGTCGTATAGATCGTGTTCAAACCATAAATATATTTGGTCGTAACGCTCAGCCTTTCTCAATTTAAGATCGCGCTGTTCGAAATCTGCACGCAAATTTTCAAGGGTGTCCCACTTTAGATAAGCAAGATATAACGCGCGAATATTCGATATATCTTCAATTGACTCGGAATCAATTAGCGGACCTACATGCATTACATCTCGCCATGGTAAAAATTCCCCATGTATCCCTCCTGCTTTGAACAACTCTACGGCTGAGTCTCCATTGGTAACGTGCAGGCTATTTAAATGCATTATTCACTTAATAACGAATCGATCAGAGATTCGTGACGCTTACTCTGTTTATCAGTCGTTAAGCTTGAAGCATTTACGATAGTGACTAAGGCTTCTAGTGCATCGGTGAAGTTATCGTTAATAATAACGTAGTCAAATTCACTGTAGTGAGCCATTTCGCTCTGCGCTTTTTGCATGCGTTTTCGTATTACCTCGTCGCTGTCCTGTCCTCTACTGACAAGCCGCGTATTGAGCTCTTCTTTTGATGGTGGGAGTATAAAGATAGATATTACAGACTTGTTGATGGCCTTTACCTGCCTTGCACCTTGCCAATCAATATCTAAAAACACGTCTATTCCTTGTTCAAGCTTATGAGCGATAGCGGTTTTGGACGTCCCATAGTAATTGTCAAATACTTTTGCGTATTCATAAAAGGCGTCTTCTTCGATCATAGCTTTAAAAGCATCTTCTGACACAAAATGGTAGTGCTCCCCGTCTTTTTCACCATCTCGACTTGCCCGGGTGGTGTGCGATACCGAAAGTTGTGCTGGGTTTGCCATAAGGCCTTCTTCTGCTCGCTGTAGCAGTGCATTAATTAAACTTGACTTACCGGCTCCAGATGGAGCAGCTACAATGAATAAATTTGCGCGGGACGTTTGCATATCGATCTCTAGTGTTTGTTGTCTCAGTCTTGCAGACTAATAGTGAGTAAAGGACAAATAATATTACTTAAGCTATTCAAGATTTTAAAGAAATAAGTTGTTTGAAAGAGTCTAGTTTGTTTGTCTTTTTATATAGCTAGTATGCTAACATAGTCGAATTGAAAGGCATTATTAACGTTCATTTTCGGAAATTTCAATGAAAGAAAGCGAATATCATCAGCTAATTGACAATTTAAAGATAAACTCACAAAAATCGTTTAACCAATTGGACTCTGTTGATGACTATAACGAAAGTGGCGAATGCAGTCTGATAACAGCCCCACCTGACCAATCTCAAATAATGCTCAATAAGCAACCGCCAGTGATACAAATTTCGGTGGCTTCTAAGTTTAACCAACATCAACTTAAGTGCGAAAGCGAGAAATGAGTCAATGGTATGTTTGGTGAATAACTCAACAGCTTTTTTTAAGACACAATTAGCCAGCAGGGCAAAGGTACAGCTTAATCTCAACATCTCGAAATAATAGGAAATTTCTATGAGTCAACCGGAAAGTCAACATGATCTATTACCAAGCGTAATAACTGAACCACAAGGGGAGCATAAGCGCACCATTATTTGGCTGCATGGTTTAGGAGACTCAGGAAACGGTTTTGCCCCTATCGCACCAGAATTAAAACTAGCTTCTGAATTAGGCGTCAAATTCATCTTTCCTCACGCTCCGATTCGACCAGTTACTATCAATAATGGAATGGAAATGCGCGCATGGTACGACATAAAAAGCTTAGATATGGAAAGTCGAGCTGACGTAACGGGTGTATTAGAATCGAGCAGCCAAATACAAGCACTCATTGAAAATGAAATAGCAAATGGGATATTAGCAAAAAATATAATGCTGGTTGGTTTTTCTCAAGGTGGGGTGATCGCTTTGCACCTTGGCACGCGGTTTGACCAACAACTCGCAGGTATTGTGGCTTTATCCACCTATATGTGTGAACCACAAACTCTTAGAAATGAAAAAAATCAGGCGAATTTACAGACACCTATTTTGTGTTGTCATGGTCAGCAAGACGAAGTCGTACCCGTCTCATTGGGTAAGTATGCCTATACGACGTTGAAAGATAATGGGTATGATGTCACATGGAAAGAATACATTATGCAACACAACGTGTGTATGCCTGAGATCCAAGATATCGCAAAGTTTATCTCGGCATGTTTTAATCAGGAGTAAGTAAAATCCATGACGACATCTGAAAAATCAACAATTCGAATTGCCACAAGGAAAAGCGCTCTTGCAATGTGGCAGGCATATTACATAAAAGATTTATTTAATAAACATTTTCCGGATACCACAATTGAGCTTGTTCCAATGTCTACCCAGGGCGATCGAATATTGGATACTCCTCTTGCTAAAATAGGCGGCAAAGGATTGTTCATTAAAGAACTGGAGGTCGCTATGCAAAACGGAGACGCCGACATAGCGGTTCATTCAATGAAAGATGTACCTGTCGATTTTCCAGACGGGTTTGGCTTACATTGTATTTGCGAGCGAGAAAATCCTTTTGATGCGTTTGTCTCTAATACATTCAAATCTTTTGACGATTTACCACAAGGAGCGGTGGTTGGAACCTCAAGTCTGAGAAGACAAGCCCAGTTGAAAGCAGTGAGGCCAGACTTAAAGATAAGAGATTTGCGAGGAAACGTGAATACTCGTCTACAAAAATTGGATGATGGATTGTATGACGCGATTATTCTGGCGGCTGCTGGATTAATACGACTTGATATGCAAAATAGAATTAAACACGAACTTCTTCCTCAAATTTGTTTACCTGCCGTCGGGCAAGGCGCTGTTGGTGTAGAATGCCGTAACGATGACCATACGTTAATTGCTATGTTAGGCAAACTCAACCACGCTCAGACAGCACTGAGAGTCACCGCCGAGCGAGCGATGAATGCCAAACTGCAGGGAGGCTGCCAAGTGCCTATTGGCAGTTTTGCATTGTTCAAACAAAATACCAAAGGACACTCTAAACTGTCACTTACTGCCCTTGTTGCAGAGACCGATGGCAGCAAAATACTGAAAGTCACCGATGCTGTAGACTGCGATATACATGATCTTGATACAGCAAAATCACTAGGCAAAAGGCTCGCTAGTGACTTGATTGACCAAGGAGCTCAAAAAATATTAGATGCTTTATAACGGGCGCTTTTGTTCATGACCAGATTTATTATTGCCAGGCCTCGCGAGAAAGCGCTTCAAACTGTTAATCATTTTTGTGATCAAGGTCTAACGGCAATACCTTGGTATGTGCTAGATATACGGCTTTTAAGTTTGACTACGGTTGTAAAAGCTCAAGCGCATAAGTTCGATTTTAATACCATTATCATTACATCGACTTATGCTATAGATTGGTTGTCCGAAGAGGATGGAGTGTCAGCATTTGACTTGAGTAATACTAAAAATATTATTTGCGTTGGCAACAGCACCGCTGAAAAGCTTAAAATATTGCTAGATACAATAAAACCATTGCCTCACACAATAAATCTGGTGGTCGCTGAACCTGCTAATTCAGAGGGTATCTTAGCTAGTGCAAGTTTGCAGAACATCAAGGGCCAGAGCATCGCCATAGTGAAGGGGTGTGGTGGCAGGAGTTTACTTGAACGCGAGTTAGCGAAAAGAGATGCTAATATCACCGTGCTTGATGTATACCAAAGAATGGTTAATACTCAAACGTTAAAAGATGACAGAATAAGAATCGGCCGCACTGACTGCTTAGTTGCTACCAGTGTCGAGATTGTCGAAGCGATTTTTAATAATTACGATAAAGCATCCTTAACAGTTGCTCACTGGATCGTGCCGAGTGCAAGAATAAAACAACGCACAGAAAGTCTCGGTGGGAGCAACGTTTGGCTAAGTGCCAATGCTAGTGCAAATTCACTCGTTCGCAAAGCGATACAATTAGTAAAAACAGGAGTTATCAATGACTGATTCTGACAAGCTGTCTAAAAAAAATCAGAAGATATTGGATAATATCGAAGAATCATTGCAAACGGGTGAAGAACACGAACAAGCGTCTAAAACAGACTCTAATAAAGACAAAGATGTGCCAAAAACATCCAATATCAAGCAAAACACTAAACCATCTGATGCCAAACCATCAGCGAGTGAAAACATGACCAATAACAGTGCTAAAAACCAAGTTGAAAACAAACCAAGCCCCACAAAAAGCGATGCAAAATCTAGCTCAGCAAATAAAAAGGGTGCTTCGGGAACCACGCCCCCTGGATCTGTTAAACAAAAAGGGAACGGTGGATTATGGTTCATGACTGTAATTAACTTTTTATTAGTTGCAGGGATAATTGGTGCTGGTTACTGGTATTACACGCAAATAGCGTCCGATGAATCTCAACGACAATCGGCATTCACCCGCTTCAATCAAGATATCGATGATGTTAAACAAGAACTGTCAGCATCCATTCAACAATCCAATTCAAAAGTCACTGACTTACAACAATCACTAGAAGCAGACATAAGAGGCAATAGTGCCTTACTTGAGCAACTTCAAGATTCAATCAATGCCAATGCAAGAGCCAGTGGTGCGCTAGCCGAAAAACTTGCAGAAATGTCAGGAAGACGTCCCTCTGATTGGTTGCTTGCAGAAGCAAATTACTTGGTAAACATGGCTGGTCGTAAGCTCTACTTGGAAAAAGATATTCGTACAGCTATCACATTACTAAAGGAGGCCGATGCAAGGCTTGTTGACCTAAACGATCCTTCTTTATTTCCCGTAAGAGCATTGATAGCCGCCGATGTGCAAACGTTAAATCAGATAAATCCAACGTCTACTAGCTCGATAGCCTTAGCCATTAGCAGTATGATTCCAAAGGTAAGTGATCTAACGCTTGATACTCTGCAAATTCCACAGAGCAATGCAAATACTGACTTAGCATTAAGTGAAGACGTAGCAGACTGGCGCGAAAACTTATCTCGAACTTGGAAGTCTATTGTTGGCGATTTAATCACTATTGACCATGTTAACGAACCTCTAGAACCCTATTTAGCAGAACGTCAGCAGTGGTTGATAGAGCAACAACTAAAGCACAGTTTATCTCAGGCTCAGACGGCAGCTTTAAATGAGCAATACACATTGTTTGAAACGACTATGCAGCAAGCTATAGCGTTGATAGTCGAGCACTATAAGTTGGAAGATACCCAAGTTAGTCAGTTTTTGGTGGCTTTACAAGAGCTCCAAAATAGCGACTTTACCAGAGCTTACCCAGATAAACTCGAATCACAAGCATCTCTTTCTGACGTGATAAAAAGAAGACTCCAAGGAGTTTATAATAACCAATTTAACCAAGGCGATGTAAATCCTGAAGAGGACAATTCGCTATGATCAGACTGTCGATTATTCTTATACTTCTTGTTATCGCCATCTTATTTGGCCACAAACTCAGCGAAATTGAAGGTCGTATCGTTATAGATTTTGCTGGCACCATCATACAACTTTCTTTATTGGGCGCAGCTATCGTGTCTTTGGGGATTGCTATTGTCGCCTGGTTATTATTGTACTGCTTAAAAAAGTTTATACGCTTTGCATCGGGCTCTCGCAACTGGCTAGGGGCGTTTTCGTCAAGACAACAGACCAATGCGTTCTATAAAAGTATTCAGTCGATGCTTCTCAACGAAAACGACTCAGCCAGAAAGTATATTCAAAAGAGCTCTAAGGGCGAATTTGAAGGCACTAATTTTCTTCTGGCCGCTGAACTTGAGAGACAAGCAGGAAATCTTAACACCGCTAAGGCGAATCTAATACAGGCAATGGACTACACTAAATCGGAGCCTATCGCTTTGTTTAAACAGGCAGAATTGGCAATTGCACAGCAGCAATACGAAGAAGCAATGAACATACTAAGTACTATCGAAGGCACGCTTAGGAAAACAAAGGCCTTCGTACTGCTAAAACTGGCCGTGTTACAGGGTTTAAATGATTGGCCACAGGTAAAAACATTAGCAAAAGAGAACAAAAAGCTTTTAGGCGACGACTTCGTGGCGCTTGCTAAGAAGTGGACTACTAAGGAATTTGCTGCCATTGCTAGTAAGCAAGGGGCTAATGCTTTAAAAGCACATTGGTCTGAATTAAGTAGGGCAGAAAAGAAGAGTTTGGCTAATCAAATTGCATACGTAGAATTATTGATAAAACAAGGGTTATCTGCAGATGCAGAAATTGAGTTATTAGAGTTTGCAAGAAAAAACCCTCATCCAGAATTTTGGACTTTGTTTAAACAGATTAATCATGCTAACCCTAGCAAGTCCATCGCATTTATTGAACACGAAATTAAAAAATCGCCTAACGACGCGGCACTATACTCCGTTTTAGGGCATTTAGCCTACAATTCGGGCGATGATGAGTTGGCTCAAAAGGCCATAAGTAAGTCATTGGAGCTAGACGATAATAGAATGGATAAAGCCTTGCTAGCGACCATTTTGGAGTCTCGAAGACAGTATGAGGAAGCAAATCAGTTATACAAAACTATGTTGTTAAATTAGATTCATCTAATTCTGATTGCCCTTAACTGATCCTAAAGTTACCGCTAATTTCAGTGAAATTGAGAGTATCAAGTTGACAATTACCCATATATAAGACGTTACTGCTTTCTTTAGCAACCTTATTTTCGTATTGAATTATTCCACAAAAATATCAAACTCTACTTGGGTGTCTTGCTCAAGTTGAACCAGTTTGGCAATGCTTTTTTCATCCATTACATGGCCTTCTGGCAAAATCAAAATGTCGGACCTATTATAAACGCCTTCTTTTAATATCATTCCAACTCGTAACTCAGTGGCCGAAACACAATTGTTTTTTGTATTAGATAATGTTTTTTCGCCAGATATTACCGTCGCTAGAGCATTGTATACCTGCTCGCTAAATTGAACACCAACATATCGGTGCAATTTATTGAGAGTGAGAGTAGCATTATACTTCTGGCCATCAAACAAGCCAGAACTATAACGGTAAAAGTCTCTACTTATTGCCAAAATATGAGCGGTAAGAGGAATTTCATCCGCACTTAAATTATCTGGAAAACCTTTACTATTTATATATTCAAACTGTTTAAGGACAATTTCTCTAATTTCAAGGATCTGATTCGATGATGATAGAATCGATTTGGCGTTTTTAGCCTGATTAAAGTACAGCTCTTTACTGCGCTGACTCATGCTACTTAATGGTTGTTTATAAATGACTTCGCCAAGTGGCAGCATACCCAATTCATGTATTAGAGCCGCGAAACTAACGTTTGAAATTTGGCGTACATCCAACTTCAACTCTGTCGCAACTTTTTCTGCTAATGAACTTACCTGCCTACCTCTGGCTGGGTCAATAAAACTTACGTTATCAAAGGTATTTAACAGAACTTTCTTGATCCCATGGATCCCTTGGTTAGCCTGTTTCAAACTGGTTTTTAACTGCAATGTTCTTAACTCTACACGCTCTTCAAGGGTACTGTTTAATGTTTTCAGTCGCTTGTTTTGAATGGAGAGTTGATGTTGTAGATTTTGGTATTCTTGCTTTAACCTAAATTTATTGACCCCCTCTTCCACCGCTTCGATTAGAGCCTCATTTTGCCAAGGTTTCTGAATATATCGATGAATACGACCGTTGTTGACTAACCGTAAGATAATATCGGAGTCAGCATAACCAGACAGCACAATTCGGTGAGTGTCTGGAAATTTTTCAGCTACTTTTTCGAGAAAAACGTCACCCGGCATTCCAGGCATTCTCACATCAGAAATCACGACTTGTACGCTATTATCTTGCATATAATCTAGAGCCTTTTGGCCATTGTCTACTATCACTAATTTGTGATTTCGGCCCGCAAAAAGGCGCTTGACTGAGCGCAAGATATTGGCTTCATCATCTAAAAACAAAACTGCATATTGTGGTTCTGACGACATTTCTTCTTGCCTAAAAGCTGGGTTGCTCACTTTATTTAATGTACAGAAAGATCCTGTAATGGAAAGCTGAGAGTAAATATTGTGCCTACACCAACGGTACTCTCAACATCTAATTGCCCTTTGTGCTCTTTCATAATGTCGAAAGAAATTGCTAGGCCAAGACCCGTGCCCTCTCCCTCTTTTTTAGTGGTAAAGAATGGATCGAATATTTTAGATAATTGAAATTCAGGGATGCCGCAGCCGTTGTCACTTATTTTTACGTTTATTTGATTATCTGCAACGTGAGTGGAAACTTTAATCTCACCATAATGCTCGATCGCTTGTGCTGCATTGATAATAATATTGGTAAGAACCTGATTTATCTTTCCTGCATTTATGTAGATCAAAGGAAGGTCAGCGAGTTCAAGTGAAAGATTGGCTTTTGATGAAACTTGCTTTTGCACCATTTTATACGTCGACTCGATGCAATCATTGATGTTAACTAGCTGATGTGTGTCGCTGTTGGTTCTTGAGAAAGTTGACAACCGTTGTACTATATCAGTAACGCGTTGCAACCCCTCTTCCATTTCTTCAAGCAGTGCTTCCATGTCTTGAGCAACAAAAACGACGTCTGTTTCCTGTATATTACTCATAATTTCTTGTAATAACTGCTTTTTCACAGTTTGTTCCTCTGTTTTTGCACATTCCACTAGCGGCAGTATGACTTGTTTATATATCGTTAAGTAATGTTTTAATGAACCTAAGTTGCTCGTTACATAACTTAGCGGGTTATTTATTTCGTGAGCGACTCCAGCGGCTAATTGACCGATAGAGGCAAGTTTCTCAGCTTGTAATACATTTTGTTTTGACTTGCTAAGATCAAGATTAGTTTTTATCAGTGCCCTGTTCTTTTCCACCAATTCAACTGTTCTTTTTTCAATTGTTTGTTCAAGAACGTTGTTGAACTGACTCAACTGCTCTTGATAGCTAATATTTAGAAGTTGTTGTTTTTGTACCTTATCTACCAATAAATTAAATGAGTTTGATAATTCACCTAGTTCATCTTTGCTATTAATTTGGAGTTTGGCATCCACGAAATCACCTGAGCCCAAACAATCTTGAACCTGATAAACCGATTGCGACAACTTACGCAGTTGAGAGGTTAGATAGTTTCCGAAAAAATACGAAAAAAGCGCTACTAGAAACATCTCGGTAACTGCTATACCAATACTCCATTGCGTAATTTTTATTAACGTGGCGTGGATCCAACCAGTCGAAATACCTATTTGAACGGTCCCAATCGAGTCACCATTTAAGTTGATACTTTGTTGAGCATCAAATACTCCATCGGTGACTGAATCTAAACTTCTATTAAACACTATGTCTGAATCAGTGTCTAAGCGAGTCTTTCCGGCTTGGGCAAGAATTTGATTCTGCCCACTGATCACTCTTGCGTATTCAAGCCCAGCAGCCTTCTTTACTTCTTCTGCAATGCTTTCAAGCGATTTTAAGTCATACCCAAAAACAGCCTCTTTAACCATAGTTGCAAACAGCTTATTTACAGTATTGGCCCTCGTCTGCAAGCCTTCGTCAAGCGTTTGCCTGGACAAATTAATAACCATGTAAATAAGAACCATAATAAGAAAGCCCTTTATTAGAGCAATGCCAATTATGGTTTTATTGCGTAGAGACAACATCTTGTTTTTCCGAAAAGTACAATAATTTGTGGCGAGAAATCCTAATACAAATTGACACATCTAGGGCTGCCATGGTGACAAATTCTAAAAACCGCGCTGGACTTAGCCTTTCACTGGCAAACTTACTCATTCATTTTATCTAGTAAGTCAGCAAACTTTGATAGATCCAAGGGTTTGGCAATAAAATGCACTCTAGGGTGTTTTATCAACTGTAGCAGACCCGCAGCAGATTCACTGCAAATAAAAAGGTGAGCAGAATCTTGCAAGGATTTGAGCATAATGTTCGCAGACGATTTAATGGATGAATTATCGTTTTTATAAACCTGCGTGTCGATGACCACCAGTTGAGGGTTGTCTCTGGCAAGGGTTATTCCTGCTTCAATATCGCTGGTGCAATGATAGGTAACAAAATCTGCATTGCGCACCAGTCTTTTTGCATGTCTAACAAAGTGGACATCGTCACTAATGATTACGCTGTTTCTCTCCACCTCATTGGTTTGAAATTCTTTGGGCGTTGGAATCCCATTTGCGTCAAAAAAGCTCAACAGATCAGACTCTTCTATACGATTGTTTCCTCTACCGGGAAGCTTAAAAGCTTTAAGTTTTCCAGCTTCAATCCAACGTATAACTGTTCTTGAAGTCACATCACAAAAACGTGCAACGTCGCCGCTTGAGTACGACATTTTATTCATATGCACCACCTATTCCGTTTATACATCACCATGAATACTTCATAGGCAAGATAATAAAGTTTTATAGGACTATTGCGACATTCAACTTTAATACTCGAGTATGTGAACTTATCCGTGTTATTGATAACTATCTATTTGAATAAGCATTTAATTTATCTCGCATTTGATTTGCTAGTGTCGTCATCTCTTCGCACATGAACTTCATATTATTCGCGCTGTTATGATTATCAGTTGAGATTGTGTTTACTTCATCTACTCCTCGTTTGATATCAAATGAGACTTGCTTTTGCTGACTGGCCATGGATGCAGTGGCACTATTTAATGACTTGATTTGATCGACGGCGCTCAATGCTTGCTGCAGTACCTGTCCGGTCTTAGTAGTGGATTCTACAGTCTCTAGCGCTGACGTTTTGTTTGCGGCCATTGCATTTGATGCTTCTTTGCTTCCTGCTTGTAGCTTTTCAATCATAGTTCTTATTTCTTCTGTAGAAGCTTGTGTGCGACTTGCTAAAGACCTAACTTCATCGGCTACCACTGCAAATCCTCTGCCCTGTTCACCAGCTCGTGCAGCTTCAATCGCTGCATTTAATGCCAGCAAGTTAGTTTGCTCTGCGATGTTTCTAATAACGTCCATCACACCACTGATCTCTTCGCTGGATTTTGCTAAATCCTCAATTACGGCTACTGAGCTTTCTGTATTATTCGCTTGAACTTTGATGTCTGTAATTGTTTGATTTAAAGTACTCACGCTTAAATGGGTTTCTTTGTCTGCACTCATTGCGGCATCATTAGCTTTATTTGTATTCTCTTCAACCGCCACTGCCTTTTCTTCTAACTGTGACGCGGAAGTTGCCATTAAACCCATGTGGTCGCTTAGCCTTTTTACCGAATCTTGGGTGTTACTAGCCATGCCATTTAGATTCATCGTTTTATCAATTAATGCATCGGCGGTCGTTCTTACATCATCTATAGTACTTTGTACTCTGGCGAAAAGGCGATTCAATCCATTTGCCATTTGACCAAATTCATCGCTACCACTAGCATCGAACCTAACTGACAAATCACTGCTGCCATTTGCTATCTTATTGACTGAAGTCAAATACTCGTTGATGCGTTTACCAACAATATGTTTGATTAAAAAGTAGACAACGCCCAGTATGAATAAACCAGAAATTAATTGCTGCATAATACTGGCGAGCACACTTGAAGTAGTTAACGACGTAATATCGTCATCGCTTACTGCGGCAATAAGCGTATAACCCCATTTATCATAATTTAAGGCGGTTATGGTCCAGTTGCCTTTTTCATCAAGTGCGTCGTTGACATCGGTGCTTGATAAATGTGAAGAGTGCGCTATTACGTTACCTTTTGAGTCTTGAAGCGCAAAGAATCCTTTATCTAAAATTCTGGTCTCTTGGATAGTGCTAGTAATAGCGCCCAAATTAGCACTGTACCCTACATAGTAAATACCAATGGTTTCGCCAAGCGAATCTCTAAGAGGTGCGTACCCTGTTAAATAAGGACTTCCTAGAATATCGACTTCGCCGTAATACGCTTCCCCTTTTTTAATTTGCTCAATTGCTTTTCCAGTAGGGCTAAGTTTAGTCCCTATTGCTCTTTTTCCATTTTTAATCACATTGGTTGATATCCTTATGTAATCGTTCCCTGTTTTACTGAAGATCGTCGCCGTTCCATCCATAATATCGGTTAAACTATCAACCAAAGTAAATTCATTGCCAACTTTGCTCTTCCCAAAAGCGAGGTTATTCGCTGTCACGCCGTTTAATTCTAGGGTTCCTTGATAACTTGGCACACCCAGTTCTGAACTCATCTTTTTCAGCAACCGCATACTGTTTTGAACCCGCTGAGCCATAATGATATCAGTCGTATCTAGAACATTAACTATATGACTCTTTTTTTGTTCTATTTCATGGTGCACTTGCTTTTTTATGTCCTGTGCACTATTGATCGCGTTGATACTGGCTCCAACAATTGCAGTTAGTGCAATAACCGAAGCGACCGAATAAAAGAATTTCTGTTGCAATTTCATGTAAAGTTAACCTTAAAAACGTTTTCGTTACCGACGCATAAACGCTATCAACAAATTAAATAATACGTATGCATACAATCAGCGCGACCGATTGGCGCTTCATTTATAAATGACCTGAAAGGGTTATCGACGAAAGTTGTATTTCTCTAAAGGAAAATTTTTGTTGGTCACGTTCTCGCAATTTAGGGGAGCAGTGTTATTGTTAATATTGGTTTTATTGGTGAGTGAGAACTTGTATATTAATGACAGATAAGTCAAACGTACTACCAACCGACAGTTAGAGCATTAACCAACCATCATGCATCCAAGTTTATTAAAATTAATCCGTCAAGAAAAAAACTCAAGATTGGTATTAGGTCTAATGAGTGGCACATCTCTAGACGGTCTAGATGTAGCACTATGCAAAATACAAGGTTCCGGCAAATCCACACAATTTGAATTGTTAGAATTTGAATCAATCGCTTATGACTCAGATTACCTTGAATTAGTCCAACCTTTATTTGCGAATAAACGTGCGCCGTTGCATGACGTCACTTTGGCCAACGCTAAAGTGGCGAGAATTCACGCTAATATGATCCTTGATTGTTTAAAAAAGTGGGGGCAGGAGACCTCAAACATTGATTTGATAGCCAGTCATGGACAGACCATTTATCATGCCCCTAAGAGCTTTCAAGACACCGATTGTCAAATGCACTCAGCCACTTTACAAATCGGCGATGGTGACCATTTAGCTAAGTTAACTGGCATAATCACCATTAGCGATTTCAGACAAAAGCATATTGCGTCTGGTGGTGAAGGTGCGCCGTTAGTTCCCTATTCTGACTTTCTCATGTTTAACCATGACACACAAAATAGGATGTTATTGAACATTGGCGGGATTTCCAACTATACGTTTATCCCCGCTAATTCCACTTTCGATTGTATTCAATTTGGAGATATTGGTCCCGGTAACACTTTAATGGATCAGTTGATCGTTTATGCAAAATCCACAAACGATTCATTTATTTCTATGTATGGTGATGCACGATATGATGTCGATGGCGATCTTGCAAGCCAAGGATCAGTCATTCCTACATTGGTTAAAATATTGACCGCTCAACTAGCAAGACAAACGTCTAGTTTAAATTCTACCGGACAGGAAGTGCTTAATATAAACTTCATCAAAGAAGCATGGCACGAGTTAAGCTTTTATTCTGAATACAGAGTTAGAGATAGTCAGCATGGTTCTGCTATTGATAATAAGATTGAATTACCCACTTCTGGTCAAGCCTTTTTTGACCTTATGGCGTCGTTAAATAAATTTACCGCGGAAACGGTCTCTGACCTAGTTAGAAACGCTATCTTAAGAAGTAAACAAGATTTTGAAGTCCATGTTTATGCCAGTGGCGGGGGTGTCCATAACGATTCGCTAGTTGAAAATTTACGACGTGGATTCGCTAAATTACCCGGAAAAGTAGTACTAGACGATATCGATATTTTAGGTATTAACGCAGACGCCAAAGAAGCGGTTATGTTTGCACTTCTTGCGAACGAAAGTATATATGGCGATTTCGAAGACGTGTTCTTTAGCTGTGAGAACCCCTTGTCGGGTCTAGGGAAAATTTCGCTTCCTTAATAAAAGTGGACTAGAGCTAAGCTAACGCTTAGCATTCATCTTTCCTTCACTTAGAATAAAAATTCAATATTAAACAGGAGTCTGAAGTTGGCTAACAATGTGATTATTTCTTGTGCTTCTACGACATTAAGTGCCGAAGAAAAAGCGCTGTTTAAAGAGCTTCAACCATGGGGAATAATATTTTTTGCCCGCAATTTGACTCATCGAGCACAAATTATCGATTTGATTGAAGACTTAAAACATTCAATGGGTAGAGATGAACTTCTGGTTTTTATCGATCAAGAAGGGGGAAGGGTATCAAGACTGCCTGAAGCGCACTTTCGGGTGCCTCCAAGCCCAACAAACTTTGCTGAACTGTATTTTAGAGATCAAACGAAAGCTAAAAGAGCGTGTTATCTAAATGCCCTGTTAACTGCCATTGAACTCAAATCGCTTGGCATTAATGTTAACTGTGCGCCTATGCTCGACCTACCACAAATTGATGCAGACCCGATAGTGACAGAACGTGCACTAGGTAATCAACCTTCGCAAGTGATCGATTTAGCGCAGGAAATTATAGACGGCTTTAAACATGCTAATGTGGCTCCTGTGATCAAACATATGCCAGGACATGGTCGCGCTAAAAGTGATAGCCATAAAACATTGCCCATCGTCACCGCGAGTGAACAATCGTTAAAAGATTGGGACTTTTTGCCTTTTAAAGCTTTTGCTAATGAGTGTATGGCCATGACCGCTCATATAGTGTTCCAACACTTAGACACAAATGCTGCGACTCAAAGCCCAAGGTTAATAAAAGAGGTAATGCGTGAAAGCATAGGGTTTAATGGTATTTTGATGACAGACGACATTAATATGAATGCGCTTAAAGGAAGTATTTCTGACCGCGCGAGTGCGTCTCTAAATGCAGGTTGTGATATTGTCCTTCACTGCAGCGGAGAACTTCAAGAGATGAAGGAGTTACTTGAAGTGTGTAATCCATTATCTGGCGATAGTCTTATGAGAGCTCGAAGAGCAGAAGCGGTTGCCTTTCCGAGCTTACCTAAACTAGATGAAGATTCTATAAAAGCTGAGTTGGACGAAATTTTAAACGCCATTGTGCTTTAATGCCCACAAAAACTGTGGGCAACGTTATAAGCTAGTTGGAAGTGTACTCTGCAAAAGTGCCATTAAAGAAGTGCAGCTTTTTATCTTTAATTTCAATAATATTATTGGCTAGAGTGGATACAAATTCACGATCGTGGCTAACAAAAATTAAGGTGCCATCAAATTCTTTTAACGCCTTATTGAGCGCCTCAATGGCCTCCATATCCATGTGGTTAGTAGGCTCATCCATAATCAGTACATTAACATCTTGCATCATTAATTTGCCAAACATTAAGCGATTCTTTTCTCCACCCGAGCAAACTTTTACATCTTTTTTAATATCATTCGCGCTGAATAAGAGCCTTCCCAAGATAGCCCTTACAGCTAAATCATCATGCTTAGGAGTTCGCCATTGACTCATCCAGTCAAATATTCCCATGCTAACCGCAAAATCATTACTGACATCTTGTGGGCAATAACCTATCACGGCATTTTCTGACCACTTCAAAGTACCGCTATTTGCCTGCAGTTCATTTACCAGACAGCGAAGGAAGGTCGTCTTACCCACACCATTTTCACCGATTACCGCAAGTTTGCTGCCTGCTTCTAATAATATGTCCCCACCTGTAAACAAATGATTATCTTCAAAACCATGGGACAAATTGTGCATTTCAAGGGCTAGCCGATGCAGCTTTTTATGCTGTTTATAAGTAATGTAGGGAGACTGGCGACTAGATGCGACGACCTCTTCAAGCTCAATTTTTTCCATACGTCTTGCTCGAGAGGTCGCTTGTTTTGCTTTTGAAGCATTAGCAGAGAATCTATCAACGAAGCTTTGCAGTTCGGCAATCTCAGCCGTCTTTTTAGCATTTTCAGTAAGCAATTGTTCCTGCACTAATGACGCAGCAGCCATATACGCATCGTAATTGCCCGGATATATTCTAAGTTCGCCGTAATCGATATCTGCCATATGAGTACAGACGGCATTTAAGAAGTGTCTGTCATGGGAAATAATTATCATGGTAGAGCGGCGTTGATTAAGCACATCTTCCAACCATTTAATGGTATAGATATCGAGATTGTTTGTAGGCTCATCTAACAATAATAAATCTGGCTCTGAAAATAACGCTTGAGCAATTAAAACACGAAGCTTTAAGCCAGGCGCTACTTCACTCATTAATCCATAATGATAGGCTTCGTCAATGCCCGCTTCTATCAGTAGTTCAATTGCTCTGGTTTCTGCCGTATACCCATCTAGTTCAGCGAACTCAGCTTCCAAATCAGCGACTTTCATGCCTTCTTCTTCAGACATTTCAGCCAAACTATAAATTCTATCTCGCTCTTTTTTGATTTCCCAGAGTCTGGCATCACCGACGATTACCGCATCGACCACCGTGAGATCTTCAAAACCAAATTGGTTTTGGTTCAAGGTTCCTATTCGTTCTCCTGGTGTAACAGAGACATTACCAGCGCTAGGCATCAGTTCTCCGCTTAAAATTTTCATTAGCGTAGATTTACCACACCCGTTGGCACCAATGAGGCCATATTTGTTGCCGTTACCAAATTTAGCTGAGATATTTTCAAAAAGGGGTTGTGCACCAAACTGCATGGTGACGTTAGAAGCAGTGATCAATGGAGTTTCCTATATAACATGTGGGGCAGGCAAAAATAAGCTGCCTTTGAATCATTTCGCGCGGACTATACAGGATACTGGCTAACGAATAAACTATTCTCCAAAAACAAGGCAAATTATTATGATAGTTTAACCGTTGTATTTATTGTGGATCAGAATGCATGGTTGTAATATCTTTCGTATAAAATATTGACTCGTCGAAGATATTCTTGGGTCTCGGTAAAAGGGGGGACACCATTGTGTCGCTTCACTGCATTTTCTCCAGCGTTGTAAGCAGAGATTACATGGCTTATATCTCTATCAAATTCATCCATTAACCAAGCTAAGTAGGCCACGCCTGCATTGATGTTTTGCTTTGGATCATGTGGGTCAGTTACTCCAAACCTTTTCTGAGTTGCCGGCATGAGTTGCATTAGCCCAACTGCACCGGCTTTCGACACAGCTTTAGGCTCAAACCAAGACTCGGCGTGGATAATGGCTCGAATAAGCGCTTTATCGACACCAAAATTACTAGCTGCATCGTTCACTTCCATTGCATATTCCGTTTGCTTTAATGGAGTACGCTCCCAATTTACGCCAGTTCGGCAAGTACCAAAGCAACCATAATTTTTTACTTGATATTTCGTTGTATCAGGTTTTTGGCTGGTTAATACTGTGATGCCATTCTCGTCGGTATACGCATACACTTGTGCTCGCACACTGACGCTCATAGCCAAAAAAACACCAATTAACAAGCTTAACGCAACTGCGATACGCAAAATTTCCTCGCAAACAATAAGTATTCATACAACACTCATCATTCACATTAGGTTGAATAAATGAGCGAACCACTTAGTTTATATCGATGCGTTATGCTTGTGACTTTAGTAATTTATGCTGGTTAAAAGTATTATTGCTCGAGCTATTACAGAGGGATCCTTACCTTACCTTCCATCAATACCCTCGCACTCCTGCTCATACTGACCTTTTCAACTTTCCAGTTTCCGTCTTGCAAAGTTGCTTTCGCGCCCACTTTCAAAGTACCTGATGGATGACCAAAAACTACCTGCTCTCGATCTGTACCACCGGCGGCTAAATTCACTAACGTGCCTTTAATAGCCGATGCGGTTCCAATGGATACAGCCGCCGTGCCCATCATAGCATGATGCAGTTTGCCCATTGATAGTGCTCGTACATGCAGATCAAGCTCATCTGCTTTAATGTGTTTCCCGCTAGACGTCACATAATCCTTAGGCTTTGAAACAAAGGCGATTTTTGGAGTGTGCTGTCTTGCTTCGGCTTCCTGCAGTTGATTAATTAAGCCCATTTTAATGGCGCCATATGCACGGATAGTTTCAAATTTTTTCAAAGCGTCAACATCATTGTTAATATCGTCCTGAAGTTCAGTACCTGTGTAACCAAGTTCCTCTGCATTTAGGAAGATTGTCGGTATTCCCGCATTTACAAAACTGGCTTTAAATGTACCAATTCCTTCAACTTCAAGATCGTCAACTGCATTACCCGTGGGTAAAACGCCGCCGGAACTTGGGTCATCGTCTGCAGGATCAATAAAATCAATTTGTACTTCAGCCGCCGGAAACGTTACGCCGTCCAAAACAAAATCGCCCGTTTCTTGTACCTTATAATTTGTGATAGGGACGTGGGCAACAATGGTTTTTTGAATATTTTGTTGCCAAATAACCACTTTGAAAATGCCATTTTCTGGCAACAAATTCGAGTCGACTAGACCGCTTTCTATTGCAAATGCACCCACAGCCCCAGTTAAATTGCCACAGTTGCCAGAATAGTCAACAAAGGCTTTGTCAATCGCAACCTGTCCAAACAAGTAGTTAACATGGTGTCCTGATTCATTACTTTTACTTAAGATTACGGTTTTACTGGTACTTGACGTTGCTCCGCCCATGCCGTCTGTATGCTTAGCATAAGGATCTGGACTGCCAATTACCCTCAACAATACCTTGTCCCTAAATGCACCGGGCGTTTGAGCTTCTTTTGGTAAGTCATCAAGCTTGAAAAAGACACCCTTTGAGGTACCGCCACGCATGTAAGTGGCGGGTATCTTTATTTGCGGCGCATAATTACTCACTTGAGCGTCGTTCGTATTCATAGAAATGCCCTTAACTGGCTTGTGCCAAGAAGTCTTGAGCAAAGCGCTGAAGCACTCCACCAGCAGAATAAATGGAAACCTCCTCAGCAGTATCTAAGCGGCAATCAACCTTAATGGTGTATTGAGAGCCGTCTGATTTTGACACTAACACTTCTAACGTGCACGCCGGCTCAAGATCCCCTAAAACGGTAAACGTTTCAGTGCCATCTATATCTAATGAAAGTCTTGTGTCAGGCGCCTTAAATTGAAGTGGTAAAATGCCCATTCCAATTAGGTTTTGACGGTGAATTCTTTCAAATCCTTCAGCAACAATCACTTGAACACCAGCCAATCTTACGCCTTTTGCGGCCCAGTCTCTTGACGAGCCTTGACCATAATCAGCGCCTGCGATAATAATGAGTGGCTGTTGGCGCTCCATATAGGTTTCGATAGCTTCCCACATGCGCATGGTTTTGCCTTCAGGCTCTACTCTCGCATAAGAACCTTGAATCACATCGCCATTGTCATCTTTCACCATTTCATTTAGTAATTTAGGGTTAGCAAAGGTGGCACGTTGTGCGGTTAAATGGTCACCTCGGTGAGTTGCGTAAGAATTAAAATCTTCTTCAGGTAGCCCCATTTTTTCTAAATATTCACCCGCTGCACTGCTTGCAAGAATTGCATTGGATGGCGACAAGTGGTCTGTTGTAATGTTGTCACCCAACACCGCTAGCGGTCTCATATTTGAAAGTGAGCGCTCACCAGCCAGTGCACCTTCCCAATATGGAGGGCGTCTGATATAGGTGCTCATTTCACGCCAATCGTACAAAGGTTCAGATAAGTCTGCTGTATCCGTCCTAAGAGCAAACATTGGCTCATAAACTTTCTTGAATTGTTCTGGATTCACAGATTCTTTTACCACTTGGTTGATTTCTTCATCAGTTGGCCAGATATCTTTTAAGTAAATTGGGTTGCCATCTGGGTCTTCTCCCAATGCATCTTGCTCAATATCAAACCGAATGCTGCCGGCTATGGCGTAAGCAACCACTAGCGGAGGGGATGCAAGAAAGGCTTGATCAGCGTGTGGATGTATTCTCCCATCAAAGTTTCGATTACCCGACAATACGGCAGTACTGTAAAGGTTTCTAGATTTGATCTCTTCTGCTATTTTGGGATCTAACGCCCCGCTCATGCCGTTACACGATGTACACGCAAACGCGACAACTCCAAAACCCAACTGTTCAAGCTCTGGTAAAAGACCGGCTTCTTCAAGATACAGTTTTACGGCTTTAGAGCCAGGTGCAAGCGATGTCTTAACCCAAGGTTTTCTAAACAATCCAAGTTTGTTGGCATTTCTAGCAATCAAACCTGCTGCAATCATATTCCTAGGATTACTGGTATTTGTACAACTGGTTATTGCTGCGATAATGACTGCACCATCTGGCATTAAGCCATCTTTGGAGCTGTAATCGCCTGTTAACCCTCTTTTTGCCAAATCTGCTGTCGCGAGGCGATTATGAGGATTGGAAGGCCCAGCCAAATTTCGACCAACACAAGACAAATCGAAAGAAAGGGTACGCTCGTATTCGGCATTCACCATTTCAGTTGCCCACAAACCTGTTTGTTTGGCATATTGTTCGACTAATTTTACTTGCTCAGGACTTCTACCAGTCAGTAAGAGATAGTCAACGGTGTGCTGGTCGATGTAAAACATAGCCGCGGTAGCGCCGTATTCTGGCGTCATGTTCGAAATGGTGGCTCTATCTCCTAGAGTTAAATGGGACACTCCTTCTCCGTAGAACTCAAGATAGGCTGATACAACGCGCTCTTTTCGTAAAAACTCTGTAAGCGCCAGTACGATATCTGTTGCTGTAATCCCGCTTTGTGGCTTGCCGGTTAATTCAACGCCTACGATATCCGGCAGTCTCATATATGACGCTCTGCCTAACATTACGCTTTCAGCTTCAAGACCGCCTACACCAATTGAAATGACTCCTAACGCGTCGACCATAGGAGTATGGCTGTCTGTACCAACCAATGTATCTGGAAACGCAACGCCATCTCGCACTTGGACAACAGGTGACATTCTTTCAAGGTTTATTTGGTGAAGGATCCCATTGCCCTGCGGAATAACATCAACGTTTTTAAATGCTGTTTTGCACCAGTTGATAAAATGGAATCTATCTTCGTTTCTTCTAT
This sequence comes from Glaciecola sp., assembly GCA_965660815.1. GTDB lineage: Bacteria > Pseudomonadota > Gammaproteobacteria > Enterobacterales > Alteromonadaceae > Glaciecola. Next base: position 40,726 of record CBFIBG010000089.1, read on the forward strand.
CTTCTATGGCGCGATTTTTTTCAAATGCGTCCTTTTCAAAACCGGCATGTTCGACGGCTAACGAATGGTCGACTACTAGTTGCGTGGGCACCACCGGATTGACTTTTGCTGGGTCTCCACCGGCTTGTGAAATTGCGTCTCGCAGACCTGCCAAATCCACTAATGCGGTTTGTCCCAAAATGTCATGACACACAACGCGTGCCGGATACCAAGGGAAGTCTAAATCGCGTTTGCGATAAATTAATTGCTTTAAAGAATCGTTTAACTTTTCTGGATCGCATTTACGCACCAAATTTTCAGCGTATACTTTCGAGACGTAAGGTAGCTTTTCATACGCACCATCAACTATGCTGTTAACGGCTAATTCGGTATCAAAAAAATCTATATTGGCACCACTTTCAGTTTTGCCAAAAGGTTTACGGTATTGGTAATTCATGGTTTATGCCCTTTGATTATGTGGCCAAAGTCCATTGAAGTGGCGCTTATCACGATAACTGCGCCACATGAAGTCAATTAAACTAGTTGGTAAAATATATAGTTAGCGCTCACTAATTGGTGGAACATCCCTGAGATCTTCACCCGTGTAATCCGCAGACGGACGTATAATTCGATTGTCTGCTCGCTGCTCCATCACGTGTGCTGCCCATCCGGTTAATCTCGATATAACAAAAATGGGAGTAAACAGCTTTGTTGGGATCCCCATATAGTTGTAAGCAGAGGCATGGAAGAAATCAGCGTTACAGAAAAGCCCTTTCTCGCGCTTCATAACGGCTTCACATCTCACAGAGATATCGTATAAGTTTGTATTACCGACGGTTTCGGCTAGTTTTTCTGACCAACCTTTAATGATTTCATTTCGAGGATCTGACTCAGAATAAATAGCATGCCCAAAGCCCATTATTTTCTCTTTGCGCTCTAACATACCTAACATACCCTGCTCAGCATGGTCAGGATCGTTAAACTTTTCTATCATATCCATTGCAGCTTCATTAGCGCCGCCATGTAATGGCCCTCTTAAAGAGCCAATCGCTCCTGTAATACATGAGTGCATATCTGACAAGGTAGATGCGCACACTCGAGCGGTAAACGTAGACGCATTAAACTCATGCTCTGCGTACAAGATAAGCGACACATGCATTACTTTTTCGTGCAGTTCACTAGGCTTTTCACCGTGTAGTAAATGAAGAAAATGTCCACCTATAGAATCGTCATCCGTAGCCACGTCAACTTTTACTCCATCGTGGCTATAACGATACCAATAACATATGATGCTCGGGAAACACGCTAGCATGCGGTCGGTAATTTTATCTTGTTCTGAAAAGTCGGTTTCAGTCTCTAAATTGCCTAACATCGAACAACCGGTGCGCAATACATCCATCGGATGGGCATCTTTTGGAATTCTTTCCAACACATCTTTTAATGCATCTGGAATATCACGCATGGTTTTGAGCAAGGCTTTGTAATCATCTAATTCTTGTTGGTTAGGTAATTTGCCTTTTAAAATCAAATAAGCGACTTCTTCAAACTCACACTTATTTGCTAAGTCTTTAACGTCATAACCTCTATAAGTTAAACCTGAGCCTGATACGCCTACTGTAGATAGCGCTGTCTTCCCAGCAACTTGACCACGTAAACCTGCTCCGCTTAATACTTTAGCCATTGTGTCGTCTCCTTCAATTACTTTTCATTAGTGTTTGTTTGTGCAAATAAAGCATCGAGTTTTTGTTCGTAATCGTGATAACCTAAATAATCATAAAGGTCCATGCGGGTCTGCATAGTATCGACCACTGCCTTTTGGTCACCATCTTGTAATATATGCTGATACACATTTTCGGCGGCTTTATTCATCGCTCTAAATGCGCTTAACGGATAAAGCACCATATCTGCGCCCCACTCACCTAATTCTTTTTTGTTCCATAATTCAGTTTTACCAAACTCTGTAATGTTAGCTAAAATTGGAACGTCCAATGCCGCTCTAAATGCTTCGTAGTGTTCCTGAGTTTGAACCGCTTCAGCAAAAATACCATCGGCACCTGCCTTCACATAAGCTTTGGCTCGCTCAATTGCCTTGTCGATGCCCTCTTGAGCAAAAGCGTCCGTTCTTGCCATGATAAAAAAATCTGGGTCGGTACGAGCATCTACCGCTGCTTTGATTCGGTCGACCATTTCTGCAGTGCTTACAATTTCTTTATTCGGTCTATGACCACAACGCTTCTGGGCAACTTGGTCTTCCATATGCACAGCCGCGGCCCCTGCTTTTTCCATATCTTTAATGGTTTTTGCAATGTTGAATGCCCCACCCCATCCTGTATCAATATCAACCAACAAAGGTAAGCTACATGCTGATGTAATGCGTTGAACATCGACCAATACATCATTTAACGAGGTCATTCCAAGATCAGGCAAACCATAAGACGCGTTTGCAACGCCACCACCTGAAAGGTAGATTGCTTGATGCCCAATCTGTTGAGCCATCATTGCGCTGTACGCATTGATAGTACCTACGATTTGAAGTGGCCTATTGTCAGCTAAAGCTTGTCTGAATTTCTTTCCAGCACTCATAAAGATTTCCTTAGTTTGTGTTCGATGTTTTTCATTGAATAAGTTATGTGGCGCCTCATAAGCATTTCTGCTAACTCCGGGTCACGGTTAGAAATGGCTTGTACAATGTGTTGATGCTCATAAAATGCAGTAGTCACTCGAGGGCCTGCCATACCAAGCTGCACTCGATACATTCTGACAAGATGATAAATATTGTGCATTAGCATAGAAATTAGGTGTTTATTATGACTGCCTTGAACAATTCTGTAGTGAAAATCGACATCGCCCGCTTCTTGATAGTAGGACTGAGGGCCCATGGTTTCTTGCGCATGCGTATTGAGCAAATCGTTTAGCTTTGAAATTTCATCACTGGTCATGTTGATTGCTGCAAGCCTAGCTGCCATGCCCTCAAGAGATTCTCGCACTAGGTAAAGTTCAATTAGTCCCTGATGAGTTAACGTCACTACTTTCGCGCCTATATTGGCCTTTCGTTCAACCAAGTTGGCATTTTCTAGTCGATTAATCGCTTCACGGATGGTGGCACGACTTACTTGATACTTTGCTGACAGCTCTGATTCATTAAGTTTGCTTCCTGCTTTAATTTCCCCATCAACAATGTCGCTTCTTAACGCGATAAAAGTTTTGTCAGAAGAAGTCACAATATTTTCAGCGAATGCAAACATAATATATTCACTCTAAGTTTAGATTGTCGACAATATAGACCTAGAAATTGAATTTTTCAAGTGTATAACGTACCAAAGTCTAACATAGTCGACAATTCGATTCATTTTTACACGATGGATACTTTTTATTAATTACCTTTAAACCTTTTTTAAAATCATTGCGACTAATTAAACGAATTGGCCACTTTTTGGCGTTATTAACCCATACGGCTTTCAGAAAAATCATTATATTATTGATTTAACTGATTTTTTATTATTGGCACTGAAATTGATTATTGGCACTGTTATTAAAAGAATTGTAACGACAGTGCATAAGATAAGCATGCAATAAAAATATGTGTCATCTGTGTATGGCAAATAGGTGTGGCGGATACTGCAACACACCGCTTCGTAAAATAAAAAGGAAACAATATGACTACCTCAGTAAAAAAATCTGTTACCACTTTTCTAGGCACCTTCTTTGCTGCCTTCATTGCTATTGTAGCACTCACTGGATGCGTAATTCACGTAGGCTCAGGCAAAGCTAACGCGAGCATGGGCGACTACTCAGACTACTCGGAAGTGAATAAATCCATTAGAGTTTCAGAAGGTCGAAATGTGGGTGATGTGAGTTCGGTAAACGGCTCTATCATGATTGAAGATAATGTTACTGCAGAGGAAGTGACTAGCGTAAATGGTCGACTGAGAGTGGGTGAAAACGTCACTGCAGAAGAATTATCTACGGTCAACGGAAAATTAGTCGCTGGAGAAGGGTTAAAAACAAAAGAAGATGTCAGCACTGTTAATGGTGGGATTGAACTTAACGAACGCAGTGTAGTTGGGGGCAATGTCTCCACTGTAAATGGTAATATTGAATTAGAGGGCGTGACAGTTGAAAAAAACATCGAAACCGTCAATTCTTCAATCGTTCTTGGTTATGGTACGCACATTAAAGGTGATATTATTTACAAGGACAGTAATAAAAATCAAGGCGACTGGAATAGGAAAAATCCAAAGCTAACTATCGAAGACGGCGCACGAGTTGATGGTAAAATTATTATTGAGAGAGAAGTGGATTTTGATTTTGAAGATTCCAGTATGATGGATAAAGTGGTACGAGATTATTAATTCATTTAAAAGTAAAAATGGATCCCCAACGTAATTGGGGATCCTAGCCTTGTTGTTATACTGCTTCTGGTTCTTTATCTTTCACCAAACCATTGTCTTGCATAATCGATTGAATTTCACTAACGCTTGCTGGATCATCGATGGTCGATGGAACAGTAACATCTTGATTTTCTGCAATTTGTCTTAACAATTTACGCAATATTTTTCCACTTCGCGTTTTCGGCAAACGAGGAACCACAATAGTTTGTCTAAGGCAGGCAACGGCGCCTATTTCTTTTCTTACCATGGCAACCAGTTGTTTTTGCAACTCTTCATCTGATATATCTACCCCATCTTTCAACAAGGTCAGTCCAACGGGAACCTGTCCTTTCAAGCTATCATGTATGCCAATTACACTGCATTCTGCCACAGCCGGATGGCTGGCAAGTACTTCTTCCATTTCTCCGGTAGACAGACGGTGACCCGCGACATTGATTACATCATCTGTTCTTCCCATGACAAACAAATACCCGTCTTCATCGATATAACCGCCGTCCCCAGAACAATAATAACCCGGGTATTCAGTTAAATAGCCGTCATTGAAGCGGTCAAAGTCGCCCCAGATAGTGGCTAAACAGCTAGGAGGAAGAGGAAGTTTTAGTGCAATGGCGCCTTGCGTGTTAGGTGGCAGTGGATTTCCTAAAGAATCTAGTATTTGAATGTTAAATCCTGGAACTGGCACTGTGGACGACCCTGGCTTAATCGGCAAAGTTTCAACACCTGTCAAATTCGCGGCAATTGCCCAACCTGTTTCCGTTTGCCACCAATGGTCAATCACAGGTTTGCCGGTTTTTTCAGTTGTCCATTGATAGGTGGGAGGATCTAGCCGCTCACCGGCCATAAATACAGTGTTGAGGCAATCTAGATTGTAATTAGCCATCAATTCTGCTTCAGGATCTTCTTTCCTAATGGCTCTAAAGGCAGTTGGCGCTGCAAACACAGCTTTAACGCTGTATTCCTCAATTACGCGCCAAAACGCACCTGCATCTGGTGTTCTAACCGGTTTTCCTTCATACACTACGGTTGTGCAACCATGTAACAAAGGTGCATAGACAATATAAGAGTGACCGACAACCCAGCCAACATCTGAAGCAGCCCAAAAAACATCGCCCGGCTCCATGTTATATACTGCAGACATTGAATATTTCAAAGCAACAGCATGACCACCGTTATCACGAACAACGCCTTTTGGCTTGCCCGTTGTACCAGAGGTGTATAGCACGTAAAGTGGATCATCTCCGCGAACGGCCACACAGTCAGCTTTTGGCGCTGAGGCCACCCGACTCTCCCAATCGATGTCTCTTGGTGCTTGCATATGTGCCGTCGCTTGAGGACGCTGTAATAGTATGACGTGGTCTGGTTTGTGCTCAGCTATTTCGATTGCTTCGTCAACCATAGGCTTGTATTCAATAACTCGATTAATCTCGATACCGCAGGATGCCGTTATAAGAACTTTTGGCTTAGCGTCATCAATTCTCACCGCAAGCTCATTTGCAGAAAATCCACCAAACACAACAGAGTGAATTGCCCCAAGCCTGGCGGTGGCAAGCATAGCGACAACCGCTTCAGCGATCATTGGCATGTATACAACTACGCGATCACCTTTGGTCACGCCATTTTGTTGAAGTAAACCTGCGAATTGAGACACTTTGTCCAAAAGCTGCGAATAGCTTATGGTGGTTTTAGTATTACTTACCGGCGAATCGTAAATAATTGCGGCTTGCTCACCTCTTCCATTCTTTACATGATAATCTACTGCCATGTAACAAGTATTAAGTTCTCCGTCAGCAAACCAACGCTGCATGCCATTACTATCTTCTGAAAGTATTTGCTGTGGCTGTTTAAACCATTCAAGAGACTTAGCTTGCTTTGCCCAGAACTCTTCTGGTTTGTCAATGGATGCTTGATACTCTTCGGCATATTTGCCAGTGCTGTGATTTGTCACTTTTACTCTCACTTTGTCGTTTAAATGTACCCACCACAAACTCAGCCAGAAGTAAATTCTATTCTGGCTGGCGGTGAACCGAGTCTATCTTGTTATTTAAAGATTAGTGTAGAGTTGTGAATAAGTTGTATTAGACTTATGGCTTAAAAGTTATAGTATGTGATCTAAGTCAATAAATTTGTTAACAATTAATTCACCTCAAGCGTAGATTGCTGTATCAGGTTGTGGTGCCGAGACAATACTGACTCAACCAAAGCCCATTGATATACCCTAAAGGTTCCATTACTCAGAAAGTAGCTTAATACCTGAAAAGCGTTGAGATAACTTTGTCTCTCTCCTTGAGAAGCATAAAATAAGTAAACTTAAAAGATATAGGCAAGACAAAGAACCGCCGCCTCCATCGCTGCTGTCCCCGCTTCCTGAGTTTTCGCTGTTAGAAGCAAGTACGGTAATAGTAGTGCTTGTGGTTACTTCTTTTTGGCCGTCAAAAACAGACAGCGTAAGACCTATAGCTTGGCTAGAACTCACAGAAGGCGCCGTAAATGATACAGACAAGCTGCTAGCATTTTGCAATTGAACTGCAGGGCCTTGAGTTTGACGCCACAAGTATGTCAACGTATCACCGTCTTTATCTACCGCGGTTGCGTTTATTACAATCTGTTCATTCGCGATTATTTGGCTAGCATGTTGATTGATTAATATGTCTGGAACATTGTTTGCGTTGCGAATGCTCACAGTAACGGTCGTTGAAGAAGTGTCCCTGCCGTCGAACACTTCCAATTTGAACGTTAGAGTTTCATTTTGACTCACTTGAGGCGCAATAAATGACAACAGTGGTGTGGTATTTTCACTGATTTCTATCGGCAAACCAGAAAGTTGCTCCCACTTATACACTAAACTATCGTTTTGCAGGTCTCTCGTCATAGATGCGTCAACCCTTACTTCATCCCCCTCAATTACTGTTGTTTGTCGGGCAACGTTTATTGAAGGCGAAGTATTTGGCTGTTGTACCGCTAGTACTCCGGGATCTTTCACTTGGGAATTAACTAATCCATCACTGTCATTTGGCCCTCCATCTTGAATGACCAACAATATGCATTGATCAGATGGATTTAAACCATTCGCATATACCGTCGATGTATGGTTCGGGCAATTGCCATCTGCATCAAAAGGGGCGGATTTTATAAGATTGTGTGCATTTTCCACGAATGTTGTCCATCCTTGGCTCGGACTGAATTTTCTGTAAACCGCATTTTCTGGAATGACAGTTCCAGTATTTAGAGGGATGACTACGGGAACGCTTTGACCCGCAAATTCAAGGTTAGTGACGTTAAAATTCTGAATTTCTTGGATATGTTCATAGTGAATATCGTTTGCAAGACTGGTCGATGAACCCTCCGTTGAACCAAAATTCGCGATGTCTAATTGTGACACTCTAGCATTTGTCGCGCTTCCATTAGATGACATTCGTGCAATATCACCAACCTGTAAAATTAAACCAGCTGATGTCGTAATTGCCTGGCGACTGGCGCCTGTAGGCAACATAGATGAGTTGCTCTCATCGTCTAGATAGTCTGGAATACCGTCTGAATCCAAATCATTCACACCTTCCAAGTTATCCGCCAATCCATCTAAATCACTATCTAGATTGTTCGCAAAATTGGGCGCATCTAACGCAATAGTGAAGGGATATTCTAGTGTAATAGTGTGCTGTTCTATTGTCCCAATTTCAGATATCTTTGCTTGCGCAATGTAATTTCCTGGAGTAACGGTTAATGGGTCAAACTCAAACGTATTGCCACTATCATCAAGCATTTTATCTTTAATTACTGATTCACCTGGCACATTTCCTGTTTTGGTCACTTGCCAAATGACAGAGTGGCGGTCGTCCACATTAATGTCGTTCATATTTACGTGAATAGTCGCTAGCCCTAAGTTTTGATAAGCGATAGTGACAGGAGTATTTTGTTGAACCATCGACAAACTTGCAGAAGGCGCAAAATTCTCGTTAGTAATATCAAGAACAACTTGTGAGAACTCATCTATTATGGCGTTTTCAGGATTGCCAAACGCAACTACTACTTGCTGCCCTGCGCTACTAGTAGGCGAAAGCGTTAAAGATAGCGTCGTTGTTTGGCCTTCTTCAATGGATAATGTCCCATTTAGTGAATCAATCACTGGGCCTGCAACGCTATAATCGATGGTCACAGGATAGATAGCAGGTTTGCCCGACAGTGCAATGGGAATATCAACCCTTCTTCCGGGGCTTGCAAAACCAGAATCTTTGCCGGTGAGCTTGGGCAGTATATTGAGTTGAATTTCACTTACGCTTGTATTACCCGAACTGTCCGTCGCTTGTACCAATACCGACTGGTGCCCAGATTTTAATTTAGATTCGGTAATTATCGACGCAGCGATCTCTCCATCTACAATATCTGTCGCGAATATTTCCAGGTCGTTAGACACGTCAGTAAAGATTCCTCTTGCCGAAATATCCAATATCCCAGAAAAATCAAATTGTGGTGATAGAGTGTCCACAACTTCAACAATTTGTATAGCTTGGGTTTGATTACCCGCAAAATCTATCGCCGTCCAAGTGATCTGGTTAGTTCCTAGGGGCAGCGGGGCGTTGTAACTATTACTTAAAGACGCTGGGTTAAGATTGTTATCTCTAACGATGGGGTCGGTTAATACCACCTCTGTCAATGGCGCTGTAGCTTCTACAGTGATATCTATTAAACCCTCGATTTGAGGAGCTTGATCATCTCCAATGGTCGCATTCAATGGCGCGATGTCTTCTTCATCTACTATTCCATCATTGTCATCGTCATTATCTGCATTGTTGCCTATACCATCTTGATCCGTATCTTCAGATTCGCTCGGAGTGAATGGGAACGCGTCAACGTCGTCAAAAACGCCATCATTGTCGTCATCGTCATCTGCATTATTCCCTATTCCATCTTTGTCAAAATCCTGTGTCTCACTTGGATCAAATGGGAAAGCATCTTGCTCATCTAGCGTACCATCATCATCATCATCACTATCACGATTGTCACCAATCCCATCTAGGTCATTATCAGCCCATTCAGTTGGGTCAAACGGAAATAGATCTATCTCATCAGTCACCGTATCGTTATCGTCATCGGGGTCGGAATTATCACCTATTCCATCGAAGTCATTGTCTGCACTCTCAGTTGGGTCGAATGGGAAAGCATCATCGAGGTCAAGAACCATATCATTGTCATCATCAGGATCTTGATTGTTTCCAAATCCATCTAAATCGTTATCTGCATACTCTCTTGGATTTAAAGGAAACAGATCCAATTCGTCAATGACACGGTCGTTGTCGTCATCTGTATCAGTATTATTACCCATTCCATCCGAGTCTGTGTCTGTATCTTCTAAAGGGTCGAGGGGAAACGCATCGTCAAGGTCGGTCGTTCCATCATTATCATCGTCAAGATCAGCATTGTTGCCGATTGTATCGCCGTCAGTATCAAGGGTTTCTAACGGATCGTTTTCAAACGCGTCAAATTCGTCTACCACGCCATCATTGTCGTTATCTGGGTCGGCATTGTTACCAATACCGTCATTGTCTGTGTCAAACCATTCAGTAACGGCAAATGGGAAAGCGTCAACAACGTCTAATACACCATCGTTATCGTCGTCAGGATCGGCATTGTTACCTATAGAATCGTTGTCAAAATCAGCAATTTCATCGGCATTGAGTGGGAAACGATCAAATTCGTCATCCAATCCATCGTTATCATCATCAGGATCGGCATTATTGCCAATTCCGTCTAAATCTGTATCTCGTGTTTCCAGTGGATTGAACGGAAAGGCGTCATCCTCATCAACGACTCCGTCATTGTCATCATCAGGATCGGCATTGTTACCAATCCCGTCTTGATCATTATCCAAGAAGTCACCCGGATCTAGTGGAAAGAGATCGTCCTCATCTAAAATACCGTCATTGTCGTCATCGTCGTCAGCTTGATTGCCGATGCCATCTTGATCAGTATCTGTGTTTTCTTCAGGATCCCTAGGAAAGGCATCGTTCGTATCTGGAGTGCCGTCGTTATCGTCATCTGTATCGGCATTATTACCAATGCCATCGCCATCGCTATCTATGGTTTCACTAGGGTCGTATGGAAAAGCGTCGTTGTCATCGGTTCCACCGTCGTTGTCATCATCATTATCAGCGTTGTCGCCTATACCGTCACCATCAAAATCCCTAGACTCTGCGGGATCAAAAGGAAAAGCGTCTTGAGAATCTAGTACACCATCGTTATCGTCATCTAAATCACTATTATTTCCTAACCCATCGTTGTCGTTGTCCCCGCTTTCCTCTGGGTCAAATGGGAAAGCGTCTTGGGCATCGTCGACACCGTCGTTATCATCATCAGTGTCCGCAAAATCTCCAATACCATCGGAATCGAAATCGGTAGACTCAGTAGGATCCAGAGGGAATAAATCATCTCTGTCTAACACATTATCGTTGTCATCATCTGTGTCTTGTTCATTGGGTATGCCATCTGCATCAGTGTCAACAATTGGAAATTCAATGTAGTTGTTAAGCCAGTTTGCTTCGTAGATTGAGTTACTCGGATGCACCAGTACACTGTAACCATACAAATTAGCAAAAACTGACGAAGTAGCTACATTTGCCACGAAACTTAAGTCATTGTTCAATGCGGTGACAGTGCATTTGACGTAATCGGTAAATGCCTCACAACTTTGAGCCAAACTGATTGCATTCGTAAATTCGATACTGGCTATCGATGTGCCATCGTCTGGAACAACATAAACTTCATAGGTTTCAGCATCTGCCAGTCTTATGTCAAACGAGCTGATTTGCGAGGTTCCTGACTCAGTAACCGCAGGGCTGGCGACTAACGAGGCATCATATCCAAACTCATTGATGTTGTGCTTAACAGATATAAAAGGGTTGATTCGATTTACAATTAATCCCGTGAGATTGGAATAAGTAAGACTTTGATTATTCTCACTATCCGTTGCAACAAGGCCACTTACAAACCAAGTACCTCCTGTATCATCGCTGTCCACCGTAGTGGTGAATCTTGCCTTTTGAAGACCGTTTGTCAGCTCCCAATCGGTCACCTGCGACAACGGCAGTTGTTCACCAGTGTTTAGATTTTCAAGAAACAAAGGGGCAGTAGTAATATTGCCCTCTTCCTCAAAAGCAACTTCAACGGTGAGTGCTTGTGGCGTCTGAGTTTGTAATATGCCGTCAGGGGTAAACACAAACTCACGAAGTACAGGTGGCTGGCTATCAACTGTTGGTTGCTGAGCATGAAGTTGACTGGTCAATATGGATGCTGAAAAAAGCGACAAATAAGCACCATACACTGATAATTGTTTTCCAAGGTTTCTATTATTTTTGTCTAGCGGTTTATTGTTAAACATTTTTAGATTTCTTAAACCCGTACTCAAAGTTAATCCCTATATTCACAACGAGCTTTTGCGAGATTAATCGTTACCCATATCACGGAAACAACAACCTAAAACGACTGCACTTCTCATTAAAATGGGTTTACATTCAAATAGCTCAAAATTGGTATGCTTTTGTTATCGGGCTGGTACAAAAAAGCCTGAGTAATTTATACAAAGGAGTGGCATAAAATCATTGAGTTTTTGTTGATAGTAAAAGCTAACTATCACTTTTTTGATTGATTTATAGAAGCTTTTGAGAAGTATCTTTTGTTATAGGTTTTAAACAGTAGTTATGCAGATTGATACGGGAATACTCTTAGCGATTTAAAGTTTGTTTAAAATTTTGAAAGTCATTTTATCTGAATGATTGAACCTAACTCCTGCAAATCCTCAATAAGAGCACTACAAAGAACTCACCCAGCAAGCACTTACTATCTCTTTATTGAATTAAATATAATATGCTCAAAGCTAAAAAAGTTATTTTATTTAGGTTGTGTAAACTTGAGATTGATTCGTTATTTACGCAATTGAGTCTTCGTAAGGGAAATGAATCTTTACGTCAATTAAAACGCCAATCGGCCCAATTCTCACAATTGCTTTTGATAGCTAATTTGAATTTCCAAAGAATTGAGCCTTGCTTAAAATTTTTGATTGTGGCTATCGTATTATTCACATAAAAGTAAGTACCAATTTACCTCAAAAATCATATATTTCAGCATTCGAAACTAACTTTGTTGGTTTTATTTTATCTTGGGAGCAGTCGATAACATCTCTCATTTTAAAGACGTAAATTCTATCTTTGTTGCTTCTGCTTACGTCAGAATCAAATTTCGGCAAAACGAAACTGATATGCTCATTGCTTGGAATGCTCCTTAAAGCCCCTGCAAATCGACATAAATTGTCAGACACCAAGGCTTCAAAAGAACTTAAAAATTCTAGTTTTAATTGCTTGGCTTCAGCTATTTTCTCCTCGTGCTTTAATTTATATTGTTTTGCTAATTTTTCGGCTTCTTCTTTAAGCTTCTCTCTTTTTATATTATTTTCTTTTGTCTGTTCCTCAAGTGCCTGTATTCGCTTTTCGATTTCTTTTTTACGCTTTTCCTCGGCTTGTTCTAATTCAAACCTCAAGGCTTCTGTCTCTCTTTCAACTGAACGTAAATCTCTTGCTAGACCTCTTGCTTTAAGCCGCGTCTCCCTAAAGGAGTCTGATTCTTTATCAAACATTTTAACTACTTCATCTACCCTATCTTCAATGATAACTTCCACATCTGGTGCATCGGCCACCCCAGAGTCGAGCCACTCACGGCGCTTAAAAAATAGTCTTGGTGGCTCCGGCGGTACAGGCACATTAATGCCCGATGGAAAGTTCAATACTGAATATCCACCAAAGCGCTGATTTGTATTAACACTCAACACAACTCCTTGACCTGACAAATATTGGCTTTCAATGCCAGTAAATTTGATGTTTCCATCTCTTTGCTCTTGTTTTAATACAGTGGTAAGTAGGTTACTCAATATTTCCAACTCTTTATCAACTTCCACATAGTTTGGGCTAGCAGTGACGTGGCCAGTTAACATCGCCATAATTAGTCCGATAGCAAAAGTGGTCTTATTAAGCCACTGTGGCGGCATAATAGTGGCTGTGTTATGCATTGTATTTTTCATTTGAACCTACCTTGTACTTCAAGTACTGATTTAGTTAATAATTAAGCTTTAATTTGTTCATTCGTCTAAGTTGATGTCTGTTATTGGCCTAACAGCATCTAATTTGAATCCCGCTTGGCTATTTAACTCTTGTTGTAACTCATTTAGCTGACGAGCAAAGAACACCTGGTCGTCATACCTTTGTTGATTTACAAATTGAATAAGCTCAGCAAAATCTTCTCGCCGTTCCTGACGACTTGACGCCAACAGATAATCTGTAAACTGTTTATTCGTCGCCATCTGTTGTTGTTGTAACGAGTCTAAGTATTGCGCCAATAATTGCTGATTGGCCTGTTGGTAATCATTCAGACGCTCTCGCACCATCAGCTGAACCTGCTCTTGCAAACCTTGTTTAGAAAATTGAGCGGAAAAGCCCATAGACAACCGGCCGTCTTCCACGTGAACGTTTAGCCCGCTCAGCACCATAAAAACAGCTAAAATAGAGCAAGCTAATGAAGCGAACGAGAGCCCATTAACGTGCCACCATCCTATTTTTTCTGCTCTGTGAAAAGTGGATTCTTTGTCCCACACAGGAACTGAAGTAGCTGAGGCGGTCTCATTTAGCATTGCCATATAGTTGGCTTGTTCTACGGTTTCAGCGAATGCTTTGTCAGACGCGCAAAGTTCGTTAAATTGGGCTCGATCTGCTGCCGACAACCGGTCTTCTAAAAAAGCGGCCAATAGCTCACTTTTATGATTATCACTATTTGAGTTAGCCATGCTCTGCTCCTTTTTGAGTTTGTTGTTCAACCGAGTTTGAGTAAGCTTTCAAACTATTTAGCGCAGCGTATAATCGAGATTTAGCCGTATTGGTAGAAATATCCAACTGTTCTGAAATTTCACTGAATGTGAATTGGCTATAAAATTTTAACTCCACGATTAACCTTTGATGAATTGGTAACTTTTGTAACAAAGTCAGTAGTTGTTCATTTGCTTGCAAATGATAAAAATACTCTTCTGGTCCCTGTGTCTGTAGCGCCTCGGTTTTATAAAAAGCTTCAATATTACTTGCTTGTGTTGGTTCTTCATCTGTGACGTTATTGGAAAACTGATCTAAATTTGCATCTACTCGTCTGCGTCTGAAAAAATCCATACATTTAAAGTGCGCTATTTTAAATAACCAATTTTTAAAACTGCTTCTTGACTGATAATTCCCCAAGCTGTTAAACACGGCGAGAAATACTTCTTGCATCAAGTCTTTAGCATCCTCAGTATTTCCAGTCATCCTTAAACAGTAATTGAATATTGGTCTTTCATATTTACTGATCAACGACAACCATGCGCGCTTGTGCCCACTCAATGCCTTTTTAATTAATCGTTCGTCGCTTTGGGTAAACAAAATAATCGTCTCAATTTTTCAAAATATTTAGTTGTCTTTAATAGCAAATTTTTGTTGAGCCAATCTCAGCAAAAAACGCAAAGAAATTGCGGTATACCGTTAAAGTCGTAAGAGAGATAAAAAAAGTTTGGAAATTTTCATTTTTTTACACGACCTAACATAGACCGAACATTGTTGTTTAAAAACATAAATACCCTATGAACTTGTATTTTCATTTTTATAGGTGTAGTTTTTAGGCAATGCTCACGATTAATGCCAATAAAACGCTTATATCACAATAGACTGAAACAACGTGGTTGCTAAATATTAGTCAAACATTGATATAACGAATTATGCAGATAGCGTTTTATCTAAGCGTGTTCAGGTTTGCTAGACAAAACTATAAAAATAGAAAGCATATTAACCGCTGTCTTGTCGCCGTTGGCCTCTCAAGCCAATAATATAGTTGCTTCAAGGTGTTCAAAGATTTTTAAGCTAAATGAATTACAATAGAAAAAGCACTAGGCACTCTTTCGATTCCTATTCATTAGCGCTCACATTATAGTTTTGATCGTATTTGGCAAATTTTTTAATTTGCGAAAGGGTCAACCACTATGAGTCCGTTTAAAAGGAACGTAACAAGGGTCGTTATTTTTAGCACTATAGTGTTAATCAGTGCTGTGATCTCAACCGCCATTTACTACCTCAAAACAAAGACCAATGAACAGACTCAAAATCAATTGCAGTTTAGGCAATTAAATATTGCTTCTACCTCTATTGATCAATCAATTCGCAAACTAATTAACATCAGTGATTACTTTAAAAAGAACATTTCATGTGATGCTACTAATATGGCGCCAGGCGCTGTTGATGACAATAAGTGGTTCAGAACGTGTAAATCAGTGGTTGAAAACCGCATTAATCAAATTAACCAGAGCGAAGATCTAAAAAGCATAAAACTGGTGGATATAATCTCACCAAAAGCGAACCGCGAAAGCACTCAAGCCAACAATGTTTCACCAGAGCAACGCATCAAAAGCAATAATAATGGAACGTCAATTCTGTTAGGAGATAACGGAGAGACACTGATAAACACGCAAATTAGCTTGAAAATTAATCCTCTTGCCAACCAGGGGGCTGACATCAAGCTAAATCATTTAAATGTCACTTTAAGTATTGACTCAAAAGACTTTATTCCCTCCGATATGGGATTATTTTCGATTGTTTTTATTACCACTCAACAAGGAGATATACTGGGTAGAAAAGATTTCTTTAATAACGGTACCAGTGCTGTAGATTTAAACTTTGCCTCATTTAAAGAAATACTTAAAACAGCTGAAAATCAACCAAGCTTTGGCAATGTCAGTAGTATGCGAGATGTGAACATTGCTGGGGTCGATTATCGACTGTATATACAGCCCCTTCCCAAAAAAGACATATGGGCAAGCGATGCCCAAAAAGTGTTAATTGGCATGGTGGAGCTGTCTACTATTAACTTAAATAAATTGCTGCTATCCCCACAAACCATTATGTGGGCAGTATTGTTAATGCTGCTGTTGATCAGTTTTACGCCTTTATTAAAAATTAGGTTCGTCACCAACCGATACGCATTTACCAAGAATGATGTGAGTCAAGTCGCCATTTCGCTAGTGCTGGTTGCTGGAATTTTGAGTATAGGATCAAGTCAGCAAATGTTCGCGCGATACTTTCTGGACACTAAAAAAGAACAAGCCAAACATATCCATCAGCAAATAATCAATGACTTTGAATCTGAAGTTAACGCTTTGGTCGATTTCGTATTTAACGATAAATACCTAACGCAAAATAAATTAGAGGAGTTTAAAGCCACAAATGGTAGCCATAGGAATATTAGAAACGAGTCACTGGCATTCTTCAATGACACTCAAAATACCGAAAATGGCGAAGCGCAGTCATATTATATTCTCGAGCAAATTGGTAAATTATCCGAGCAGGCTGTTTTTCCAGAAAATTCGGCCATCCACTATATAAAAGACGACCTGTTCATAAACGCCCCAATTAACTTGAGCAAACGTGACTATTTTAATCGCACAATTTCATGTCAAACGTGGGAGCTCCCTAGCCTGACCAAAAAAGCAGAAAATGAGGCTAATTGTAAGCACTCACTCTATATACAAAGAATAAATAACATAGAAGATGGCAGAAAGAACACTATGTTGTCGATGCCACTGTTTGAGAAAAAAACCGACCCAAACAAAGAAATCGCTATATTCAATTCTAAGTTAAAAACATTCAGTGATCGAGTTTTGCCCATGAACTTTGGTTATGCTGTTTTCTCTGATGATGGCCAAGTACTGTATCACAGTGACGACAAAGTAAGTTTAGTGCAAAATATATTTGTCGAAACAGAGCAAAACCAACAACTGATTGAAACAGCTCGAAATCAAACATCGAAAAAGCATCCAATCTCTTTAACCGTAAAATATGCAGGCAAGGAACACCTGTTTGTTACATCACCGATGATGGACCAAACTCAGGCAAACAGCATCCCTTGGACGCTAGTAGTGTTTTACGATGAAAGTGACATGGCTATGAATAATATGATTTTAGTGTTCTTAGCCATTTTTACCTTTTTCATTATTGTATTTCCAATCTTCTTCTTGATGCGGTTTTTAGCCGCCCAATCGCTTTGGGCAAAATGCCTCTATTTTAACTCCAGTAAACAAAAGCGATATCGAGTTTGGGCAAGTTTTTTTGCAGCGGTATCTATATTTTGCCTGTTCTCTATGGGATTAGTTGATGAACTCATGCTCCGAATTTTACTTTGGTTAATTTGCGCATTTGGGTTAGTGGTATTTATGCTTCGTGTTAACCGATGTCCTGTCAGCATATTTTCTGTCGTCCGACGACCACACGTCATTCTTTTAGCAGTGATCGCAACAGTTACTCTGTTATCAACCGCTGTCGATAACTTAGATTTACCAATCACTGGTACGAATATAGTGTTTGCAGCAATTGGAGCAATGATTTTAGTGGCGACTTATGCAGCATTAACCAATCAAGTTCCTGACCTAATTTCAAAGAAACTAAAATTACAGCTAAGAAGTAACCCTCCAAATGATGGAAAAATACGGTTCATGAAAAACGCGGACGATAAACGATACTCAAAAGGCTACGTCTGCTATCTACTGTCTTTGGTATTTTTCACTGGTGCCGTACCCGCATTGCTGATTGTCAATAGCACGCATGGGTATCTACTTCAAAGACAAGCTCAAATGCAAAGCCAAGCGCTCAACCATTCAGTGTCTGAATACGCTACAAGACAATCTCAATATTTAGATTATCTGGAAATCAATGAAGAAAACATTCGAGAAGCAAGAACTAACTGGACATCATCCTATCAACTTGAGCAGTTGTTTTTACCTTCATTAATGAAGGACCTCACCAACGAAAAGTATTTAGATTACATCACCGATAAAAAAACAGAATTAGCTCCGTTTGATTACTCACGAGGCCAAAACCGAATCAAAGTTAATGCAGCAGAACAAGATGACATGTCTAGCTATCCATGGATCTATTACAGTTTTGAACATATGCCATTTAAACCTCAAGGAGTGTCTAATGTATCAGACGATTTATTGGATTACATTTTTTCTACATTATCTATTCAAGATTCACTGGGTACAAAGCTTACATATTTAGCGCTTGAAGAGCAGACTTTGGGTACTTCTGACGGTAAAAATACGGTCAACATGGTGTTTAGACCCGACCACTATATGATCCATGCGTCTTCACATTCACCAAACACCTTGGTTGGTTTATTGATTATTTTGTTTATCTTGTACAAGACCATCGACGATATCATTGTGAAGCGACTCCTAGGCGAGCATATTCCAGACCACTTCCGAGTTGTTAGGCCAAGCGATGCTTACTCTGATAAACTGAATAGATGGCCATTCTTGCGCAAATTAGCGTCTAACTTGTCGGCACACCAAGAGTTAGGCACTGACGCAGTTAGAGAAGGTTTGAATCAATACCAGCACATTCACATATTGCTTTTAAACGCCAATCGAACGTCTACACTGGCCTTGCTTGAAGAATTGAATATTAGCCCCTATGGTGACAAAACGCTTCATATTAAAGACTTACTAGAAACCAACGCTGGCCTATTTGTTTTTGAAGATAAGCTTAATTTTGAATTGCAAAAACAGCCTACAAGAGTAATCACTTTAGCCATTGGGGGGATTGATGAACTTTCCAATCAACCCACTTTAAGAGGCCTTGCATTAGATTTGCTTAGGACCTTAGTTGAAAACAAACGGATTAATGTCGTATTAATCGCGGAAACGGCACCTGGTTATCGTTTGTTAAGACAGCATGCCTATGCACAGGTCTTAACATCTGCTGATGACACCAGTTTAATGAAAGTGGATGAAAAACTGGCTTGGTCAAAACTCTTATCTCAGTTTGATAAAGAATATATTTGGTCTCCGGCTCAAAAACACAACATATCTAACCCAATGAATATCAAACGAGTTGTAGAGCATGAAAGTTTTGGATGGAAAGAGCTAAAAGAAGTAAGAGAAAAATTTTACGATTACCATAGACGAATAAAAAGCCGGAATTCAAGTATTGAAGACATACAGGACTATTGGCTTCCTGAACAAGTGATCGAGTTTTTCTTAGTGCAAGCTGGACCTTTGTATAGAAAGCACTGGGAACTATGCACCATCGATGAGAAAATCGCGCTTTATCAGCTTGCTTCAGGCGCCCACATTAACCCGGCAAACGACTCGGTACTCCAACACTTAATTAGACGAGGCTTTATCTATAGGGATACGGGCTGGGCAATCGTTAATGAAAGCTTTCGACAGTTTATTCTATCGGCTGAAAGCGAACGAGTAGTAGCCGACTGGATGGATATGACTCGCTCTGGATTATGGCCAGTGGTTCGCATTCCATTATTCATAATCATGTTTGTGTTGATCGTATTGGTTATTTATTCAAGCGGGTTCACCTTCAACTCTGTGCTTGGTGTGGCGACTACGACATTAGGCATAATACCCTTGCTATTAAAAAATATTGCTATGATACGCGGAGCGCCTGTATCCTCGTCTGAATAATCAATATACTTTGACTAAAGGCGCATCTAAATTTGATTTCTAAATTACCAAAGTGGGTTGAGGTTGGCGCCTTTGTTTTAGCCCTTGTCGCTGGCTGCGTTAATGCCGTTGGCTTACTTAGTTTTGAGCATCAGTCAGTTTCCCATTTATCAGGCACAGCCACTTTACTCGGAACGAACATCATAGGGAATTCGTCTCCCGTTTCTGTGAGTGTTATTCATTTAATTGGCATATTATTAGCATTTCTAACGGGCTCTGTTATCGCTGGATATCTACTTCACGGAAGCTCACTTAAATTAGGCAAACACTATGACACGACTTTATTCATCGAAGCCATGCTGTTGCTAATTGCATTTGGATTTTTACATAATGAGTCTTTTGTCGGCCACTTTTTCGCTTCCGCTGCATGTGGTCTTCAAAATGCATTGGCCACCACTTATAGTGGCGCAATTATAAGGACTACCCATGTAACAGGGATATTCACCGACCTTGGTATAAGCTTTGGCGAGTTTTTACATGGTAAATCGCTAGACCAACGCAAGGTAAAACTATTTATCATTATTATTGTCGGCTTCATAACTGGAGGAAGCTTTGGGGCATATTTGTATTACCATTTTCAATTTTTGGCTTTATTGTACCCTTCAGGCATATGCTTATTTTTAGCTTTAAGCTATAAAATTTACTCAAAACGTCCCCAAAAATAAAAGTAAATGCATAAGATAATTGCATAATGCAACGCAAAATAGAATTCAAAATGCAAGCCTGCTGGATAACCTTTAATCCTTGATGAGCCCCAAAACTTGTTAAAAGGAGCTATTTAGCCTATCTAAGATGAAATTTAATTTTATGAAATAACTGGCACAACTGATGCTAGGTCATAAGTGACGCCACGTTCTTAAAAGGAACTAGCGCAATTAATGCTGCTGTTAACTCAATGAAAAAGTCACAAGCAAAGCTTCTAATTCTTTCTGGTCAGAAGCATGTGCTCTTTAGACTAATACTTTGAATAACATCATATGTGTTAGCTTACAATAAAGCTTGCATTCCTATGGGATTTTTTAATTAAATATATGGAAAATAAAATGCAAATCAAAAACTTTTTAGCGCCTCTAGCTCTATGCGGTTTATTCGCCTCGGGAACTGCGCAAGCCATCTCTGGAGACAACCAAGACTTCACCATTTCTTACAAGGCCGTTGATATCGCTGACCAATTTGGTAAAGACTTATGGCACTACGAATATACAATTAGCGACTTTGACACTGATTGGGATTATTTTTATATACCCTTTTCGGCTTCCGATTATAATAATATATTTTCAGTTTCAGATCCTGATGGTTGGAAAATTGATGCCACTAGTCCTAAAGCTTTTGGGACTTTTGTAATTCCTGGTAGTTATCAGGCGTCTTATTTAGAAGGTAACGCTCATGAATCAGAAAGCTTTATAACCCAATTCGAGTGGTTAGGGGATGATGTACCAGGACCGCAAACCTGGCAAGTATATAAGGGTGGTAATATCATCACCAGTGGGACGACCCAGCTATCCACTCCTGTGGCAGCTGTACCTGAAGCTTCAACATACGCATTGATGTTAGGCGGATTAGGAATAGTTGGTTTTATGACAAGACGTCGTAAGAATGCAGCTTAATCCCTTTCACTAGACCCGATATAAAAACCCGCATCTAGCGGGTTTTTTGCACTCATTAAATCATGACCAACAGGTACTACTTAAAGCCAAATTAGACGAAGCCATACAGTATGGTTTAAACCAATGGGAAAAACGGAAATTATATGCCTTATTTGGACGAATCAGCGTAGAAAATAATCGCTCAGAACGAGTCATAAAAACTTCCCATAATTCAACATTTCAGCGACCCGATCGAATCTAGAGTACAGTACTACCAAAGGGTAGCATATTGTGTTAATTCCCCCTATACTCGGTATTTCAACGCTATCAAGTTTTTCATTATGAAATCACTGAACGCACGCGCCGTCTTGTTGCTCACCTCGAGCATCCTGTTGGTTATTTATTTTTACTTTTTTTTGAGCGTTGCAAGGTCTATCAAAGCAGAAGCCTTTGAGAATTTCGAGTCTGAAGCCAGCGCTGCCAGTTCAGAAATCTCCCGTGTTCTGAACAACGCCAGAGACAGCCTGCGCGATGTCATTGCGCTGTTTGTCAGCAGTAGTCATGTCAGTGAGCAGGAATTTCAGCAATTTATCAGCGAAAGCCAGTTTTTTCAACGCAATCAAAACATCCGGGCAATTGCCGTTGGGCCAGTATTAGAGAACGATCAGCTAGAAAGCTTTAATATTGCGCTTGGGAGCAATTCGGCCATTAGGCAGGCACTTGGATATCCTCAATTCAAACCCGTAATACCGCAATCACGTGATGTTGCTATCCCTCTGGCATTGGTCGAATCGCCAGCAGGGCGAGAGGGTATTATCGGTTTTGACATGGCTTCGAATGAGGCTAGGCTCGACACAGCCAGAGCAAGTATCAAAAGCGGCAGCATTGCTATGACGCCTCCCGTAAACTTATCCCAAGACCCGTCCGATGCTTACCCTTCGGTCTTACTGATTGGTAGTTCGAAAAACGCCAAGATTGACTATCTGACAAAGCCACCTAAAGATTTCGAACCAATCCTGATTTTTGCCGCCAGTTTTACCCCTGGTGCTGCTATCAAACAGATAATTTCCAGAAACGGCAATCGGCTATTTGAGGTTAATATTGTTGACGTATCCAATCAAAAGACAGTTATATTTCAAGGTTTTACGCCCAATGATAAAGCCCCTTACAGGACAGATAACTTGCAGTTTGCCGGTCGCGATTGGTCAATCCAATACTACCCTTCAGAGCAAATAACCAGCGCAATGCCGCCGTGGTTACTTGGACTGTTCACATCAGGACTTTTGTTAATCATTGGCTTGGCATGGTCAATAAACGCATTGATTCAGACCCGTGAATCATTGAAAGAGCAGGTGGCAGAACAGACGCAAGATCTTAAAAAAGCCAATCTTGCAGCCGAGGAAGCCAGAAAACGCTTAGAGGAAGCTCAGAGAATTGCCAAGGTCGGTAGTTGGCACTTGGATGTTAAGAGCAATGAAATGACATGGACGGAGGAACTCTACCGCATTTATGGGTTCAATCCAGAACAACCTTTACCCCCCCTTAGTGAACATGGAAAACGATTCACCCCCAAAAGTGCCGAGCTATGGGTTTCTTCCATGGCCAAAATGAGGGAAACCGGCGTCGCTTTCGAGCTTGAGGTTGAGACTTTACACCAAGATAGAAGCAATGGATGGATGTGGATACGAGGAGAACGGGTGGACGATGAAAATGGAGTAACCATTGCGCTTCAAGGTGTGTCTATGGACATAACCGAGCGCAAACGAGTTGAAGAAAAACTCAAATTATCTGCTCGCATCTTTAATAGTTCGGTCGACAGTATCATGATTACCGATGCTAACCAACAAGTGATTGATGTTAACCCTGCGTTTAGTGAGATCACGGGCTATAGCCGTGAAGATGTCATCGGTAAAACCCCCAGGTTGGTAAGCTCTAACAGGCAACCTCCAGAATTCTATCAAAAGATGTGGCTGGCAGTTAATGAACATGGTTACTGGCAGGGTGAGTTGTGGAATCGTACCAAAACGGGCGAACTATACGCAGAGTCACTCACCATCTCTGTGCTAAAAAACGAGCAGAATGAAGTCAGCCACTACGTGGGAATTTCTACCGATATCACCAACAATAAAAAACAACAAGAAAAATTGAATCTGATGGCGTACTACGATGTGCTGACACGGCTACCTAATCGAGCATTATTTGCAGACCGCTTCTCTCAAGCAATAGCTCACACTAAGAGTACAGCTAGCCAACTGGCCATTTGTTTTCTTGATCTAGATAACTTTAAGACAATTAATGACGACTATGGTCATAATATTGGTGATCAATTACTGATTAAAGTGGCTAACCGTATTACGGCTTCAATCAGAGAAGAAGACACCGTTTCCCGTCAAGGCGGGGATGAATTTACTATGTTGCTCAATGATATTACTTCCTACAGCCAGTGCCAGGCCAAGTTAGACCACATTCTTCTGGCTCTGTCAAAACCCTATCTAATCGAAAACACTTCACATAACATCACAACCTCTATCGGAGTCACCCTTTACCCCGATGATAATGAAGATATCGATACCCTCATTCGCCATGCCGACAACGCAATGTATCAAGCCAAGCTATCTGGAAAGAATCGTTATCACTTCTTTGATACCGAACATGATGAGCGATTAGTCCAAAAGCATCACAAGCTCGATGAAATCAAAAAAGCTTTGAGTAATGATGAATTGAGACTGTACTACCAGCCCAAGGTCGATATGGTGACAGGTGATGTTTTCGGTGCTGAAGCATTGATGCGCTGGTTCCACCCTGAAAGTGGGCTAATTCCTCCTTTAGACTTTCTACCACTGATTGACGGTACTGATTTAGAAATTCAAGTCGGCGACTGGGTTATCAATCAAGCCTTAAAGCAGCTGGATAGCTGGCTATCACAAGGTATAGAACTCGAAGTCAGCATCAATATAGCCTCTCATCATTTACAATCAGATACCTTTCTTGGCAATTTAGAAACATCTTTGGCGCGTTACCCTCAAGTTGATCCGGGGTATTTACAACTAGAGGTGTTGGAAAGTAGTGCACTAAGCGATCTTAATCAAATCAGTAGCATTATTAAAACCTGCCAAGATGCTCTTGGCGTCAACATCGCATTGGATGATTTCGGTACGGGCTACTCTTCACTTACTCACTTACGTAATTTAACTGCAAATACCATTAAAATCGATCAGAGCTTCGTCAGGGATATGCTTGAAGACGCAAATGATTACAACATTATCAATGGCGTTATCGGCCTAGCGGAGTCCTTTGACCGTGAGGTAATTGCTGAAGGGGTTGAAACGACAGCACATGGTTTAATGCTGCTCCTCATGGGCTGTAAAAAGGCGCAAGGCTATGGCATTGCAAAACCGATGCCTGCTAAAGAGCTTCCCGTATGGGTCAAGAATTACATTCCGAATCAAGAATGGCAGAAATGCGGTAATGAGATCCGCTCTGTTAAAGAAGAGAGATTGATGATCTACAATCTGGCTAGTAAACACTGGTTAACCTTGTTTGTTGATAATGTTTATTCTGAACCGGAAAATATTAAACATTGGCCAATTATGAAGAGTCAACATGCTCCCTGTGGTCATTGGATAAAGCGGGAAAGAGCAGGAACGTTATTCTTAAGCGAAAGTTTAGAACTTCTGGCCGATGCGCATGAAAACTTTCACTCTGTTGCAGAATCCATACGAAATCAATACCAGCAAGGTCAATTTGACGCCGCTAGACAAGCCTTGCCTGAGGTACAGTCTGCTTTTGATAAGATGAACAAGACGGTCCGATTGTGTGCTTAGCGTATTAGAGTGCAAAAAGCAACGAACGATCGAACTCACAGTCTCAAAGAAATCGTTCGATTGCATAAAGTCGAGTGTCTTAAAGCTCAAAGTCGACTACCGACTTATATTTGCTCAATTATCGCTTGCTTAGACAACTGCACTTACATAGTTTTGTTCACATGATCCTTCATTGTATTTACCATAGCAACGGCATCTTCATTGTTCGGAAACAAGAATAATGTTTCGTTTAGTATTCTCATAGCAGATGTCTTATCTCCCGTAACTATGTACGACTGAGCCAAACGAATATACACATTATATATAGTGAGGTAGTGCTTATTTTTTTCCGCCCATTCGATGAAATTAAAAATAGTATCTTTATCTATTTGTCCAGTTTTAAAGCCATTTTCTAATTTCGTTTGAAACTTTTCGATTTCGAAATACGGAGCAAAGCTGGAAGTCGGGGAAGTAGTTTCAAGCGGTTTCAAATTTTGCATTCCGGATTTTCGGTATTCAGTCAATGCGCTTAAAGAGGCCAGAGAACTAAATACAAATAGGCTGACTTGAATACATACAATCGCAGTAATAGGAAAGGCACTTTTTGCTAAAGTGTTGTTTAAGTTAACATTGTTCATCGGCCCTTTGATACTGACTCCTAGAATAATTGCAAAGGCGAGTAAATGAGGCACGGAAGCGTGGAAAGGTAACTCGAGCATTGAATGTCCAACAAAAGGAAGCCCTATAAACAATATCAGAGGATCTATCTTTTTGTTCTTTATTCCCCACATCCATGCAACAAACAGAGCAATGAAGGCCAAAAAAGAAACAATACCCAATTGGATCATCCATTGTAATGGTTCGTTATGAATATGCGACACAGAGTCAGAATGAATATAGTCATCGTGTTGTTGACTATATGCGCCCATATGAGTCGTGAAAGCATTACGCACCATGCCTATGCCATGTCCTGTAATTGGCTTCTCTAAGGCGAGATCCAATCCTTCTTTATACAGTGTTAGCCGCAAGTTATATGTTTTCGCTCTTTCACTGAAGGTTGCTGGGTTTTCTACAAACCAATGCTTTGGGGTAAAACTTGCAGTGACACTTATGAGTAAAAGGCATATAGGTATAAGTACCGTGCGTTTCTTAATACAGATTAAGCTTAGATACATTACAAGCGCGATTAAAGACACATATAAGCCAGTTCTTACCTCCGCTAAAACACACAGATGCGAGTTTAAAATTAACACCGCAATAGTAGTCAATAACGACAGCTTTGTTGGTTTTTCAGCGTTAAATAAAAAATATATAGACAGCAATGAGCCTAAACTCAAATAAGTTGCGAATACATTAATTTGACTGAATGTGCCTACCGGTCTATTTCCATTCTCCACCAAAAATAAAAGACTTGGCTCAGAAATAAAGTAAAATTGAACCAATCCCCACCCAGTTTGGATTAAACTGGAAAGATAGAGGATCATCAGTACTTGGTGCTTAAATTTTTGAGTATGAAACTGAGATACTAGAACTATTAGCAACAAACTGGCAATTATTGCCAAAATAGTTGTGTATTCATAGCGTAAAAATGTCGAATCTGAATACACTAACGGTAGCAGAAGAAGGATAACGCAAGCTGTATATATCAGATGCATTGTGGACAATCTTATTTTCGCTAAAACGCCTACATATAACATACCACTTAGCATGATTGCGGCAAATCCTAGCCAAGCCGTATTGTTAAATGGCAACATCAAGCCAGTGCCTCCGGTGTGTTCCACTGTATAATTCATTAACAATAAGAACAGCAACGCTACAGATACTAAAAAAGCATATCTGATTTTCAGTAACTTCTGTTTGTTCGCCTCAAAAGACATCGCACCTTTCCGATTTATTTGTCGCTATATATGTCTTTCGGTGAGCAAGTTGCGTTCCAACACTACATCTTATTGCTATGGATGTTCAATTAAGTATAAAAGCTAGCCGCTATCTAACGTATTAAATCTTTTAATGACATAGCGGGCGGTAAATAACATTACTTCTCGCTAAGCACATTTACTTGTAATAGTGTAATGATTTAAGACACACTTTATGCCTAAAATACTGATAAATAGAGCAATAAAATGATAATTAAAAAAGGAATTAAAAGAACAATAAACTATTCATCGTGATATTTATAATATCTATGGAGAGAAGCTGATAAAGTTTGTTAGCTACGAATAAGCTTAGCAAAGGTTGTTATCATCAACGTACCAGTAACCGCTGTTAAGTAGTTCAGTTACTAAGTTAGTAAACAATGTATGGAGGTTCTTTGAAAGGTCGGAAGGATAACCGTCTATAGACGGAGAATTCATCAGTGTTTTTGTACATTTTCTAAGCGCTTGATTTACTT
Source organism: Glaciecola sp. (assembly GCA_965660815.1). Lineage (GTDB taxonomy): Bacteria > Pseudomonadota > Gammaproteobacteria > Enterobacterales > Alteromonadaceae > Glaciecola. The sequence goes on from CBFIBG010000089.1 coordinate 68,439, forward strand.
CGAATCTATGACCATCAACGTAAAACTCAAATATAGAACTAGCGCTGACTATGCGATCTGCACTACAAATCGGTTTTAAGCCAAGCGTTTTATGTATTTCTACCCTTGTGCTGAGTATTTGCTCTACTTCAGCGTAGGTATAGGGATTGTCGGGCTCGAATGTTTGTATTTCTTGTCTTGATATAAATTTGAGCAAAGCTTGCTCGGCCGCTTCAGTGTCTAATATTTCGAAAACACTGCGCTTAAGCCGCGAGATTTCCTCTTTGGACACAACGGCTGTATGTTCATTGCCATTCTCTTTTTCGTGGTGACGTAAAGCGTCGATATCTGGGTCACTGTAGCGGCGCTTTGCAGATAATGTATCCTCTCCATAATCTATTAACCCGTGCAAAAGTTCTATATCTGTCGGCGCTCTGAAGCCTAACGAATAGTTCAAGCTAGACTCAATGGTCTCTCCTTTATGCGGATGTTTCGGTGGGATATAAACAGCGTCTCCCGGCTTAAGAACATAATCGATAACTGTCTCGAAATCGTCCACTAACTTTAATAGCGGGTGTTTGGATACTTCTTGAATATTTTGGTTGGGCAGGCCTACTTGCCAGCGACGCTGACCTTTGCCCTGAACAATAAACACATCATATTGGTCAATATGAGCACCCACACCGGCCCCTTTTACCGAATAGCTCACCATCACGTCATCAAATCTCCACGAAGGAATAAAGCTAACGTATTGTGATAATTCACTTATGGCTCGGATATATCTATCTACCCCTTGAACCAATAACGTCCATTTGCCAACGCAATGTTTGCTAAAGTCATCGAAGGGCCCAAACGCTGCACTCCAATCGTCATCGTGAAAACTTATGATTCGACTGTCTATGTCGCTTTCTTGCGCAAGACCAGCCAGTTCATGCTCATCTATAGGATCAATAAAATTGGGAATGAAAGACTTTATGATGCATGGCTTTTTCTGCCAGTAAGTACTTACAAATTTTTTTATGTTTAACTCTTCGAGTAAATACTGCTTATCGCTTTGCATTTTTTCCTACCAACTTGCTTTAGTATCACTTTCATACAAGCGCCAAACAAATCCCGCTGTAACGCTGTAAGTAATGTCTTTTTCAAATAAAGGACTGTCTTGGTTTGCTGCTCCCTGATGAAACTGGGCCGAGCCACCAATGAATCCTCTTATATTCTCTCGTATAGGAAACGAGAAACCAACAGATAATTCTGACCCTAAATACCCACCTTCGGCGTCAAATTGGTCACGATTGTCTGTGACAAACTCTTGATCAACCTGATAAAAGTAATCTTGTAATTTTTCACTAGCAAAGGTCATGCTAAAGGACACATTGAGTCCGGTCTTATCAAATAAGCGGCCTCGTTGTTGGTAAGAAAGAGTTGGCTCTATGACATATCCTCTGCTATCTATACGATCGAAGTCAGTGGAAAACACTGCCCTTGCTTGGATCCTAGCATTTAATCGGCCATTCCCTCCCTCATCAAACTTAAAGTCTTTGACTTTGTATATAAGCTGAGGGCCAACTTCAAACAAGAAATCAAGTTCAGGCATGCCTTCTCTAGCAGTATTGTCATCGCTATCCGCTGAAAATGCACCCCCAAAACTTAAATCAAACTCATAATTAGACTCTTCAACGACGACAGCCCTTGCACCATTTCCTCCTCCAAGCCTGAAGACGTCTCCTCTATAAACGAGGTAAGGAGCTGCAATTGCTATGAAATTTCTTTCGCTTGAAGCAGGATAATTTGGTACGTCTATCATGACCCCACCGGCGCCAAACTCCCATAAAGGTTGAGTCTCGTCCAGTGCCTCAAAACCGGTCAGATCGCGGTCAGGCGAGTCTATCTCTACCTGATTATTTTGGTTTGCCTTGGCATTATTAAAAACAAGGACAAAAAAGAATGAAACTAATATGATGAATGTTTGCTTATGCATTTGGATGTGGATTCAAAATAAAAAGTAAAATGATTAATGAAAACTACGAAAAAATAACACTTTTAGACTTTTATGATGTCATTCAGAGCAATTTGTTTTTATCGCTTAGTTATGGACATTGAGTGGTCAATCGCATAGTTTATGACGTATTCCAAGCGGCATCTTTTGTGATTACAGATAGGATATTTTTGATGGAGCACGATTTTTGGCATACTCGATGGAACAATAATGATATAGGATTTCACGAACATAATGGAAACGCTTTATTAAAGCGCTTTTTCAAAGATCTGAAACTCAAAGAAGGCGACACGGTTTTTGTGCCTTTATGTGGTAAAACCAAAGACATTCCTTGGCTATTGCTTAACCGAGTCAACGTGGTTGGAATTGAGTTGAATGAGTCAGCGGTTATACAGCTTTTTGAAGACATGACTATTGAGCCGGTTATTTCATCTTTTGACGACTTTACGTTATACGAGGCGGAAAATTTGAAAATATACCTAGGTGATTTTTTCAAGCTGTCAAACCAAATACTAGGAAAGCTGGACGCAATTTATGACAGAGCGGCCTTAGTCGCTTTACCCTATGAAATGCGCAAAGACTATTGTGAGAAATTGCAAGTCATCGCACCAAGTGCCAAGCAACTCACTGTCGCCTTTAGTTACCCGCAGGAACAATTTAATGGTCCTCCGTTTAGTGTGAGTAAAGATGAAATCTACTCACATTTTGACCAAAATTACTCCATCAAAATCTTGTATCATTCCCTGCTTAAAGAACCATTCAGAGGTTTTGATAACGTATACGAGTCAGCCTATCTGCTTTTACCAAATGGTGGATAGCAATGCATCAATAATTTAACCCAAAATATTCACTAAACGTACACTACGACTCAACCTTTAACAACTCAACATCAAAGATCAGAACTGAGCCTGGTGGAATTTTACCAGCAGAACGATTTCCATAGCCCAACTCTGGTGGTATGAAAAATCGAAACTTATCGCCTTCTTTCATTAATTGAAGCCCTTCCGTCCATCCTTTGATCACTTGATTTAAGCCAAAACTGATTGGCTGCCCTCTTTCAACAGAGCTATCAAACACCGTTCCATCAATAAGAGTTCCATGATAATGAACCTTAACCCTCGACATTGCGCTGGGGCTAATATTCCCATCTCCTTGCTCAAGAGCAATGTATTGCAAACCAGAAGAAGTGACTTTTACGTCTTGCTTATCCTTATTTTCCAGTAAAAATGTACTCCCTAATGACAGATTTTCTTCAGCAGCTTGTTTATTGGTTGAGGTTTTATAAAAGTAAAAAGCCACTAGCAGTGCAATAACCGCGATGAGTACAAACTTCATATTAGCTCTATCCTATGTTGTATAAATAATATCTAAAGTGAAGTGTATAGGACTCAATACGATTGTAAAAATCATTTCGCAAAATACATTATTATTGAGATTCAACCGCATTATCTTTTAACGCTTCTAATGAAATATGACGCAATGCTTCGTGATTAGTTGCTTCTAGCACAACCTTTGGTGCCACACCCTGTTCATATGCCTGCTGCCAACGTTTTGCGCATACACACCACTTATCTCCGTCTTTCAAACCAGGAAATTTATGAAAAGAATCGGGCGTTATTAAATCATTTCCTAACCATGCTTGTTGTTGCAAAAAAGCATCGGTTACAATTGCGCAGACCGAGTGGTTCCCCGTATCGCCTAAAGGAACATGGCAGCTTCCATCTCTGAAAATACCCGTTCCATCACAGCATGGCTTTAAAGGTGTTCCAAGCACGTTTATGGATTGTTTTTGTGACATAGCCGTCTCCTATCACGATTAGTAAAGCATAAATTAACGAGGTTGCGACCATTAGAAACGCATCACGACTAAAAACATAAGTTATATTATTGTTTAGGGTCAAGACTTTTCTTGTTACCGTTTTGATTAAAACCTACTAAAGTAATTCATAAAGACAATTAGAACCAACTATATAGCGTTTTATAGAAGGACGTCGACAATGCTAAAAATCTCAGAAAATCTGGATATAGCGATAGTCGACGCGTTGAAAATTTCTCAATTACTTTTGAGGTGCACAACAATGGCTAAGATTACAGGACTAGGAGGCATTTTTTACGTTGTAAAAGATGTAGAGTCAACCAAACAATGGTACAAAGAAAAGCTGGGACTTGAAGGAGATTACGGTCCACAATTGAATTGGTCCGAAGAGCCAAAGGACAAACCTTTTTCGCTTGTGAGTTTCTTTAAAGACGATGAGTACATTAAGCCCGGAACCAATCAATTTATGATAAATTTACGAGTCGACGACTTAGACGCGTTTATTGAACTGTTGCAATCAAGAGACGTGGAAATACTAAATCAGGTGGACGAAGGTTATGGAAAGTTTGCTTGGATATTAGATCCAAACGGCATAAAAATTGAGCTTTGGGAACAAGTAGCGTCTCCAGAATAAAATAAAGCGATAAAAATTAAATCACAAAAAGAACCTGCGCGTACAATAGGAGTCTTAGTTGTTTAATTTTATTTACGATATTGGAAATACATGAATATGAAAAAGCTTTTAGCTTTAGTCGCACTGGGATTGCTATTAAGTAGCGCAATCAGTGTTGCTAACGAGACCTATAAAACCATAGAAAATAATTTGCGCGAGATAAATAATGGCGCGTTTGCTGAAGCGCCAATAGAAGTATTAGGTGAAGTAGGTGAGCCCGGGTTTGAGGACTTTTATTACGTCGAACTGGGCGGGCAACAAATTATGGTGACGTCTTCTGGCAAATACGCGATTGTCGGAGACTTAATTAATCTTGATACTCGTACTAATCTAACGGAAGAGTTTTCACGCAGAGGCTTAGCGAAGACCGCTAAAGCGGAGTTGACCCAATTTGATCAGGAAGATTTTGTCACATTTGAGTCTGAAGGCCCGTCTAAAGGCGAAGTATATGTATTAACTGACCCGACCTGTTTTTATTGTCGGAAACTGCACGGCGATATTGAAACGCTTTTACAAGCTGGAATTACCGTCAACTACATTCCCTACCCTAGAAGTGCCTTGGAAGATGGACAAGAACCATATGAGCTACTGAAGCAAGTTATGTGCGCCAGCGACCCTGTAGACGCAATGGACAAAATCAAAAAGCAAACCGATTCAGGTATGTTTGTACAAGAAAGCTATGCACAGGAATGCAAAGACAAAATCGCCAAAGGGAAAGCCCTCGGCACTAAATTAGATATTTCAGGTACCCCATTTTTATACCTGAGCACAGGCAGAGTGGTAGGTGGTTATATCCCGCCTGAACAGCTTATTAGCTTTTTTGGTTCTTAATCGTCTAATCTCAATAGTGAATATTAAATGATAATCAATAGAAACTTAATGAGCATTAAGTTGCTCATACTGTCTGGCATAAGCTTGTTGGTAATGTATTCACATACTCTAAGCGCAGCCTCAGATGGCAAATCGACAACCAAAGAGAAAGTGATAAAAGATGCCCCCGTTGTGTCGATCGGCACTCATGATTCGTTTTTCGAATTGATATCCGAACACTGTGGCAAGGCTTACCGAGGCAAAGTTGTGCTAGATACAGAGCCAAGTGAGGCATTCAGTAGGCCGTTAGTCATGCACGTACGGAAATGCGAGCCAACCCAACTGCAAATACCTTTTCACGTTGGCGAAGATGCATCTCGTACTTGGATAATCACGAAAACCGGTTCTGGCTTGAGTTTAAAGCACGATCATAGGCAACCAAATGGTGAATATGATGCACTAACTATGTATGGTGGACATACCGCCGATGCTGGATTTAAGCATATGCAGTCTTTCCCAGCTGACCAATACTCAAAAGAACTTTTTATTGAACAAGGTATCCCACAATCGATTGGAAATACATGGCAAATGTTCGTCTACCCGGACAAGTTTACCTATCGACTGATACGACAAGGCAGAGAGTTTAGAGTCGATTTTGACCTTAGCAAACCCATTGACGTGCCCGTCACTCCATGGGGATATGCTGAATAATTTGGCTGGAACTTCTATCACTAATACCTAATAAAAGACTCATGAACAAAAAACGCCCTGTTTGGTTTTCCTTGCAGGGCGTTTTACTGTTTTTGAGAAGTAATGAATCTTAACTTAATCCAACTTAGGTAACTCGTCTAGCGACTTTACCCCCATGTTGTATAACGTAAATCCATATATATCAGCAAACTGTTCGATGGTTTTGCTGATGGGAGTGCCCGCTCCGTGACCGGCGTCGGTTTCAATTCTGATTAAAGTTGGATGGTCTCCAGTCTGAAACTCTTGCAGTGTTGCAGCAAACTTAAATGAATGAGCTGGAACTACTCTGTCGTCATGATCAGCCGTGGTTACCATTGTGGCTGGATACTCAATGTCTTGTTTAATGTTATGTAAAGGTGAGTAACCCTTCAAATATTGAAACATTTCTGCACTTTGCTCAGACGTGCCATAATCATACGCCCAACCCGCACCTGCGGTAAAAGTGTGGTATCTGAGCATATCTAGCACACCCACTGCTGGCAGAGCGACTGCAGCAAGCTCAGGTCGTTGAGTCATTACCGCCCCTACCAGTAAGCCACCGTTTGAGCCACCTCGCAGTGCCAGATAGTCGCTACTTGTGTAGTTTTGATCAATCAAATATTCAGCAGCGGCAATAAAATCATCAAATACGTTTTGTTTTTGCATTTGAGTGCCTGCTTGATGCCATGCTTTGCCATATTCACCTCCTCCTCGAATATTGGGCACTGCATAAACACCACCAAGCTCTAGCCATGCTGAAACTGTTGAACTAAAGCTCGGTGTTAGACTGACATTAAAACCGCCGTATCCATAAAGAATTGTTGGATTTTTATCGTTGAGCTCTAAATCCTTATGATGAGTAATAATCATAGGAACGTCAGTGCCATCTTTCGAGGTATAGAACACCTGCTTAGAAACAAAATTAGCGCCATCGAATTTGGCGTCAGGCTTGTTAAAAAGACTGGACTCGCCCGACTGAATGTCGAATTCAAAAATGCTAGTAGGCGTCGTGTAATTACTGAAAGTATAATATGTTGTTTCGGCGTCTCGTTTACCAGCAAAACTCCCTACACTGCCAATATCAGGGAGTTCGATTTCACGCACTCTTTCACCACTTAAAGTATATTGATAAACTTTTGAAATGGCGTCCACCATATATTCTGCAAAAAGAAATCCCCCCGCTGAGCTTGGGCTAAGCACATTTTCGGTCTCAGGAATAATGTCCACCCAATTTTTAACGCTTGGATTGCTTGAAATTGCCATGACAATTTTGGTGTTGGGCGCATCCTCATTAGTGACTAAATAAATTTTATCACCTGTAGAGGTAAGCATAGAAACGTCACTTTTAGGGTCTACCTTCACTGTCATCCACTCGCTATTCGGGGCAGATAGATCTTTCAAAAACGCTTTGTTACCAGAGGTAGAGTTAGCCGCACTGACGAAAAGAAAACGACTATCGTCGCTCACTTGAGCACCCACATATCGATATTTTTGCTCTTGTGTGTGGCCGAATACTTTGATGTCTGCGGATTGAGATGTGCCAATTTTGTGATAGTACAACTTGTGCTGGTCAGTTTTTTCACTCAGTTCAGAGCCCTCAGGCTTATCATAACTCGAATAGTAAATGCCTTCATTTTTATACCATTGCATGCCACTGAATTTGACATCGACCAGTGTTTCTCCAATCAATTCCATTGTATCTGTATCAAGAAAGTAGATTTCTCTCCAGTCACTGCCGCCGGTTGAAGTCTGATAAGCCGCGATAGAGCCGTCCTCAGAAAAAGATAAGCCGGCCAAAGAGACTGTGCCACCTTCACTGAATGTATTTGGGTCAATAAAAACTTCTGGCTCTTCATTTCCTTTCTGTCGATATACGACACTTTGATTCTGTAAACCATCATTCTTATAAAAGTACGTATATTCACCTTCAATAAAAGGAGCCGATACTCTCTCGTAATTAATTAAATCACGGATCTTAGTCTCTAGTTCATCTCTATATGGAATGTTTACCAAGTAGCCTTGAGTCACTTTATTTTGTTCGGTAACCCACTGCTCGGTTTCTGGACTTCTATCATCTTCTAACCAGCGATATGGGTCGGCTACTTCTTGTCCAAAGTATGTATCCACTACGTCGCCCTTTCGAGTTTCCGGGTAGCTAACCTGCGCTTGTTCTAGTGTTTTATTTGTATCTATTTCATTGTCCCTTTTAGGTTGACAAGCCATTACCAGCGTAATGCTTAACATCAGAGTTACGCCCAATGGAAAATGCTTTTTTTTAAATTTTACTGTCATATTTTTACTTATGTTGTTCATATTAGTCATATTTGTGTGTTGCGAATCTAACCAAATGAAGATTTGATATAACTATATGATAAACACAAGTGTAAAATGACGCTAGTCGAGTGAAATACACTTAAAATGAAAGACGTGTTAGACAAACTTTCAGCAAAGTCAGCCCTGTATTGAATTGTAGCGGATAGTTGAATATCTGGTCCTAGTTTATACTGGCATCTTTCGTACAAATTGTTACAAAATTATGGCCTTAAGCGGTCTTATTTCGCGACTTACTCTATATCGGTTTATTCACTCATCAAATACCTTGGTGTCACTACCAATTTATAAATGTCCTTAAAGTCTCTGTAATCGAACACTTTTTTAGTTCAAAAAAGCGTCAGTTTTTTTTACAGCTGCGCTGTTACTGATTTAAAAAACATATACTTATCAATATATTATAATAAGGCATACTATATGCTAATAAATGTCAGCAGGAAGCGACAGGTACTCAACTCATGTTACATGTTAATTCTTGAGCATTGAACCTAAGAAGTATGGTTGTTTAGTTTCAATTTTATTAATTGATCAACAAAAATATGGAAGTATTAATCGATGAAATTTATAAAGATACTAAAAAAAACACTATTAGCTACATCTGTTGTATTTGCATCAAGTTCTTATTCTGCCGTACTGGGCGTAAATGTAATAGAATCAGGAGACGATGCAGTATCCGAAATAGCATCTGTATTTAGTTCTGGCGATGTGAATGTTATTAGCGGGTCAGAAATTTTCTCTGGAGCGCAAGGCGACATGTCGTTGTCTCAGTCAGCTACCTTTACTTCTCTGAACCTAAGTGATGGAAACTCACAAGTATCTATGGGTGAAGGTTTTATATTAACTTCTGGTTCAGCTGATGCATTGACCGGGCCGGTAAATACGGTGAATGAAACCACGTTCGATCTAGGCGACTCGAATGATGCAGATTTAATAACCTTAGCTCAAAATAACGGACTAAATTCAAACATAAGCAATGTTAACTTTTTTCAATTCGACTTCACGTTGGAAGATGAGTTTAATGCCATAACACTCGATTTTATCTTTGGTACAGAAGAATTTCCTACCCAGAGTGTCACTGATATTTTTGGTGTCTTCGTAGACGGAGTGAACTTCGCGTTTTTTCCAGACAACTCTCTTGTCAATAATGGTGGAAATCCAGGCAATTTTAATGATAACTCCTTTGGAAGCAATGCGTTTGATATCGAATTAAATGGTTTCTCTGACGTGTTAAGCTTAGTTGGACAAGTAGATACCTCATTAGACGTTCATACATTAAAGATAGCTATAGGAGATACTCTAGATACACGTTTTGACAGTGCCGCATTTATTGGCAATCTAGGGGCAATCAATTCTAACGATGGTGGTATTATCATTGATGCTAACGCCCCTTCTATTCTAGCACTGCTAGGCTTTTCCTTGGCATTTATGGGTTTTCGAAAAATAAAAAGATAAATATTTAATTGCAATATTTAGGATGTTCAAAACGCTCTAACTTAGTTAGAGCTTTTTTTTAGCAAAAAGTTAATAAGGTCGATTAATATCCAGTAAATTCAGTAAAGATTATCAGGTTGAACCTTAATTCCTACAGTTTGTCCCATCAATAATTAAAGGTAGTACAAATTAGAAGTTGAGCCACCCATTTTTTATCGTAAAGGGGAAATGAACTTGCGTATACAGACATTAATTAAATTTTGTATTTTGCCAATTTTGGCCACTGCATTCACACTAGGCTGCAGTAGCTATCAGTCCACCATACCTAGCGTAAACGACCTACTGGCAGCAGATACTGGGCAAGACGGGAAAACTTGTATAAGACAGGTTGATATAAACGGCTACGGAGTGTTGAACGATTATGCCATTAGTGTGGATACTCGTGGAAAAAAACATTACATTGTAACTACTATGTATCGTTGCCCTACCTTGAACACCGGCTTTCAGGCTGGATTTGATGGAAACAGATTTGATTTTTGTCCCATTCGAGACAGACTTATTACCAGTGACGAAGCTTGTCCTGTAAAAGCAATCTACGAGTTCGAGTCGAGACAGCAAGCCTTTGCAACATTTAATCAGGCAGAGGAAGTTCGCAAAAGTATGCAAAGTGAGATGAAAAACTCGTCGTAAACAGATTGAAGTTCACATAAAAAATCCCCGCTTTCACGGGGATTTTCAACTAATATAATGAATGGTTAGAAACGATAACCGACGGTTAACTGAACGGTTCTTGGGTCACCATAATAACCAATTAAGGTATTATCGCCACCTGTGCCAGGGGTATAAGAACCATCTTCGTTTTGAGTCACAAATTGATAACCACCTACAAGATATTCTTCATCAGTAATATTCTTCGCGTGCAAGCCCGCGTAATACTGACCAGATTCACTTTCCCAAGTGATGCTTAAGTTAGCTAACCCATAACCATCCTGACTTAGCAAACTATTAGCAGTCTCATCAATGGCATAGTCATCACGATAGTAATAATTAGCAGTGAATAAGAAGTATCCTATGTCGGTTTCAAGTGTATAATTTGCGCTAAAATTAGCGGTGACTTCTGGTGTATTAGAAATAGCGAATTGATCAGAAATATCGATTTGACCACCTGTCTCTGGGTCAAGAGATAATACTTCTTCAAATTCGGCATCTATGTATCCTAGCGCAAAATCAAAGGTTAGGTTGTTGGTTGCTACATAGGTAATTTCAGCTTCTAAGCCAGTTGAAGTAGACTTACCAACATTACCGAGTATCTGGTTCAGATCTTCTGGAGAAGTAACAGGCAATACAGAAATGTATTGTCTATCTTTGTGGTCTAAACTAAATATAGTGAAATTAGTTCTTAAGTTTCTAGACACATCGCTTTTCACGCCAACTTCAAATGAATCTACGATTTCAGGATCAGCGGCTGGCTCGTTTATTGTAGCTCTAGGGTTGAACGTACCCGATTTGAACCCTTGTGCATAGCTTGCATACACCATAGTGTCATCGTTAATTTGATACTCTAATCCTACTCTTGGAGTGAACCGAGACCAGCTTTCTTCTTTTGGTGCATCAAGCACACCGTCTCCATCTGTGTCAACGCCAAGAACTTGTGGGACAAGGTTGTTTCCGGGGAATGCACCGTCAGGACGAGTATAACCTGGGATCCAACCAGTAGTCGGGTAGACATTGTCAAACACTAGGCCATTATTCACAAAGGCTGTCTTAGTTTCATCCGTATATCTAGCGCCTAAGGTTAAAGATAATTGGTCGGTCAAATCTATGCCGGCCTGCGCATAAACAGCATAAGATTCACTTTCATTACACCCAGTGACTTCTCTCGTTAAGCCTGGAGTTGCAAACGCTATGCGACCCAATGCTCCTAAGATAGCGTCAAACATACCGCAAGATTCACCGTCGTAAAAATATAGACCACTGGTTAAAGAAAATGACTCGCCGATATAGTTCGCTTGTAATTCGTGAGTTGTATTTTGGTCTTCATATATTGCCGGTACGTCAAACACATCTACTGGCGTATTATCAAAATCAATGTTTGTAGGAGAATAACTATCTCTCATAGAAGCTACGTACTTCAATTGTAAGTTAGCACTCACATCGTATCTAGCCGTAAAGCTGAAACCCTCAATTTCTACCAAATTTTCGGTGGGTAAGCTTGTGTAGGAATCGTAGACACTCCCTGGTACTGGTGCTTCTGTAAGAATACTAGGCAGTAGTCGATAACCGCCCTTAGAATTTGAATCATCTTCAGTTTTATCGTAGTCAAGTCTAAAAAATAACTCATCGGTTGGACGATACTCAATTGCAATTCTAGCGGCAGTTAAGTCTTTATTATAGTTTTCTAAGTCTTGATTGGGTAAAGCAGATTGAAGATATTCCCCAAAACCATCTCTGTTTAAAAACGCGACTCCGCCGCCAACATAGAGTTTGTCCTCAATTAAAGGAATTTGACCAGTAACCATAAGATCGCGTTGCCCGTAAGAGCCCACAGTAGCTCGAGCATCGAACTCAGCGCTTCCTGACATTTCTTTAGTCACATATTTAACCGCGCCACCCACGGTGTTTTTGCCATATAGTGTACCTTGAGGACCACGCAACACTTCGACTCGCTGAACATTCAGAAGATCAAGAACAGCGCCTTGAGGACGAGCCACGTATACATCATCGATATAAATACCCACACCTGGTTCATAACCCCATAATGGGTCTTGCTGACCTACTCCGCGTATAAACGCAGTAAGTGTAGAGTTAGTACCGCGACTGGTTTGAAGCGTTGTGTTTGGTGAAAATTGCTGAATTTCAGTAAGGACTGTGATACCACGCTCTTGCAAATCTTGTGCACCAATTGAAGTAACCGCTACAGGCACTTCTTGCAGTGACTCCACTTTTCTTCGTGCGGTGACTACAATTTTTTCCAGTTCGGCATCTTCGGCTGCATCATCAGTGTTAGCCTGCAATGCAACGGCATTCATACCTGTCATCATTGAAGCAACGGCTACGGCGGTTGCGCTCAACTTAAATTTGTTTATTTTTTTGTTTCTAGTAATTTTCATAGTGTTCCCTAAAAAAACATTGTCAAAAGTCATTCTTGGCTGTGCGGTCGTTGTTAAATTTAGGTTAAAACTGTTAAAAAAAGAACAGTACCATCGTACTATGGTCTAACAGCTTGTCTTCACTCACACTATCTTCATCCTGGCGAGCTGCGGTCACAACTCGTTATTAAAAGTAAAATAAGTTAATAATTACAACTAAATAAATAGCTTGTTTGTAATCACAAACATGTAAACAGGATATTTTAAATGTTAAGTCTGATTGGGTTAGTTGGTGGTCTAGCACTGCTCATTATTCTCACAATTCGTGGAATGAATCTATTCATCGCCGCGCCTCTTTGCGCTGTGATCGTTGCTCTAACCAATGGAATGAGTATATTCATTGGTGACGGAAACTTTGTACAAACCTATATGAGCGGGTTTACATCCTTTATTGCCGCATGGTTTTTTATGTTTTTATTAGGCGCCTTGTTCGGCAAGTTCATGGAGGACACAGGCGCAGCTGATTCATTGGCGCGATGGATCATAGATAAGTTAGGTTATAAGCATGCAATATTTGCCGTAGTAGCAGCTTGTGCTCTGCTAACTTATGGTGGGGTGAGTGTATTTGTTGTGGCTTTTTCAGTCTACCCTATGGCACTAAGCCTTTTTAAAGATGCGAATTTACCTCGGCGCTTCATTCCGGCTACTCTGGCATTTGGCTCAGTCACTTTTACCATGACCTCAGCCGGTTCGCCAGAAATTCAAAATTGGATACCAATTAAATACTTGGGCACTTCCCCATTTGCAGCATGGGAAGTAAGTTTAGTAGTGGCGATATTTATGGCAATATTTGGCTATTGGTGGCTAAAGAAAATGGTTACCAAAGCAGTAGCAAATGGCGAGCAATTCGAAACTAAGCCACAAGATCCAGAAATAAAGGAAAGAGACTACCCTAATCCGATTACCGGTTTAATTCCGCTCCTTGTGGTGCTACTCATATCATTCTTCTTCCATGAGAAGTATAAAGAAATGGCATTAATAGTTGCATTAGGCAGTGGTGTGTTAACCCTTATGCTCATCAACTATCGATATTTCCAGAATTTAGGCGCTGCTGTCAATTTAGGCACTACTGGCGCATTAGTCGCTATCGGGAATACTGCTGCTGTAGTAGGTTTTGGCGCCATCGCTCGCACAACTGAAGCCTTCCAAACCACCGTAGACGTAATGACACAAATTCCCGGAAACGAACTCATCGGCGCGGCGATAGCGGTCAGTGTTATAGCAGGTCTTACAGGAAGTGCATCAGGAGGACAAGCTATCGCCCTGCCGTTGGTGGGCCCATACTACCTTGACCAAGGTGTCGATCCTGAAGAACTCCATCGAATAGTATCTATCAGCTCAGGCGCGCTGGATTCATTGCCGCACAACGGTTATGTGGTCACTACGATTCGAGCCATTTGTCATGAAACTCATCAGGCTGCATATGGACCAATGGCAGCACTGACAGTTATTGTGCCCTTGATTGGTTTAACCATGGCCATTGGCCTATTTATTATGTTCTAGTGACTTGGCGGTTTTAACAGCAATTAACATTATGTGTGTTAGGAGCCGCTAGGCTCCTTTTTTTGTAGGAATAAAGAAATACCCCGCCTTTAAGCGGGATAAGATAATTGGCTAACTAATCTTGAACCACCAACTTAGGACTTCTATCGGAACGGTACAGTCCCCAATTTTTTTCTGCAATACCATCAGGCTTGTCTAAGCCGCCCTTCCACTTTTCATCAAAGGCTTCAAAATAAAATGAGGCAATTTCGTTATCTCTCAAATATTGCATATATTCGTTATAAAACTGCGCTTGAGCCTCTTCACTTGCCTCAGCTACGATAAGTCTCTCATCGCCATTAGAGCTAATAGAGCTGGTCGCCCATCCAGATTCACCCAATACGATTTGTTTATCAGGAAAACGAGATTGAATATCGTTGTAAATTTCTTCGGTCCAAGTTACCGCTTCATCCAATTGCTTAGAATTCCACATTGCATAGGCATGTAAAACAATAAAATCTAATTTTTCACCTATCTCCTTGCTGTGAGGCTTGTTCCAAAAGTTATAATCGTCAGCTAACGTTACCGGCACATTGACGGCGTTTTGCACTTTTTCAACCCAATCTAGATACATTGGGATTTGGTCGGCATCAAAACCGTGATAAGACCAATCAACAAATATCTCGTTACCTAAGTTAACCGCAACCACAATATTTTCATATTCATTGGCTAACCTTATGACCTCTTCAATTTGTTGCTCATTTTTTTCCATTGGGTCATTTGAATCTAACCAAGCACCTTGCATCACTTTAATTGGCAGATTGTGCTTTCGAATGACTTTTAAAACCTGTTCACTGGCTGGATCAGCCGCGTACATGCGTATCAAATTAAAAGGATGACTTTCACTCTCTGCTAAGATTGTCATATCTTCTAATATATCCTGCTCACTTGACACGCTGCCTTGCATAGGACTCTCTCCATCTCGATACGACCCATAAGAGATTCCCAAGCCTATCCACTGATTATCTATTGTTGGATAAAACACGTTTTTCGACCCCTCTGTATTATCTTGTTTGATTTTATCATTATTAGTACAGCCCAATAGTCCCAGTAAAGTTACCACCAAGGCCATCAAAAGAGTCTGCTTAACCATTATTTTTCCTCAGTTCGTCAGTAATATGTTATAAAAATGTTAGTAAACAAGGAGATCAGTTAATCTGTCAAATTGGATGCGATAAACTGGATTTATAGAGCGTTAATTAGTTTTGTTACAATATCTAATCTCTCTTTTATTGCAATATTACAGAGGATCGCTCATTATCTGAATGTGCTTTAAGGTCACCTACGATAAATAAAATGATTGAAAACAATGCCGTAGAAACTGCTCCACCAAATAAACTGTCCGTGTTAGCAACCAAAATACCGGTAATAGCCCAGCTTAAAAGATTAGTGGAAAGGGCGCGAGAATGGAAATTTGCAATATGGGCTGGACAGTACAATTATTCTCAAGGATGCTATTTCGTTGCCGGGTTGTTAGTAGCCTGGAATTTTATCTACGCGCAAGAACCATCGTACATTTTAGCCGGGTGGGTAGCTTTTATTGGGCTTGTAAGAGAGCTTCTGCATTTATTTCAGCACATTTGGGACAACCTGATTGGTAAAACGGTTATCCTGATCCTCTATGCTTCGACCGCAAACATCGCAATAGCTTACGCGGCCATGCAAATAAACAGTATTACCGGAATAGAACCCACCCCTTTTGTTTTCGCTCTGGGGTTTACAGCTCTTGTTCTGCTTCCCGTTTGGGTCACACTATCAACTATCATTGTATTTTCATTTTTTTTAATCGCGGTAAATTTGTGGTTATTAGTTCGCCTCCCGTTGAAGATGATCGGATTTAATGTCCAGTTGCATTGGGAAGATAAAAAAAATGCGGTACTCACCATGCTATTAAGAATCTTCTTAATTCCTTTCGCCGTGACGTCTGTGTTAACGTTTACTTATCCATATTTTGCTGACTTCGTTGATGAGCCTTTAGGCATCGAAAACCAAAATTTTTTGGGCGATAATTCACACACCTCAAATGGATTAGAGAGCGACAGCTTGGTGGTCAAGCCGAAACAGTCTCCTATTGATAACGAGTCAGTTGATTTGCCGAAACAGCAAAAGTTGGATTCAAATGAACCGTTAACCTCGGCCGTTCATGAAGGCGAAAACCAGCTTCCAACCTCTTCTAAAGTAAACGTCGAAAACCAAAAAGAATCGACAGCTTTGACTATAACTGACGCATTTAGAACCGGTAACTTGGATGAAGATATTAATCTGAAATTTAGTTTGCCGAACAATAATGACGGACTCGCAAACGACTCCACTAATAGCAAGAAGCCCGTTAGACAATTGATTGCTCATTTTATATGGTACTTAGAGGCCTACCCTAGGTCGAAATGTATCAAACCAGATGCTGCCCGAACCGTTCCAATAGATGAAATAGCGGTTTTAGTCATTACCCAAAATAAAGAGGCTGAACTTGGCTATAATTATGAAGTAATTGAATGTGAACTACGAAATCAACGCAACTAATGAAGGAAAGTAACCACGTACTAACATCATTGATGTAGACGTCGTTTTCAGCGTAAATTAAGACTTGACAGATCACAAGGTGGTCTTTAAGTTAATGAACAAATAACAATTAAAAGGTGAGATATGACTATCCAAATCAATTTTGAACTAACTGAGAGCGATTTAGAACATTTTCGTTCAATGATGAAAAGCGCCGTTATAAAGGCTTCTGAACACTCACCTGCTGATATTCTTCAAAACGCACATTCCGTCTGTCATAAAATGGAAAACGCTGATTTACCTAACTTCGTTAATGAACGATTTGAGTCTCTGAAACTTTTGATACAAGCAGTGGAAGATATTGAATGGCAAATGCCTGACGATGAGAAAACCGAAGTGTTGACGACATTAGCATATTTTACCGAGCCTGAAGATTTGGTCCCCGATCACATTCCTGGACTAGGATATATTGACGATGCAGTGATGATTGAGCTGGTTATTAAAGATTTATCGCAAGACTTGGATGCTTATAAGCAATTTTGTGATTTCAGAGCAACCGAAGAAGCCAGACGCGGCGACCAAGCGAATGTTAACCGAGAGAACTGGCTTGAAGGCAAAAGGTCTGAAATTAGAAACGGCTTGAGAAAAAGAAGGCAGTCTGGATCGAGACGAAGAATTTTCTCAAGAATTATGTAGCTTTAACACATTTTCCATTTCTAATTAATCACAAAGCCACTTCAGCGTGGCTTTTTTATTGGGGTGCTTTTTAATAGTTCGACAATATCGGGATCATTGCTTAACCTAGCAAGGTCGACGAGATAACTGCGCTGTAACTCATCTAAGCATTGGCCGGATAGTAACTCACTTACGCGCTGGCTTTCACCGTTTGCGATAGCCGCTTGTAGACCCTCCATATTGGCTATTGAATTTTGCCTATCATCGCCCGATGTCATTGCTCTCCTCCCATTCGTTTTAAATGGTCCTAAAGTATCAGCATAGGCGATGATGGTCTATTTTTCCAACGGAGTAACTGGAGGTATGAGTTACTCCGCGAGGCCGTGGTCTGTTAATCTGTCGTATCTAAGCGTTCACTCATGCCTAAATCGAACTCTGGCATAGGATCGTTCCTATTTGCGCCCTCTGCTAAATAGGTATCCATCCATCGCATTAAACGAAGTGAATAATCATACTGGGCAGCCGCAAATCGATTCCCGTGACCTTCTCCTGGATAAAATACCAATCGCACAGGCGTATCAGTTCTCACCTTCATGGAACGGAACAACTCCATTGATTGGCTTGGATGAACACGGGTGTCCTCCTCGCCATGCATAATAAGCGTTGGAGTAGTGCTGTTACCTACATGGTATAAAGGCGAACGCTCAAGTAGGTTCATCCAGTTATCTTCCCAAGGCCATCTTAACGAATGCACCAAATGCATTTCATTGGGTATATCGCTGGTTCCAAACTTGGATACTTGATTTGATATCCCTACAAAAGCAACCGAGGCCGCAAAGTGCTCTGATAATGCTGTGGCACCCCACATAGACGCGTAACCACCATAGGAACCACCCGTGATGCCTACTCTATCTTTATCGACAATGCCAGCCTCAACCAGCGCATTTTTACCATCGACTAAATCGTTAAACTCTTTGCCCGCATAGTCATCCTGATGCTCTTTTGCAAAAGCAACGCCGCGTCCTGTAGAACCTCGATAATTAGGGTAAAACACGGCGTAACCATCTGCCGCACCAAATTGACCTGCATCTGAATAGCGAGTGACCCAGCCATCGCTGTAATGCGCTTCTGGTCCACCATGCACCGTCATAATAAGCGGCCAGCCATCGGCAGGTTGCTCGCCATTAGGCGTAATTAAGAGCCCTTCGACCATAGTGCCATCTCTGGCCTCATATTTGAATGTGGTTTGTTCAGCAAGCTCTAATTCTTCTAACCAAGCATTATGATTAGACAGTTTACTTACTTTGTTTCGCTTAATGCTAAATACTTCTCTTGGGTGTTTTGGACTATCAGCAATAAAACGAATCTCGCCGTCTTCTGTATCCAAACTTCTAACCACGATATCGTCTGGCGTTCTCAGTGTTCGCTCTTCATCACCATCTGTATCATAAACGACTAACGCACTTTCAACACCTCTGTGAACAACAGTTAAAAGATCGCCTTTATACCAATCTACGTCTTGAATATGTTGTAGCTCTTTTGGAGTTAACTGAGTAAATTCAGCATTATCAGTATCGCCAATCATTAGCACACCGGTGGACGTATCGTGAATGTCAGTGCCACCTAAAAATGCTACTAGGTTGCCATTATCAGACACTTCAAAGGCGCCTAATTTCCCTGGTACATCTTTACGCGCTTTCTCTTTTCCTGAGTCAACATCTATGGTGACTAGGTCACGCTGCATGTAAAAATCGTCAATCAAGTTAGTCGGCGCAGATGCCAACACCAAGGTTTTACCGTCTTCTGACAAATCAAAATCACTGACGTTTCCACCATTATCTGGCGCACCTCCAAACAACTTCACCGGATCTTTTTCGTCAGAGTTAAGATCGACCGTCCATAACGCAGCGTAACGAGTATCTTCTTCATAAGCATAAGCTTTGAAACCTTTTTCGCTTAAATCTTCAGCGTCATCTTTTTCTTTTGCAACGAAAAATAAGGTACCGTTATCGGAAGATAGCGCGTAATCTCCCAATGAGGTTTCAAATTCAAATACTTTCTTTGCTTCACCACCGTTTGTTGAAATTGAATACAAACTCGTTTGTTCGTCACCATCTCGCTTAGTTTTAAAAAATATGGTTTGACTATCAGCACTGAAACTTATGTCAGAAACGCTGCCTTGTGATGTCACAAAAGCCACTGGATCATTTTTTTCAAACATGACATACAAGTGAGTATCCGCTCGACCATCATCGTCGCCAGCCAATAAGTCGCGAGGCTTGCTTAACGTGTAAGCAGTGACATCTCCATTAGGAGAGACAGTGATATTTGAAGCATGCTGTATTTTGGGAACATGTTCAATTTCAAACGTATTGGCAAACGCTTGAGTGTTCGCAAAAATACTGGCGCTGGAAATCGTTAAAGCAAGCGCGGTTTTTCTTATTATTCTGCCGTTAAGTGCTTTTATCATAAGCAGTAACTCCGTTTTAATTTTAATTAGTGTGTAAACCAAGATGTTGCCTTTACTTTAGAAGTGACCTTAAAATCACCACTATCGATGTAACAATCAACACCATATGATATATCTTAGCAGTGATTAACCCATTGAAAAAAGTAAACGTTGAGGCTCACTGCATAAAAGTGCCTTTGTGCTTAAAATGTGCGTAATCTGACTTTGCTTGAGGGTTATCAGCGATTTTTAATTAAATAATTAATACCTCCTTGCAAGGCCGCTACTTGAGCTTTAATACAGACCTCGTCTGTAGCCATAGGACTATCAGGGTATACTTCAGTCGTTGAAACATACTCAGCATGGGTAAATCCGCCACATAAAAACAACTGAGCTTTGTCATAACAGATGACTCCCTCGGAAATAGTGTCAGCGCCTATGATTTTTCCTTTATCATCGCTTGGAGCAATATGCGTCACTTTTGACACTTCGTTTATGATGGCTTTTTGAAAATCGACTTTGGGATTGGTCAAATTGGCAACCGTGTAAAATCCATCTGGGATTTCCCAAATAGGCATGTCTACTACGCCATCTCTAGCCGCTAGTGCAGGCCTGAATTCAGAATTGTCGGTGTCGGTTGTTTCATGGAGATCCATGTGCATAAGTAAGGCAGTGTCTCTTTCACGTAATATCTTTTGCACAAACTCCATTAATAGCGTGGACTCTTGGCATTTAGAACCTTCGTAAAATGAACGGTTAGGGTCAATGGCATCAGGGTTCCAACGATTGATAGTTTCATATCCCCACGGACTTACGCAAGGCACAACAATAATATTAAAGTACGATGAATAGTTCTGTGCGTGTTTCAGTAAAAACTCGATAGCACCTTGAACTCCGCTGGTTTCATATCCATGCACACCACCAGTTACCAAAATAGTTGGCGATGCATTGGCCCAGTTGCTTGAAATAAACCCATACAATGGGTACTTCAAATTTGTATTGTTCAAATCGTAATTTAGTTCACCATAATTACATTTGGTGAAACCTTCCACGTGCTCTAATTTTTTAAGCACCTCTGTTTGATAGCTACGTTTGATGGTTTGTTGCATTAGCCACTCTAGTTTGTCTTGATTTTGCCATGGTTGGCCCAGAGTGCCTACGGGGTATTCATACATGAATTTATCCTTTCTTTTTTCAGTCAAGCCATCGTAATGTTAGATACATCGACACATAAACCTGCCTTTACTCTCAAAATTGAGTTGAATGCTTAAACACCGACTTTTGAGTAATTGGGTGAACGCAAAAGCTGCTCTTTTATGCTCTGGTTTGTTGATAGGCATCGTAATCCGGAATGCTATAATCATACGATTGTGAAAGCAGTGGAGAACTGATGAGGTAATCTGCACTACTTGGATTACATGCCACGGGGATATTCCAAACCGCAGCTATTCTCAGTAAAGCTTTAACGTCTGGGTCGTGGGGCATAGAAGCTAGAGGGTCCCAAAAGAAAATCAACATGTCTAATGTGTTTTCAGCGATTTTTGAACCTATTTGCTGATCGCCTCCCATCGGCCCACTAAGTAACGGACTAATTTGAAGCGCGGTTACTTTAGCGATTTGACTAGCAGTAGTGCCAGTAGCATACAATTTTTGTTTAGATAGCAATTCTTTATTTAGACTGCACCACTTGGTTAATTGCACCTTCATGTTATCGTGTGCAACCAAAGCAATTCTTTTTTGTTCTGGTGCTGATTGTTGTTTGAACTGCATCTTAATTTTCGACTCCTAATGCGGACTATAGTTTTAAACAGATCCCTTATATAACTGATTAAATGTAAATAATTCCTTTGTAAATTAAAGCTCTACTTTAAGATATATTTTATTGAAGTCAACTTATTGCTAAACTTTAGTCTAGGCATCGACCAATTTCAAAGGAGTGACATAGTTATGTTAAAAATTACCAACGATATTAGTGTGGATGATGCAGAAATTGAGATCTCTGCCATACGATCAATGGGCGCTGGCGGACAGAACGTCAATAAAGTATCTAGTGCAATTCACTTGAGGTTTGACGTGGATCAGTCCAGCTTACCCGAGAAATACAAAGTAAGACTATTGTCATTAAACGATAGTAGACTCACCAAAGACGGGGTCATAGTAATTAAAGCTCAAACTAAACGCACTCAGGAGCAAAACAAAGAAGAAGCGCTTAGTCGACTCAAAGACTTGATACTGACGGTAATGAAAGAAAAAAAAGTAAGAAAAGCAACCAAGCCCAGTTTGGCTGCAAAACGCAAACGCTTGGATTCGAAAAAACGCGTTGGGTTAAATAAACAATTACGTAAAAATATTAAATTTGATGGCCAATAAAATGAAATCTTTATCTACTATTGCAGTAATTATTACGTTTCTAGCAACCCTCACTGGATGCAGCGACAATGAAGTTGGGGATGTATCTTTAGGAATATTCACTACCAAAGATATAAAAATTGATTCTTTGCAAGACCCTATCGTTACAGGCGTAACCTGTCATATTTCAAGTATTGAGGCTAACTTGGATCTGGCGGATCCGTCTGACAGCTCCATTGCATGCCGACAAACTGGGCCAATTACAGCACAAATGCTTGCAACTATTGACAAATCTCCATCTGGAGACGTTGTTTTTAAAAAATCAAAAAGTATTTTCTTTAAAAATATGAAAGTACGACGTATTTTTGATGCTGAATCACAAACGCTGATGTATGTTTCGTACTCGACAAAAGAAACAAGTGGCAGTTATAAGCACAGTCTATCCACGGTGCCGCTTTACGGGACAGACGCCTATAAGGTGACGCCATAGAAGGATAGTGGCTTAGCACTGTCGGTATTATGTTTTTTAATGTAGTGAACTAGAGTCTCTTTTCAAGGCTAGAGCCAATAAACAAACCGCCCATCATAGCAACGACGAATACTACAATTTCAAATTGTAGACCACTTAAATTGGTGATGGCAGGTCCAGGGCATATCCCGCTAAGGCCCCACCCAAGGCCAAATACCATTGCGCCTATGATTAACTTCTTATCTACGCTTGATTCTGTTGGTAGTTCCAAGGTTTCGTTAAAAATTGTTTTTTTATAGGGCCGAATATAAAAAAGATAAAAAGGAAGGAAAACAACTAGGCCTCCGCCCATCACAAAGGCTAATGTTGGATCCCAGTTGCCAAAAATATCGAGAAAGCCCAATACTCTTTGAGGATCTACCATTGTCGATATCGTTAAGCCAATGCCAAAAAGTAACCCAGATAATAAGCCGAACACAATATATTTCATTTGGCACTCCTCTTATTTAAATAAGGTGGCGAACTAACGCTACGGTCAATATTGCGGTACCCATAAAGGTAAGAGTGGCAACAATTGAGCGCTTTGATAAACGACCAATTCCACATATTCCGTGACCACTTGTGCAACCCGAACCAATTTTACTCCCCAATCCAACGAGTAGCCCGGCTATCGCCATCAACATAGGAGATGCAGAAATGTCTGAAGGTATGGAATAGCCCATCGTTGAGGTAATTAACGGGGCGATAACCAACCCAAATAAAAACGCCCAGCGCCACAGGTTTTTAGTGTTGAATGAACTTACAGCAGAGTATGCAATACCAGAAATACCGGCCACTTTCCCCAATGTAAGCATCAACAAAATAGCACCTGCTCCCAATATTAGTCCTCCTACCAAGGCTTGAAAATACATATCGCTCATTGGATGCCTCCACAAGTAAACTTTCTATAAATAATGATGGTGATAAGGTTTTTGACTTTATTTTATTTAAGGTGCTGCAATTAGGCTGCAAAGTTAAAATGTCCGATTTTAATTTTAGCGTCAAAAGCATACTTACTCATGATGAAACAATCCAAGCCCTGTTAACGTAGTTTTAGCAGCCTCCCAGAGCCTAGCTTCTTCGTGTACGATCTTACTCATTGTATTGATCCCGATATTCAAATTAGTGATTGCTAAAGCTAGGCTAGTAATATCATCGTCTTGATTGATCTCTCCCAACTCTTTAGCTCTTGATAACAATTTTTCAAAGTGCTCATTGGTGAATTCCAATCTATCTCTCATCAATACCGCTAATACTACGGGAGAGCGATCCCTTGCCTTAATCGTAGTCGGAACGTTTTTATCGAGATCTTTGCTGTCTATTTGTTTAGCATATATATGCTCATTAATGGCCATGTATTCGTAGTCATCGTCGTTTAGTTCTGACCAATGAGAGCAAAGCTCTGCCATACTATTTATGCTCAAGCATCCTTTGTGTTTAACATCACAAGCCCTAACATTGCAAAGCTCTTTAAAATAATGGGTGATTAATCTCTTTACGCTCGCATCTTTGCTGATATGCAACAGCTCAACAAAAGGATCTACAGTTTCGTAATGTTCCATTACTTGCTTGAATAATTGCTCTCGACTGCCAAAAGCGTGATAGAAACTTGACCGAGTAATGCCGAGCATTTCGGAGATAGCTTTTACAGAGCTGCTCTGGTAACCATCTTCCCATATGGCATACATTACTTTTTCGATAGCTTGCTGCTTGTTAAACTTTGGGTTTCTCGGCATTTCTTGCGCTCAGATTAGGTTCAAGATTATTGTACACAACTGTACAACATTATTTTTAATATATACATACCTGTACAATTTTTTTCTAGAAAAAACTGCGTTTTTAAGGATCGATTTCTAGGTCAATTAGAAGATTAATGTCATTGCCCGGTACGGCAAAACAGTGAGTAATGTGGGCCATTCAGGTCAGCTATGTTATAAGACACAAGAACAGGAGATTGGGTTCGACATTAAACTAGCGACAGTTAATTGTGGTCAATATCATCTAAAAATAGTCGAAAGTTGTTGTGCTGTTAATGAACAAACCATAGGAAAATGGACACTAGAGAGTCATTGAATGGTTCAACACTAAATGCGTTCGGTGCTCAGCAGATGTTACGGTTGAATTTTGCTTCTTCAGTTTAGGTAGAACATTAACAGGGCCAATATCAAAATTGGCCCTAGCTCTGCTAATTAGCTATCGATCAGTACAATTCGGTTAGCAAAAAGGTCGTAATCATTAAAGAAGTCTTCATCAAAACTACCCGTAACTTTGACTAAATCTCCTTCTTCTAATTTCATCCAGCCTTCGTTATCTAGCGGATTATAATCTAACTCTGAGAGATCGACGTCGACGGTAATGTCACCATACTTAATTTCTACTTCATTCAACATAGTAGAAGTAGATTCAATTTCACCGACTATGGTAACTGTGTCAGATACCATAGGCACGTAAGATGTGTAGTAAGTGGTAGATATATCTTCTTCGTCTAATGCACTAGAAAAAAAAGTCGTATTTAGCCCTTTCACATAAATCGAACCCGCTTCTAATGTTGTATTAGCAAACAAATTATGGTCTATGCGTCCGGTTACGGTTACTTCGTCGCCCTCAAAAAATTTATAAGCATCGTTATCGAAGTCACCATCATCAACTTCGACAATTAAAGTTCCCTCGCCATAATCAAGTACAAATGAGTCTGCGTTAACCTCAGTCACTTTGCCAGAGAATGTGGCCCAAGACATATCGTACATCATTTTTGGCTTGTTTTTATCGTCATCTGCTATTGCAGTGCTAGTAAGTAAGACTGCAGTAGTTGCAGCAATTAGCGATAATTTAAAAGAGTTCATTTTATCCTCCATTAGATTGTTACCTCGTCCACTAATATACAAAAGCCATTCCAAATGATAATCATTATGAATCAGATAGTTATTAGGAAAGCAGTGTCTAAGGGTGTAAAAGATACAGTATATATATAGAATATATGTAATTATTTCATCGCTTAATTGGAAATGAACGAGCCTCAGGTAGGGTGCTAACTGAGAATGTGGGTTTCGAAGATCCTATTGGTCTGTCCAATACAGGAAACATCCCAAGTTTAACGCACCAAAGGAAGCACAATACCGGCTGTAAGCCATAGGGCACTTAGGGTTGATAGACCAAGCATAATCTTGTCTTTTAAAGATTTTTTGTCATGACTTTTAGCATCCATGGCTTTTTTATGTTGCCAGTAGAAATATGCTAGAACCAAAGTAAGCACCAGAAACGTGAGATTTAGGTAAAATTGATAATTGAGTTTAAAATAGTGACGATCACTGACCTCAATACCACTTGAAGCGGAAGGAAGTGCGTCTAATGCCACAAGCGCATAATGCATACCCACTGCACTAACAACGATAGCGAGCAACATGATCGCTAACAAATACAATGCCATTTTCCACCCATAGTATTGGGCATTAATACGCAAGACCGGTAAAACAACTAAGTCTGAAAAAATAAAAGCCATTACACCTGCAAAGGCGACGCCTTGACTAAACAGAACCGCCGCGAGAGGAATATTGCCCATAGAGCCAATAAAAGTAAAAAAAGCAGCGAAAGGCGCTATAATCGCTTGCGCCAGCACCGCAAGAAAACTTGGACCCGCTTCACTTTCAGTACCAACACCAATAAATAGAGTTTCAAAAAAGCTAGTAGGTACAAAAGCTGAAATGATCCCGGCAACCGTAAATCCTATTAACACGTCTTTCCATACCATTTGCCATTCCATGAAGTATTTCATGCTGATTTTTTGCCAGCCTTGCCTGGACAGCAGGATCTGTGAAGCTTGTTTAGAATGGCTTTCTTCGTCACTCTGATCGTCTAGACGTTGTCGAGCTTGCTCGACTAGGCGCTTTGGGCGGGTTAATTTAATCAGCAACCAGCAAATCAGGATAAGTAAGATCCCACCAACGTACTCGCCAACAACAAATTGCCAGCTAAGAAATACCGCAATCACCATACCTAATTCAATCACCAAATTAGTAGAAGCAAGCATAAACGCCATTGATGGCGCCAGCCCCGCGCCCTTTTTAAACAAGGTTTTGGTTGTGGCTAACGCAGCAAAACTACAGGAACTAGAAATAAAACCAAAAAACGTTCCCAATGCCATACTTTTCGGTCCGTCTTCCCCCATGGCGCTTTGCATTTGGGAGCGACTAACAAGCACTTGAATAATACTGCTCACGAAGTATCCTAAAATAAATGCCCACATTGCCATCCAGAAAAAACCAACGGATGTGACCGCAGCTTGGTGCCACTCAGTAAGAAAATCAGTCATGGACTCACTTCTCCTCCTTGCTCCTTATTAAGGCTAGTCAACCTCGTCAACCTCGTCAAATTGGAACGGCTGAATGCATTGAATAAATAAAAAATAGGGAATAGTTTGGTATGACTTTCAGTAGAATGAGCAACGTAATGCTTGCTAGGATATTAATCTTGAAAAGATTTACGTTTGTAAGCTGAAGATTTTTATAACCCTGCCGATACTACCCACATTAGTACTATTACAACCATATATCAGAACTCTTGTATTAAGCAGTAAAAAGGGTGAATCGTTTGTCATTATCCAAGTCAGTCAAACTTGTGACTAGCATAATCTTGCTGGTATTGGGGTTTGTGTATTCTGTCAACAGTTTAGCGACCGATGCAATAGATCCTGATACAGACGACCATGAATTAGTAGTGGTAGTTCACCTCAGTACGCCCACCTTGTCGCTTAGTAAAAAACAGCTTATTGACATTTACATGGGAAGATTCAAAACCTTTCCAAATGGCGACCCTGTAACGCCCATAGATTTTAAAAGCGGTACCGACCTCAAGCAGCGTTTTTATGAATTGTTAGTGGGTAAAAGCGAGAGAAAAATTAATGCCTATTGGTCAAGGCTTTTATTTTCAGGGCGAGCAACTCCTCCGCATCAAGCAGACTCCATAACAGAAATCCAAAAGCTAATTACCGAAGATAAGAATTCGCTCGCATACTTACAAGCCTCAGATGTTACCCAGGAGATGAAAATTGTTTACCAATTTGACAAAGATTAACCTTGCTGCGTTGATTAGTCTAAGTACCTTCTCGTTTATGACAGGTGCAACAGAAGTTGAGTTTAGCGGATTCACTAACTTAAACGTAACGTATTCTTCTGGTGACACTTTATCGTTTCGGTCCTCGTTATTGAATCAAGGTAGGCAGGGTGTGTCATTTGCTCCAGACAGTATTCTTGGTCTGCAAGCAAATATCCACTTCAATCATCAATTTGATTTTGTCGGGCAGATAATCGTTCAAGACCGGACTGACTCGAACGTATCTAACTATTTAGAACAAGCATTCTTGAGATATCAAATTAATCGTAACTGGTCAGCAAAAATCGGACGACTAAGTACCAACAGTTATTTATTTACAGACTACCGATATGTTGGGCATCTCTTAAATTGGGTAAGACCACCGGTTGAGATGTACAGCACGGCAGGCTCATTAGGCAATATGGACGGAGCGCAGATAAGTTATACTAAAGAAGTGAGTTTTGGTGCGGTTAAGTTAGCCTATGCTTATGGTAATTCGGTCCTGCACAACGACCAAGGAAACGGTGACATTAGCTTTAAATATGATGGTTTATCTGCATTTAATGTCGAATTCCAGGCCACAGATTGGAGATTGCACGGCGCCTATTTAAGCGCCAAACTTGATAATTTTGTCAATCCGGACCTAAATACTATTGAACAAATTGAACAAGTAGTCCCCCCTGTATTTTTGCCGTATGCCCAAGAATTAATATTCAACCTTGTTCCAGACGGCAGAACGGTCAGTTATGCGTCTGTAGGTGGACAGTATAATTTTGAACAGCTTGAGCTAATCGCTGAGTTGTCTGATTATGACAGTGACTGGTTACTTGCAGGCGGTTCGCGATCTGGCTATGTAACGGCTGCATATCGTATCAATAATATTATTCCCTACACTACCTTGGCATTTTATAACGGAAAAACAGAGCCCGAGGTCATTGATTATGATGCTGCTCAAAATCAGTTGCCAGCACTTGCCTTCTCACAATTATTAGCGTTAACCAGAGAATCAAATGAAGCGGTTCGCAATGCTGCTGTAGATCAAGATTCTATTAGTTTAGGGCTAAGATGGGAGTATCACCCACAATGGTCACTAAAATTCCAGTTTGACCACTATCGCATCAAACCCTTTGGTAGCGGACTGTTTGCCGTTAATTCAAATCAAGTCACTCCTGATAAAGATTTAGCTTATAACGTTATAAGCCTTGGCTTAACCACGACTTTTTAGTCTTAAGAGGGCCGATGCATATGAAGTTATCTGTTCGAATCAGTGTCGTTATTGGTGTTTTATCGTTGATGATTTCGACCGTATTTTCTAGTGTTAATTATTACTTTCAACTACAAAAAACAACCACTCAATATCAGCAACTCACAAAGCAACTTGCCAATAATGCAGAAAGTACCAGTTCGATTGCCGCCTACTTGATAGACAAAGAACTTGGTCAGGAGGTAGTGAATGACTTAGTTGCGAATGACTTGATCACTGCGGCCTCTATCACAATTGTTGGAGAAGACACTGAAATAACCGCCGGTACTCACTCTGACTCTATTGACCTTATTAACTTGCCGTTAATGGACCCATTTGCCGATGAGGAAGTGATAGGCTCAATCCAACTTACTCCCAATATTGCTTTCATCGAGGCTCAAGCACAAAATGTTAGTTTGCAAAATGCATTTCTGTTGTTGGCTTTGAGCATTATTATTGCAATCTCTGTTGGCTATTACGTGCGCTTAAAACTGACCTTACCTGTCAAGGAACTATCTCAAGCGCTCGGATTAATCGACACTAGCCAACCACTGCAGATGTCTCCCATTGATATTGGGTATAATGAGAAAGACGAAATAGGTGCGTTGTCGGAAAAAACCAACATTTTGATTCAAGCGTTGAAAAAGCAATTTTTATCCGAAAGGCAGTTGCGAGAAAGCACCGAAGAACTGCAGCGCCGGTTTCGACTATTGTTTGAACACGCCACCGCAGGTATCGCATTGCTGAGCCATGATGGAGTTGTCAAGATCGGCAATTCGGCGTTTCATCAATTGTTTGGAAAAAACGTAAGTGAGCAAAACTTTGCGAGTTTGTTTGAATCCCCCATGCTGGTTAGCAAACAGCTCAAAAAGCTGTATAAGGGCACACTCGAATCACAAGTTGACATCGATTTGGTCCTGCTCGGTGAAAATGACAAGTGTTATGTCCACTGCCTTTTCTCGACCATCCATGATGTTCGGCGTCACGACAGAGATAACACCGAACAGATGATTGAAGTCATAATGTACGATATCACTTATCGAAAACAGCGCGAGCAGAAGGCTCGCTACGAGGCCGATCACGATGCGTTAACTGGTTTGCTAAATCGTCGCTCAGGTACTAAAAAACTAAGTACTTTGTTGGCACAGCAGCAACAGGACAAAACCGATTTATTTGCTTTAATGATGGTAGACCTTGATAAATTTAAACCAATAAACGACACCTATGGGCATGATATCGGAGATTTAGTATTAAATACTATTAGCCAACGCATTAGTAGTTTATCAACTCAATTTGAGTCATTAACGATTAGATGGGGCGGGGATGAGTTTGTAATTGGCGTGCGAGTGCCCGATAAATTAGCAATTCAATCATATACGGAAGAATTGATAGAAAATGTGTCGAGCCCTATAGAAGCAAACTCGACGTTAAATGTGCAAGTCGGCGCAAGTGTCGGCGTAGTAGTCATATCCAAGCAGCAATGCAAAAACATCGATAGTTTAATCGGTCGAGCAGATGAGCTAATGTATGACACCAAACAGCAATGGGCCAAGCGCTACACCATTGTCGATTTTGCTTAGTCAATCTCGAAATGGCTTTGACCATTATCTTGGTATGACATCTCTTAGCAAAACTTTATGTGTCTGCGACATTTAAAAAACGTGTTTATAACGATAGACGTGCTTTTAAAAGTGTGGAGACTTTTGTCATTTGACGTACCGATATATTTTAATCGGATAAAGGTTTACAATGTAAGACACAAACATTAACACGCTATGAATAAGAAAGTTGCCACATTATGTCTTTACCGCCTTGTCCAACATGTCAATCTGAATACGTCTATGAAGACCAGCAACAATTTGTTTGTCCAGAATGCGGTTATGAATGGGATCCTAAAGAGTCGATTGAAGATGAGTTAATTATAAAAGACGCCAATGGGACCACACTTGCCAGTGGCGATAAAGTTACCGTTGTTAAAGATTTAAAAATCAAAGGCAGTTCTCAGGTCATCAAAATAGGCACTAAAGCCACAATAAAGCATATTTTGGATAAAAAAGATCATGAGTTAGATTGTAAGGTCGATGGTGTAGGCGAAATGATGGTGACTGCCAAATTCGTCAAAAAGGCATAGCACAGCTTTGTCAGCCAAACTTCAGTCTAAATCAACCTAAGCGGCACGTGTTGCAAATCGTTTCAACAACACGGGCAACAGTAACATATCAATGAGCATCGCCAGCACCATGCTTGCAGCGGTGAGCATACCAAAATACACGCTTGGCAAGAAATCAGATAACCCAAACATACTAAAGCCAAGTGATATCACTAGACTGGTGAGTAATATTGCCAATCCAGTATGAGAAAACGGGTATTTGAGCGTCTCGTCCGTTTTAGAAGACAGATACGCTTTGACAAAATGTATGGTGTCATCCACCGCTATCCCCATTGCAATAGCGGCTATAGTAATTGTCATTAGATCTAAGGGAAGGCCAATCCAGCCGATACCACCCAATAAAATACCGGTGACCATAATATTTGGAATAATGGCTATCACAGCGATCTTAAGTGACTTAAACACCAACCACATCACTAACGTTAAGGCCACAAAGACTATTCCTAATGTTTTTATTTGTGAATCAAAAAGCCGAGACAAGATATCTTGATATAAAACAAATAAGCCAGTTAATTGATAAGAATCTGGATCTAGTCCTGTTGATTGCAGATCGTTTCGGAAATTGTTCAGAAAGCTAGCCCGGTTTAATCCTTCGGTAGTGTCTTGAACTCGTATACTGACTCGCA
The DNA here is from genome assembly GCA_965660815.1 of Glaciecola sp. GTDB lineage: Bacteria > Pseudomonadota > Gammaproteobacteria > Enterobacterales > Alteromonadaceae > Glaciecola. Next base: position 100,502 of record CBFIBG010000089.1, read on the forward strand.
ACTGTTCAGCATCTTCATTAAAGTATGATCCAATAAGTTGATTCGCGACTTGTTTATCCAGCATTTCAAATACAGCGTCTAACTCGTATTCAGTGAGAGGTTTATCGTTGTTTAACTGTCGACCAAGAGTAGTAAAGTTAATAAGAGACGTGACATTACCGGTAGCCTCAAAAGAGTCTGACACCTTATGAGCCAAATGCAATCGATTCACATTATCTGCCGATAGCACTAAGTCTTTGATTTGCAGAGACTCGTCTACTTCTAAAGTCACGTCTAGTGGAGTTGATCCTCCAAACTCTTGGTCAATAAATTTTAGCTCTTGATAGACGGTAGTGTCTTTCGCAAAATAGTGGATAAAACTATTTTCTACCGATAGTCTGCTTATACCTACTGTCATAACAATGGCGAAAATGACGATACAAAATGAGATAGATTTGGGAGAGTTAAGTACCGCTTTTCTAAACATATCCGTCATCCAAACCAAGAGCCCTAGTTCTTCAGATTCTTTTTTTGAAGTAAATTTACTCAAAATTGCTGGAAATAATATCAGGCTTACTGCCATGGTATACAAGGTTGCCAAAAGCATCATAGTCCCAAAATCTATAACTGGTTGTATCCCACTAAATATAAGAGATGCAAATCCCACAGACGTTGTAAGCGCGGCGTAAAAGCAGGGCATTAGCTTTTCATTCAACATCAGCTTTACGCGCTCTTTTTGGCTACCCGATGTATTATCCCTCGATACCTGTCTAAAACAAAAAATTAGGTGCAACATAACTGCTAACGTTAATATCAACTGTAATGCAATGAAATTTGCAGATATGACTGTGGTTTGCATATTTAGAAACCCAAAAGTACCTATGGACAGCAACACTGATACTGAGCAGGCTAGCATGGGGAATAGCACCCAATGAATACGTCTAAATGCGATTAGTAAGATAATCGCTATCAAGGTAAAAATTAAGCTACCAAATGTGATTAAATCCCCTCTCACAATTTCGATTAAGTGCTGACCCACCACATAACTTCCTCCTAAGTACGTATTTGCTTGATTGGCATATTCAGACCGAGCTTGGTTGATCTTATCAATCTCTTGTTGCCTTGTTTTTTCCATCTCAGTTACTAAGGGTTCGGCTTGAGATTCTAATGTTTCAAGTTGTTCTAATTCATCAGAATTAAGTTCTCTATCGAGCGTTATTTTTTGGATGTCCAATATCTCTTCTTGAAGGCGCTTTAATTCCTCATTTGTTTTAAAAACAATTTGAATGGCGACCGCACTCTGGTCCTTATTTATCAATAAGTCGGTGTAAATTGGGTGGTCTTTGAGCATCTGCTGCATTGCTGGTAATGAGTAGTTTTGCTGTGTGTAAGTCAAATCAGCAATGTTGCCTGACATGTAGTTACCGCTTGATTCGATTAACGGTACGTTTAGTATGCTATTTATTGATGTGACTCTTTCTAACTGATTGATTTGGTCAGTAAGCGACTGTAAATCGTTAAATGTTTGCTCTGAAAAAACGTCAAATTTGGTTGGCTGGTATGCAAGGAGTATAAATTCTTGAGTGTCGAAAGTCTGGCTTACCACTTGGCTTTTCACAAACAACTCATTATTTTTTGTAAGCAATGTGTCAGCGGACGCGTTTATCTTAAATTGAGTTGCGTAATAAGCAGCAGTAGCGCATAGCAATACAAAGCAGATAATAATCAAACCTGCCCTGTTAATAACAAAATTAGTAAAAGCCGTTTTCATAATCAATCCTTTGAACCGTCGCGCTTGAACCACTGGCCTTTTTGTTTTTCCCTTGCAATTTCGTCACGATTTTTTGATTGAACATGTTGGTTTCTAAAGTAAATATAAGGATCTTCCGCTTGTGCTCTTAGAGTCTCGTAAAGCTCTGTTTGATAGCTAAAATCGTGTACGCCGTTTGTTACTTGAATTGCCGTGTTTTCAGGAGATGAAATTGCCAGGTTAACAGGATGAAAAACGCCTTCTACTATTGTTGATGCGGACCTTTTTATATCTGCTGGACCAAACACGGGAAGTACTATATATGCTCCATCCCCTACCGAGTATTCGGTAAGCAAATTAGCTAATGTTTTGTGAGAAGGCTTTATATCAAACCAACGGTCAGCTACGTCAAATATACCCAGCACACCAATGGTAGAATTCAACAGAAATCTAGCTAAATTACGAGAGGCTGCTTTTCCTTCTAGGGACAATGCATTATTCACAAAATTGAGAGGCTCTCTTAAATTACTGAATATATTGTCGACATTATCTTTAGCTTTATCTGGAATAATGTAATCGTAGCCGTTTGCGACCGGAATAAGTACATAAGAATAGAAACCATGGTTAAACTTGAATATTACTCGATTAATTGGTTCAAGCGGGTCGTAATAGTTACCCTCAAAGTCCTTAGATTCTCTACTCTCACTTGCCACTGTGGCATCTGTGGCTGACACAACGGTTGGCTCTATCTCTAGACTTCCTTGTGACGTATCTATTTCAGTTTTTTGCTGGGTTGAAAGTTGAACTAGTGATTCATTTTCGTTGGCTTTCTGCTCATTGTCTCTTTCATTTTGTGAGTTTTGTTTTATCTCGCTTTGCGCTGATTTAGCCTGTTGATTATTTGCACACCCTAACGTAAACACAGATGTCATTAGCAAAAATATCGCGATCCTTAATTGCATTGTGTATTGTAAAATCATGGGTTTCTCGCTCCTGTCTAAAAGACTGTATTATTCTTGCCACAACTCACAGGTTCATTGTTGTAATTAACCTCAATGAACCGTCTAACTGACACTTCTAATATTAAGGCGCCTCTCTTTGTTCGCAGAGTTTTAGCTTATGCGTCGCATTTTCATCCATGTGCTTATGAGTTTTTACTCTTGGCGAAACGTCACTCATTTTGTCAGCAATTAGATGGTTTATTTCTCGATGTGTCATTTCATCGGCTCGAATTACTCTGATAACATCAAGAAGCGTAGCATTATCGGGCAGGTCCCAATATTCAATTGCTATGTCTGGAGCATTCACATTTTCAACTTCCCCCGCCTCTATTAAATCAGCATATTGGGAATAGCTAACAACCGCTTCCTCTTCCAGATAACCCACTATCCTGTGCGCGGTTTTTGGAAAAAACAGATATAAAATTAAATAGGATAGATAGAAAAAGAATTGGGTAATTATCACTAGAAAACGTTCAAAAGCGTTTGGTTTGGCTATCTGAATGAAGGTCATTAAATGCATGCGTTCATTTTCTGCTTCATCTAACAAGGTGCGGATCCACCCCTCGTCGTCTTCCATCTTTCGCAAACTTTTTAAATGCAACATGGCACCGCCGACCATACCTGGAACGGCGGCAACAGTTTCTAAAACAACCGCTCTGTGTCCGTAGCGGTTTGAAAATAAAGCGTCAGCAAAAAACCTTAAGCACTTAACAAACATTAATGCGACTTTGTCGCTTAAACCTCTTGGTTCATGATGCGCGAATGTATCCTCTGCGTGGTCTTTAGAATCATCATCGCTACTATGTTTTTCTTCGGGCGTAAACTTCATACTGGTAAGGCTTCATCTACTGTAAACTGCAACACGTTAAAATTAGATTCTTAATACTGCGCCGGAGCCTTATCAATCAAACCACTATGACGCACATGCGCTTTTTAATGACACTGTGCTGTTTGATATCACTCGCGGCGAATTGCGGCGTTATGAATCGTCCATTACCTTGATTCGATTGACTACTCGCTCAACATCTTGGGCATTTTGAGCAAGAGTCGCTGCAAGCTCTTTTTCCGCTCTTGAGGCCACCATTCCGCTTAATGTGACCACACCTTGGTCAACGTCCACCGAAATATCTGTACCTGATGTTTCGTCATTGAACAGCAACCTACTTTTGACAACAGCGCTTATCTTTATGTCTGTTAGCTCCCCAGTATCATCCATTGAGTAGCTAGAATTCATGACCGTAAGCTCATTGTTAACCGATTCAACACCGTCTATGCCTTCAATCAGTTCACCAGCCAAGTCTTTTTCTGTCTCGTTATTCACCGTGCCAGTTAAGGTCACTATCTTATTATTAACGTCTGTGTTGATTTCAAACGAATTTAAGTTTGTGTTAAATAATATTACGCTTTCGGCTTTACCATCTATCCAAGCGTCTTTTGCGTCATTTTCCCAATTATTGTCAGTGGAGTAGGCAGTGGTAGTCATACTAGAAACTAACGCTAAAGCCATAAGTGACCGTTTCATAAGAATCTCCTCAATGGTTTGCAATCACTACAAATTGCGATTACTTAAATCCGTAATTGGCGAATTGATTTCTTGATTGCGAAAAGCTTGCCAAGCATAAGCTACTGATTTTTATGGATTGAGATAGCAAGTAAGAAAATGATTATGAAAAAGTTTCTATCGGTTGAGTACTTTTTACTGAACGTCAAAAGTCGCGGTACAAATCCGTAAGTGAATATACCGATTCAATAAAGGCTTGTGAGAGAATGAAAAAACAGATCGGTTAACTTTATCAATCTAAGCACCAAAACCAACAGTCAATATCGACGACGGTAAGCGCAAGCAACTAATGAGTCGAAAAACGGGCGAACAAACTGGTCTACGCTTAGCGTAATATAAAATGATTATCCGATGTACTATACCGAGGTTATTTTAATTCCAATTCGTACACAACATCGTGAGACGTAAGAAACAGTCTTTTTTCATCTTGTGAGAACGCTAAGTTCGCAGTGGCTTTATCCAGTTTAACGTGCGCCATTAAGTCCCCATTGGGAGCAAAAATATAAATTCCACCAGGCCCAGTCGCAAATATATTGCCTGATGAATGAAGCTTTAAGCCATCAGGCAAACCTCGTGCTTTTGTTTTATGTTCAATGGTGGATGGGTCGAAAAAAAGGCGCTTATTTACTAACATCCCATTGTTTGTTACGTCAAATACTACCCATTTAGGCATTTTCGAGTCAGATACCGCTACAATTACCTGAGTTTCGTCTTGGTTAAAGATAATGCCATTGGGGTAGGTTAAACTCTTATCTAACAGCGAGACTTCGCCACTGGGAGACAGTTTAAACACACCTTGAAAATCTAACTCTTTGTATTGGCTGTTCATCCCACCTTCCAGGCCATAGGGTGGATCCGTAAAATACAGGTCGCCGTTTGAGTGATAGATAGCATCATTAGGACTATTAAATCGCTTTCCATCATATTGCGACGCCAAGATTTTGAACTTAGCTTTAGGCTCGACCAGACTAGAATCCATAACGACCACTCTTCTATCTCCATGTTGAAGAATTACAAGTTCCCCAGACGAATTTAACAATAAGCCATTGGAGCCTGAGGCACTGTCATGCTTTTTGACGCCGGTTGCGCCAGACGGCTGTAGATAAGTTGATAAGCCTTCTGTGTCGCTGTATTTCATAATTCGATTATTTGGCACGTCTGAGAATAGCCAATAATTCCCGCTTTCTATCCATAAAGGACCTTCCGACCATTTAAAGCCAGATGCTTTTTGCTCTAGCTTGGCTTTAGGGTCTATGAAGTCTAGCGCTCGTTCATCATAAATTTCAATATTCAGTGGTATCGTTTTCATTTCATCAGCAAATGCACTGCTACTTACCAAACATAATGCCACTAAAATTAAGCGAACCAATCGTTGCGTCTGCACTTCAAATTTCAATTAAATCTTCCTCTTTTATACTTTTATGGACGTAATACTGTCATTGTGTTACCTGATAAGAAGCACCGCTTTTTTTGTTTGTTTCAGCGATAGCATGTTGATTTATTTTCAATTATAGTAAAACAATGGTGATACGCCATACTTTGATACAGGATTTAAATGATTGCGGTCTCAGTGTCTGCTCCTTGTTTTGTCTTCGAACGCCAGCGAGCCAAAGAAGAATTCTCAAGTGAGCGTAAAAGACAATTCGCACAGCCAGAGTACGCGTAAGGAAGTACAGTTCAATTTATGAATAAAAAAGGGTTTACACTTGTCGAGCTAATCGTTGTTATATTAGTTGTGGGCGTATTGGCAGTGGTTGTGGCGCCTAAATTTACCGACATCAGTTCAGATGCAAAACGAGCGAAACTGAATGCCTTAGCTGCTAGCATCAAATCTACGGCAAAATTAGCGAAGGCAAAGGCCTTAGCAAGTGGGTTAATCGCGGCAAAAAGCAATCCGGGCGGCTCTGGTCAAGTAATGTATGCAATAGACTTTGGCTTTGGCGTTACCGAAGTTGATTGGCGCAATTTGTGTCCAGAATCAAGAGCTGAGGTGGGTGATAAATTGGGAATGCTTGATTTTTTAGACATCGAAAGTCAAGAGTTTGAAGTCTATATTACTAATACGTATTTGTTTATCGGTTATGACATTCCTGATAATAGGCTTGATCCAAATGAACGCGGCTGTTACATCATATACGATTCAATGGGCACTCCAGAATGTACAGTGCAAGTAATAGACAACGCCTGTTAATCATTTAACTAAAGAGAATGGACAAAATATGGATATTAATTTAAGTACGCTTTCAAGTACTAAAATTTATCATTTAATGACCCAAACAATCATTCCTAGACCAATCGCCTGGGTGTTGAGTGAAAATGAAGACGCCAGTTCAAATCTAGCTCCCTTTTCTTATTTTAACGCGGTGTGCAGCGATCCACCCTTGCTGATGCTTTCTATGGGTAAAAAGCCTTCCGGCCACATTAAAGATACCGCCAGAAATCTTCAAGTAGGTGCTTTTTGTACGCTTCATATTGCCCAGACGCATCAAGCAGATATAGTCACAGCCACGGCAGCGACACTTGAATATGGCGAAAATGAAGCCGCAGTAAATAATATAGAGCTATGCCAGCACAACAAGTGGCCGATTAATCGGATTAAACACGCTCCTATTACTTACTTTTGCAAAGTTTATAGTCGTCAAGAAATTGGAAATGCTCCTCAGCAGCTCATATTTCTGGAAGCTTTGGAATTACATGTTTGCGATGAAATGGTCAGTCATAGCGACGGACGAATAGAGATAGATGCTCTGAAGATCAACCCTCTTGCTCGACTGGGCGCAAGTCAATATGCAAGTCTAGGGACAGTATTTACCAAGGCAAGGCCAAAATAATCGACCTTCAATGAATGATATCTTATGCCGTGAGATTTCAATTAAACGAAGTTATTACCATCTCGCATTACCGACTGTGAGGTAACTCACATTTCTGATCACGATCAAAATTTCACACGCTTATGGTCTTGCTTACCACTAAAGTCTAGTAACTATTCCTTTAGTATTGTCACCATAAGCTATATGTTTATAAACGTTTTTGATTTTGAAAGCTATTGTTAAATATAATTGATTTGGGATATAAAAATGAGTGTAAATAGCGTTGTTGTATTAAGTGCCGTTCGTTCTGCCATCGGAACATTTAACGGAAGCCTTAAAGGAATAGAGCCATGCGAACTGGCAGGCCAAGTATTAGCCGGCGGTATAAAGGCCTCTGGCGTTGATGCTGAAAAATATGAATCTATCGTAGTAGGTAATACTATACCTACTGAGTCGCGTTTTCCGTATGTTGCCCGCGTAGCATCTATCCAAGCCGGAATGCCATTGTCGTCAACCGCTATGGCGTTGAACAGACTATGTAGCTCAGGTTTACAAGCGGTTGTTAATTCTGCTCAAGGTATTATGTTAGGCGATCACGAACTAGCTGTTGGTGGCGGTGTCGAAAATATGACTCGCGGAGGCTACTTATCACCAGCTCTTCGTAACGGCGCAAGAATGGGCGATACTGTGTTTAATGACATGATGGTTGCTTGTTTGACTGATCCGTTTGGCGTTGGTCATATGGGTATTACTGCTGAAAACTTAGCCTCTAAGTGGGAATTAAGCCGTGAAGCGCAAGATACGTTCGCTGCAGAGTCTCACAAACGCGCTGCCGCCGCAATTGAAGCTGGTTACTTCAAAGACCAGATCGTTCCGGTAGAACTTAAGAGCCGCAGAGGAAGTACTTTCTTTGAGGTAGATGAGCATGTAAAACCAAGCACCACGTTTGAAACATTAAGCGGTATGCGCCCAGCCTTTAAAAAAGATGGTAGCGTCACTGCAGGTAATGCTTCTGGTATCAATGATGGAGCCTCTTTCTTAACGCTCGCTAGCGAGAACTATGCAAGTGCGAACGGCTTAGCACCAATCGCTCGCATTGTATCTTATGCAGTTGCAGGCGTTCCAAATGATGTAATGGGCGAAGGTCCTATTCCAGCATCAAAAGCAGCTCTTGCTAAAGCTGGTTTGACTATATCTGATATGGATATTGTGGAATCCAACGAAGCGTTCGCAGCTCAAGCACTTACTGTTTCTAAAGGCCTAGATCTTGACCCATCTAAAACAAATCCTAATGGTGGTGCAATTGCACTAGGTCATCCAATCGGTGCTTCGGGCGCAGTTATTGCAACTAAAGCAATTCATGAGCTACAGCGCGTAGGCGGTAAGTATGCACTTGCTACTATGTGTATAGGTGGCGGGCAAGGTATTGCAGTAATATTTGAACGTCTATAATGCATAATGTGAAGTATTAGGCTTACTGTATTTAAGTAAGCTCCTACTTTTATCAAACGCATAAAAATCAAATACTATTAGATTGAATTAAAATAATAACCACCGTTTAACCGGTGGTTATTTATGAGTTTTATAAAACATTACCCTCCACTTACAGGTTTATGTTGTCGATTTATTCGGGTGGTATACCAATTAAAGCCCTCTTGGGCGCACTCTACACATAATTGCTCAGTCACTTGTTCTATTTGTTGTTGCGAAGACGCGGTCTGCAACCATTTTTTAATTGAGTTAAAGCGACTTATTTGATGGTGATAGCGCATTTCATTTTCTTCTAATGCAAAGTTAAACACCAGTTGTTCGAATGCAAGCCCCACTAGCGGTAAAAACCCCACCAAGAACATCATTATGCTTTTTAAGTCATACAACGACTCAAATATATTTAGACGATAAGCGGTAAGAGTCACGGTAATAATCAATAGAACGTTAATCACGATAATGAACATCTGCAGAGAAGCTACCGAGTGTAAAACTCTATCGATACCCGAAATTTTCGGATTGTGCTGAATAATCGATTTTGAATTATCTTGGCCATAAAGCTTTAATTCAAAATAATCGATTTGGTCGTCTATCAAATACTCGCTAATTATTTCTTTTTTATCTCGTAACGAACCAATGTCTTGTAAATGATGAAGCGGAAACGAGCGAACCATGTGGGCGACCCAGTCCGACTTGACACTGGCGACACTAATGGCACGTTCAAATTGGAACGCGGCTATTTTATCGTTGCCTGAGGCCACAAGTTGAAACAGTTTTAAACGCATTGTTTCTGAGCACAATCTGTAGGCCAAATGCTTTTCTAAAGACGCCCGTTTTTTAACTTGGTAAAAACATATTACGCCGAATGTATACGCCGCTAAATATATTATCAGTAACCATGCGGATTCAGTAAATACCTTTGCGTACAGCAAAAAAGACGCACCTAAGACAAGAGTTAAGGCGAACATTATCCAAAAGCTCACGTTGCTTCTGGATTGATGTTCACTTGCCATAGCATCTAACTTGGTCGTGATGTCATAAAAATCAATTAGAGAGGTGCCTTTTGCAATGGGCTCTTCACATGCGCTTATTTTCTCTTTCAATGAGTGATTAACGTAATTGGGTTTAGCATGCGCTAGTTCATTACACACATTGCTGAAATTATGTAAGAAACCAAGAAACGCCAGCTTTTCCTTTTTGCGAACAAATCCTGAATTGATTTTTCCTTCTTGCAGAAGATTAGTGGTATCGATGTGATACAAGAATGGCAAATATTCATTCGTGTTAAAATAGTATTCTTGGTCATGCTCTGTAGTTAACTCTGGGGCAAGTACTGCATTAAAAACACGCGTTGACAATGTATTAGAGCACATCAACTGTGAGAGTTTTTCAGTGTTCTGATTGATGCTTGTATACGAAGCATTCAAATAATACTCAGCATGCTCATTCAAGTCGTCTCCGAGCATGATAATCATATTGCATTTTGCGGCTAGGAAATCGGCCTTATCGGTTGCCGTGGATTGAATAATTGAGCTTGGGAGCGTTTCAATAGTAACCCCCATGCGGTGTAGCAAATTCAATTGTGAACATTTTTGATAATCATGTTTGTCAGTCAATATTACTAACTCTATCGCAAGTGACGATATCAAGTTAGCGACGTCCTTTTCCTGTTCAAATTGAGTTTTTGACTTGTGCTTGCTGGTTGTCAACCAACGAAAAAGTTTGTTTTTTAATTGCTCATTTATGAGAGCCATCGCCTTCTCATTAGCGCTTGTATGCTCATTGCAAGCATCTACCAAGCCAATGTAAAATTTAGGCTTCATTTTTTTCACCCTTGTACTTATGTGTATTACTCACTTCCTACAAACTTAATGTTCAGTGACGCATACAAGGTAGACATATAACAATATTATTATATGTCACCTGCGTATTGACACAAACTCAAATGAGTTTTAGGTCTTTCATCACTGCCAGTGTTTCTGGGATATGGTAAACATTTTTATAATCGTATTTTATAGTATCAGGCCGTTCTATTTTTAAATCTTCCCAAGTCAGTAAGCAATCATGGGTTTTCAAATCTTCATTTTTTTGTTCGCCATAGCGCCAATTGTTCACAATATGAAATGCGTTCCATCTAGCGTGTTCAGACTGAGCTACCGCGTCGAATCTTTCCAGTACTTCAGATTCTGATAATTTAAGCTTATCTGTTATATAAGTTAACCAGTTCTGAATAATATTTTTATCTAGGTCTTCAAACTCATCTATATAAGGTAAAAACGAACTATGGGTTTTAATTACTGCATCGTTAGACTGTGACCAAATTTCATCTGGACAGTCGTTACCAAGCGCAAGCAATTTTATAGGAATGTGTCTTTTTTCAGTAAAGTTGGAACGCCTCTTAAATAGCGGCTGATTTACCCAGTTCAACCAATCGCCAGAGTTACTTTGTAACTGGTCGTATTGCTCCAATGAAGCCTCGATGCTTTGATTTTCTTGGGCATCTATATTTAGCTTGTTCTTTGCGTACATTTCATGGCTGCGCTTTGCAATAATTTCTTTCTGGCTATCAATCAGTTGGGAATAGCTTGCAATATGTTGCATGGCACCAAAAGATTGGATTTGCTTATGCTGTATATTGTGTCCATGCTTATTGTAATAGTGAAAAGTAGTACTCGTATCGGTTTCGCGCTGTTGCTTTAGTGTACATAAATCGTAAATACGCAAAATGTCTTTTAACGCGATATTTTCATCGGTATCACATGAAATGATGTGATTAAAGTCTGAAGGGTTATTAAATCGGTGAGCGTTATTTACAAATTTAATATCCCATAAGTCTAAGCCCTTACCATTGGCATTTTCTTTGACTTGATGGTGGGACTCAAAAAAATCACTTTTGTCATCGCTCATAATTGTAATTTCGATTTTTACCTGATTCGCGAAGTGAGCGAGTAGAAGCAGCTCCCTTAAAACAGCCTCTCCTATGTGATTAAAACCGATCAATAAGACTTTCACTGGCGTTGCGTTAGTAGAGACAGTGTCTGCGTTTTTGCCCAACTGCATAGACTGCACCAAATCGATAGCGGCTAATTCATTTAAATTAAACACATTAATCAATAATCCTTGAGAAAGTTTTTTAATATTTGAAATCGAGTAAAAAGCACTTGGTTCAAAAAGCTTATAACTCATTACGTTATCAATGCCAATATAACATTCGAGTTGTGGACTGTAATCCGACCTTATTATTGACTTTAACACGTCCAAATTGTTTAAGTCATTTCCCGTCATGGCAACTAGGTTACTGGCCTTTAAAAAGTTGCACTTAAGCAATACTTCAAGGCTGTCAGCGTTACCTAAAACAATAGTTGCGCGTGAGTTTTTATATTTTGAGATAAGTGCGTTTGTATGGTTCTCTTCGATTACCACAACCTGAGTTTTTTGCCTTAACAAATCATCAATTAGAAAACTGCTGGATTCGTTTAGCCCGCAAATAATATAGTGTTTGTTAGAAAAACGAACAGTAATATTGGACTTTATCCAATTTCTTAATGCCAATGTTGCTGCCAGCGCTATAGAGTAAAAGACGCTGCAAACAGCCGTAAAACGGGCTATTGAAATGGCCCAGTGCTTCATAGCATCACTGCTAGGTGATGACGAAAGTGAAAACAAGTTGAACGTTTCATACAGCACGTCAAACCATTTTACTATTAATGGAAATGAAGTGTTTGGCTGAATGACATAGATAGAATTGTACCCGTATAGTCCAAGGATAAGCGTGACACTGATCAAGCTCACTAATATAACAATGCTCACATAGTTATTAGAAGCAGATTGGTCATTCTCTAGCATTACGCGTTCCTAATGTTTGAGTGCTCTTTTTGCGCTTGTTAAGCTAAGGTCGGCTGATTAAATTTTCGTACATTGCATGCAAATCCTATAATCATAGAGACTTATCGTTTTTGTAGTAACATCTGTTATGCTAAGTTAAATTTAAAGATATAACAATGAATACAACACTTTACTTTTCAAAGTTCGTGAGGATAGATGCATAGGAAAGATTTAGGATGAATAAGCGAAAACTCCTCACGCTATTGCAAACGACTAGACCCCCTTTTCTTATATTAGCGCCTATAAGCATTGGCTATGGAGGTGCATTGACGTACAGCCAAGCCGGCGAATTTAATACATCGTATTTTTGGCTTGCCATAATCGGAGGGATTGCGGCTCATATAAGTGTAAACACCTTCAACGAATACTTTGATTTTAAATCAGGTTTGGATCTCACCACCAACAAAACACCATTTAGCGGAGGCAGTAACGCCTTACCTCAAAACCCTCAGTTTGCGCAAAGTGTATTATATTTTGCTTGTTCAATGTTATTTACTACTTGCGTCATAGGTCTTTATTTTGTTGCTCTTTGGGGATGGGCCATTGCCCCTCTTGGCGTCTTGGGCTGCGCCATTATATTCACCTATACAAAATGGCTAAACCGATTTGCCATTTTGTGTTGGCTAGCACCAGGTCTTGGCTTTGGTCCTCTAATGGTGTTAGGCACCTCTTTTGCTATTACCGGCAGATACGATACAGACGTGGCTATCGCTTCACTGATTCCTTTCCTATTAGCCAACAATTTATTGTTATTAAATCAATTTCCCGACGAAGATGCTGATCGGTCGGTGGGAAGAAAGCATGCAGTGGTGGTCTATGGCAAACCAAAAGCGCTATTGCTGTATGGGTTGACTACAATAGCTAGCATGCTTTTGTTACTAGTATGTATTTGGTTGAACGTGCTGCCATTGTTAACCTTGATAGCGCTGTTGCCTCTTAGCTTGGGTATCTTTGTGGCTAAGAAAATAAAATCTCGAAACTATGAAATGTCTAAATGCCTCCCTTACCTAGCAACTAATGTCGCCATTACCTTATTTACGCCCATAACAGTTGCTTTTGCCATCCTTTTGGCATAGTAAAATTGCGTCGACAATTAAACGTTTTTAATGACATAACGAATCAAAGCTTAAATCGCCAAATTATTTCAAACATGGGAACACAAAAATTTAATAATTACCTGATAGATTATTAGTGAATGACTCGACCAATCGTTTTATTCGAGGACGCTAATCAATTAAATGCGATGCATACGGTTACATATTATTGAGCTAGCTCAAAGATTTTTAGGCAAAATATACCCTAAGATATCGAACTGTGTTTTAAGCGAGTTTAATAATATGAAGCAACAAGAAAATGGTTTGTCCAGTCAAGAGCATCATTTGACCAACAGCGGCGATAAGCTTATATGTGCCCTAAGTAATGGTATTAGGCAAGTTGTCCGAGTATTGGCCATACTTATGATGTTTGTAATTCTATTGTGCGTTGCCGATGTTTTTTTAGTGATATACCAAAAACTTACCTCAGAGCCACAATATTTACTAAACTTAAAAGACATATTTGCAGTGTTTGCATCATTTCTGGCGGTATTGATAGCTATTGAGATTTTTGTCAACATCGCGTTGTATTTGAGAGACGATGTGATCCATATCAAACTGGTAGTTGCAACCGCTTTGATGGCGATAGCGAGGAAGGTCATAGTACTGGATTTTACAACCATCGAATATCAATATTTGTATGGCATTGGCGCAATTGTTTTGGCGTTGGGAGTGACCTACTTTTTAGTGTCAGAAAAAGCACGAAGTTAATCTAATAACCAAGGAAATATACAATGTATTCATCTAAAAATATCCTTGCTGTGTGTATCGATTTGGACAACAGCGAAGATGCGCTCGAGCAAGCGGTTGAAATGACACAGATAAACTCGGGTAAATTAAAGGTGAGCCTGCTTGTGCCTGAATTTCCAAGTGGCTTTGAAGAGCACAGCAAACAATACATTGATTTCTTACGCGACAAATTAATTAATCTCATTGAGAAAGTATGTGCAAAATTCGATGTCAATATCCGCAATATATTAGCCAAAGTACAGATCCATCCGGCTTCAAGCGGAGCGACAGCCGTGATAGAGCGAGTTGTGAAAGAAAACATTGAAGTTGTAATTAAACAAAAAACTAAGCGCAGCAAGGAAGAAGGCGTTGATGCTTTTGATATGAGCCTGTTGAGGAAATGCCCCTGCCCAGTGTGGTTATGCTCTCCGATTCGTAAAGCGATTACCAGTATTCAAGTTGCAGTTGCTCTGGATGTTAACACTGATGAAGACCATGGCCTAAATGCGACCATGCTTAAATCAGCAGGTGAATTGGCGTTGGATTTCAACCATAAATTGGTCATAATTTCCTGCTGGGAAAATATTATCGAAGCCGCCATGTTACAAACGGGATGGCTCAATTTATCTGAAGAAGAGGTAAATGAACAAGTGAAAATAGCGCTTAACGAGCACCAACAAAAAATAGATACACTCGTGAAGAACGCAGACCTATCGCCAAACTTAACTGTAATCGTAGACAGGAAAAACGGTCTAGCCAGCGCAAAAATCCCGGAGTCTGTCGCTCAAAACGACGTTGACATACTATTAATGGGTACGTTGGCGCGCACCGGAATTGCCGGTTTTTTCATGGGTAATACGTCTGAAAATATTGTTCAACAAGTTAAATCATCGCTAATAACGTTCAAACCAGCCAGCTTCAAGAGTCCTGTAGGGAGTTAGCCAACCGCCTAAAATTCAATAAAAAATTACTTCCTATTTGCCAGATAAGCCCAAAGAATTGATACTAAATTATCATCTAAGATACCCTAGTAACTGACAAAAACCGATTGAATGTTTGCATAAAGGCGAAAGTAAGGACTAATATTGATAACAGAAAAACCAGCAATGTTGGTGCTTGGTTGAACAACATATTTATAATACGGGATTTATTTTGGCTGTACTAAATCAATACGACTATAAACTAGCAGGAACTTACTTTTCGATTCTGGTTCAATTCGCGAATGCAAGGCAAACGATCGCTTTTTGTGAACTTGTGAACCTTGCCAAATTAAAATACGGTAAAAAACCAGAGCTACAAAAAGCTTTAAATTGTGCAACAAACAGGCCTATTTATATTATTCGTAGCTACTGTGAGCTCTATGAGCTGCCTGATATCACTCAGATCGTTGACGCCGAATACGCTGAAAACAGTAGCGTAACGCAAGCCAACTATCCGCTTGAATCAGCGTTTAATTATTCGTGGGGATTGGCAGCTAGACGTTTTGAACAGTATTTATTAGCAAAAAGCCATGCGCTTAGCGATCCTAAAAAGCTTGAGAAGTTGCTTGACGAAGAAACGGCCCTTAGGCTGATGAAAGAGTTTTATGAACAGCACCGAGACGTTCTCCCAGATGACATTGGGCAACATCGAGATAAGATATTAGAACAGCTTATTCGGGGAAAGCCAGTCTCGGACGCCTATCAAGAGATGATGGAATAGAGATTTAGGCGGTGGGTTATTCAACCCACACCTCATGTTTTACCCAGTCAACTTCCATTTCCCAATTCATCGCCATTGGTGAATCGTTGATTTTCGCAAAATTTAAGATTGCAAATAAAGGCTCAGGATAATCGTCGCCTTGGTCTACCAATCGATATATCTCTTTCTCATTCACTCGAAAAATAATGTCGTTTTCTAACCATTCAACTGAGAAATCATTAAATTGGTCCAAATCAGCGTACTCAACTGCCATTTCCGCCTGCCAATCCCCCCCATCGCAATAGCCTAAACTCTTTATTACACGAGCAGCAAAGTGGTTCGGGCCACCATCAGCATGATGTTCAAATATATCCAACTCCCCTGAGCCAGTCATTGGCCAACATACGGTTTCATCCGCTTCTTGAACAGGAGGCTCATTGTTATATGCCCCTAGCAACCACCACGCTGGAAACATTCCTGGCTGACCGCTGTTTTTAACCCTTAATCTAGCCGTCCATTTTCCTTTTACAAACTCTTGTTTGTTTTTAGACGCGATTCTTCCAGCAACATACTGGGTGTCGGGTTTTTTTTCTCCAAATTTGTCATAATTGTCGCAAGGCACTTTTTCACCCAAGTCTATCACTCGTACTTTTAAAGTGCCGTTACTTACTTCACGAGTTCCATACTTGCCATCAGCCACATAGCACTGGTCTTCATTATTTACCCATAGCAATTGGTCTTGCCAATTATTGGTATTAAATGAATCAAACTCATCAATAAAGTTAATTTGCCAGCCTTCAGATGTCACTTGCGTGTTGCGTTCGTCTACTGGTTGTTCAGCCTTGCTGTCATTTTCTACATCTTTATTCGTGCAAGCGCTAAGCGCCACAAGCAACGCAATTATTAACGTATGTAAACAGTTTCTTTTCATTCGAGTATCCACTTTGTTAAAACTACGTTAATAATGACTGCCCCAATCAAAACATTCAAACCAATACGTCGCAATAATGAGACCAATTATCGATTTTAAAAAGGTATCTGTCGAAATTTTGAGTCCAAATGCCTTCGCGATATAAAATTAGAAGCCACGCTAAAAAGTTATCGAGACAGCTTTGCTAACCGAAAGTTTTATTAAGATGCGCCCGTTTATCCATATTTGATCCAAGGCAATTGATCACACGTTTTATTTACTACTAAAATCTGATATCGATTAGCCGACAATAAATAAAATCAGACAAAGAGTTATTTATTGGATATCGCTAATACAGATTATTCAACAACGGCCGTTAAGATAAAGTAACTCCCGTGTGTTTGGGTTTGATTATTTCAGCGAGGCATTCATCTTTTTCTTTAGATAGCAAACATTACGTAAAGTAAATGACGCATTAGGTTGGACTTAAAATAGAACTAAGATGTAAGTAGGTGTTGTGATGCTTCTGTATCACGTTATAATCGCTAGGTTAATATTAAAACACCTCAAATTTGCGGGAGATAATCGTGAAGGTAAAAGCTTTAGTATCTGTGTTTGTAGCCAGTTGTTTTGTAGTCGCTGGTAGTGTTGCGCAAGAAGACAACAGCGCTCTTATAGATAGAATAAAACCAGTCGGTGAAGTACAAGTAGCAGGAGCCGTTACTGTAGACGCAGCCGCTGCTGGTCCTAGGTCGGGCAAAGACATTTACAGTAGTGCTTGTACAGCATGCCATGCAGGTGGTGTTTTAGGCGCGCCAAAAACACAAGTTGCTGCTGATTGGCAACCACGCTTAGACGAAAAAGGATTTGACCAAGTTTGGAAAAATGCTGTCAATGGAATAAACGCAATGCCAGCGATGGGTACCTGTGGCGATTGCACGGAAGACGACATAAAGTCTGCCATTGAATATATGATCGAAGGGATCTAGAAGTTTATCAATTTCCAGGTGTATCCCTTTACTACCATCTAGGATAATACTTGTATATGCCTGAAGATAATTTGATTGGTAATTTAACAGAAGTCGAGTTGCGAGCGCTAGTGCCTGAGCTGCAAAGTTTAACAGCGAAGTACAAGCGCTCCGAAAAAATCCAACAGGCATTATACGCAATCAGTGAGCTTGCTTTCTCGCTGAAAGACTTTGATTCTTTTTACAAAGAAATTCACAAAATTGTGTCTAGGTTCATGCTCGCAGATAACTTCTTTGTAGCTTTCCACGAACCTCATGAACCCAATAACATTGAGTTTGCTTACTTCGTAGACGAACAAGACGGCTTTCCTTTAACAATAGTTCCTTTTGACAAGGTTAAGAATGGCATCACTGGTCAGATTTTGAAAAGCGGTGAAAATTTACTGCTGACAAAGGAAAACCTTGAGTATGTTCAAAAACAGCGCGGATTTGAATTACTTGGAACACCTCCAGTTGATTTGATGGGCATACCCCTTATTCGAGATAATCAAACCATAGGCGCGATGGTCGTTCAGAGTTATAACGAAGAGGTAAGGTACGACTCTGATGACGTAGAAATATTAGTATTTATTTCGCAACATATCGTGACTGCACGAGATAGAGTGATCAATCGCGAACTTACCGAATCGCTAATCCAAGAAAGAACGCAACAGTTGGTCTCTGCAAACAAAACCCTTGAAGCCGAGATAGCAGAGAGGATGAGATACGAGAAATTACAAAAGGCTTTGTTTGAAATTTCTGAGTTATCCGTAAAAGCTGAAAGCGATATAGAAGATTTATATACCAATATTCACTCAATATTGAAGCAATTGATAAACGCAGAAAACTGCTATATTGCCATTTTAAACGATGCGAAAGATCAGTTAGAGTTTCCTTACTTCGTTGGTCAGGCAAGTGATTTTCATCACACTCGAAAGCTAACACGCGGATTGACTGAGTATGTTATTCGAAGTGGAAGCAGTGTTTTGGTAGACCGTTCTAGAATCAAAGAGCTTGTTGACAGACAAGAAGTTGATCGAAAGTTTGTCATCAAAATGATAGAGACAGGCAATTCATGGATGGGCGCACCACTTTATCTGAAAGGAGAGGTCAAAGGGGTTTTAGGCGTTCAAACCTACGGTCTTGGAGAAGATTATACGGTAGAAGAACTCAACATTCTTCGATTTGTGTCTCAACATATTTCTGTGGCATTAGAACGTAGAGCCGCTGCAAATGAATTAATAAAATATAATCAACAACTGAGCGAAAAAGTAAAAGAACGAACCGCAGAACTCAATCAAACCAATAAGTCCCTTCAAAAACAGATAGATCAACGCAAAGAAATAGAGCAAAAGCTCATTCACGACGCACACCACGATGCGCTAACAGGGCTTCCTAATCGCACATTGTTCACCAGCCGATTAACATTGGCGATTTCCAGTAAGCAAAGACATCACGAACATAATTACGCTTTGCTATTCATTGATTTGGATAGATTTAAAACTATAAATGATACATTAGGGCATCATGCGGGCGATGAGTTTTTAATTGAAGCTGCCAGACGCATAGGAGAGTGTAAGCGCAGCCACGACTTGTTAGCCAGATTGGGCGGCGACGAATTTGTTGTATTAATTGACTCTTATAATTCTCAGGCTGACATTGAAATGGTTGCACAACGAATAGTGGAAACCGTGAGTGCTGGTTATCTAATAGAAGGAAAAGAAGTCTTTTCTGGTGCCAGTATAGGGATCGCAGAACTCAATAAGGACTATAAACATCCTGACGAAGTGCTAAGAGACGCGGACGCGGCTATGTATCAGGCCAAAAATTTGGGTCGAAATAGATATGTAACCTTTAATATAAGCATGCGTAATAAGCTCATGGAAGAGATAGATGATGAGAGAACATTTAGGCTCGCATTTAAGGCGGGCGATTTTGACTACAATATACAACCAATTAAACATTTACACCAAAACGACTATGTATTGTTTTACGAATACTCAGTTAGTTGGCAAAACCGCAACAATTACACTCAAACAGACAAGTTTTGGGAATTGGCAGATAAAACCGGTTTAACTAATGCGATAAATCAAACGCTTATTGAAGAAGCCTTTAAACTTTTAAAGCAGTGGCAGTCCGATTCAAATTTTAGAAATGCAAAGCTTGCAGTTGGATTGTCAATTGAGCATTTACTCAACAAGTCTTCTTTTGATGATTTACTCAGCAAATTAGACGCAAACGAAGAGTTTGGTGAAAAGCTCATACTTGAATTTTCTGAAGATTCACTGAGTCGATTTGGTAAGTTTTTACCCTCAATCTTGGACAAATTACAAAAATATGGCGTCACATTGGTTTTAGATGGTTTTGGCAACACTAATGGCTCATTAAACCATCTGTTTAAATTTGACTTCGATTACCTCAAACTGAACCAAGGGTTGGTGAATACGTTCGATATGTCAGATAAATATTATCGTTTGGTTCAGTCCATAATTTTAATGGCAAAGGAAATGGACATAATCATTATTGCCGAGGGCGTGGATGATGACTTAGTCATGCAACAACTAATTGAAGTGGGTTGCAATTATGGCTTAGGGGCGGCGGTTGAACCCGTTAAGAAGCTTGCTTAGTATGATAGTTTAGAGCCACATTACAACTCGTAGAACAGTTGAAGACAAGAAGTTCCCAATATGCAGTTTCAATCTAAGATAAAAATGTATCCGTTGTAAGAATAAAACTCTTTGAATTGATTCGTGTTAATCAAATATGCTTTTTAGCGCTGCGATGCCTTTTTGTGCCTTAACCGCCTTTTGTTCTTTGGTATCCTTTGGCTTTTGCCATTCCCATTCGATGTCATCACTTGGCAACTCATATAAAAAACGAGAGGGTGAAGGTTCAATAAATTCACCTTGTTGGCGACGCTCTCTGGCAATCGTAAAAAAAAGTTGTTGCTGAGCCCTAGTAATGCCCACATATGCAAGCCGTCTTTCTTCCTCTATATTATCTTCATCAATACTGCTTTGATGTGGCAGTAAACCTTCTTCCATTCCAACCATAAAAACGTAGGGGAACTCTAACCCTTTGGATGCATGCAATGTCATCAGCTGGACTAACTCAGCTTCTTCGTCTTGCTCTCCTCTCTCCATCATATCCCTAAGTGTTAAGCGTTGGATAACCTCTGGTAGGTTCAAAGGAGGATTCAAGCTATCTCCCGAAAGTAAGTCCTTCACCCAACCCAAAAGGGTATTGACATTATTCATTGCCATTTCTGCCGCTTTAGGGCTGGCACATGAGGCATACAAATACTCTTCATACTCAATCTTTTTGATGAAGCTGCCTAAGACGGCTATTGTATCTCCTCTTTTAATATTATCACCCGTCTCCACAATTATCCGAGTAAAAGTATCAACGTGTTCTAAAGCCTTATTAGCTAATACAGACGACACTTGTGGATGTGTGAGCGCTTCAAAAAATCCCATCCCATGCATATTGGCGAACTCACCAACTTTTGCCAAAGTCACTCTCCCTATTCCTCTGGCAGGCGTATTAATAATCCGCAGTAATGCGTTATCGTCGTCATGATTGGTTAGAACTCTTAAAAATGCCATCATGTCTTTTACTTCTGCACGACCAAAAAACGACATCCCTCCGCTTATTTTATAAGGTATTCGGTTTTTCATTAGAATTTTTTCAAACACTCGAGACTGATGGTTGCCGCGATATAAAATGGCGTAATCTTTATAGGAGGTATCGTTCATAAACTTATGGGCAAGCATTTCAGCCAAGACTTTTTCGGCTTCATGTTCTTCATTTTTTGCAACCAACACTTTGAGTTTTTCACCTTGCCCTAAAGTCGAAAACAGTCGTTTATCGAAAAGGTGAGGATTATTTTGAATGAGAATATTTGCACTATGGAGTATCCGCTGACAACTTCGGTAGTTTTGCTCTAACTTGATAATCTTTAAGCTTGGGTAGTGCTGTTTGAGTAAGCTTAAGTTTTTAGGTTGTGCGCCCCTCCAAGAATAAATTGACTGGTCGTCATCGCCTACCACAGTAAACCTAGATCGTTCCCCAACCAACAGTCTTACTAACTGATATTGAGAGGTGTTAGTATCTTGATATTCATCCACTAATAAATATTGAATTTTTCTTTGCCAAACCTCGCGTATAGCTTGATGATTTTTGAATAGCAATGTAGGTAGAAGTATCAAATCGTCAAAATCAAGCGCATTATATGCCTTCATGTGGCGTGAGTATTCTTGATAGTGTCTGGCATGTTCGTGTGCTGGAGAGTTGATTGACGCTGAGTTAAGCGCTTGTTCGGCGTTTACTAATTCATTTTTCCAATTTGAAATGCTCGACTGCAGGGCTCTTAGTTGATCTTTATCACCTGCGTAGTCCTCCTCAGTTAAGTCATTAAGCAATGCGTAGGTATCTTTATCATCAAATAATGAAAAGCCTTGTTTAAATCCTAATGTAGGTAAATGCTTCTTGATTATATTTAATCCAAGAGTATGAAACGTTGACACTTTTAATCCACGAGAAGCTTTTTTTCCCAGCGTATGTGAGACTCGTTCTTTCATTTCACGAGCAGCTTTATTGGTGAAAGTCACCGCGGCAATCTGATTGGGCTTATAACCGCACTGATTGACCAAGTATGCTATCTTATTGGTGATCACTCTGGTTTTTCCACTGCCGGCCCCAGCAAGCACAAGGCATGGACCACTGATGTATTCAACTGCGGATTGTTGGGCAGAGTTTAGTTTCATAAATTAATGACGTAGACAATAAGTTGAACATGAGAAAAGAGCGACAGTATAGCAAAAGTGAAAAAGGAGCGCAGTGTATAAATAAGCAGTTATTTTATATCGGAGCATAGAAATTTTATATGTATAAGAATAGCTAGACCTGCTATTAAAACGTTTTAATATTAGTAAGTAATAACTAACATAATATTCTTTTTAACTGATCAAGCAGTTGTACAGTTTTCATTGGTTGGATTTATTTAGTTGGTTGAAGTGTATCAATTACAGGCCACACACTTTGAATTGATCAATTTAGCACGTTGAGACAATCTGAGTTTATATTAAAAAGGAACTCACAATAATAATGGAACTATTTAATTTCTGTCATTAAGTATGACTAAAAAATCCACACCTGTTGACAATTTAGCCCCCTACATTAAACCGAGCGCAGTGTAGCTATCTAATCTAATTGTTATTTTTGATCTTTTTAGATTACTAATGTAATTAACCAGCACTGCTTGTTACGAAGTTAACAACTAAATGTAATTTTTTAATCAAAAAAAGTAAATCCAACATTAAATATCACTATTTTGTAATATAATTACGTAATTTAGCTTCATTAATCGTGGTTTTTGAGGATAATAGTGATTGCACACACTAATTATTTTACTTTATTACATTTTGGAGAGTATTATGAAACTAGTTTTATTAAGTACATTGATGGCCAGCGCATTTGTGGTAAATGCTGGTGTGAATACAAGCCCATCTTCAACTCAGTCTATGAGTTTTAAAGCGATGGATAACAACTTAGCCACTCAATATTGCATTGTTGCGGCAACTGATGGATTAGATGCGGTGAAGCAAATGGCTAAAAACGACCAAAGCAGCTTCCAAGAGTTGAAAAAGACCATTTCCTGCAATGGAGTAAGCCTCAATTCGTTTAGTGAAAAGTTTGCTGAGTCTGTGCGCCAGAAAAATACTACCGAAAATTTAGCGCCTTCGAGTATCAAAGTATTAGCTAACGATAACACCATAGAATCTAAGTTATGCGTTGATGCCCTAGTACTAGGTGAGCAGGCCGCGAGACAAAAGCATGAGTTGCCCAAAGCGCCTATTATTTGCAACAACAAGAGCTTGAAAGATTTTGTTGAAGATTTCAAAGAAAAAGAACTTATCGTACAAACATCCAATACAACAACGGTAAGTGCAAATCAATGGTAAGCAGATATAGATAGGGCTTCTCGTTATTAGGAGCCCTATACTTTTTGTAAAGCCCTTATCATCTGCGACTTAACAATATTCGCAATTCTTTGGACAGATAGCTTCTATTAGATTGCATGAAGATCCATAGCTTGGTTGCTACTTGAGCCTGAAACGCGAGCAATAAGCAAACACCCCAGAAAATTTGATTGTCTTTATCGGCGGTAAAGAACTGATAAGCACAATAAGCAAGTACAATCGTCAATACAATTGCCAGTAAGTAGCCTAGTTTTACTAGCCAGCCAAGACCATTTGAAAAGCTCATGCGTAAATAGCCTTGTAAACTGTCACTTTCTTCCATTAACTTATCAATTTCATTACTTTGCTCTTCTAGGTCTCTTTTTATTTTTTCGTCAATGTTCATTCTATTCACCATTGTTTATTTGTTTGCGTAACTTTTCTCTCGCGGCAAACAGTCTTGATTTCACCGTTCCTTGTGGAATCGATAATGCCTGAGCCGTTTCAACTAGAGTCATTTCATTCAAATAATAAAGTTCAACCACATCTCTTTCTTTGTCTGAAAGCGCTTTAAAAATAGGGGTAAGTGAACTTAGGTCGATGCATGGCGATGATGAGAAAGTATCAATGTCAACATTGTTTTCAGTCAGATTCTTTGACTCAACTTTCGCCCAATCCAAAATCTCCCACTTCAAAGCTCTATAAAGCCAACTTCTGAATACCGTAATATCATTCAATCGATGGATACGCTTACCAATTTTGAGCCATACATTATGCACGAGATCTTCAGCAACCATAACATCACCCGTTCTAATAAAAGCAAAGCGACGCATAGGTTTGAGAAAATGATTGTAAAGCCTCACTAAAGCACTTTTACTGCCTAGCTTTGCATCAATAACAAGTATCTCGATTTGATTTTGGTTCAAGGCTTCACCTAGACTCGGATGTTCTTCATTAACATGTTTAAAATTTCGATGATCAAGCTTATGATCATTTCAAGAAACAAGTTTGATTGTAATTGATTAAAAGGCGGTCGCTGTCGAACGTTTAATTGGCTTCTAAATACATGAAAAAGTTTCATTATTACACTCTATTTGTTATTGACTATTATAATGACGATAACAAATAGGCGCAGGTTCGAATTAAATAATTAATAAAGCTAACCGGCTTCATATAGCCTAGTTTTTCATGTGTTAGCACTCTGTTTTTTTTAAAAGGTATGTTTGTCTTATTAATTAACAGATTTGCCGTTAGTAACATTAAAAAGGCCGCTAACATACTTAGCGGCCTTTTTTATTTATTTTGTCCTATCCTAAAAGTCGTTGGCTTATAAAGCGTCAACTTATACTAGGATGGGACAGTTATGTAATCAACCTATCCTATTAGTGTGATAGCTGCCAATTTAGACATTATTCTGTCGTAAAATCACGGATAATGTTATTCACGGTTTCTTTGGCATCACCAAGCACCATACGGGCGTTCTCTTTAAAGAACAATGGATTATCGACCCCGGCAAAACCTGCGTTAGCAGAACGCTTGAGAACAAACACAGTTTTAGCTCTGTGCACCTCAATGATTGGCATACCATAGATTGGGCTACCTTCCATTTCTTTGGCCGCAGGATTCACAACATCGTTTGCACCAATTACTATCGCAACGTCATAATTTTCCATTTTGGGGTTAACATCATCCATTTCGTAAAGTTGTTCATAAGGCACGTCTGCTTCAGCTAACAGTACATTCATGTGCCCTGGCATCCTACCGGCCACTGAGTGAATCGCATAATCAACCGTACATTTGTTCTCTTCTAGAAGGTCTTGTAACTCGCGAACAGCGTGTTGTGCCTGTGCTACTGCCATTCCATAACCAGGTACAATTAATACTGACTGAGCGGCTTCCAATACATAGTACGCATCTTCAGTACTCATGACCTTGATTTCACCTTCTATTTTCATCTCATTTTCACTTGGCTCTGCAAAACCTGACAACAAGACGTTTAAAAGTGAGCGATTCATAGCTTTACACATTATATTGGTCAAAATAAGACCAGAAGCCCCAACCAACAAACCCGTCACAACAAGAATTGTGTTATCAACCGCTAAACCGGCGGCAGATGCAGCCACACCAGAGTAGCTGTTTAAAAGCGCAATCACCACCGGCATATCTGCTCCACCAATACTGATGGTTGCAAGCACCCCGAAACTTAACGCCAAAATAATAGTGATGTATAACAAGATTTTATATTCGGGGAAGATAGTAAACAGCACAATAAATAGTACAAATGCCCCTAGGTGAGCGAAACTAGCTTGGCGCAGACCTTTAAAAATAACCGCTTTTGAACCAAGTTTGCCCGATAGCTTACCCCAAGCGATTAGACTTCCTGAAAACGTAACGCCACCAATCAGTACGGTTAAAAATGAAGTAGTAAATACAATCGGATTTACAAATTCTAAGGCCGCTTCATCTATGGCAGAAATCGTCGCCCAACCAACTAATAACGATGCGGCTCCACCAAATCCGTTGAACAAGGACACCATTTCAGGCATTGCAGTCATTTCTACTGTCTTGGCCTTCCAAGCACCAATAGCGCCACCAATCAGCACGCCTACAATTATCCAATGGTAAGAGACGATTTGTTGATCTAGTAAAGTCACTATCACGGCGATAAACATACCTACAGCCGAGATGAAATTTCCTTTCCTAGCGCTGGTAGGATGACCTAATAGTTTTAAGCCATAAATAAATAAGCCAGCCGATAGTACGTAAACTAAGTTAATAAAAAGTGTAGTTGAATCCATAGTCTGCACCTCTTATTGCTTTTTCTTGAACATTTGCAACATGCGATCGGTAACCATATAACCGCCTATTACATTGATACTTGCTAGTGCAACAGCACCTGTGCCTAAAACGATTGTTAACCAATCGTTCGAGCCCCCTGAACTTGCCAAGGCACCGACTAAAGTGATGCCAGATATCGCATTTGACCCAGACATCAAAGGGGTATGTAAAGTCGCAGGTACTTTGCGAATTAACTCTACGCCTAATTGAGCAGCCAGCATAACGATAAAAATTAGGTATACAATTTCCATTATTTCTCTCCTTCGTAATGCGTAGCCAGCATTTCGTTACAAACTTTACCATCGTGAGTGATGATGCTTTGAGCTAATATGTCGTCTTCCAAATTCAAGTTGAACGACTTGGTTTCAGCATCAATGAACTCATCAATTAAATTTAAACAGTTATTGGCGTACATATCCGTCGCGTCTTTTGCGACTCGTTGACTCCAATTACCAGTACCTATTATGTTGACGCCTTCCACGTTAACTGTTTTCCCAGGCTCAGAGCCCTCTACGTTACCGCCCGACATAACCGCCATATCAACAACGACTGAACCGGGTTTCATTAGCGCCAACGTATCTTTAGTAATAAGAACTGGAGGTTTACGCCCGAAAAGTTGAGCGGTAGTTATGACAATATCAGAATCGGCAATCGCTTGCTTTTGAGCATCTTTCTGGATAGCTTGTTGCTCTTCAGTTAGCTCCTTGGCGTAGCCATCTTTTGTCTGACCCGTTTCACCGATATCTATCTTAAGGAACTTTCCACCCAAAGACTCTACTTGCTCGGCCACAACAGGTCGTGTGTCATAAGCAACTACATTAGCGCCTAAACGTTTTGCGGTGGCAATTGCCTGCAATCCAGCTACACCCGCTCCAATAACAAATACTTTTGCAGGTTTGATTGTTCCTGATGGCGTCATCATCATCGGCAGAATGCTAGGTAATGCACTGGCCGCTTCCATGATCATCACATATCCAGCTAAGCTCGCTTGAGAGCTTAAGGCATCCATTTTTTGAGCCCGTGTAGAACGAGGAATCATTTCAATGGATAATGAAGTTATGCCTTGACCTGCCATTTTCTCAATTAACGGTTTTTGGAAAAATGGATCCAAATGCCCTATGACGACAGTGCCGCTCTTTATGCTCTTTAAATCATCTTCTGATGGTCTGTTCACATAAAGAATCACGTCTGCCTCTGATAGCCCTTCTTTGCGACTAACTAGTTTTGTGTTTTCACCTTCATATTGCGTATCATCGTACCCAGAAGCTAAACCGGTACCTGACTCCAACAATAATTCACATCCCAAGTTAATGAGTTTTTTTGCGCTAGCCGGAGAAATAGCAGACCGACTTTCGGTAGTTGCTTTTTTTCCAGAGCCGCTTTCATTTACGACAAAAATTCTCACGTCCCCTCCCATTCAATTTTCAAGATTTTAAAACTTGTTGTTAGCATTGCTCTTGCAGAGTTGCTTGGATCCATACCTAACAAAGTAAATTTCTGTCGTTTTTTATACTAGTCGTATTACGGTTTTCGGAATACCGATACAGTTGGTTTTGTTTTGCCAAAACACGATTAAAAATGATGTTAATTTAGTTGTGATGTTCGTATGTAATCTCATGATAAGGCGACATATTACTCGTACAATGTCTTTCGGATATCCTTTTTTAGTATTACATCCAATAGGAAACAAGAATGACCTTTTAACTAAAAGCTAGGATTTATAAGGGTTCTAGTATCAAACAAAACTGATACAAAAGTAGAGTTTTTAAATTTGTGAGTATGTATATAATAGGTATCAGTACAAAAGTTTGTTAAATTAAATCGATAGGTTGGTATTATGAATGTTAAATATTTGGGATTAGCGCTTGCACTCGGGCTAATCTTGTCAAGCGAAGATGTTTCGGCGCATGGTAATGTATTACCACAAGGGGCTGATAGTTCAAACATGCCGGATTTCGAAATGGGCGATGAAAGTGATGATTACTGGGTTTTCGAAAACCCTTACCGCGACTTGGATAAAGATTTAAAGAATAAAGTCATTCTTTTCGGTGAGTCGGCATATGCTAACAATTGCGCTGGTTGCCACGGACTTCACGCTCAATCAGGTGGTATCAACCCTGACTTACGCATGCTTGCACCAGACTCATTTGACGATGACGAATGGTACGTCGAGCGTTTACGTTTTGGTTCGGCAAAAGGCATGCCAGCACTTGGAGGCATTCCAGAAGGTATGAGTGAACCTATTCTTGATCAAAAAACCCTTTGGGCCATAAAAACCTATGTTGAAAAACAAAGAGTGGTTGCAATTGCTGAAGGCGAAATTGACGCCTATTAAAGCTTAAAAATATTCTAAAGCTGTTTTAAATAAAACAAGAGCGCTTATATTCGGCGCTCTTTTTTATGGGCGGTAAAGATTACTATAATAATATTATTATGGATGCTGACGATCCAATTACTTGAGATTGATGTAAGTTACTTTGTATATCAATTAGACAATGGAAAGCCAGATGCGACACAATGCTTTATTTTATTTTCTAAGCGCGGTGCTCTTAGGCCTAGTATTAAGCGCTTCGGCAGTAGCACAGACAAGAACCCCACCATCAGACATTTTTGTTGACGCCGTTTTAAACGACAAGTCTTTAATGATCTCGCAAAAAGAAATAACGCTCACTCGAACCGAATATTACAGACTTAACTTTTCTTGCGATTCAGATGTCAGCGATATTGAATTAAACTTCGATGTAGCCAAACTGGTGCAAGATTCTCATGTGAGAATATTAACTGTTGATAACATTCAAGTATACCTACAAGGATTACATTTCAGGGCACTTCAATGCGAAGGAAAAGGCAGCGTTAAATTTAGTTTTTATCCGATGCGAAGTGGCACTTATAAAATCAATATAAGTGACGAAGATAATGATGTAGCCCCACAAACAATTACCATAAACGTGAAATAGTGCTATCTGCACTATTGATGATCTTTGTAAACGTTTTTTAGTAAAAGTTAAAAACAACAATAAGGACTTAGTATGACTAGATATTTATGTGCGTGCACAGTGTTAGCCACTTCTTTTTTTACACCTATGTCTACCGCAGACGTCACTTTCGATCTAGATGACATCGATAGATGGGATATTGTCAGAGTTGAAGTATGTCTTGACGTAGCATTAGAAAAAGTCCCGGGCGTGCCTACCCGCTTGGAAATGAAAATAGAAGACGACGATCCTGTTTACGAATTTGATATCACTGACAACGATGGCAACGCATACAACGTTGAATGCAATGCAGAAGAAGGTTACGTTACCGAAGTTGAAAGAAAAGTGTCTCCAGACGATTCTATTTTTAAAAAGTACGCCAAAGTTTCAATGAAGGATGCACAAGCAACCGCCCTCGACTTCCATCCTGGCAAAGTAATTGCGGTAGAATATGAAGTTGGTTTTGATGGGTCGGTGACTTACGAGTTTGACATCGATACGGATCTTGGTCCTGAAGTAAAGGTGGATGTTTGCGCAAGAACCGGCGAAATTGAAGAAGCAAATTTTGAGTTATATGAAATTGGTAGCGTCGAATCTAAATAAATTAAAGTATCAAGATTCATTACCTACTTTAGAATTGACTCAACCTATTATTGTCTTGTTAGGCATTAACTGATAATAAAACTGATGATTTAGGCATTTCGGACTTCTCACAATACTTTGTATCCGAAATGCCAGCATGGCCAAGCAACGCAACGGCCCTCCTCCAAAACCCAATATTTTATAAAAATGCCCATTACTGCACTAACGATTTACTGATTAATTCGGCACTAACCTAAAGATTGCAAACCTTACCGTCTAAAAAATGATATTCCTGATACTTTAGGAGGGTTTTTAACGGGAAGTTCTAAGGTTACACTAAAAGAAAAACTATAACGTCGCACACAAAAATCATCACACACGATCACAAATTAAAGGAACAACTGAATATGCAAAACAATTTAAAGTCATTTTCACGCACCAAATTGTCGCTTGCCATTGCACTGAATGTAAGTTTAATTGCCAGTGTAGCAGCCCAATCGGACGAACTTGAAACGATTGAAATATCTGGCGCCACGCCTTTAAATAACTCTACTAATACTCAAACGTTATTTGGAAGTAGACAATTACTCGACGCTGAAGATATTGAAAATTCAAACGCCCTTTCTTTACCCGAGCTCTTAAAGTCACAGCTATCTAGCGTAAATTTAAACGATGTCCAAAACAATCCTTTTCAGCCAGATTTACAATACCGAGGTTTTACAGCATCTCCTCTTTTAGGGTTACCGCAAGGTATCTCAGTTTATCTAAATGGCTCACGAGTTAATGAAGCATTTGGCGATACAGTCAACTGGGATTTAATTCCACTGGATGCTATTGATACAGTGGCACTTTATTCAGGCTCTAACCCTGTGTTTGGCCAAAATACCCTCGGTGGCGCCTTAGCACTGTCTACAAAAACTGGTTTTACATATGATCAAAGCGAATTTGAGTTGGGAGCGGGCAGCGATGGTCGCCAAGAAATTGGTTTAGAAACGGGTGGAAATTCTGGTGATTATGGTTATTACATTAACATTAATCGTTATGAAGAAGATGGCTGGAGAGACTTCTCACCAACAGAAGTACAGCAGATATTCACTTCTTTGTCCTACCGTGGTGATCAAACATCGCTAGATTTTAACTACATGTACGCTGACAACGAAATGGTTGGCAACGGTGCATCTCCAATAGAATTACTTGAAGTAGAGGGCCGAAGCGCTGTTTATACTAATCCAGACCAAACCAATAACGAATTGCATCACTTCAGCCTTGATGGCGAACACGAATTTAATAATAGTACACGTATGAGTTTCAACGTTTTCTATCGTGATACAGAAACTTCTTCCATTAATGGAGACGATAGTGATTATGGAGCTTGTATATTTGAAGACAGTGGAAAAATAACCTTATGTGAACTGGAAGACGATGATGACGATGATGACTCATTGTTTGCAGGACCATCCACTAACAGCTCTTCATTGGAAGATGATGATGACGACGGTGCATTACCTGAAGCAGGCGAAGACGCGGAAGCAGTAGAGTTCGTAGGATTTGAGGAAGGCACTGCATTTACAGACATATCAAATGTAGACGTTGATGAGGTTGATGGAACATATAACACAGGTAAAGCTGAAACTGACAACATTGGTATTTCTGCACAACTTGCCAAACAATATAAGTTAAGTGGTAAAAACAGTGAATTTGTATTAGGAGCGGGCTATCAGACTGGCGATATTACCTATCAGGCCGATACCACTTTCGGTATTCTTTTAAATGATACTGCGACTGATCCACGGGCCGTGCAGCCAATCGCAGGAGTGCAAGACGCTGAAGCGAGAGTTCGTTTAGATGTTGATACTGAAGCATTCTTTATCTTTTTTATCAATAGTGTTGAATTAACCGATAACATAACGCTCAATATTGCAGGACGCTATAATAGAGACCATATTGTTATGGAAGACTTGAGTGAAGATGGTGACGATTCACTTGACGGAAATCATAGATTTAATCAATTCAATCCTGCCGTTAGCTTAGACATTAATTTAGCTAAGAACCAAAATATAAGTATTGGTTATAGCCAAGCGTCTAGAACGCCAAGCCCGGCTGAATTAAGCTGTGCGGACGAAGACGATCCATGTCGTTTACCCAATGGTTTTGTTGCTGATCCACCATTAGATCAGGTAGTTACTAAGACGTTTGAAGTTAATTACACTGGTACTTTCAACAACATGAACCTTTTCGCTAATGTGTTCCATAGTGACAGTGAAGACGACATAATTTTCCAACAAGCCGGAAGTGTGGCATCCAGAGGTTACTTTATTAACGTAGACAGTACTCAACGCCAAGGGCTAGAGCTTGGTTTGGGTCACAGCGTGGGTGATTTGAGCTATCACGTCAGTTATAACTACTTAGATGCCACCTATGAGTCACCTTTTACTTCCTTCAGCCCTCAAAACCCACTTGGTCCAAATCGACAAGTAAACCCAGGCGATACAATACCTGGACAGGCTGAGCATTTGATAAAAGTTTTGCTCGATTATCAAATTATGGATGGACTTAACGCTGGACTGGAAATAATTAGTGCCAGTGACCAGTATTTTAGAGGCGATGAAGCCAATGAAAATCAAAAGGTAGATGGCTATGAGATTGTACACTTATATGCCAGTTATGATATAACAGAAGACTTAAGTATTCAGTTGCGAGTCAATAACTTATTAGATGAAGAGTACAATACTTTCGGTACTTACGGTGAAGCAGATGAAGTTCTTGAAGACATTTATCCAGACGTTGAAGCACCGTTATTTGTTGGCCCAGCAGCACCAAGACAAGTGGCGGTGAAAGTGAGATATGCGTTCTAAGTATTACAACATTAAAGCGTTAGTCACAACACTCATTCTAGCATTTGCTAGTGTGAGTGTTGCATCCGAACTCCCTACTATTAAAGTTGGAGTGTTAAGTTACGGCACGGTGAATTGGGAAATCGACACCATAAAACACCATAAACTCGATCAAGAGTTAGGCGTTAATGTAGAGTCGGTTAAGTTAACTACCAAAAACGCAGCTGCTATCGCATTGCAGGGCGGAGCCGTAGACGTAGTGCTCACCGATCTCTTTTGGGTGATCAAGCAAAAGGGCAAATTCCAAATGTCGCCTACTCATAAGTTAAGCGGGGGGATTTACTCTACACCACTAAATCAGTCAATAAGCGATATACGAGAGTTAGGCGTTGCTGGAGGCGCAAACGATAAAAACTTGTTGGTGTTAAAAGCTTATCTGGACAGCAAAAACTCTGACGATTTACCCAGTTTAAAATTTGGCGCTCCACCATTATTGAATGAAATGATGCTGCAAAAACAGCTAGATGGGATCATCAATTTTTGGCATTACAACGCCAGGTTAGAGGCTGCAGGCTTGGTTAATTTGTTACCGACCGCAAGTATGTTAAGCGGTATTGGTATCGAACAGGACGTTCCGCTATTAGGCTGGGTGTTTCATAAAGATTTCGCCAATGAGCATTCGCAAAAACTCAACGCATTTCTTCAGGCTAGTCGGGAAGCTAAGAAAATTTTAGTCGAAAGTAAGAATGAGTGGGAACGATTAAGACCAAAAATGAAAGCAAATTCGCAACAAGAATATGAAAGCTTGGTATCTCACTACCCCACCACGTTGGTCAACAGTAAAATGACCGACTTAAAGACAAGCGCAGAGCAAATTTACGATGTTGTGAAAAATGTGGAGAACCAAACGTTGTTTGAGAAAAACAGTGAGTTTCCTTCTCAAATTTTTTATGCGTTGGACTAAGTTGGATTTTAATATAGGTATTAAATAGTGTTACGCACTAAAGCAGCCTTGTCACAACTAGCCGTAATTATCGTTTTGCTGATGACTTGGCAAGGTGTTGCCATTTTAATTCAACCAAATTACTTCCCTGCATTACAAGAAATATTCAATAGTTGGGTATTTCATTGGTTTGATGGCAACCTACTACACGATTTATTGCAAACATTAAAACGCGTCGCAATTAGCTTCAGTTTGGCTATGTTAATAGGGGTTATCATTGGCATAATGTTAGGCAGGTTTTCTACCACGAATCAAATCTTTGAACCCGTCTTGCTTTTTTTCTTGAACCTTCCAGCCTTAGTAGTGATTATTTTGTGTTACATTTGGATTGGCTTGGTCGAAGCAGCCGCAATATTGGCCGTTTTTATCAACAAGCTCCCGATGGTTGTTGTGGCTATGAGAGAAGGCGCCAGAGTTATCGATAACAAGTTAATGGAAGTGGCTTTTGTCTACAATGTGCCGCCTACTACGACTTTTTTTAAAGTATTTCTACCTCAACTTTATCCCTATATTTTAGCCGCCGCTAGAAATGGTCTCGCATTAATATGGAAAATAGTATTGGTGGTTGAGTTACTTGGCCGAAGTGATGGTATTGGTTTCGGTCTACATAGCTTTTTTGGGCATTTTGATATAGCCAGCATCCTAGCCTATGCATTTAGCTTTATGCTTGTAATGTTTGCGGTTGACTGGCTTATTTTTAAACCACTTGAACGTATTATTCAACGCGGACGTTAACTTGCAATCTTTTAACTTCAATAATATTACCATTGGCGATACTGAAATTATTAGTACCGTTGAATTTTCAATTGCCAAAAAAAGCACTGCTGCGATCATTGGGCCTTCTGGATGCGGTAAAACGACGCTATTAAACACCATAGCGGGCATTCAAACATACGAACATTTGAAATTACCTGAACTTCATAATTTAGCGTACATTTTTCAAGATGCCAGACTAATCCCCTGGTTAACCGTAAGAGAAAACTTATCACTTATAAGGAAAACGTTAACTCAAGATGAAATTAAGCAAGCCCTTGCAGAAGTCAAATTGGACAACATTAGTACTAAGTATCCCTCTCAATTATCGGGTGGAATGCAGCGAAGGGTCAGTATTGCCAGAGCATTCATCAATAAGCCAGATATGCTTTTACTAGACGAACCTTTTAACTCTGTCGATACACCAACGGCAGCTCACTTACTAAGTTTGGTAAAGCAGCTCATTACAAAGTCAAAAACAAGTGCTTTGTTAGTCACGCATAACATTAAAGAAGCCATATTTTTAGCAGAAGATATCTATTTTCTAAGCCCCAAACCTAGCAAACTGATTTTGCATTTCAAAAACCCTCTATTTGTAAACTCAAAAAGTTTACACGATTATTCTGACCCAAGAATGAATCCGGTCATTGATCAACTAATGAAAGACTATCCAAATATTCTCTCAGGTCATAGGTAAAATATAATCTTCAATATGCCTGAAGGGCAAGCTCAAAAGGCCCTATAAAGGATTCTGTTCTTCCTCCTAAAGGAGGACGTTAAATAGCCTTATAGTGAATAGTTTGAAACTCAAATGTTATTAAGATTGTGACATCTGTCAATAAATTGTTACATCCCAAACACGACACTGTTTTTTCTTGTGTTTGTAACAACTTAATTGATAGCTACTACTTACAACTACATATGGAACACACACTATGAAATTCAAACTCGCTACTAAATCTTTACTAGCATCGGCGGTAATTGCAAGCTTGGCATCGCCAGCCATTGCTGAAGAAGCAACTTGGGATATCTCAGGTTGGATAAATGAAGGCATCACCTATTATGACGATGGCCAAGGCTCAGACGTAGCTCAGTTAGGTGATAATGGAACCACACTAGGTAGTCGTATAGCGCTAACTGGTGGTTATACGCCAGAAAATACAGGCTTACAGTTTGGCTTTGAAGTAATCGTCGAGCCAACTGCTGCTGTTGATGGAAATAGCGCATCTCCTTTATTGTCTAATCAAGACGGTGTTAGCAACGCAAATGCATTTGGTAGTGGCATTAGCTTATTATCAAACAACGTACACGTTAGCGGTGACTTTGGTAAAATTACCATTGGTACTCAAAGTATGCCAACAGACAACATTGCAGTGCTTGCAGACCCTTCTGTCACTATTTGGTCTGGTATTTCACCATTATTTAGAATGTTAGGTTTTAGCATTCGTGGCGTTGATGGTGGCGCAATGAACCAAACTTGGGGTAACTTTGCCCAGTGTGCTGGTCTAAATGGTTTGGGCATAGGCATTGATTGTAACGGTGTTTATCGTAATGGTATTCGATACGATCTACCTGAGTTTAATGGCATCAATGTCGCGGTTGGATATGCAAACGATGAAGTATACGACGTTGCATTAAAATATTCTGGCGAAGTCGCTGGGCTGACGACCCTTTTCAATGCGGGCTACGCATATAATACAGACGGCGGCCAGAACGTTGGTGGTAGTGCTTCTGAAACATTACAATTCCAACTTGGTCTGATGGATGCTGATAGCGGTATATTCGGAACATTCGCTTACCAAATGGAAGAAGTAGAAGATGCAGCGGCTGGCTCTGGTGATGACACAGACGCGTATCACATTAAAGTAGGTGTTAAAAGAGCATTCAACACTTATGGCGACTCTGCATTTTACGTAGATTATGGTAGCTATAATGACCAATATGGAATGGCGCATTTAGATGGAGTTACTGGCTCTGAGTTATCTGTTTTAGGTTTTGCTGCAGAACAATACTTTGGTGGAAGATTCCTTATGTATGCAAAATACGAAATCATTAGCTTGGATATAGACGGTTCTTCTTCTGCTCAATCTATGTACAACGGCGCTGAAGACCTAAATCTATTGCAGTTAGGCGCAACGTTCTTCTTCTAAAAAGGACTTGTGTTATGATGAAAACATCGCAGTTTTGCTGCGATGTTTTTTGTTTTTTAATAACCTATGTACGCTTTACGTTCATTAGATTGGGTAACAACCATACAAAATTCACAGACATATTCTCCATTGTAAATTAGGGGTAAAATTTCCATGCTCAACGTTCTAATCAAACCGCTTGCCATTATATTAGTAATTTTAGCCTCTAATGCTGTCGCATCAGAGAAGATACTTTGGAACAAAGGTCCAAATCAAAGTATTTCTATCCGAACCGCTGATCTCGATAATATTTCCCATCCAGTAAACGTAAATGGCCAAACACTAAAAAGCCTACTTACTCATTTACACACATTAAACGAAGCATCATCTGAAACCAAAGCTGTATTTAACGAAAAGCAAGTGACTTTGCTTGCTAAATACGCAGCCCAAGGATTAGCTCAGTTAACTAATAATCAAGCTATTTATTTTTCAGTTTATAAAGACAATTCGACAATGGGCGGACTCATCAAAAGTGAAGTATTCACAGCAGGAGCTATCTTTAATACCAATGAGGGTTTAACGATCGCTATTGGTGACCACAATAGGGAGCGTGACTATTCTTATGAAGCTATGTTAGACCTTAATAACCAAGGCTCAGCTAAATATGACTTTAATTACGGGTTATCAACCAGCGAACCTAGTAAAGTGGCTCTTCTGTTAGACCATGAAACGACGAGTAAAGGCGCGTTCATAGCTAATGAGAATAAGCTGACTGTTCCAAATAATATGCTTGCTTCTCTAGTGCTCCCAAACAATCAAGGCAATGCTTCTAATGGATTTTCCGAAGCTCCAGATACCCTGTCTCGAGATGAAGTACAAAAAATGATAGAAGAAAAATCGAACCTTTCAAAACAACAAATACAAGAAATAGTAAGAGAGGCGAAAACTGAACCAACTGAAAAAAAGCGAGCTACACCAAGCACAAGCATAGAGGCAAGGTTCGAAATGCTTGAGAATTTGAAGGCTAAAGGTTTAATTACGGAACAAGAATATCAACAAAAAAGACAAGAGCTTTTGTCCGAGATTTAGCAACTCTGCCTTTACCATCAGACCCGCAGCCCATGAAATTAAAGGAAATGACGGTAACACGACATAAATATGTCGTAACAATGTCGGGTATTTTTAATTACTATTACTCTCGACTTTTAAAGAACAGAGTGAAACGCATTGATGAAAAGTACCGATTTTGCAGAACAAGTAGCTTATCAAAGAAAGTTGAAAGGTCTATCAC
This sequence comes from Glaciecola sp., assembly GCA_965660815.1. Classification (GTDB taxonomy): domain Bacteria; phylum Pseudomonadota; class Gammaproteobacteria; order Enterobacterales; family Alteromonadaceae; genus Glaciecola. The sequence goes on from CBFIBG010000089.1 coordinate 138,761, forward strand.
AGGAACAACTTGCAAATAAAACCAAAGTGACCGTGCGGACGATACAACGTATAGAAAAAGCAGAGGTGACGCCACATTTAAGGACGGTAAAATTGCTCGCTGCCGCACTTGATGTTGAAGTTGATGACCTACTCCAACTTGACGACCCACGCGAAGAGACCATCCAAATTAAATGGCTGTTACTTTTACACGCATCACCGTTTATTGGATTTGTACTTCCTTTTTTAAACATCCTATGTCCGCTATTCCTCTGGATACATAAGCGCGAAGACAACCCCTTGTATGACTTACATGGACGCGCAGTCATTAACTTCCAAATTACAATGACGTTGATGCTAGTGCTGGGCTTTATAGCTCTACTTAGTATTCGGGGGCTTGGCTTTCTGTTTTTTATCGCTGTTATTCCTATTGCCGCGCTGCTGATGTTGGCTAACATAGTCGCAGTACTCAAAGGTCGAACTTATTTTTATCCAGCTATTTCTTTTTTAAAAAAAGAATTGAAGTAAATACCCACCCAACAATCTGTATATTTCATTAAGGATACCTCATGAAAGCATTGATTTATTGTTTGCTAGTGACTTGGCTTGCTCTTTTTTTAGTCGCCGAAGCAAATACTCAAACTGCATCAAGTAAAGATAAACTCACCCAATTCCGGACTTATCTGAAAGAATTCCGTAAGCAGAATAACATTCCTAGTCTTTCTATAGCGGTGGTTGAAAAGGGCCATATTATTATGCTAGAAAGCATCGGCTTTCAGGATCACGATGCTGAAGAGCCCACGACTGAAGATACTACTTACCTAGTCGCTTCGATTACTAAAACTTTCACAGGCGTTACTTTGTTGGCTATGGACAACGATGGGCATATTGATCTCGACGCTGACTTTACCATGCTAAGCGACTGGCAAAGTCGCTGTCGCTGGCTAGCAAACAGTGACTCCATTTTTGGAGGAGGTAGGATGAATAATGGATATGAGGTGCCGCCAGTTAATTGCAACCAAAAAATAACGCTTCGTCATGTACTTCAAAATCAAGTAAATGGTGAGCCAGGCACAAGCTTTTTTTACAACCCTATTGTATTTGGACGCTTATCTAATTGGATTGAAGAAAATACCGACAAAAGCTGGCGATACTGGGTCAAAAAGTACGTCATTAAACCGGGCAATCTTGACAATATCGCGACCGGCTGGCGCGACAAGACGGCAAGCTTAGCGTTGACTCATTTGGCACCTCCATTTCGTCAGATATCAGAAAAGACGAACAAAATAGCTCCCTCCATTCTTCCAAACACAGAACTAAATGCCAGTTCCGGTATCATCGCCAGTGCAAAAATGCTTGCACGTTACTCTATTGCGTTAGATAAGGGAGAGATTCTATCCCCCTCACTTCGCGATAAAATGTGGTCTCCCACATATAACCATGTCGGAGTTTCCATGCCCTATGCCTATGGTTGGTTCGTCCAACAATGGAAAGAGCATAGGTTGGTTTGGCATGGTGGTTGGTGGCCAGATGCTTATGCGGGCCTACTATTAAAAGCTCCTGATGATGGTTTGACCCTAGTGGCACTAAGCAATAGCGATGGATTACGCACTGAAGTAAATAGCTTAACAGGAGCACAAATTGAGAAAAACCCATTGGCTTTGAAGTTTTTGGAATTATTTGTTGAATAAAAAGAATAGAGCAATCGAAGGACAGGCGAGTACACAAAACTTAAAACCAGTGCTTACCGGTTAGCTACAATGCTGTCTAACATGAAGGCTTTGTTCTACTAAGTATAGTTATAATACTGCAAATACTAAAAAAGCCGTGCGATCACCATAGCACGGCTTTTCAATGTTCTAAGATAGTTTCTGCCTAAGTAAAATATTGTAAACAATTACTTACGAACAGCCACTGCGTTTGCAGTAATGGTGCACCAACTTAGTTATTTTTGATTTTAAATGAGCGATGACATGCGTTACAGGTAGCCATTACTTGAACTGTATTCTCTTGAATAAATCTAGGGTTTGATGTTTCAACAGATAAAATTTCCCAGCGCTTATTGAGTCTATCTTCCATCGCTTTAAAGCTTTCAGGCATTCTGTCATACCAACCTTCAGGGTAGTTTTCATCGACAAAGTTTGTCAAATTACCAACTAGGTTGTCTGTATTTTGAGGCATATCTAATATTAGCGCTTGCTGAACGGCAGTAAGGGTCTCTAACATTCTACGCATTCTTTCGAGTACAAAAGCTTTCTCTTCTTTTGATAACTCGATTGCAACTCGCTTATCTTCAATATCAAGAGGGCGAATCATATCGTCTTTCGCTTGTAGAGAAAAACATACAGCAAATAAACTGACTAGAGTTAAAAGTTTCATATACAAAGTTCCTTAATTAAAAAATTTCAGGCCCGTACCTTTAAAATGTTGTGATACGCTCATGACGAGGAAGCCAATCTATGTTTCCTATTGTAAGGTTTGTAGAATCAAAAAACTTTGATTTAGCTTAAGGTTTTAGTAGTAATGAAACGTTAAAAAGCACAATTTAATCAGACTTTAGTAGAGTCTTCGATGCAGAGTAAAAGAAGCTGTGGATCAAAAAACGCGAAAAAATAGGAAAGTATGAAAAAAATGACCAGAAAGTACTACGACCTTAGTCTTATACTGTTTATTTTGCTTGTTGTAAATAGTATGTTAATTGCCCAGTTGGTCCTACCCAAGTCACTTTAGAGAAGCACATCATGTCACGAAACATACTTATCATAGACGATCATCCTATATTCCGCCACGCCATGACCACAATATTGCGCAAACGTTTTGAACAGACGGAAATAGCAGAGGCAGAATCATTAAAAGAGGCATGCGTCATGCTAGGCTCCAATGACAATTTCGATTTGGTGATGTTGGATTTAAACATGCCAGATTCTGTTGGGCTTAGTGGGTTGTTGGAGCTTAGAAATAATTTTCCAAACGTTCCTGTGGTAATTATTTCGGCAGAAACCGAAAAACAAAATATATTGCAAACTATTTCGTATGGCGCAGTTGGGTTTATATCTAAAGCAAGCTCGATAGAGGAAATCGCTAATTCAGTCGAATCAATTTTTGAAGGGAATGTGTGTTTACCAGCAGATCTATTAAGAAGCACGGGTAAACAGGAGAAAAACAGAGATGAGCCCAAAATCTCACCTGAAAAAATTCGTTCTCTTACTCGCAAAGAATTGACCGTTTTGAAATACCTAAATCAGGGGCTTGCCAACAAAGTAATTGCTTACGAACTGCACATTTCTGAAACCACTGTAAAATCTCATGTCTCTTCGATTTTACGTAAACTTGGCGCGACAAGCAGAGTTCAAGTGGTGGCAGGAGCTGGTAACATTAACTTAGACCAGTATGATTATAGTGTACGATAGGGCGTCGCGTAGAACACGTTAACTGCCTAACACCTCATTTAGGCTGGAGTAAAAAGGTATTTAGCATCATTCTTAGTCGAAGAGGATTTATTGGTTTATGTAATATAGAAATACCTAAGCTCCCAGCCTCTTTTTCTAGCTCTTTGGAGTGGTTAGCTGTACACATTACGATAGGAAGACTTGGGCATTCTTTTTTTAATCTAATGGCGATGTCAATGCCATTTATATTGTCGTCTAGGTGGTAATCTAAAAGTAATAAGTCACATTTTTCAAAATCTACGTTTACTTTCTCACACTGTTCAAAACTGGCATAACTCTCTAATTCAATATTCCATGATTCAAAGAGCGTACTCATGGCAATTCGAATATTCGGATCGTTGTCTATTTGCCATATGTTTTTTGACTCTAAAGCCAATGTATATTGCAAATGGTCGTTAATTCTAGCCGCAGATTCGTCGACATCAGGCAAATTGACCCTCGGCGCCAAAATACCAAAACTAGATCCTTTGTTTTTCTGAGAGTTTAGGGTAATTTCGTGGTCCAATAACTTGGCCATTTTCTCTACAATTGGAAGACCTAGCCCCAAGCTTTGATTGTAATGGAAATGATTGGGCAGACGTTCAAATTCTTTGAATATAATGGATTGCTCATATTCTGTCATACCTATACCTTGATCCAAGACCTGAATATGGACGTGCTCACCCATTTTCCTAGCGATAAATAGCACTTTACCGTTCGCCCCATATTTCAGCGCGTTTGTCAGCAAGTTACGCAAAATACGAGACAACAAAGCAGTGTCTGTGCGGGCGGCAACTTTATGAAACTTATATCGAAAGTCCACATTATAGGTACGTCCTAACGACACAAACTCTTGGGCAAGCTGATTTAACATTTGTTCAAGAGATATATCTCTAACGTCGGGTTGCATAAGACCAGCATCTAGTTTAGAAATATCTATGAGCGTTCTTATCAGTCCATTTAAATCCGATAATGAATTGTCAAGCGCTTGGACTATGTCGTCTTGCTGTTTGTCAAATTTACTTTTTAAAGATTCATTAAATAGTATAGCCGCGCTTAGAGGTTGCAATAAATCGTGACTTAAAGCCGCGATAAATTTCGTTTTGTTTTCTACCGCCTCGCGTAATGCTAGATTTGTTTTGTTAAGCTGCTCGGTGCGTTTTACAACCCGAGATTCCAATTCCTGTTTTGCAAACAATAATGCATTTTCAGTTCTTACTTGATCAGTTATATCCGTTGCTAAAACGAAGTGCCCAATGATATTGCCCTCCGCATTAAAATGTGGGAGGTATACCTTTTGCAGAATACTTTGTTTACCATCTGCATTTTCTTCTTCGCTAGAAAACGAAACGGTTTCTCCTTCTCTTACTTTCTTAAAATATTGGTTTAGTCTTGGAAGAATGTTTTTTAAATGACTTTTTTCAAGTGCGACGTCTTCAAAATCTGACTCTTTTAATCCATACCAATCTCGATACGCTTTATTGGTGTATAGGAACTTCCTGTCAGCGCCAATATACGCTATCAATGCTGGAATATTATCGGTAATCATTCTTATCCAGCTTTCATTCTCTGACAGTGTTTGCGCGTATTTATACTGTGAGGTTATATCTGTAAACGTATATAGAAGCGTTTCATTAATTACTGTTACATCTCGCTCTAAAATTAATGTGTCAGATATAATTTGTACTTTACTATCTTGAGGGTCAAACGATATGCCGTTAAGCGTATGATTTGAGACCAGCTCAGGAAGGGTTGTGCTTGAAGATAAACCTGAGGAACTTAGCCTTGAGTATCTTAGGAAGGTTTGGTTCCAAAACTCAAGTTCACCGGTTTTTTTAACTCGCAGTATCCCTACTTTTAAATTATCAATCAGGCTTTGCAGAATTTTGTTTTTCTTACGGATTACCCTTTCATGCTTGTTCGATTCTCGCTGTTTGACTTCAGTAATATCGCTAAATAACACCACCATGCCCTTGCCTTGTGTTTCCCGTTCAAATACCTGAAACCATCTGTTATCTGAAAACTGATATATCACTAAGTTATCACCGAAATTTGGCTCAGCTCTGCGGATCACCCCAATACGCTTAGCAACCTGAATTATTTCGTAAAAATTATCTCCGATGTCTGCATTTAGGTTGCTCTCTTTCCATAGCGATGAAAACTTAGAATTAAAAAAGGTCAGATTTTTGTTGTTATCGAGCAACACCATAGGTTGCTGGATGCTTTCAATGGCATCATTTAACCTCTGTTCAATTTTAGTAGTGTCAGCATGGGCTTGTGCTAATTCGTGATTTCTCGTTTCTAGCTCTTGGAGTGCATTGTTCAAAAGGGCTGTTTGCTGATTTACTTTTTCTGATAAATTAACCGCGTGTTCAAATGCTCTATAAGCCTTGTTCTCTTTATTGCCCTCTTCCATTCGATAAATCAAAGCGTCAGTGATTTTTTCAAGCTTAGTGTTTTCTGATCTTAGCTTGGCATTATCGGCTTTTAGTTCTGCAAGTTCTTCTTGCAATTTATCTACACTGTTTTCACTGTGATCCATGTTCATTTTTAGTAAAGTAAACTCCAGTGAATGTCTGATTCATATGGATAGAGTTCATGTGCTCTCCATAGGCGTTGAATCCGACGACATTAAATTCTTTCTGTGTAGCCTTAAGTTCCTCTTCCCTTTGATTCTGAAAAATGTCCAATCTTCTCAAAAAGCAATCACAACCGTATACTAATTCTGGTTCACCATATTTGTCTCTAAGATCGTTAAGAGTTGCGTCTAATGATTGAGCACAATCTCCAAGTTGTACAGCGGTCAGAATCATTCCTAAATCTACTGCGCAATAAAAAGTAATCGAATTGGACTCAATGTCAACTTTTTGAATGGATCTTATATAATATTTATCTCCCATTAACACTGCGAGAGGGAATTTAGAAAAAACTTCAGGCGTCAGTTCATGTAGTTTTTTTGAAAACAACTTTGCATAATATTGCGCGGCAGGCTCACCATTTAACTCAAAGACAGTTCGAGTGTTTGGGTCTGCTTCAGTGACTATCAGTCGAGACACTGGTACTTGAATATGATCGTTTGAAAATACAGTGAAACTGCGCCGGGTTGCTATTAGGGCGATTACAGCAGCATTGCTATACACATCACCGTTATGCACGACAAACGTATCTTTCAACATTAAGTCGTCTCCAGCGCTTCCTCCAAAATGCGGGGTATTCCCAAATACTGGACTAAATGTATATAAAAATTGTTCTTCATTCATGGTTAATCCGTCCAAGAATGATATCGCCATTTGTTGTTCGACATCAAATGGCGAATTAATAATTAACTCTTGACGAAGGTCAGCGGTAATATCATAGGCTTTATCAAAGTCTAATGTATCAAGGTCGTCAATTAGCCGAACAGAAGAGATAAAATCTGATTTAAGCATCGCTATCAATACTACACTTTGTGTTTGATACCCATTTTTATTAAATTCACCCGCAGAAGAGCAGCCTATCAACTTGGCTCCTGGAAAAGATTTAGTCAAATTACCAAACAATATTTCGGAGTTAAAGGCTACAGAGTAATGAACTATTATTAATTCAACGTCTTCGGAACTTGCCTGCTCTAACAAATTGGTGACAAGCTTTTGGGTGGCTAACTTTGAGCGCTCATCTGGGTCGACGATACTTAGATCTAAAAGACTACTGCTAGACAATATTGACGGCTTGTACACGTGTTCCTACCGGTTTCTTTTTGTATTTATCGATTTTACATATATTAGGGTTATCAAGGGTTACCACGCATTCTAGACACTGGACACACTCTGTATAATCAATGCTACCATTCGACTTAATTGCGTTTATACCACATTTTTTCTGTTTGCATAAATGACATGGACTGCCGCACTCTTGACGGCGCCTCAAAAGCTTGAATATAGGAAAACGTCCAAGAACAGCTAAACCAGCCCCTAATGGACACAAATATCTGCAATAGAATTTATGTATCTTCATACTTAACGCTAGTAAAATTACCGCATAAAGTACAAACGGCCAATATCGCACAAAATACAGTGTGATGGCGGTTTTGAATGGCTCTGCCTCTGATAGAATTTCAGCCAGCGTATAGGAATAAAATGCGCTGCCAACGATACCAATTAATATAAAGTATTTGATCTTTATCGCCATGGCATGATGTTGGTCTTTTATTTTAATTTGTTTAATCTTTAGTTTTGTGGCCAACATTCCAAAGAACTCCTGAAGAGCACCGAATGGACAAAGCCAACCACAGTACAAACCTCGTCCAAACAAAAATAAGCTTACAAACACGAAGCACCACAAGATAAAAATAACAGGGTCTAATAAAAACACGCCTATTTGGAATCCATCTTTTATGGATAAGAACAATGTGTAAATATTAACTACAGACAGCTGACCTTGAGCATAAAAACCAATGAAGAAAAGTGTAAACACTAAACTAGCAAAGCGGAAATTATGAATGAACTTGGTATGTTTCACATACTTTTTCTGGTACACAAACACAAAAGTGACGACGATAAGATAAATAGAAACAAGCGTTATTTCCAGTACTCTTGACTCCCAAATTTGCACCCAGAGTGGTTTTGGCTTAGCAATTAATGACTCGGGATTTTCCATAAATAAGGTTTCTGGAAATAAGACAGTTTTCGTGAATAAGTAATCTTCTCGTTCAAAAAAACTAGGCGAATAGGTGAGCGAAATGGCGATATCAATCTGTTGACTTAAGTCCATACCACTTTGAGACTTGAGTTTTAATATTTTCACATCTTGATAGTTTGGTAATTCGATTTGAAATTGCTCGTCGTAAAAACTATAAAAATCGGTATCTCTAGCAGGAAGTGGCAAGTCGCCCTGATACATTCTTAAATTCTCAGGGTGGGTCTGTGGAATAAATTCCTCACTTATAAACGAATGCCCCTTTGTATGCAGAACCATGAGAGCTACCTCACCTGGTTTGAGATCTTGCTGTAACCTAGCGTATTCGTCTGGACTGAGTAAATTTTTCCCCACTATTGGGTAATTTAAAAAAGCATAATAGTGCTGAGAGAAGAGTCCATTGTCATCTATATAATCTTCACCTGCATTCATCACTTCAGACGGTGCAGTATCGAAGTCTTTGGCATAAATATTATGCTCAACAATGTATCCCTTTTCGACCAATTCGGTGAATGACGATTCAGCGAAGTAGTCAGGGTTAATAATTTTGTTACTCAAGGGTAAAAACCCATCAAGTTTGGAGCGAGCAACTTTTAATGCTGAAGTAATGATTGTGTCGTTCATTACTAATATAGATACTGTAGCCTTAGTAACACCATCGAAATACACGGCATCAACGCCTGAGCTTTTATTGCCCCCAATGATAAATCGATCTTTTACATTATGGCCTTTGTATTGGGCAATGTAGTCAACCATGCTTTGTTCGCCCAATCCGTGTAAGAAGATTGGTTCAGCGTGTTCGAGAACTAACACGTCGATAAATCTGCCTTTATCATCTATACCAATAAGCATGTTGATAGGCTTTCCTGAAAACCCAATGAAATTTGCAAAATGGCGTGACTCAAACGCATACCCCAATAATTGTTGTAGTTGGTAAACGGGTACTACGGGAATATCTGTGTGTTGAGCGCCAACTCGAGTGGCACTAGGAAATATTTTTTGAATGTTTTCGGGTATGGCTGTAGCGTCTTCTTTAGAATAGACTGCAGAGCTGACAAAAATACAAAAGGAAAGAAATATAAAATTTAAACTACGCATAAGAGAAAAAAGGGCAACTAAACGTTGCCCATTAATCAAACACAAAGAGGTTATCTTAGAAGAAGCCAAGAGGATTAGTATCGTAACTAACCAATAGGTTCTTAGTTTGTTGGTAATGATCCATCATCATTTTATGAGTCTCACGACCAATACCAGATTTCTTGTATCCACCGAATGCAGCATGAGCTGGATATAGGTGATAACAGTTAGTCCAAACACGACCTGCTTCGATAGCACGACCAACTCGGTACATTCTGTTAGCGTCACGAGTCCAAAGACCCGCGCCTAGACCAAAGCTTGTATCGTTGGCGATCTCAATTGCTTCTGCTTCGTCTTTAAAAGTTTGTACAGATACTACTGGACCAAAAATTTCTTCTTGGAATACACGCATTTTGTTGTGGCCTTTAAGGATAGTAGGCTGGATGTAATAACCTTCTTCAAAACCTTCTACCGATTCAACTTCACCACCTGCGACAACTTCAGCACCTTCTTTAATACCAATTTGAATGTACTGCTGAATTTTCTCAAATTGCTCATCAGAAGCTTGTGCGCCTACCATAGTTTCAGTATCTAATGGATTACCACGTTTGATAGCATTGATTTTTTTCAATACTTCATCCATAAATTCATGATATATGCTTTCTTGAACCATTGCTCTTGAAGGACAAGTACATACTTCACCTTGGTTGAAGTAAGCTAATACGAACCCTTCAGCACATTTTTCAATGTATTCTGGTTCTTGCTGCATAATGTCTTCAAAATAGATGTTTGGAGATTTACCGCCAAGCTCTACTGTAGAAGGAATTAGGTTTTCAGCCGCACATCTTAGAATGTGGTATCCAATTGGAGTAGAGCCAGTAAATGCGATCTTAGCGATGCGAGTACTTGTTGCTAGCGCTTGGCCAGCTTCTGCACCGAAGCCGTTAACTATGTTGATAACACCTGGAGGTAACACGTCTTGTAGCAATTCCATAAGGACAAGAATAGAAACAGGAGTTTGCTCAGCTGGCTTCATAACAACAACATTGCCGGTTACTATAGCTGGGGCAAGTTTCCAAGCCGCCATTAGCAAAGGGAAGTTCCAAGGAATGATTTGACCTACAACGCCATATGGTTCGTGGAATTGATATGATACCGTGTTCTCATCAATTTCACCCATTGTACCTTCTTGAGCACGAATACAGCCTGCATAGTAACGGAAATGGTCAATACATAGTGGAACGTCAGCGTTTAAAGTTTCACGCACAGCTTTACCATTGTCCCAAGTTTCAGCAACCGCCAACAACTCAAGATTTTGCTCCATCACGTCAGCGATTTTAAGTAATACATTTGAACGTTCTGCTACTGATTTTTTCGCCCATCCAGTTTTCGCAGCGTGCGCCGCGTCTAATGCTTTTTCAACGTCTTCTGCTGTTGAACGTGGGATTTCGGCAATTACACTGCCGTTCACTGGAGAGGTAGCTTTGAAGTATTCACCTTTGACGGGGGCAACCCACTCACCGCCAATAAAGTTTTCGTAACGAGGTTTGAAGGTAATGACTGAACCTTCAGCGCCTGGATTTGCGTATATCATTTTGTTGTTCCTATCTTGCAGCTATAAAAAAGTGCTAAGGGTCATTCCTTAGGCGTAATTAATACTCCAATATCTTGAATCTAATCCCCATTTAAAACCATGACTCTATAGGCCAGTTTGCATCCTACTTTAGAATGAGGGCGCAAAGTTAGTAGATATGATGTTACTGTGAGAGCTAAGTAGAGCCTATGTATCCATGTTGAACAGCTAAAGAAGGGAAGTCGCTAACCTCAACGTCTAGCTTACGTTTTATCGTAGTAAGTGCATTGGATATAGTTTTAGTAGAGACGCCTAAATCTTCCGCTGTTTCTTGCCGGTTTTTCTTCATCGCATAAGCGATAAAAATATCGAATTCACGACTAGTCAACCGGCTCTCAATATCTATTTGATTTGTCAATAATCGCTTAGCTATTTTCACAGCAAGATCTTTTTCGATATATTTTTGGCCTTTGTCGACCACTTGAATCGCTGACACAAGGATCCCTGGATCGCTTTGTTTACTGATATACCCCATTGCGCCGGTGTCCATGGCCCGTTGCAGAATAGCTCCGTCCTCGAACATGCTAAAAAATATTATTTTTAAATCCGCTTGAATTTCGAGAAACTGACGGGCTAACACTAAACCACTCTCATGAGTGAGATTGATATCTAAAATCATGATATCTACTTTTTTATTTTTTAACACTGAGAACGCTTGCTTTCCATTTTCAGCTTCAAACAACTCGACGTCATTTATCGACATGCTTATTAGGGCTTTATACCCTTCCCGAACGATTGCGTGATCATCTACCAACAGGATCTTCATGTATGTTTTATCCGATTTGTTATGTTCATTTCCAACGTTATCTGAGTACCCAAAGATTCTTCAGTCTGGATTGTTATATCAGCTCCTATACACCGAGCTCTGCTGTTCAAACTAAACAAACCTAATCCATTCGTCTTTTTATCTGAAATTCCAATGCCATCGTCACTAATTCTCATCATTAAAAGGCCGCGCTCGATGGTAGCAGTAAAAGTGACCTTCGAAGCCTGTGAATGCTTAATAATATTGTTCAAGCACTCCTGAATTATTCTGTAAAGATGTAGATCTCTTTCATGTTCAGGTTCATGTTCATCTGTATTTATTTCAACAGTCCACTCTATATTTGAGAGGATTTGTCGATGGTCAGAAATCAGCTTTTCAATCGCATCCCAAAGCTTAACCTTATCCAAAATTAGCGGATGTAAATGCTCAGTGAGCGCACGTATAGCTTGGTTAATTTGTCGACAAAGCGACTTAATTTTCTCACCGGACTCTCGCACAACCTTTTGGTCTGTTGTATGAGACAAAATATGTGCATAAGCACTTGTGCTAGTTATCAACTGTCCCACATTGTCATGCAGTTCACTTGCTAAATACGAACGCTCTTCCTCTTGCAATATGGCCAACTTTTTGTCTGCCTCCAATAATTGCTGCTCCTTTTTTAACAAGGATGTTTTTAAAGCAGAATACTCATCAAAAACACTTTGAATTTCAGCAAACTCAGAACTTGGTAGCGCAACCTGTTGTATGTCTACTTGGTTGTTTTTCAGCGTGCTCTTGAGTGCAAAAGATAAGTTTTTAAGCGGTTTTAATTGATGTTTGATGCCCGCTTTGATAACCATCAGCAACATCGCAAGAGTAGACACAAAAAGAAGTGCAACCATGTAAAAATAAGCCAGATTTTGTTCAAATTCTGCGGCGTTATCTGGCCTGACAATGAGGTAACTATTTTCTGATAAAGGTACAATTACAGGTTGAATTTCATCTGGAAACAGTGACGATTTCTGGTCTCCTTGACCAGATTCACTAGGGCTTGCATTTAAACGGCCATAAAATCGCTCCACTGATAAATGGGGACTTAACGATAGAATATCTTCCATTGCGTCAATTGAAACCTGCTTTTGTTGCATCAGTTTAGCTTGAGCCAGAACAGCTTCTGTTTCTTCTAAAATATTTTCTTGGGTGATTATATAGGTAAAAAAGCTAAACACTCCGAATGCTAATACAAAGCTTATTATGACCGCGCTAGAAATCTTTGTATAACCCATATCAACTTTAACCGTATCTGTACTATCGACTGACTAACGCACTTAGTCGCTTTGAAATTCTCGTTATAAAATAGTGTAAAAGTTGAATAGTTGTCAATTCATCTATAGTAGTGATAATTTCATACTAATGGCCTGTTTCTAAAAGAAGTTGTTCTCCTAGCATAGAGTAAAATAGACTTATATTGTTGCGCTAATGCAATGCAATTTAAGCACTTCCAGAGATTAGACATAAAAAAACCTCACTGAAGAGTGAGGTTTTTAATTTATGTAACTGCTATTTAATTTTTAGCAAAGTTTTCACGCTCGTAACGCTTAGGAAGTTTGAATGTCCAAACAGTTCCACCTTGGTTGAACTCTTTAACACGTTTCGCTACTTCGCCACCCCATAGAGGAACGGCTCCACCCCAACCAGATACGATTGTTATGTACTGCTCTCCATCTTGTTCCCAAGTAATTGGAGTACCAACGATACCTGAACCGGTATTAAATTCGTAAAGCTTTTCACCCGTTTCATCGTCAAACGCCATGAAATAACCTTCTGGATTACCTGTGAATACTAAACCACCGGCCGTTGTCATAACACCACCCCATAACGGAGCAAAGTTATTTTGACGCCATACAGTTTCACCTGTTTTAGGGTCAATCGCACGAAGCACACCGATATGGTCTTCAGCAACAGATTTAATGGTGAAACCAGCACCTAAATATGCGGCGCCTTTCTTGTATGCAGTAGGCTCATTCCAGATATCCATTTCCCACTCGTTTGAAGGCACATAGAATAATCCAGTGCTTTGAGAGTAAGCCATAGGCATCCAGTTTTTACCGCCTAAGAATGAAGGACGTGCCACAACCATTTCGCCCTTTTTGCCCTCAGTCGCTTCTGCAGGGTTACCTGGACGGTTTGCATCGTTATAAATCGGACGACCTTTCGCATCTAATCCTTTCGCCCAGTTTACTTCATCAACGAAAGGGAAACCGCGAATAAATTCACCGTTTTCTCTGTTAAGCACGTAGAAAAATCCGTTTCTGTCAGCGGTTGCTGCAGCTTTAACAGTTCTGCCTCGATCTGTGTAGTCAAATGAAATTAACTCATTTACACCGTCGTAATCCCAACCGTCGTGAGGAGTCGTCTGGAAATGCCATTTAATTGAACCGTCGTCTGGGTCAATTGCAACACGTGAAGAAGAGAATAAGTTATCGCCAGGACGCATGTGAGAATTCCAAGGTGCAGGGTTACCTGTTCCGAAGAATAAAGAGTCAGTATCAGCGTCGTATGTACCGCCTAACCAAGTAGCCGCACCGCCTGATTTCCAAAGCTCAGCAGGCCAAGTTTTACCCGCTTCGCCACCTGAAATACCTGTTTCGACTTTTTTGCCGTCAACCCACTTGTAACCCATGTGGCCTTCAACAGTTGGTCTTACCCAAACTTCGTCACCTGTTTTCGCATCATAGGCATACACTTTTCCTACGATACCAAATTCACCACCAGAGATACCTGTTATTACTTTTCCGTCAACTACGATAGGAGCAGCAGTAATTGCATAACCACCTTTATAGTCTTCTACCTTTTTTCTCCATACTGTTCTACCAGTATCTTTATTAAGGGCAACTAATTTAGCGTCAAGCGTACCAAAAATCACTAGGTCATCATATATGGCAACGCCACGGTTGATTACGTCGCAACATGGCATAATGCCGTCTGGTAGACGAGCTTCGTATTGCCATAACTCATCACCTGTTTTAACGTCTATTGCATAAACTCGTGAATAAGAAGCTGTTACATACATAACACCATCTTTAACTAGTGGTTGAGATTCTTGCCCACGCTGCTTTTCTCCGCCAAAAGAAAATGCCCATACAGGACGTAAATCTTGAACGGTTTCTTTATTTATTTTGGTGAGTGGGCTGAAACGCTGTGCTTTTAGCCCCATGCCATATGTTACTACGTCATCGGTAGTTAAATGGTCGTTTTGTATATCTTTGTCTGTGACTTTTGCATTAGCTGTAATAGCCATACCTGATGTAACGGCTACGCTCAGAGCTAATGTAAGAGCTTTTGAAAGTTGCTTCATTCGCATGATGTGTTCCTAATCACTAATTGATCAATCCGAGAAAGCATAATATGTAAAGGATCGACGCATACACAATTATGATTTCCAACCAGCATCTAGGTTATATTGGAATGTAAATAATTTGTATGCACCCGGTGTTTGAATTAACCCCTCCTTTAGTAGGAGGAATAACGACAGCAATACCGAAATGTTTGGCTCACAAAGTCGCCATTAAGGCGACACAGTGTGTACAAGACAAGTAAGTAAAATATTACTGTCATGTAATCAAGTTATTAAAAAATTGACTGCCAATCGGAAAACTAAGGTATCGAGTTGAGCTGAAAAAGGTTAAACGGAATAGACTCATGAATGAGGTGATTTACTAAGCTAAAAGCAAAGAAACTGTCTGTTGGAAACCTTAAAAACAGACAGTTCCGTAATTGGCCAACATCACTCTTGTTGATAATATTCGGGCACCTCATACATAGCATTGTATTTATCAAAGATTTTTTGCATTTCCCCGGTTAACACCAACTCTGTTATGACATCTCCCGCCGCATAAGAAAGAGCTCTGAAATCATTGTGCACCGCCATGCCTATGTCCCATTTTTGTTTGCCCATTAACGGAAAAGCATTACTCGCTAACGCGTATTCTTCTTTTGGAAGTTGGGCATGCAGATGACTCATTTGAGATCTCAACCCCATTACTGCGTCTATGTCTCCGGCTTGCATGGCATCAAATGCCGCTCTGTTGTTTACGTAAACTTTTGTTTGATTTCTAAATCTGCCGTTAAAAGCAGAATTCAAATAAAAATAAGGGACAGAATCGTTCTCAACGCCTATTGGGTGATATTGAAACATAGCCATAGTTGGCACATCAGGAAGCCGCTCTTTGTGATGCACGATTTGCCAAGTTTCACTGTGGTATGGACCAAACATATGCACAAGCTCATGTACTAACAATCCGACATCATCTCGCTTCATACTATAATTACGGTCGTATGGAGCCCGCATCATTAAATCGGCTTTTTGCTTATGAACAATATGACCTTTCCAAATATAATTGCGCAAATCGTCGTCGCTAGTTTCGCCAGGAGTCATCCAAATTAGTTGCAGCTCTACACCTAAACCCTCCGCAATTTTTTTCGCCAAATCCACGTCAATTCCCTCTGGTTTTTCCTCGTCGTTTAAATAGGAAAAAGGGGGATAATCAGAGTAGACGGCAATGACGATGAAGCCTTGCTCTTGTATGTCGTCTAATGATTTAGAGAAACATGCAGTAGTGGTAAGTAAAATAAAAACTAAAAGAAGGTGTTTGAACATATTTGATACAGTCCTAGAAACAATTTAGCGAAATATACTAATTGAAAGCACAAATCAGTCAACTTTATTCATTCACTTAATCTATTTGATATCGGATAGTCAGCGTAAATATTTCCCACCGCCTACCCAACTTGTAAACAGATCTTACGTATTTACCTTTATATCACTGAACTTACATTGTACTTCCAAGTTTCAACACCATACGACGGCTTAATTCACTCTATCTTTACAATTTTTCATACTTTAGTAGGGTTTTATACGTGAATTAATTGTAAAATATAAATGTAATAGCGTACCTTATACCCATTAAAAATAAGCGGAATGTCACACCCATGTCGAATTTGTTTGTTCGTTTGTTGAAAACCCTTGATATTCAATCAACTTCGCGTTGTTACAGATTGATAACGGTAGTTTTTTTGGCCTCAATGATTGGCTTCAAGGCCCATGCAAATCAAATTTCTTTGGCTTATGTTAAGGTAGAACGCGCGCCCTTCCCTGGCGTTCCGGGCTTCTTAGAGAAGCCTAAACTTGAGGGTATACAAGGCGCTTTAAGCGCTTTAAATGACGCCAATAAGACTGGAAAATTTTTAGGGTACCAACTGGTAATGGAGCAAATTACAATGCCTCGTTCACTTCAATTAGACGAGGCAAAAAGACAGGGTATCGAAAAGGCAACGGCAGTATTAATTGACGCCGACCCTGAAATATTTGAGCAAGCACTGACGCAATTACACAAGCAAAATAACCAAGCGATATTTATAAATGTACGAAACCACGATAACAAAATCCGCGCAAAGCATTGTGACAAGATGCTTGTTCATACGACTCCTACCTATCAAATGAAATCTGACTCTCTTGGTCAGTGGTTTAGAACCAAGAGGATCGAAGATATTTTGGTGATTATAGGTCCAAATTTGGAAGATAAATTATATTCTGAGTCGTTTGAAACAACCGCTAGGCTTTTTAAGTTAGATATAGTGGAGCAAAAAGATTGGCAATTTAGCTTCGATTTACGCCGCTCAGCTTTTAGTGAAATCCCCATGTTTACCAGAAGCAAAGACGAGTATGAAGCGGTTTTTGTTACTGACTATGCCAAGCAATTTGCTTACAGTTTAGCCTATAATACAGATATCATAGCTCCAATTACAGGCAATGCTGGTCTGCAAGCATTGGGTTGGCATGTCACGCATGAGCAGTGGGGAGCAAGACAGTTGCAGAACAGATTCAAAGAAAATTTCGGTCGTTCAATGACAGAGTACGATTATTTTGCTTATGCCGCTGTTATTGCCATTTCTACCGCCGTACAAACCGCAACTGAAAGAACTGGTGAAACGATTTATAACAGTCTGCTAGTCGAGCAAACGCCTGTTGCAGCTTATAAAGGCCGTAAGTTAACTTTTAGACCGTCAACTCGACAGCTGCGGCAACCTTTATTGCTGGCTCACGAAGGAGCGCTGGTGACAAGCGCACCTCTGCCAGGCTTTCTACATCAATCAAACGACCTAGACACTCTAGGCGCGAATCTCCCCGGATGCGAGAATTAACATGACAATTAAACATTTTTTTACTTTATCTGCACTCTTGTTTAGTGCTGTTTCCTTTGCCTTACCAGTAGCCTACGTTACCAATGAAAAAGACGATACTGTATCTATTATTGACATGAATACCTTTGAAGTTATTGATACTATTAATGTTGGGGATCGACCTAGAGGGTTTATCTTAAGCGCTGATCAAACACTGGCCTATATTTGTGCGTCTGACTCAGACAGGATTCAAATTTTAGATTTAGAAACAAAAGCAATAGTTGGAGACCTACCTTCTGGAGAAGATCCTGAAACCATTGCACTTCATCCTAACGGGAAAACAATTTATACCGCGAACGAAGATGATGCGCTGCTGACCGTAATTGATATTCCTACTGGTTCAGTGGTAACACAAATAGATGTAGGCGTAGAACCCGAAGGGTTGGCTGTCAGTAACGATGGTAAAGTCATGGTGGTCACTTCAGAAACTACCAATATGGTCCATTGGATAGATACCAAGACTCATGAGAATATTGCTAATAGTCTAGTAACGGCTCGACCACGCGATGCCTATTTTAATAAAACCGATGAGAAGCTTTGGGTAAGCTCAGAAATTGGAGGCACAGTTGCTGTATTTGACGTTGCGACAAAAGAACGCCTTAAAGAAATATCTTTTAAAATCAAAGGCGTCTTTCGAGATAAAGTGCAACCCGTTGGTATTTTACTCATGCACGATAAGCCAAGAGCTTTTGTGGCGCTTGGGCCAGCTAACCGCGTCGCGGTGATAAACACAGAAACATACGAAGTGGAGAAATACATTTTAGTAGGACGCAGAGTTTGGCAACTTGGGTTTAACGAAGACGAATCACTATTGTTAACGACCAACGGAGTAAGTGGTGACGTATCGGTTATAGATACAAAATCTCTGGACGTAGTCAAAACGATAAAAGTGGGGCGTTACCCTTGGGACGTGGCGGTAAAATATAAATAATGAAAATAACGGTAGACAACGTTAGCTACGATTATGGAACCAAGCGTGCCCTGTCAGAGGTCACCTTTACACTGCATTCTGGGCTAAACATCTTACTTGGCCCAAACGGAGCAGGCAAAAGCACGCTTTACTCGCTGTTGACAGGATTGCGCAAACTCAGTCAGGGAAACATATTGTTTAACGACAAAGTTATGGGTAAACATCGTCATGAGGTCATGAGCAATATAGGAGTCGTCTTCCAAGAAAACACGTTAGACATAGACTTAACCGTTGCACAAAACTTATCGTACTTTGCAGCATTGCACGGCATGGATACCAATGCTGCGTTAAAAAACATCGATTCGGTATTATCTGAACTAGAACTACACGAACGACTAAATGAAAAGGTACGAAGCTTGAACGGTGGTCACAGAAGACGTGTCGAAATAGCAAGAAGCCTTCTTCATAAACCCAACTTTCTTTTGTTTGATGAACCCACAGTTGGTCTAGACGTTGATTCTAGAAGGCTGATACTCAAATTCGTTCATAACTATATAAACACTAACCAATCAATCGTATTGTGGGCAACCCACTTACTTGAAGAAGTGCAAGAGCAAGACCGAGTTCTACTATTGTCGAAAGGCCGCCTGAAAGGCTTCGATACATGCAAACAATTGATGATTGAACATCAATGCAATAACGTGAGTGAACTATTTGCAAAAGTCACTCAAACCAAGAAGGAATAATCATGTATTGGCGTTGCTTTAGCGGGGTATTAACCCGCGAAATGCTAAAATTTTGGCAACAACGATCTCGTGTATTAAGCGCGTTAGTTAGACCGTTATTGTGGTTATTTGTATTTGCAGCGGGTTTTCGTTCAGCTCTTGGGCTGTCCATGATTGAACCTTATGAATCTTATATCCTTTATGAAGAATACATAGTACCGGGGTTAGCAGCAATGATTGTATTGTTTAATAGCATGCAAGGCTCGCTTTCTATGGTGTACGACAGGGAAATGGGCAGTATGAAAGTATTACTTATGAGTCCCTTTCCCAGAGAGTTTTTACTTTGCTGCAAGCTAATTGGTAACACTCTTATCTCAGCAGTACAGGTATACATTTTTCTATTATTTGCATTGATCGTAGACGTTGAATTAAGCCTACTTGGTTATCTGTACGCCCTACCTGTTATTTTTATTCTAGCGATATTTCTAGGCTCCTTGGGCCTATTGCTAGCAAATTATATCAAACAAATGGAGAATTTTGCTGGCGTGATGAACTTCGTCATTTTTCCCATGTTTTTCTTATCAAGCGCGCTGTACCCGTTGTGGAAAATGAGAGAAGCTAACGAAGTGCTTTACTGGATTTGCCAATTCAATCCATTTACAAGTGGTGTTGAGCTGCTAAGATATAGCTTTTATGAAAAGTTCAATTCACAAGCGTTTGTAGTAATCGCCATTGTGAGTTTAATATGCTTTATTGCCGCGGTCAGAAGTTTTGAACCCAAAGCCGGCAAGAAAAAAGGGGGTCCTTCCTAAGTACATGGGTGCTTTTACCCCCCTTTTATCCTACTATTGTACGATATGTATTTTTGTAAAATGTACATATACTTTTTACTGTTTATTAACAAACTGGAGTCACGAATATGTGGAAGAAGCCTGAATATCAAGAAATGAGATTAGGATTTGAAGTAACTTTATACATCAGCAACAGATAATCACTGTTTTTGTATATTAGTTAACAAACAACGGGTGTTGTCTCAATTCGCATTGTTTGACAGCACTTTAAAAACAGGTTGCTTATGCAGCCTTTTTTTTATTTGAATATTGCTATTTAGTCGTGATGAGGTCGTTATTTTATGCAAATTCTTGTGCTCGGTGCCGGAGCTGGTGGTGGCGTTCCTCAGTGGAACTGTCACTGTGATGTATGTAAAGGTATAAGACATGGTTCAATTGTGGCAAAGGAACGAACGCAGTCCAGTATTGCGGTTAGTGGGAATAATGGAAAAGATTGGATATTAATTAACGCATCACCCGACATTCGCACTCAAATTAACAACCAATCACAACTTTGGCCTGACGATTCAGTCAAAAGAGGCACGCGTATAAGCTCTATTGTGCTAACAGATAGTCAGATAGACCACACTACAGGTTTATTAACACTTCGCGAGGGCATGCCTTTGCCCGTATATTGCACAGATGTGGTATACGAAGATTTAACCACTGGCTTTCCCGTATTCAATATGCTCAAACATTGGAACGGCGGCCTTTCACGCCACGCCATTCAAACTGATCACCAGCAAGCTTTTTGCCCACAAGGCGCAGGCTCACTTGAATTCAAACCTGTAGTATTAGAATCCAATGCTCCACCCTATTCAAAATATCGAGACAATATAGTTCCAGGCAATAATATAGGTTTGAAAATAACCGATACTGATACGGGTAAGGTATTGTTTTACGCACCAGGGTGCATGCAAGCAAGTGACTTAGTTAAACAGATGCTTACTGAAGCAGACTGTGTATTGTTTGACGGAACACTTTGGCTAGACGATGAAATGATCGCTAATGGATTTAGTAACCGCCTAGGAACACAAATGGGCCACATGCCAGTCAATGGACCCAAGGGCGCTATCAATTTGCTCAACCAGTATGATATTGAGCGAAAGGTACTGATCCATATCAACAACACTAATCCCGTTTTGAACGAAAATTCCAGTGCGCATAGTTCACTATTAGAGCAAGACATTGAACTGGCATACGACGGCATGCAACTGTCTCTATAAAACCAATTTTTAAAGAATGTAAATATGACTGAAAAAGCCCTAACCAAAGACGAATTCGAACAAGCCTTGAGAGCGAAAGAAAAGTTTTATCATATTAACCATCCGTTTCATAAGCGAATGAATGCTGGTGAATGCAGTAAAGAAGAAATTCAAGGCTGGGTGGCGAATCGACTTTATTATCAAATTGCTATCCCTGTAAAAGATGCTGCTGTGCTTGCTAACTGCCCCGATATGCAAACAAGACGGAAGTGGATCCAGAGGATCATTGACCACGATGGGCGTGATGGTGACGACACCTTAGGCGGGATCGAAGCATGGTTGCGATTAGGCGAGGCGGTGGGCTTAACCAGAGAAGAGCTTTTAGACGAAACGCATCTTTTACCGGGAGTAAAATTTGCGGTTGGGGCGTACGTCAATTTTGTCCGACGTGCTAGCTGGGAAGAGGCAGCCTGCTCCTCGTTAACAGAAATGTTTGCACCCAAAATTCATCAAAGTCGACTCGACACTTGGCCAGAACATTACGATTGGATCGATCCTGATGGATTTAAATACTTTCAGATGAGATTAAGTCAAGCTCGTCGTGATGTAAAACACGGATTGGCTATTACACTGGAGCATTTCGTTACTAGAGAGCAACAAACTAAAGCGCTAAATATTCTCCAGTTTAAGTTGGATATTTTATGGACGATAGCTGATTCGATATGTTTGGCTTATGAACACAAGCGAGTGCCCTTTGATGGTGTCGCTAACCAGACAGTATGTCATAAAGGTATGTTATGAGCGACACACCTAAACTAAATCCCCTTTTTCGTTTACAGTTTGAAAAAGCTCAAAACTGTCATGTACTGTTATATCCAGAAGGAATGGTTAAACTGAGCGAATCAGCAGGTGAGATTTTACTTTTAGTTGATGGCAAACGGTCAAATGACGATATAATCTTATCACTTCAAGAAAGGTTTCCTGATGCAAAAGACATCATAAAAGATGATGTTGATGCCTTTTTAACGGAAGCCGAGGCGAATAATTGGATAGTTTATGAATAATGCACAATCTCAGGCACTTAATAAAGACATCGATGTTGGACCACCACTGTGGCTTCTCGCCGAATTAACATATGAGTGTCCTCTGCATTGTCCTTATTGTTCTAATCCAGT
This sequence comes from Glaciecola sp., assembly GCA_965660815.1. Taxonomy (GTDB): domain Bacteria; phylum Pseudomonadota; class Gammaproteobacteria; order Enterobacterales; family Alteromonadaceae; genus Glaciecola. The sequence goes on from CBFIBG010000089.1 coordinate 161,384, forward strand.
AAACATGGAAGATAGAACCAAAGAAATTAGTACCGACGATTGGATTAGAGTGTTGACACAAGCTCGCGAAATGGGAGCCGTTCAGCTTGGTTTTTCAGGTGGAGAACCCCTACTTAGAAAAGACCTAGAAACCTTAGTAGAACATGCCAGATCTCTTGGTTTTTATTCAAATTTGATCACTTCAGGAATAGGACTTACCGAAAAGCGTATTGCTAAATTGAAAGAAGCAGGGCTAGATCATATACAATTGAGTTTTCAAGCTGCCAACGCTGAAGCAAACGACCTAATAGGGAATAAACGCCACTCGTTTGAACAAAAGCGAAAAGTCGCCAAGCTGGTTAAAGAATACGACTACCCTATGGTACTGAATTTTTGTATAACCGCTCAAAATATTGATCAAATCGCGGATGTAATGGACTTAAGCACGGAGCTTAATGCGGATTATGTTGAACTTGCTACTGTTCAATATTATGGTTGGGCGTATGAAAATAGACAGCATCTGTTGCCCACTCAAGAACAGTTAATTGAAGCAGAAGCTTACGTTAATCGGTATAGAGATAGTCAACAAGGCAAGGGTCCTAAATTTATTTTTGTAACGCCAGATTACTTTGAAACTCGACCGAAAGCCTGCATGAACGGCTGGGCGAGTACCTTTTTAACAGTAACGCCAGACGGCACTAGCCTGCCGTGCCATAGTGCAAAAATATTGCCTTTGAGCTTTCCTAATGTGAAAACAAAAAGTCTTCAGGATATTTGGCATAATGACTTTAGTTTTAATCACTTTAGAGGCGATGACTGGATGCCATCACCTTGTAAAACCTGCGATGAAAAAGACAAGGATTTCGGTGGATGCCGCTGCCAAGCATTTATGTTAACTGGTGACATGTATAAAACCGACCCAGTCTGTGACAAATCACCTGATCACCATCTTATTAAACAAGCGATATCCCAAGCGGGTAATAAGCCTGATACACAACTAAAATACAGGGTACTAGAGAAAGACATTATAGATGTAAAAGCATTAGTCGATTGAATGTGCACTACAAAAATCTATGCAAATAGTACCTTTTGTTACAGACAATGATCCTTATGTAGCGGTCTTTGCGCTTAAAACGCCCGCATATGATCACTCTGGATTGAGCCACTTAGTTGAGCATATGGTCTTTAGAGGCTGTTCCGACTACCCCGCCAGTCACGAACTGTTTATAACAAACAGCTTATTGCCTGCCAATATAAACGCAACCACAGAGAATGGTTTTACTTTCTACTACCTTGAGTCTGAAGTAGAAATAGTATTTATAGAGCTTTTCAAGTTCTTAACGGCCGGGCTCTTTCAGACTCGCTATTCTCAAAGCGAGTTTTTAATAGAAAGAGATGGTGTTGTGTACCAAGAACTACTGATGTACGAAGCAATTCCTGACTATGAAAACTATTCAAGAGCCATTAGAGGCTCTCAATCCAAATGTGATATTTACAACTATGGCGGTTTCAGTGATATGCTGTCTGTAAATGACATGCAGCGATTAGTGAATTACAAAAACGCGCATTATCAGCCTAGTGCAGTAACCGTATTTATCCAAGCTTCTGGCTCTGCGTTAGCTGAACTAAAAGGTAAATTAGACTACCAGCAACTTACTACCGAAAAGCCTTGCAAACAAGACATTTCGCACATACCAATACCCAAAAACAAGCTAAGCGAAAATTCACTGTTTGTGGTCAGTTTTTTCATTCATTGTGATTTTTATTATTCATTCAAAGAGTACGAATACCATATTCAACAATCTCTCGACCTCCAAGACATTTTAGTGATAGAAGAAGACATCACTTTAAATGGTCTGTTTGCCGTAAGGATAATATGCAAAGAGCCAGAAAAGAGTAAGGAACGCTTACTATCGACTATTCAAGATCTCAGCATTATAAAACGTGATTTTGTCTATGAATGCAGTAAACAACGAGGATTTGTGAAAAAATGCATCGAACAATACCTCTCTAATGCCTGTCAATTTGTACGTTCTAAAGAACTTTATGATTATCTAAACACCAGTGAAATTAGTCACACAGATGATATAAAAACAGTTAATGCATCACATGTTATTCACGAACCAGTTCTTCGTTCATCGCTTTTAGCCAGACAGCTCAATTCGTATTTATCGCTTGATAATATAGCCCCTTTACCGAAATTCTTTGATTCTCTTCTTGTAATTGAAAACGCCAACCAGTTTCGTCAAAAAGATCATCGGCACTGGCTTTTCGAAATAGAAGAATGTTGGCAGCCTAATTTAATAGAAAAGATTATAGAGCCTGAATTTTGGAGTCCACGATTAAAAGGAGATTGCTATGCTATGGGGCTAGGAAAGCACAACAATCGACTTTTTCTATACGGTGTGAATGATATCAAGACTGACTCAAGGCACGAGTTTTACACACACTATTTAAACGCCTAACGTAACAATCAATCTAGAGTTTGAATAAACGCTGCCAGATCTTTTGCACCAGCATCAAGTAGCTTATGACCGATTTCTTTGTTTGCTAAAGACGCTTTAGAGCCAATTCGACCGTCTGGAAACGTATTGCGATAATCCGAGGCATCTTTAAATCGACCTTTTGGCGCTATTTCAGGACTTAGCTTGCCGTCTGGAAAATTATCTCCTGTAAACACCGCCATAGTGAGTGAGATTTCAGAAACAGTGGCATGCATCCCGTCGTTTTCAGGAATAAGCTCTTTTAAGAGCTTATTCACAGTAGGCAAGTCCCACCAATTTTTTTGTGCTAACGTAAAATCCACGCCTTTATCGTCGGCAGTTTGCGAAAAGCTATAATCCGCGTAAATGTCTACAAAAGCAGTCGATAAAGGGGCGATGTTGCCCCCATGTCCGTTGAACCAAATAATATTTTTAAATCCGTGCTTCACTAAACTGGCCACCCAATCTTTCACCGCCAAAATCATAGTTGAGGGCTTAAGGGAAATGGTTCCTGGAAAACCCAAATGATGATGAGCGTTTCCTACGTTAAAGGTAGGAGCAACCAAGACATCGCACAACTTTTCACACTCCAGTGCTATGGCCTCAGGACAAATCGCGTCTGTGCCAAGAAGTCCAGTCGGTCCATGTTGCTCAGTCGACCCGACTGGAACGATTATAGTTTGATTATTTTTAAGGTATGCCTCTACCTGCTGCCAAGAAGAATTATGTAATATCATATTTAAATATCTATATTTGATTTAATACAAGCTGTTATACGCTTTTGCTAATAGAATTTCCATAATAGTTCTGAAAAATGGGTGTAAACTAATATTAGATTATCTGTATGAGTCAGTTAATCCGATAGATTAGAAATTAAAGTCTCTGAATTCAATAGCGCATATTGCCGATCGTAAATTTGCCCACTCTCATCAAAAAACAGCAATTCCGCAATATCTGCATTATAGCGCTCTATAAATTCATCAGTTTGTGGATACCCTGTTCTTGCAATTAAGAAATTTACTGTGTCTTTCAGACTTTCTTGAGCCTCGTTAATTTGCATCGCCTGCTGATTACTCACTACACGATTTAAATCATAAATAAACACCACAGACTTTTTCCCGTTACCAATGTTCGTCAAATCAATGTCGATAGGTTTAGGTAACGAAACGATGAATGCGACCACGATGGCAACGATAAATAATAAGATGACCAGAGTCTTTTGTTGTGCTTTTGAAATCATAAAATCTAATTAAGAGAAATGTGGATATAATCAATAAAGCCAAAGCGAACAAAAAGTTTAATTTACATTAAGTCCGTGAAACCTGTCATTTCGATTGTCTGAAGATCTTCAGACAATCGAGATTGAGGAAACTGGTATGGAACCATGGATTATTCCCATTGGAATGTCCATTCATCAGATAAGCCATTGATATGAATTGGCGTGCTCGACGCTACTTTCTTCTCTCTTAAGTCCCCCCAAAGTTCCCATACTTTTGAAACGCTATAGTCGTGTTGGATGCGCTCAACTAAACTGAACGTGTTGCCTGTTTCTACTTTCCCAGGCTCTAGCACTCGGTAGTACCATCCCGATGCCTCTAATGCGATTAATAAGGCCATCATGTGTGCATTACCAATATGCTGGTTCACTTTCCAACAAGGCATTCTTGGTTGACTGACTTGCAGCAATGTAGACCCGACTTTATAAATATCACCAATAAAAACAGATTCATCTGTCATGCCAATAGTTGAAAAATTTTCACCTAAACACGGACTAGAAAACTTTTCTTTTAAGTGCGGCAAAGCTTCGCTTAATGACTGATAGTTTTCTTTGGGAAATTGATAAACGGCCTTTTCCAACCCGCCATGCACCCTCCTATCTGCTTGAAAGTCACCTTCAAGACCCAGTTCAGTGACCGACACTGGACCACTTACCGAGATTTTGTTGATACCAGAGGGAACACTATTCTTACCTAAGGTAGTGGGCTGAGCTATGCAAACAGTTTGCAATGTAGGCTGCTTAGAAGATTGAATTGGAGTGGTCATGCTTGAAGTCTCTAGGATTAGTTTCTTGAAGGTGAGGTATTGATCGTAAAAAGATCTTTTGGATCAACTTCATGCGCAGCACCAAAACCCGCTACATACCGACCAGATTGTGGTACTAACTCAATCATCTCGAAATCAGTTAACCCTCTTAATGTGAGCATAATATTTCCAAACTTTTCTTCAAATTGAGTTATTAACGATTTCCATTGTTTCGTATTTCGAGAAACACGTTGGCATGAGCATTCATAGGTGAGCCTTTTACGGGCAAACAATTGAACCGTTTGGGACTCGTCTTCTATCAACATAATGGTCGCCGATTTTTTAGAAATTAAGTGAGTGGTATGTGCTGACAACTGGCTTACGTAAATAAAAAAGTGCCTATTTTCATTCACCACAAACGGAGCATAACTCGCATGGGGAGAATCCTGTTCATTGGTTGTACTTAAAATAAGTGTCTTGACTCTAGAAGGAAAATTAAGGTATTCCAATTGCAGTTTATCGCGATCCATATAACAAACCCTATAAGTGTGTATACCAATTCACCGAATTAAATTGAGTATGTATTTCGATTGATATTGATAATTGAGCCAGACAATATTTTACTGACCATAGCCTAATCTAATCAAAAACTATAAGTAAAGAAAGACTTTTAAGCTTCTAACAATAAAATACAAGTTTTTAGGATTTGCAATTTCAAACTCAATCAAGAATGTGTGGGTGCTTATCCACTAGGTCGTAAATGTGTAACCAGAGAGGTACATTGCATAGACCATATACAACTGTGTAGTGTATTTTTCTGTGGTTAAGGCTACAATATAAGAATTAAAAACACAGGAGCCAAACATGCTTGATCCAAAGAAATTGGAAGAAATAGCAAAAAACATATCGAATGCCATTCCACCTGGTATGAAAACGATGGCAGGGGAAGCTGAAGAAAGAGTCAAAACGGTACTGCAGTCTCAATTACAAAAACTAGATTTTGTAAGCAGAGAAGAGTTTGATGTGCAAAGCCAAGTGCTTATTAGGACTAGAGAGAAACTCGAAGCTTTGGAGGCCAGATTAGCTGAATTGGAAAATGATATAGATGAACCCGAAGATAAGTAAGTGCTAACGTACGTTGGGTAACCACTCATTAACCTAATATATGTTACAACAGTTAGCTTATTATGCCGTAATGAGTGGCGCTCTCTTAGCAATCGTTGACAACAAACACGAGTTTTTTTACAGCCAAATGGACCTTGAGATAATTTAGACAAGAAAACTCAGCGCGATAGTAGCCGTTAATATCATACCGACATAGTTATTATTCAAAAAAGCAGTAAAGCAGTCTGGCTCTCGTCTGTTTTTGCACAAATGGTACTGAAAAACAAACAAAGCCGCGGCCATCAATAATCCTAAATACGAAAAGTTCGGGAAGTGATTGATGTAAAACACAGCGGCAAGTAACGCCAAGGTCAGCGACTGGAGTAAACAGATTATCACAACGTCGTACTTACCAAATAAAATGGCACTTGATTTTATACCTACTTTCAAATCATGCTTGCGATCAACCATTGCATATTGTGTGTCATAGGCTACCGTCCAGAACAAGTTGGCTAAGTACAGCAGCCATAACCACCAAACCAGCATTTCATTTACTGCCATAAATGCCATGGGAATTGACCAACCAAAAGCAGCGCCTAGTACAACTTGAGGTAACTGAGTATACCGTTTCATAAATGGATAGACGCTCGCTAGGAGCAAGGCGACAAGTGAAAGCAAAATAGTAGCGCCGTTAAGAAATAAGACCAATATAAATGCGAATCCAACCAGTAGTGCGAATAAGTTCTTTGCTTCTCTTTCTGATACTTCTCCTGTTGCTAGAGGTCTATGCTTGGTTCGCTCTACCGCTCCATCGACTTTGCGGTCGGCAAAGTCATTAATAACGCATCCAGCACTTCGCATTACAATCACACCCAGTATGAACACAGTCAATATTGAAACTGGTGGCATTCCCTGCGCGGCAAAAAGCAATCCCCATAACGTAGGCCAAAGCAGCAAATATATTCCCACCGGCTTGTCGGCCCTCATTAATTGTAAGTATTGCGCTTTGTGAGACAGGGTTAATCCGAACATATCAGCTCCAATAGCAAGGACTGTCTGGGAGAAAGGCTTCAGCCACTATAAGCTCGTATTGTTGTATCTTAAATTTAGACCGCCTTGCCCACATAGGTTGGTGAGGATCGACGACTTGTTTAGTAAGAGGATGGCAAGTTAATATTCCTATTTGGAAATCACTTCTAATGAAGTTTTTATCGTTAAAAATACGCTGCCCTAGAGGCTCATTTCCAAGGTTTTCAAATTGAGAGTTACACAACTCTAGCGGAAGCACACTGCGAGCGAACACCCAGTCTTGTTGTTGTTCTTTTTCCTGTTGTTTTGGCATTCCTTGGAGAATGACTTCCCGAATTTGCCATGAGTGCTTTTCAGCATTTTGTAAAATCGCCAATTCAGATTGGTCTGGTCTAATTTTTTTTTGCCCAAGCAATTCAACTTCAAAGCAGTTAGTAAGCGCTTGCAACCGCTCTGTTAATGAACCTGTGTTTAACAACCAATCCTGTAAATTACAGGGTAATTGATTTACATCCTGAGGCTCTTGCCAAAGCACTGACATGTTGAAAGGATAATTGTATCTATTGTCCAAAACTTTCAAATTTGTTGTTACATTTTGGTTGGGAGTTTATCATAGCAAAGGAATAATCTGTATAAACGGTGTAAGGCTCAGAACTTATTTTTATTTCATTAGAGCTAAACTCAGATATTCAATGCGTTTTGGCGTTTGATTATTGAGTTTGATCTTCGATTTCTTCAAATACCTCAACCGATAAGCGCTTTGCCAACTGATTCATTTTATATAATTCCTTGGGGTTTGCATTTCCCCAAAACTTCTTCCAAGAATCAATTGAGTCCCACTTAGCCATGGTGATAACAGTTGACCTATGTTCAGCCTCGACCATCAACACACTTCCATGAGCACCGTCCACCATATTATGTATATTAATCGTAGTGGAACGCCACACATCTTTGAATACTTTTAAGTTTTCGGGTCTAACCTCCCAACGATATATGACTCTTATCATTCTTACCTCGACAGAACGCTCATTTTGAATTGAAAATAGTGTCAAAAGACTACGCGCTAAAGGATTTAACTACAATTATTTTTTTGCATAAAAACAGAAATGTTTACACGAGATAACTGCCAAATTGGGATTTGACGCAGAACACATATTTACACATGCGCTGAATCTGTTAATTTATCTAACGTGTTTAGTAGATATTTAAGGAGGTGATCATATGTCGAGTGTTTTGAATTTAGGTGAATTGACTATGGGTGGGGTTCGGAGTAACTAACCCTTTCTTTAGATCCACCCTGGCTGGTTAGTTCACTGGCCAAGACACGGAAAGCCCCTTCAAGAGGGGCTTTTTTTATCATTATTACCCTCAATAAATGCGAGCATTTACCGATATACTTAATCATGGATACTTTGTCAGCATTCGTCTTCAATAGGTATAAGTCAATGGAAACTGCATATAGAAACTTTTATTCAAATAGAAAATTACCCCATTTGTTTTTATTAAAGCTGGCGATAATATGCATGAGCTTTACTTCATGGATGGCACATGCTCAACAAGAGTCTGCAAGCCCGAATTATGCCTACATCGCACTAGATCCAGATATTGTTACCAACTATGCGGGTGACAACAGTAAAAAACTGGGTTATTTGAAAGTGACCGTTGAAGTTATGCTAGACAACCCTGAATACATCATGGCGATAGAGCATCATATGCCACTTCTGCGAGCAACTGCCATCGAAATTATTGGGGCGCAAAGTGAACAAAAAGTCCGCTCTTTAACTGGCAGAGAGGAAATGCGCAGGGAAATAATGAACGAATTTAGAGGATTATTACTCAGAGAAACTGGAAAAGAAATGGTGAAAGATATTATTTTCACTAAGTATCTGCGTCAGGGAGGCTAGCCATTAAATCAACTGTTCGGCCACGCAATGCAGAGCAGCTGCGTGCCCGAAAACAGCTCTTAGAGTAATCTATTTTTTACTTTCCTGTATCAAAGTTAAATTGGGTTCGCCAAGCCTCAAAACCTCCATCCATGCTGTACACTTCTTCGAAGCCTTGTTGCAACAAAAACTGCGCCGCTTGTTGACTGCTTATGCCGTGGTAGCAACAAACCACCACTGGGGTTTGAACGTCATTTTCATTCATAAATTCAGTTAATGTAGTATTGGTTAAATGAAAAGATCCAGGTATGTGGCCTAGTTTAAATGACTGCTCGTCCCGAATATCGACAACCTTTATCTGACCACCTTCCAATTTATCTTTTGTCTGCTGAGGCGAAATATGCTCAAACTGTTCCATTAATACCCCGTCTATTTGTGTACCATTATTGACTATGTCCAGTCTAAAATAACTTTACCCGATTGCCCAGACCCCATTATTTCAAATCCTGTTTGATATTGATCTACTGGCATTGTATGAGTAATTATTGGACTTAAATCCAACCCGCTTTGGAGTAAGCTCACCATTTTATACCAAGTTTCAAACATTTCTCGACCGTAGATACCCTTAATTGTTAATCCTTTAAAAATGACTTGATTCCAGTCTATTGCTACATTCTGTGGCGGAATCCCCAACATTGCAATTTTCCCACCGTGATTCATTTTAGCCAGCATATCACTGAACGCAGACGGCACGCCTGACATTTCTAGACCGATATCAAACCCTTCTGTCATTCCAAGCTCGTTCATTACATCTTTTAAAGCTGTATTTGATACATTAATAGCCCTACTCGCTCCCATTTTTTTAGCAAGCGATAGCCGATATTCGTTAACATCTGTTACGACTACATGGCGAGCTCCAACGTGCTTAGCCACTGCAACGGCCATAATACCAATCGGTCCTGCGCCTGTAATCAAGACGTCTTCACCTACTAAATCATAAGTTAGAGAGGTATGGACAGCGTTTCCAAATGGGTCAAAGATTGCAGCAAGGTCATCACTGATATTGCTTGGGATCTTAAACGCATTAAACGCAGGAATGACAAGATATTCGGCAAAGGCCCCCTCGCGGTTAACTCCAACCCCAATAGTGTTTCGACACAGATGTACCCGACCGGCACGACAATTTCTGCAATGACCACAAGTGATATGTCCTTCGCCAGATACTCTGTCTCCGAGTGTAAAACCTCGCACTTCGCTTCCCATATCCACTACTTCGCCCACATACTCGTGACCGACGGTCATTGGCACGGGTATGGTGGCTTGAGACCATTCATCCCAGTTAAAAATATGCATATCAGTGCCGCATATCGCGGTCTTTTTTATTTTAATTTTAACATCGTTTGGACCTACTTGAGGCTCAGGACAATCGACCATCCAGATGCCTTTCTCAGCTTTTATTTTTGATAGCGTTTTCATTTAAGCCCACCTTGTACAAAGTACAACAGGATATAAAGTATTTATATTCTTTTAGTATTCAAATACGTATTAGATGACGCCAAGTTCTTTGCCTACCTCAGTAAAAGCAAATACGGCTTGGTTTATTTGTTCAATGCTGTGAGCAGCAGACATTTGCGTTCGAATTCTGGCCTCCCCCTTTGGTACAACAGGATATGAAAAACCTATTACATAGATGTTTTTCTCCAGCAATTTGTCGGCCATGGCACTGGCTAGTTTTGCATCGCCCAGCATTACTGGAATGATTGGGTGATCTTTACCTGACAAAGTAAAACCTGCATCTTGCATTGACTGTCGAAAATGAGCCGCATTTCTTTTTAATTTATCTCTTAAGTCTTGCCCATTTTCCATCATTTCAAACACTTTAATAGATGCAGCCACAATCGGTGGCGCAACGGAGTTGGAGAAAAGATAGGGACGACTGCGTTGTCGAAGCCAATCTATTACCTCTTTTTTACCTGAAGTAAATCCGCCAGATGCCCCGCCCAATGCTTTTCCTAGGGTGCCGGTGATTAGGTCAACGCGGCCCATCACATCACAGTATTCATGACTGCCTTTACCTTTATCACCCACAAATCCGGTTGCATGACAGTCATCGACCATTACCATTGCATCGTACTTTTCAGCTAAATCACAGATTCCTTTTAAATTTGCGATTACTCCATCCATGGAAAAAACACCATCGGTTGCAATTAATTTAAATCTAGCCCCGTCTTTTTGGGCTTTTTGCAATTGCTGTTCAAGAGATTGCATATCGTTACTTTGATAGCGATAACGCATCGCCTTCGATAAGCGGACACCATCAATGATGCTGGCATGATTAAGAGAATCTGAAATGACAGCGTCTTCTTTTGACAGGATGGTTTCAAACAATCCCCCGTTGGCATCAAAGCAAGACGGATAAAGGATGGTATCTTCCATGCCCAAGAAATGACTTATTTTGGACTCCAACTGTTTATGTATGTCTTGAGTTCCGCAAATAAATCGAACGCTGGCGACTCCAAAACCATGTGAATCCAAGCCTTGCTTAGCCGCGTCGATCAAATCCTCGTGATTGGCCAATCCCAAGTAATTATTGGCGCAGAAATTGAGCACTTCTTCACCGCTAGCGATATTGATGTTAGCAAACTGCTGTGAGGTAATTATTCGCTCTTTTTTATATAACCCTTGTTCTTGTGTTTCGTCTAACTGACTTTGTAGATGTTGTAAAAATGCTTGTGACATGATGTACTCCTACTAGGATTCTATCTAGGTTGTCTTAATGTGTAGAGTGTATCTGAAAGCTTGTAGGACACAATTGCAAATATGTAAATGGTTTACACCATTATTAGTCTGTTTGTCAGCTAATATTCACTTCAAAAGGAATTTTTTACATTTCAGTTGTTGGATCTAAACAGTTTTGTCTTAAAACAAAATAAAACGTAAAGATAATAATATTGTATTGACCAAAGCCATCACTTGTAGTTTAAAACTCAAAATCGAAAAGCGATATTGAATGTTATGTAAGCTGGAGTTAGTAAAACTCTATAAAAGACATGCAGTAACAAAGCATTCTTTATGAGGATTCAACTCATTGTTTTTATATCAATCACCATCTTTCTATTGTTTCAAATGCAGTATCTTTTATATTTTTACTGACGGCCAAAATAGAAGATTGGCCTCTGCCATTTAAAAATTTTTTAAATCAATAGTGAGATTAAATATTCACACATCTAACCCCGCTGATGAATATTATAAGGTTACATTGTATTGTATTATGAAGTGTCAAATCTTCCGGACAAATTAGAGAGGGCATGTTGAAAACATCAAAGTGTAATCAAAGCAAATTTATAACGCTTTTATGGTCATTGCCTTATGCTGTTTTCTTGTTGTTTTTTCCATTCATTACAGTTGCCCAAGCGCATATTCATGGAATGGGTGAAGTTCTTATCGTAGAAGAAGATAAACGATGGCAAATTGAAATTATCATACCCGCCATAGATATACTTGGATTTGAATCTAAAGCTAGCTCAACAGAGCAGATCTCAAAGCTGAAATCGATATTAAATATCCTTCGAAGTTCAGATGACATTTTAAAATTGCCGAATTTTTGCAGGGTTATTAGCAACAATAATAATTTAGAGAGCTTTATGAGTCAGAGAAATGTTGATAAAAAAACGCATTCACATTCTCTCGTCCATGATAGTCACTCTCAGCATAGCAATGTGTCCATTAAAATAATAGCGGAATGCGAAGAACAGATTGACCGTATTGTTATAGAGCTATTTAAAATAGCTCAAACAATCGAATCGCTGTCGACACAATACATAATTGATGGAAAACAAGGATTTGTTGAACTTAAGCCAACTGAACCGATTCTTGCATTTTAATTTAGGTCCAGGCTGACTTGCTGGCGTAAGTTGTTTGACTCTCGACATTAGCCACTTTACTCACCATTGTTCACGAGTAGAAAGTTTTTAACAAGCCAACACCTAACAACCACCAAAACTGAATCTAAAATAATATTTATCTCAAAGTTAAAGACAGTAGATATTACAGATGAGCAGCAACGGCAAAAGCCAAACGACTCATTAACATTTTGTTTTACCTATTTTCACCGGCTAAAAAGCACACATTAAAAACAACCGCAATGACGTTCCCACCATTTGTCAACGTTCGATATTATATCAAATCTTACATTACTCATGATGGATTGACGGTGTCTAATTCCATGATCACTTTTTGAATCAGCGACTTCACCTCTTCTACAGATATTTTTTCCATAAGGTCCTTACCTTTAGCTCTCGTGCCCCAGGGTAAACTTTTCCAACTTTTTTTATACTGCTCCTGTATACAAGAATCGTAAACTGAAGCAACAAGATGCAGAGAATTATATGGGCCGGTTCTTAGAGGGTTGCTATGAGCATATAAACCAATAACCGGTACGTTCTGTGTGGTTGCCATATGTGCAGGACCCGTATCTGGTGCAATAACAAAGGTTGCACTGCGGATCACGGTTAACAGGCGAATAAGAGAGGTCTTTCCAACTAAGTTTAAATAGACATTGTCAGTATGCCTTTGTATTTCACTCGCTAAGGTGCTATCGAGCTTGCCGGGTCCCCCACAAAGCACCACTTTAAAATTCAACTCTGTCAAATAATCAATAACCTCTGCGTATCGAGTAGGTAACCAATTTCGCTCCTCACTGCTTGCAGCAGGGCTTATGACCACGTATGGATTGGGCAGTGTTTTCTCAACATATTCAACGTCTTCGGGGAGTAGCGGAATATCCCAAGAAGGATCAGCTGGGGCGACGACCCCTAGCTTTTCAGCAAATCCCATAAATCCATCTAAGACATGAGCTTGGGGATTGGCGTCAATTCTCTCATTTATAAACAAGGAGTGCCCTTCCCTTGAACGTTTATAATCAAACCCTATTCGTCTTTTGGCTTTGATCATGCGTGACACTAAGTTCGCTCGAAGGGACACTTGCATGACGAAAAGTGCGTCAAAAACTTTGCCTCGAAAAGCTTGCTTAACCGTCTTTCTGGACTTTTTGTCGTCTTTCTTGTCGTATACTATAAATTCTACATCTTTTATATGCTTGACTAGATCGTACTCTACTTTTCCTATTACCCAGCTTATGTTTATGTTTGGCATATGCTTTTGTATTGCATTCACCGTTGCTAACGCATGACAAACATCACCTATTGCTGATAAACGGATAATACACAGTTCAAATGCTTTACTCATAATGGTCTAATGCGACTCGCTAAAATGATAAGCTTGAATGAGAGTATTGGATACTAGCTGACAAACTGCCAAGTACTTATTCCCTTAAATTAGTTGATAGGACAATGACAAAAATTTCTTGTAAATTTGCAAACGCACGCCGAAACAAGTAAAAACTTTTGCTTTAATTTTGTTGTAATATACAACATATTACAGCGCATATTAAGCAACATCTAATAATGATGTGCTTAACATTACGAGCATAGTCAATAATTGCGCTTCTCAACATCCCAAACTTAAACATTCAGGAAAATCAAGGCTGACAAAGTGGCGATAAATACTCGAGAATTCGGCGATAAAACTATACTCACTACCGACCATGCCGAATCAATTGGATTGGATGAAAACGCGTTTCGCGTTGATTTTCTAGAAAAGCAAAATCTTATTACCCAGCAAAAACACGGTAGAGGCCAAGTGTTTTTCTTTCAATGGACAACGCATAATTCAGCCGAAACTTCACAACTGCAAAGATCAGAAAAAACATACGCCCTTCGACATTATCGCAGGGGTGGATTAGTCGCTAAGTTGTCTGAAGATTCGTTTATTTATACAGGGCTTGAAAATACCAGGTGTTATCAAGAGCTATATATCTTAGATTTCTTGCAAAACCATAACGTGCATGTACCTGCACCTCTCGCGGGCATGGTAACAAGAAAAGGCTGGCTTTATTGCGCAGATCTGATCACCGAAGTAATAAAAGACTCGGTTGAATTGCACGAACAGTTAAAATTGAGTGGCATTAATTCAGCCCTTTGGTATGAAATTGGAGCTGAAATTAAAAAAATGCATGATATAGGCGTATGCCATGAAGATATTAACGTTAAAAATATCTTGCTTCAAAGCCAGCGTTCAAACACTCAGATATATCTTATCGACTTCGATAAGTGTTCTATTAAACAACATGGGAAATGGAAGGAAGCAAACCTTGCGCGTTTTAGGCGGTCGTTGGATAAACACAAAAACACATACGCAGAAGGAACGTTCACTGAAGGTGACTGGCAAACGCTTTTACAGGGATATCAATCCCACTGATTGCCCGCTTTTTTATCGCTTGACTTAGCTTCGACCCATTTACAATTGCCGGCTAAATCAATCTCTTTTTTCCAAAGCGGAACATCATTTTTTAGTTTATCCATTATGTATTGAGCGGCATCGAAAGCGCCCTGCCTGTGCATACTTGACACACCAACAAACACTATTTGCTCGTTTACTTGAATCTTGCCCACTCGATGGATGAGAATGATCCTACTGACACCGAATTTAAGCTCTGCTTTCTCTACTAAAATTTTCATAGCGTGTAGCGTCATTTTGGGATACTGCTCTAATTCGATGGCAGCAAGAGAGGTATTTGCACTGAAATCTCTGACTATACCCGTAAAGGTCACAATCGCACCATTTTTGGGATTATCCCTAAGCTGTTTAAAACACCAATTAGAATCAAAATCCTCGGTTTGCACATTAACAATATGCGACATAGTTAGCCACCTGTTACTGGCGGAAAAAAGGCGACTTCGTCCCCGTTTTTAACTGGATGTTCCAACCCGACCAATGTGTGATTAACCGCGCATAGACAGCGATTTTTTTCTACATTACCTTGCCAGTTATCTAGTTGCTTAGAGAGCTTTGAAAATACATCTTCAACAGTGCTGACACTGTGGCTGTCGCAGTTAACAGACCCAACCCCAAGGCTTTCTCGTAACTGAGCAAAAAATACAACCTTTATCATAAAGTAATGACCTTTTTATATCCGGCTTTAAGTCACTGATTGGAACAAATCATTGATTCAAAAAGCGTATTGAGCCTTCACATAGATTAAAGAATCTATTTGATCTTCAATTTCAGAAAACTTGCGATTAGTAACACTTCCACCGGCCTTTAATAGCCAGTCACCAATGGGCTTTTGATAGAAGCCCGAAAATTCCAATAAATCTTCGCTTGCCGCTTCGGTTAGCATAGGAGAAGGCTCTGTCCCATCTTTGTTCAATTCAGCGCTTCGAATAAACAGCTCCATAATATCACCGTTGGCAAACCTCGTGTTTGCACCCAACGTAACTTGTTTGGCATCACTGTCAAATGTGCTCCCTAAAGTACGGCCATACATTCTATACCCATCAAGATATTTATTGTGTTCATAATAGCAATTAAATGCATTTTCATTTTCACCACAAGCAATGTTTGTGTCGCTTGTTTCTATAAATACTTTCGTGTTACGCCAATAGGTAGAAATTCCAAACAAATTAGCGTTGTCTGTGATTTTGTAACCGTCTACAGAGTCTTCACCGACACGCTGAGCGTATGCGGTGACTGGACGACCGAGCAATTGGGTCGTGTAACTTAAATCTATACCCGCGATGTGATTGCCGCGTTTAGATAATTCCCCCTCTCCGCAAACTCCGTCTTGTTGTGCGCAAATAGCTTCAAAGGTGACTAGTTCTATAAATTCTTCTAATCCTTCGTTTTGCCCTTTACCTGACCACATGGCTACCCAAGACAGTCCTATTTCAAACCCTTTAAATGGCCGAGCGTTTGCTCTGTTCATAAATATTTTGATATTGGGTATCGTACGATCACTCTCCATCTGCCCCATTTGAGTAGTAAAATACCAAGGCCCTAACCAACTTAACCATTTACTGTCTGAGCGAGTACTGACAGAACGGGATAATGCAATGGCTTTGACTGGCCGAGTGTTGTTGCTCATTATCAAACTTGAAGATTGGGCGGGACCCCACCATTGGTCAATCGAGCCCACTCGTAAATTCCAATCACCTAATTGATAAGCGATAAATGATCTATCAAGATTCACTTCACCGCCCTTTTGATAATTTACGCTTAACTGGCCCGATATTCTGCCCATGTAAAATTCACTGGTTGCATTGATTCTAGCGGTTTGTTCTACGCCTTCATCAAAACTTCTAAAACGTACGTCGTCTGATGCAGCTTCTAAAGAAACAAAGTTCCTCCACTCTAGACGTTGATTTAAATTATAGTAATGACGAATGCGTAAATAAGCTTGCAACGGCATATCGGGCATAGACTCGCTAGATATTTCTTTGAGCTGCGCGGCGATGCCTTTCCAGGGTATTGGGTAGGTATTGACAGCAACGTCTAAATATCCCCATTCTGATAACGTTTTTAGGTCATAGTGCAACTGTTTGTCTTGAGTGCCAACATAAACCGAGGATTGTGAGCTACCGCTAAATAACGAAATACAGCAGCCGATGATGAAAACAGTTAATTGACGAGACAATCGCACTTAGAAAACCTTGCAGTTAGATAAATAAAAATCCAGCGTTAATGATATAGGAATTTAGTAGCCCTTAACACGATTAAATTGAATTAAGCATTGCCATTGTGCTAACCAATTCGCTACAGTAGTGCGCGTTTATTTCGAATCATACACAACTTAGCAAGGATTATGTCCACATGGCTCAACATCGCGCAATCTATCCAGGAACTTTTGACCCTATCACTAACGGTCACGCCGATCTCATACAGCGCGCATCAAAGATGTTCAGTGAAGTGATAGTAGCGATTGCGTCTAACCCCAGCAAACAGCCCTTATTTACTCTGGAAGAGCGAGTAAAACTCATTAAGCAAGTATGTTCTCATCTAGACAATGTTACGGTCACTGGTTTCACTGGTTTACTGGCGGCGTTTGCCAAAGATAACAAGGCTGATATCTTGATCAGGGGATTAAGGGCAGTAAGCGACTTTGAATACGAATTTCAACTTGCCAATATGAATCGTCGTCTCAATCCTCATCTTGAAAGCGTATTTCTTACTCCCTCTGAAGAAAACTCATTCATATCTTCAACCTTGGTAAAAGAAGTTGCGCTTCACAAAGGTGATGTTGCGCAGTTTTGCCATCCACTTGTTCATACCGCACTAAAAGAAAAGTTTGGAAATTAAAGCAACGATCGAATCAAATTATATGATTTTCGGAACATACGTTGACTACCTTTGACACGCCGGGCAAAAAAATGTATTTCGCTGAGCAATTACCTTAGATTTGATTAACGTTTCACATAGATCGCATTGCTCACCAACCCTGCCATACACGTTTAAGTGCTGAGTAAAATATCCAGGATTACCATCCGCTTGCGCAAAATCTCTAAGGGTAGTTCCCCCTTGCTCTATCGCTTTTTTAAGCACTATTTTAATATTTTGAGCAAGAGCCATGTAGCGTTTTTTGGAAATTCTTGATGCCTGCCTCCTAGGATCAATACCGCTCATAAACAGACTTTCGTTGGCATATATGTTACCGACGCCGACAACCACTGAGTTATCCATAATAAAAGACTTCACAGGGGAGGTTTTATTGCGGCTCAATTCATGCAATCGTTGTCCATCAAACTGTTCTGTTAAAGGTTCTGGCCCCAAATTACTGAGAATTTTCAATGGCACTTCATCGTCTTTGCATTGAAATAGACAACTGCCGAAGCGTCTAGCATCATTGAACACTAACTTGGTGCCATTGGATAGGTAAATTTCGATATGATCATGTTTTAGTTTGGGCAATTCTTGATCTACCACCCGCATTTTACCAGACATGCCAAGATGCATGACTAAGTCGCCTGCTCGAGTGTGAATGAATAGATATTTTGCTCGTCGACTAACATGACTGATAACTTGATTTTCAGTCAAATACACGCTGTCAGGGACTGGCCAGCGCAAAGAAGGCTGATGCACAGCGACTTGTGTTATCTTTTCGCCAATTAGATGTGGAGAAATACCAAGTCGAGTGACCTCTACTTCTGGCAATTCAGGCATTAAGACTCCTTTCATTTAAGCAAATAATCATGTGACTATTGCGCTATTGTTTCACTGTAACAATGGGCTCAAGCAATTGCTGAATGCTTGGTGAATTTAGCACAAACACTTGCTTTTCAAGTACGAAAAATAATTGCTCTCGAATAATAAACAGACCTATAACCACCGGTTGGCTTTGCCCAGCTAGCGATATCACAACGAGGGAATTAGGGTTAGAAAATAGCGCTTGATCGAACGCGATGTCTGCTGGCGTTATAAAGGCTGCTTGCCAAGCATTGATAATGGATTCGATGGTGCTGGAGTCAATTGGTTGGCTAGGTTGTATGCCATTGGGGTCAACGCGCCATATTTGACCAGCCCTCTCTAGTTCAACTTGATTTATTTGCATGCTCAAGATGTATTCACCGTCTTGGACGATTTTTCTGGTCGCTTGCGATTCGCTCGAGAATCGGTCTAAGTTAAATATTAGTATCAGCCCTACGGCGGTAAATATTAAGACGTTGTTCCAAGCACGATTAGACATTCTTAACATAGCGTGATCTACTCTGATTCATCCATCAAAAAAAGGAGCCTTAGCTCCTTTCTTATTGACAATACTTGCAAGTATTAATATTCATAATGTTTTGCAAATAATACAACTGTGCGTTGTATTTTTGTGGAGACAAACCAAAAATTTGCAAACACCACTGGTAAGATGAATACTTACTTTATTTTTGCTTCTTTGAACATAACATGCTTACGAACTTTAGGATCATACTTTTTGATCTCCATTTTGCCCGGCATATTACGTTTATTTTTATCTGTTGTGTAATAAAAACCCGTACCTGCAGTTGATACTAACTTTATTTTATCGCGCATGATTTAGGTCCTTAAACTTTTTCGCCACGGGCACGAATGTCAGTTAACACTGAATCGATGCCTTTTTTGTCAATAATACGCATACCTTTTGTCGATACACGAAGTTTTACGAAACGATTTTCGCTCTCTACCCAGAAACGGTGAGATTGAAGATTTGGTAGAAAACGACGACGAGTCGCGTTTCTCGCGTGTGAGCGGTTGTTTCCTACCGCTGGACGCTTTCCAGTTACTATACATACTCTAGACATTTTTGTCTCCAGAACAACTGTTATACCGTTTAACACTAGCAAACAGTTTGCGGCTAAACGTGGTTAATTAAGAGGGCGCATTTTATACAGTAATTCAGTGTAAAATACAAACTATTTCTATTCTTTTACGACAAATATTTTATGCTCATAATGTTTTCATACGATGGGTTTATCCAATTTTTTCAAATGCGAAACATTTAACCAGTTGAACTTTGCCATTTGAACGTATTGTTTTATCGTACTTTTTCTTATCGTTTTTCGCTTTTTAATGGCATCGATGGTGCTGCTTTGGCCTTCATTAACCTTTATCACGTATGGTTTGAGACCGTAAACTAATAAATCTTTCTCCCACCAATATTGAAAATCGATGTCCACAGGTCTGCTGATTTTTTCACTGTGCTTTAGCATTTTCCTTGCGCCTTGCAGAGTAATGGCGTAAGCACAAGTTCTTGAAGGGACTTTATTGTATCTCACTAACGTTTTATCAAGGCAGGGGAGCGAATAAACTGACCGCCTTTTTTCTGGATGCTCCATAAGCTTAATGCAATCCCAAGTTGAGTCAACAGCGCGAAGATACTGATGCACCATATTGAAATCGTTCTGAGCAGTAAAATCGTCTTCTAATATTACCGCATAATCTAACTGTTGATCACATATATATTGCCAACACTTTCTATGGCTTAAATAGCAGCCTATCTCGCCTGCAGATAATTCTTTGTAATACCCACTGAATAACGGAGCGGTAATTTTGGTTAATTCAGCAGGCATTAATTGAGCACCATCAACCGCGCTTATCCGTTCAAAGGCAATATTCTGTTGCGAAAGCTGGTCGCTACAAGACATCAAGCGCTCTTTTGAGCGGTCTAAATTTATCAGAAGAACCTTTGATTTATGCAAACCCATCATCCTTGGACTTTTCATTCTAAGATGTAGGTGAGCAATATTGCCATACCAAAAACAACTTTTACAGCAATCCTCGTTGTGCAAAAGATACTGAGTCGGCGTGGCCAATAACAAAGTGGTCAAGTACGCTAACATCAATTAGCTCAAAAGCATGCTTAATTCGCTGCGTTATTTGAATATCCGCTTTTGAAGGTTCAGCAATACCCGATGGATGATTATGCGCGAGGATCAC
Organism: Glaciecola sp.; assembly: GCA_965660815.1. Taxonomy (GTDB): domain Bacteria; phylum Pseudomonadota; class Gammaproteobacteria; order Enterobacterales; family Alteromonadaceae; genus Glaciecola. Next base: position 182,181 of record CBFIBG010000089.1, read on the forward strand.
CGCGGCAGCGTTGTCTGCTATTGCTTGCTTGACTAACTCACGTGGATACACTGCTGCGCTGTTAATTGTTCCTTTGAACATTTCACGATAAGCAATTAGCTGATGCTGTGAATTAAGTAGTAACATAGCGAACACCTCTCGTTCGTTATCGCTTAGCTGAGCCCGCAGATATTCGGAAGCAGACTCAGCGCAAGTGAAGCTAGCGCTTTCCTTAACTTCTTCTACCATGCTGCGCTTATATAATTCTTTGGTAGCTTGCAGAATCGCGTATTTCCCTTCTCCTAGACCCTCGTTTGATACAAAGCGGGCTTTACTAGCAAAGAAAATTCCTCTGGGTGACTTAAAATTTTTCATCGCGTCTCTAGCCACGTCTACAGCGTTCTTATTGTGAATGCCTGTATTCACTACGATTGCTAGTAATTCTGTGTCTGATAGGGTGTGAGCTCCAAACTGGAGTAGTTTCTCTCTTGGGCGGTCGCACTTGGGCCAATCGTATATATTCATGTTTCCATTCCTTGGTTAACAATGGTTTAATGTTGTATTATCCTTGATATTAATACCGAAAAGCGCCCAATATGCAACTTGTACAAAAGAACGTTTTACTGGGAGTAAGTGGCGGAATTGCAGCCTACAAAACTCCTGACTTAGTGAGAAAATTAACCGCTGAAGGCGCTAACGTCCGCGTTGTACTTACCGAATCGGCAAAGCATTTTGTAAGCTCCCTTTCATTACAAGCAGTATCAGGAAACAAAGTAAGCACTGACTTGTTAGATGAAGATGCGGAAGCCGGCATGGGACATATTGAACTTGCTCGGTGGGCGGATTATTTTGTCATTGCGCCTGCGACCGCAAATATCATTGCAAAATTAAGCCATGGTCTTGCCGACGATCTCTTGACCACTTTGGCTCTTGCAACTAAAGCAACTTTATTTGTGGCCCCAGCCATGAACCAACAAATGTGGGCAGCAAAAGCCACACTTTCAAACGTGAGTATTTTGCAACAAAGAGGCGCGATATTGCTTGGTCCAGCTTCTGGTGAACAAGCTTGTGGAGATATCGGCTACGGAAGAATGTTAGAACCAGAGCAAATAGCTCAGCACTTGGTAGACTACAAAACAGACACAGAATCGGCTTCCTCCGCTTTGTTAGACGGACTGAATATAATGATCACCGCAGGGCCAACCAGAGAACCCATCGATCCAGTGCGTTACATTAGCAATCATAGCTCGGGGAAAATGGGCTTTGCTATTGCTACGGCCGCACAAAAAATGGGAGCTAAGGTCACCCTTGTTGCTGGTCCAGTCAGTTTGCCCACTCCAGACAGTGTGAACCGAGTCGATGTGGAAACTGCAGACGAAATGTTTGAGAAAGTACACATTGAGATTGCTAAACAACATATATTCATCGCTTGTGCGGCAGTTGCTGATTATAGAGTCCTTCAAGCCAGCGACCACAAAATGAAGAAGCAAAGTGATAACGACCTATCACTGACGTTAATACAAAACCCCGATGTGTTAAAAAGCGTCGCTTTTTTAGACCATGCGCCTTTTACCGTCGGTTTTGCCGCAGAAACACAAAATATTGAAACTTATGCTAAAAATAAATTAGAAAAGAAAAAGTTGAACATGATAGCGGCAAATGATGTATCAAATTCAGATTTAGGCTTTAATTCTGATCAAAACGCGCTTATAGTGATCACGAAAAAGAGCAAGGTGAAATTACCTGTTGATAGTAAAGACTCACTTGCTACAAAACTATTGAAATTGATACACAAGGAATATAGTAACTGCTCAAATTAAACACTTTTACGTAGTTACTTTAAATAAGAAGAATAGTAATCATGCCTGCAGCAAAAAAAACAAATCGTAAAGCTCAAATCTTACAATCTTTAGCTGGAATGTTAGAACATAATCACGGTACACGCATTACCACTGCAAAGCTGGCAGAGCATGTCGGGGTTTCAGAGGCAGCGCTGTATCGACATTTTCCAAGTAAAGCTCGTATGTTTGAAGGGCTAATTGATTTTATTGAAGATACGCTTTTCACTAGGATTAATAAAATATTGGAAGAAGAGAAGAGCGCTGACGCCCGTATACAGCTCATTCTTCACTTGCTACTTGGCTTTGCTGAGAAGAATCCCGGCATAAGTCGTATTCTCAATGGTGACGCTCTGCAAGGTGAACAAGAGAGGTTGAGAGATAGAATAGCTCAGCTCTTTGAACGAGTAGAGCTACAGTTTAAACAGATTTTGCGCGAAAGAAAGTTGCGTGAAGGTAAATCACTACCGGTTGAAGAAGCAACGCTTGCAAATTTGCTGGTGTGTTTTGCAGATGGCCGAATTAATCAATTTGTACGAAGCAAATTCAATAGAAAGCCTACCTTTGAATTCAGCAAAAGCTGGGCAATGTTCAAGCAATTTCACTTGGCAAATTAACTGCGTCAAAGCACTTAGAACGTCCGCAACCGGTGCTCTATAAAATTTTTCTAGCGTCGTTTAATATATACCCCATTGCTCGCAAGCAGGCCGCGAGAGGGCAGTAAGGTGTGTGAGCGCTATCTTACATATGAGATACATCATTTCTTACCAAACGTATTTCCAAAAAAGCTGTCTTCATACCATGTGGGTCGTTCTTGAGCATTACCCAGATTTAGTCCTATTTCAAAATTAACTCGTGTAAAGGTTTTAGCAGCACTCCAGACAAAGTCTTGGGTCATATCATCTGACGGTCGATGATAGTTTGTTCCAAGAAAATTGTTCAGTACTTGACTGCCGTCTATACTTGGGTCTTTTGCCTTTATACCTGCGACTAAAAAAACTGCCGGGATCCCCTTTTTAACAAAGGCATAGTGGTCTGAACGAGTAAAAAGATTTTGTTCTGGCCATGGATCATCGGTTAATGAAATTCCAACTTGATGGGCAGCAGACTCTACAGACTGCCCCATGGAGCTGTGTTTAGCACCAAAGGCAATGACATCAGCAAATTCATAAGTAAGAATCGGCATGTCTAAATTAACATTTGCTATCAGAGATTCTTGCGGTTTCGTTGGAAAACTAACGAAATAATCTGCGCCTAGCAACCCTCGCTCTTCTCCAGTAAAGGCTACAAACAAAATTGAGCGTTTAGGCGCTTCAGGTAGTTCAGAAAACATCCTTGCCGTTTCAATAAGAACTGATGTTCCTGCGGCATTATCCATCGCACCATTATTTATTTTGTCTTTTTCAACTGATTTAGAAATACCTAGATGATCAGAGTGCGCAGTATATACAACATACTCATTCTTAAGCTTTGGGTCACTGCCTTCCAGTAACCCGATGACATTAGGGCTGGTGATTTCTTCGTGCTCTGTCTCATAAGTTAAGCTAATCTTCGTTGGCAAATCAAAGCTTGTTAAAACTTCGTCGTTTTCAATTTTTGAATAGATATCTTCGATGCTGGTGGATGCGCCTTTAAAGAGTTCATTGGCTGCTTTGATATTCAAAAAAGCGGCCGCTTGTATCTCATTTCTGCCACTTCCCAGTTTTCCTTCTTTAAGCCAAGACATTCTAGGCGCATTAACAAACAGTTTGTTGCGCTCAAAAGGAAATGATTCCTCCCCACTGGGCGTTTGTATTAGTATAATACCAATAGCACCGCGATCTGCAGCATTTTTTGTTTTCATTGCAGTTGATGATAAGTGGGCGCCCACTTCAGAATTAAAAATACTGGGCTTTCCTCTTAGATAGACAACAACCTTACCTTTTACATCTACGCCTTCATAATCGTTGTGGTCATACTCAGGCGCGACAATGCCGTGTCCAACGAATACTAAGTCAGCAGTTACAGTCGCATGTTTGTGATAGAGATTGGGGTATACCACAAAGTCATCTAAAAAGGTTAAAGGTTGCTCGTGTGATTTATGCGTAATAGTCAGACTAGGAGTGTCAGTTTTTAACAATCCTTTTCTAAAGGTAACACGTTGCATAAAGCTGTTGTGTTCACCCGCTTGTTGTAATCCGTATTTTTGAAATTCATTGGCAATATACAAAGAGGCAATTTCATGTCCTCTTGAACCGGTTTCTCTGCCTTCTAATAAATCATGAGCAAGAAAATCCATATGAGCTTTTATATTTGTTTCGCTGGGCGTAATAGCGATATCGTCATCCGCTACTCTCTTGGAAGTAGCTTTGCAACCTAAAAGCAACAAGGAAAAAAGGATTGCCCACACTATTAGATAAAATTTTTGTTTTAATAACATACTGAAAAAGCTCACTTATCACTTACGTAATTAAACATTTTATTGGCCCTGACCTAAAACGTTTCAGATAATAAAAAACGATAGCCGAAAGAATTGTCGTGACTAACACCACAAAACTTATCGTTAAAAATAGTAACACAATTTCGTTTAACTTAGTCCAACGTCTAGTATTGAAGCTGTAACAAGATGTGTTGTGATTTCTCTGATTTTCTTGTATACCTAATTAACACAGTTGATACAGTTTACAGCCATGTCTAGAAAAATTGCATATTCACTGACACAAGTCTTTGAAAACGCCATCCCTATCTTTTTGAACAAGGGTTTTAGAGGCTGTTCGATGGAAACCCTCATTAATTATACGAATTTTAATCGCAGGGCCTTTTATCTTGAGTTTGGTAATAAGCAAAATTTCTCTCATGCTCTCATAGACCATTATATTGAACATCATCTCATCCCACTGCAGGCTAACCTTCAAGTAAATCAAAATATACCTCGGGCCATTATTCAATATTTTGAGGCATATCAGAGACACATAAACAAACAAGGCTGTCTCTTGGTCAAGTTTATTTTAGAGTTAAGTAATGAAGACAAAATTATTCAGAACAAAGCAAGACGCTACTTCGATAATTTACAACTGGTTTTTATAGGCTGTTTAGAGAGGGCTATTTTGCATCATGAATTGCCTCAGGACATTGATATTGAAGCATTTGCCTTAAAGTTGTCGAGTTTTGCTCAGGGGTTTGCTGTTTCAAACAGTATTCGACAGGGCGAATCAGACGTACTCATGGTGATCCGCTCGCTTTTTGCAAAAAACGCTTAAGACATAAATTGCATCTGTTAACTTCCTTGCCTGTCAGCTTTGAAGACTATGTTGTTTGAGCTCGACTGAGTCATCCAGTTTAAAAGATCATCCAAACAAATAGAGTTACATCGAATCAGATGACGTGCGACCCAACCAACAAAAGCATTTTTTACTAAGATAAGTTAACACCTTTAAGCCATATGACATGCTCAGACTATTTTTGGTCTGCGAATAGTGGACTGTTGTTATCAAGAGTTCATCAATCGGGATTTATTAATGAAGCTCAATTCAGCAAATATTCACTTACATCTTGAATTTTAGCGGATCAGACAATATTTAGGTATATAGTCGGATCGGTGGACAATATTGGAAAAACATTTACCTACTTCTTATGTATAACGAACTATTTTTATTGGAATATTAAATGACTAAAACAAGCCCTCTTTATCGTGTGCAGTTTATAAGCAGTGGCGAACGCTATGAACTTTTTGTTAGAGAACTGATGACTAGTAATGTTTTTGGATTTATAGAAATAGCTGATTTTGTATGGGACAAACATACTCAGTTGGTGCTTGACCCATCGCATGAAAGATTAAAAGATGAATTTGCGGATGTTGAACGGACATATGTCCCGATGCATAATGTTTTAAGAATTGACCAGGTAAAGAAACAAGGTAGCGCAAAAATCACTCCCTTGTCAGATAAATCTACTCGAGATAAAGTAACGTCAATAAACACACCGATCTATACACCCAAAAAATAAAATATTGGCTGGACGAGGTCACTATTAAAAAGAGAATAGATATGATTTCTAGTTCCGCCAATACTATAGTCGCCTGCGCGTTAATCAGTTTAATGTTCATTGGATGCTCTGCACGTCACAACACATTGTTCGAGGATGGCAAGCTAAGTAATATCAGCTCGGGTAAAAAGGAAGTCAATCCTGATAGTCAACGAATGTACGAGCTTTTAGATGATATTTGGCAGTATGAGATAAGCCAGTTTCCAGCGATTGCAAGGTCAGAAGGTATCAATGCTGTTAGCTTGTCTCGCCAATTCACAGATACGTCGTTACCAGCAATGGCCGCAAGACATGCGCGATTCGAACTGTTTCGCGAACAGCTTCAAACCATAGATACAGATGCATTAAGTGGAAGTGAGAATATTACTTTGCTTGTTCAAAAGTATCGACTAGACAACTATATCTCAAAGTTTAGATTTAAAGAATACCGAGTTCCCATTACCTCAGAATACGGTTTCCATAGCAGGCTAGGACGAACTTTGACCGAGCGGTCCATAAAAAATGCTGACGACTTAACGGTTTACTTACAGATGCTCAGCGAAGTACCAGAAATTATCGCCAATAATATTACTTATATGCGCGAAGGTTTAGCGACAGGCCACACCCAACCAAAAGCAGTGTTGGTGGGCTATGAAGACACTATAAGTGCATATATTGTAATGCAAGATGCGAAAAACAATATCCAGTCCCATCCTTTTTATGGTCCAATAAAACAAGCCCCTAGAAAGTTGGTAAATAAACAAAATAAGCGTGAGATCCTCAATTTATTGAATAATGCCAATGACGCATTTCTCACCTTTTATGAGTTTTTCCTAGAAGAATATATGCCCGGTGCCAAAACTGACATAGCGGCAAAAAGTTGGCCGAATGGAGAGAAGTTCTATAAAAATAAAGTAAAACATTACACCACAACAAATTTAGCCGCCGATGAAATTCATCAAATAGGGTTAGCAGAAGTCGCTAGAATTAGACTTGAAATGGAGGCTATCGTTGATGAATTAAACGAAAAAGGCGAATTTTCAGGCACCATCGACGAATTTATAGAATTTCTTCGCACTGATCCCCGTTTTTACGCTGAAACACCAGAAGAATTAATCATGTATGCTTCGTATGTAGCGAAGCAAATGGACGCAAAGTTGCCTCAGTTGTTTTATAAAATGCCACGTATTCCTTATGGCGTTGCCCCAGTCCCAGAGTCCATTGCTCCCAAATATACAACTGGTCGTTATATTTCTCCCAGCAGCGATGACCAGCCCGGTTACTATTGGGTTAATACATATGCGCTTAATAAACGACCCTTATATGCGATACCTGCGCTTACTCTTCACGAAGCAGTGCCTGGGCATCACTTTCAAATCTCACTTGCGTCTGAAATGGAAGATATACCAAAAGTAAGGCGTTCAACTTACATATCTGCGTTTGGCGAAGGCTGGGGACTATATTCAGAATATCTTGGTCTGGAGGTTGGAATTTACGACGACCCTTACGATAACTTTGGGAGGTTGAGTTATGAAATGTGGCGAGCATGCAGGCTAGTAGTGGATACTGGCATACACATGTTTGGCTGGACTCGGGAAAAAGCGCTAAATTATATGCTAGAAAACACCGCTTTGTCAGAGCACAATGTTAAAACGGAAATTGATCGCTACATTTCTTGGCCCGCACAGGCTTTGGCCTACAAACTTGGTGAAATCAAAATTAAGGAACTTCGTGGGCAGGCTGAAAGACAACTCGGGGATAAGTTCGACTTAAGAGAGTTTCACGACAAATTATTAGAAAACGGCTCCATCCCGCTAGTCACACTCGAGCGACTCATGCTTGATTATATAGAGTTGAAAAACAGCGGAATTTGAGCCTCACCGCTGATAATTAACACAAGGCCATGATGGTATGTTGAAATTGCATCGGCGACATTTAACTATCACAATGAATATGATATCACTTATGTTCCCATATACAGAAAAGTTGACTTTGTCATTTCTACATGCACGTACAATTTCGTCAGTATGGGTACCTGAGTAAAAATGGCGCACATCGGTATGACGTGCGCCCCCATGACGTATTCAGAATATTGAGAAGCTTCCTGCTTTAAGAACCGCTATTCTGAATCGGCCATAACCTTTCTATGTGCAGACGCCTTGAGGCATCTCGAAAATGCAGGTCATCATCCCGTGATCATGCTCTTCAGCAAATCTAATACTAAGCAAACCTTACACTGTTAGTGTGAACATGGTGCGAAAACCTTGCCAATTTTAATCTATTGTTTTAACAATAATTTATTTAAAGAATGTAAATTCTTGTTTGAAAAGTTTGCAGCGATGGGAACATTTTGCTTTGCCAATAAATGCAGGACCTGAGCAAATAACCATTCAGATTAATTGCTTTAATTGTCACCACGAATAGGACCCACTTAAGCGATGACTTATTGTGCAGTTTATCACCTTACCCAAACAATGGGCCTATTAAAACGTAAACAAAATAGCTCTTTTGTGAACAATAGGTTAGCACAAGGTTTACGAAACACAGCGCTTGTGTAAACCCAATATTAAATATTTTAATACCTTGATTTAAATCTACTTTATTCCAGTGGTCTAGCTTTGGTTGCTACGGGAATTTGGTGATAATGGCAACAACACACATGCAATGGTTGATAAATACTAGTGCCGTCTTTTATCAGCAAACTGTTTTTACATTTTAGGAAACCCTATGAACACATTTATCACCAAATTTACAGGCCAAACGACTGTATGCATTGTTTTATTGCTTATTCTTACTGGCTTTTCACATGCAGCAAAAAAACCAATTGTAACGGCGAATGAAGACAGCTTCGCGTCTCAGGCCTGTGCGATTGCGGCTAACCAAGGCTTATCTTCCGTAAGAAGGTTTTCCAATGAAAACAACGTAAATTACTATGAGGTTAAACGTTACTTAACATGTAACGGTAAGAACATAGAAATATTCGCTAAACAATTTAAACAAGCTACGGCGAAGAATACAAAAGTGATGTCCTCAGATAACTCTGTTTTATCTCAAGTATGTATTGACGCGCTTTCAATTGGAAAAACGCAGGCTCTGAAAAAACACGAGTTAAGTGGGTATTCTGTTAACTGCAATGAAGTAAGCATATCGACTTTTGTAGAGCAACTTTCAAACAGTGAAACGAAAGTAGTCGCGTCTAATATTTTGGCAAAAAGCGAATAGATTAGCATTGCTCTGGCTCTTTATTAAGCACAAGTAACAGTGACGACGGAATTTGTCACTGTTACTTGTTTGGCAAATTCCATTTTATTAATTTATATCAATTATTAACTGTCTAGGTTTGCACTTTCCACCTTGTGCACTATATCTACAGTATCTCCTTTTTTAATTGGACTCATAATGATCCAGCTGGCATATACAAGTTTGGCAAGCAAAGCACTAAGCAAATCACAATTATTAATGTTATTACAACAAGCTAGAATTTTTAACGCCGAAAAAAATATTACGGGAATACTGCTATACAAAGACCTTTCGTTTTTTCAGGTAATTGAAGGCGACGACACGACTATTTTAAATTTAATGAGTACCATCGGCAACGATAATAGACATTTCAATATAACCAAGTTATATACTCGACCAATTGAGTCTAGAAATTTCAACTTGTGGAGCATGGGGTACATTAACTTAGAGAACTCGGAAGCAGATCTTCATGGTTTTGAGGCACCTGAGTTTGAATTTCCTTTGCAAAATTTAAACGGTAACCTTAGCGAATTAGTGAATATTGCAAAAGCTAAGCAACTTGTTATGCAGTTTTCTAGACGACAAGTTGAAAGTGAGTTAAAACCACGTAAAGCTGGCCTCTAATATTTCTGCACTTTTGCATAATTCAGGTATGATTAATCTATGCAAACCACTCACACATTAAAATCTGTTTTATTAGATGCAGACACACTTGGTCAAGATGTGTCTTTGCGAGCTTTTGACATATCACAAGATATTGATCTTAAGGTTTATCGCAGCACGTCTGCAAATGAATTACTAGACAGAGTAACCGACGCGACCGTTATTTTTACCAATAAGGTTGAATTAAACCGTGACACGCTCTCCCATTGTAGCCAACTCAAATATATTGGTGTACTTGCAACCGGAATGAACTGTATCGATTTAAACTATTGCAATGACCACAATATAATTGTGAAAAACGTTGAGGGATATGGTACCGCGTCAGTAACCCAACATGCGCTTATGTTGCTACTTAATTTATCTTGCCATTCACTACAGCAGTTCCATCAAGTTCAACAAGGGCAATGGCAGCAATCTTCTCAATTCTGCCTGCAAACACGAGGTGTGGTTGAGTTATCAGGTAAAAATGCGGTCATTATTGGGTTTGGAGAATTAGGCAAACAATTTGCAAAGTTGTGTCAAGCGCTTGGTATGAATGTTATCGTGCCTTCAACACCCGGCAGGGAAACCTCTTCACGACCTACTCTTGAGCATGTTTTACCAAAAGCAGATGTGGTTAGCTTGCATTGTTTGTTAAGCGAAAAAACAGAAAAACTCATTAATGCTGAACGACTGTCCTTAATGAAAACATCCGCCATCCTGATTAACACATCAAGAGGCGGATTAATTGATGAAGAAGCCCTGTATGACGCATTAAAGAAAAATGAAATAAGAGGGGCTGGCTTAGATGTGCTCACTCAAGAGCCCCCTTCGCCAGACAATATTTTGTTATCCAGCGGACTGCCAAATTTAATTATTACTCCACATTGGGCTTGGGGGGCTACCGAATCAAGACAACGTTTGATTGATATAGCCTCTTCACACTATAAAAACTTTTTAAAAGGTTACAGAATACTAGACTCGAGGTAATATTCTTGATTGAAGTCTTTCTTATCGCACTGGCGTTAAGCGCCGATGCGTTTGCCGTTTCAATCGGTTTGTCCACGCAAATCCGCACGATTAAGACTGCATTGTTTTTGGTCGCTTACTTCGCGGTTTTTCATGCTGTCATGCCAGCAATAGGCTTTTTTTTGGGACTTGGTGTAGTGAACTGGATTAACCAATTTGCTCATTGGCTAGGTTTTCTCCTATTGCTCGGGGTGGGCTGCAAAATGATTTACGATTCAGTAATTGAATCTCGCAATAAAAAAACAACGACTGAACATGTAAAATTACCGCCTAATTCCCTTGGACACCTAGAAATATTCACTCTAGCGATAGTCACAAGCATCGACGCATTAGCTGTGGGCACGACCCTTGCCACACTTTCAATCACTGCCGTTCCCCCCCTCTTTTCCTTTTTATTGATTGGTGGGATAACAGGCATTGTAACTCTACTTGGTTTACTCATTGGACGAAAATCACAGGATCTTTTTTCAGATAAAGCAGGAATATTTGGCGGTAGTATTCTAATCCTTATTGGCATTAGACTATTATTGGATTAAATCGCGTGATAATAATCAAGAGTTAAACAATTTCTTGTTTACATTGACCTGCCATTACACGATACCGTTATGAATCATATAAAAGCAAAAATTTAAATGACTATGGTAATCAGGCGGTTAAAAAATAATTTTTATTCTTCGATTGGCTATACCTGAGTTCTATTGAAATTGGCTTGAACAAGCTTAACGCTGCTGCCTGCTGCCTACCAAAACTATGTCAAAGTCAGCAATGAGATTATTATTTCTTAGTGAGTAAATATGAAGCCCCATACAATTGTGGAAAGGCACAGGATTGGTAAGATAACTCTGGTCTAGTCTGTTGTGTCGTCGAGTATTCCAGTCATAAAGGGTTAATGCTATGAGACTATTCTTACGGCAACAAGGAGCTATCGAGGTTTAATTTAAAGAGTAATAAATCAATCTTAGTTGAATTTCGCAAATGAATGACGACATTCGGATGGAAGTGGCTATTTGCAAACAGGAAATGTTCAAAAAAGGACAGTCAAACTGTCCTTTCTATTACGATAACCTAACCCAATTAGTTTTTTGCAATAACCTAACCCAACTAGCAGTTAGACTGTTTAAGCTTATTGTTCTTCCACAGGCGGGTATAAGTCTTCCCACCACAGAGGCTCATCTTTCAATTTTAAATCAAAATAGGCCAATATTGTTGACCACCAACGAAGACGTCTTTCTCGTGAATTTATGTGATGATCATCACCTTGAAACTCAATGAGTTCTGCATCTTTTCCTAATAATTTTAGAGCAGTGTACATTTGATGGCTTTCACCTACAGGAACGTTTGTATCAGCATCGCCATGAAGTAACAACAGTGGCGTTGTGACTTTGTCTGCCGCAAATACCGGACTTTGATCTAAGTAGAACTGAGGGTTATTCCAAGGGAAACTACCCCGAGTGGCGATTCCAGAATAACCATATCCCCACCAGCCTTCTCCCCAGTAAGAAGTAATATTACTAATGCCAGCGTGAGAAATAGAGGCTGCGAACATATCCGTTTTTGTGGCTAGATACATGGTCATAAATCCACCGTATGATGCCCCCATATTACCAACCCTAGTTCGATCAACAAAAGGATGCGCATCTAAAAACGCTTGCGTGCTTTCTATGATTTCGTCAGCGGTATGAACGCCCCACGCATTAACATGCCTTGCAGAAAAATCTTGTCCATACCCAATGGCTCCCGAAGGTTGCAACACATAAACCACATAGCCTTTTGATGCCCATAAACTAAACGGCCAACGACCAGTATACCCTCGAGTGACAGGGGTAGTGCCTCCGTAGTAGTAAACGATGGCCGGATACTTTTTATTCGCATCAAAATCAGCAGGATAATAAACACGACCATCAATAAATTGACCCGACTCGGTGGTGTAACTCCAATCTTTTAAATCTATGAATTCGACATTTTGATAGTTCTGCCTAGCAGAGTCATATAACGCCGTTTGTTTTTTAGACCTTATATTTTTGACATAAACACTCTGAGGTCTGGTCGCTGTGGTCCCTTTATATATTAATTGTGGTCGTTTCTCTTGTGAAACACTGTACCCTGAAACCACATCTACTTTTGTCGTTATGGCTTTAAATTCCTTGGTATCCGTTTCATATACATACAGTTTTCTGCGGTCTTTTTCTGTTACTAAAAGCAAAACATCACCATTTTCCAGCACTTCCATTTGATTAATTGCGGGTGAAAAATCTTTTGAAAGCGCCGATACCTCGCCACCTTTTGTCATATAAAACAGTTGAGTGTCGTATAAATTCGCCATTGGCTCGTTCTTTAATGCTACCCCAGCATTGTCTGCAAATGTAGGCCCTGCGGTTACCATTAAACCATTGCCGCTGTATTGCGCTGTGCTGAAAGTTCTGTATTCGCCTAGCTTAGTTTCTTTTAATGTGTCTAGATTCAGTTCAAATAGCTGTATTAAACTATGCGGTGGCTCTTTATAATCAACTGGGCTTCTAGTGAATAGTGCTAGCCGACGTTGTGTATCTAAATCGATTAGATTTACCGAAAGAGGGTCATTGGTTAGCTGTTTGAAATAACCAGACTGCATATCGAATAAATGCAGTTGTGTATTCCCACGCCAGTAGCTCCATCTATCTTGTAAAGCTCGATATCTTTTTGTAAACGGATGAGGCTTTTCTTCAGCTTGATGCCAGGATATCAACAGTTCGTTGTCAGACAAATAATGCATGGCTCTTACGTCGCTCACATCACTTGCTAACTCTCTCAGCAATTTTGAATCTATATCGAGCTGATAAATACTGGAGTTGTGTATAAAGACTAAAGCTTCGCTGTCATTACGCCAAGTTAGATGCCTCGGAGACATGGACTGCCATCTGTACACAACTTCTTGATCGTCGACAGAAATTATTTCGGTCACCTGTTGAGGTGTGTCTCCAGATAAATTTGTATAGTGACTCTTTGACCAGATTAATAATTCGCCATTAGGAGACACGTTAAGCGTGCCTATAGTTTGCGTATCATAATACTGTTTCATTGAGGCTCGCTTACTTTGTTTGTCGTCGGCAAACACTACCTGAGCCTCTTTTTCACCATTTGCATCTGCTTCCCACTCAATGTTGAAGTCATCCCAGCTTTCTATGCCAGACACTATGAGCAAAACCCGATAGTCCTGATTCAACAATGTTACATCAAATGTCTCATTGCCTTTAATGTGCGTAGCATTAAGAAACAAAGTCGCATTTTTAGCACCTGAAACACTGAGCTTTCCAGTAATAAATTGCTTTGAGGAGATTGAAAACCTAAGCAAGTGCGTTCCTGACGGCTCGCCGGTTAAACTTTTAAATGCCAGTTTCTGCCCAAACAAATGAATTGGCTCTTGATTGTCCAGTCGCTTGGATATTTGCTCTATTAAACTCTGTTTAACTTTATCCTTATACATATGGGCATTTAGCTGGGTTGGCGTGGTACTTTTTTCAAGTGTGATTTTACTGATCATCTCTCGCTCAACATTGGCAGCAAACGAGTAAAAAGGAATCAAAGTACAAACAACTAAAGTCATTATTTTATTTAAATTCATCGTATTTTCTTATTGTAATTAATTGAATGATTAAGTCGTTCATAAAGATAGCGCGTTTTTAGAGTACGGGCAATTTAGCGTAGGAAGTTAATGAATAGCAGGAAAGTTAAGCCTTCGCTTAAGCGTGATGGCGCATATTAATCTCAAGTTTTTGTAGGTTCCCTAAGATAATTTCAGTTAAACGTCAAAATTCTCACTGAGCGTGACTGTGTGAACCATTACAATACCAGCGGTGGAGTTGCCTTCGATATAGCGAAGGCTTAGGGCAATTCTTTTTCAAACGATGATAGAGCTTTTAACGTTTAAGCAAAAGATAGAACAAGACTATTTAAAACTCTTCATATGTGCTTCGCTCTTCATAGCTAGGCACATTAAAACCAATCTCTCCTGTCTCGCCTATATTAAAGCTTATGCTCTGGTGCGAGGTATCTTCATGTAAATCGTGGCCACAACCTGTATGCGCAAACCAATCAAAACTAAAATCCAATAAATAGCTGTTATTGCTTTGATGTGAAATTGTGTGAATTTTGATCCCAGACAAACTGTCCGCACGCCTGTGTATGTGGGATAAATCTCCAATTAAGTCGCGAGAAAACAACTTTTGGTGGTCGTTCAAGAAAGCCATAATTTCGGCGGTTCTGTTATTGCCGTGACTATAGTTTTTGGTTACGTTTGGAAGTATCAACATAAAATTCACCAATAGGTTAACTTATAATCAGTATAGCTGTTTAAATGTATAAATATGGTTGATTATATTAATATTCGCCATACATTTTGAAAATGTTACTACTAAGTATTTGTAGACATTAGTAAAGCTAACTATCTACGTTTAGATTTATCCAAGCAAACGCGTCCATCATTCCAATAACGAACGGTGATACCGCACGATGATAGCTTCCAGCCATGTGATGAAATGTGACTATCAGCTTATTTTTAGGCCTGCTGAGGCCTACATACAAGAGTCTGCATGATTCTTGTATCCTAGCGGTGCGTTCTAACTCGCTCACATTGTTGGGGATCCACATGGGGTAATTGTTATCGGTCACTTGAGGTAAAATTACCGTTTCAAACTCTAGCCCTTTAGCTCTATGAACCGTACTGATTACAAGTCTGTGGATAGATTTATCAATCAGATCTGACTCTTTAAGCGTGAGTAATTTTTCTGTGTTTGGCCTATTAGTGTCGAGCAGATAGTTGAACAATCCAACATAGCCGTTTTTATCAAGCCAAGGGATAAGCTTAAAATTAAGCTCATCTATATTGGATTGACTACTAGCGGGATCGTATAAATTATGTTTTTGAACAACCTCGATATAAGTCTTTAATGTATGACTTAAATAGATGTCTGGTTGCTGTTCTGCCACGCTTATCAATGCATTAAACATATCTGTCGAATTCAAAGCGAATGCTTTGAACAGTTTCTCGTGCTGGTTGATGAGTTCATCCAAAGCTGGCAGACGGGTGTTCATCTCATCAAACAGATATTTCACTAACGATGCGGTCGCTTTGACATCGTCCAACGCATTGTGACTATTTACGCCCGGTAAGTTAAACCGCTCCAATAAGTCACCCAATTTATGAGAGGCCAAACTTGGATACAATTGTCTAGACAGCGCCAAACTATCAAACATTACATTGCCTCGGAAGGCCTTGTATTGCATTTGCAACTGGGGATTTTCAACCTGGCTGACATTAAGTCTCAACATAGTTAAATCGAACAGTAAGTTGTGAGCAATGACTGGAGCGTCGCCCACAAAGTCAAAAAACTCTTGGGCTACTTGCTCAAAACTATGCCCGCTTTGTAAATCGGTCTCAGTAATGTGATGTATTGCTTGGCTTTCATAAAAGGCATTCTTTAAACCTTCACTTTTATCTAAGTGGATATTTACGTAACGGTCAAATATATCTAAAACTTCACCATTAACCACTCTAATTGCCGCTAATTGAATGATAGATGAGTTTTCAAAGTTTAAACCTGTTGTTTCAGTATCAAAGATTATCACCCCACTGGTAGTAAAAGCTTGCATGCATCTAGATATGTTGGCGTTGCCTAGTAGTGCTTTGCAACCAACCTCCTCAGTGCTTACCTTGAGTTTATTTGAGCTTAAAATATCGTATAAAGAGAATCCTAGTGCTTGCATCTTATAACAAAAACTCAGTGTCTTATTCTTTGTTAAGGATGGTTCACCTAGTCGACCAAAGCGATAAACAAGCCTCCACCAATCATGGTAACTTTCCGTGCCCGATAGAATTTTAAGCGCGGAAAACCAATCCTGAACGATTGGACGCTGGATTAAGTCGTTTTGACTTACTCTGAATATGCCGCCGGTTATCCCCTCAAGTAAATTGCAGTAATCGTCGCATTGAGCATTTGTGCTTAATAACACGCCTATGCTTCTGTTGGGATCCCTCAATATTTTCGCGACTGCTTTTCCTACTCCAATGATTTCAGACTGCTTGTTCTTAAAGCCTAGCAACAAACTGGGCACGTCACTTTCGGATGGCTCTTGGCCATCATCTAATATTCCAACCGCTTTTATTGGCTCAATTTGCCAATTACTCGTTCTAAATAAATTCAGTAATTGAATGATATTTGGGTGCGATCGGTAATTGTTTTCAAGGTAATGGTGAACAAAACCTTCTACCCGACTTTTCAAGTGAAGTATATCCGCGCCCATGAAACCGTAAATCGATTGTTGATTGTCTCCAACAGCAAAAATATGAGACTGCTGGTCGCTAATAGCATTTAATATCTCCCATTGATATGGCGAAAGATCTTGAACCTCATCAACCTGAATGAACCGTTTTAGTTTTGGATGTTTAACCAGATCAGACAGCGCTAAAATAAGAATATCGTCGAAATCCAGACTATTTGTGATTGATTTTATCTGTCGAAAATTCTTATACATTGACCAAGACGCGATTGCTAACTCACCACTAGATGCAGTCGTTAGTTTGAATTTTTCGGCAACGACCAATAGAAAATCATTCAGTTTTCGCTCTAACTGACCAACCGCCAGTGTTTGTAACTGCTTTGTAGGCAGATTATCAAGAGCAAGAATATGTATGTACACCTGTTTAAATACGTGGCTAATTGATGGCGAACGTCTAGTGTATTGAGAGGCTTTCGTATTTATGTAAGAACAAGCATTGTCAACCAATTCCAAATACGCAAGAGGAATGTTTTCTAACTCTTCTTTGTCGCGCATACTGCAAACTTGCTCTAAGATTGGCTGATAAAAGTCATCGTTTAATAAAGCAAAATGCTTATTTTCTTTGTTAACCGTTTTACTGGTGTGCAGATGATGTATGCAATACGCATGGAAGTTGCCAATAAATAAGCGAGAGTCGCTACCCTGAAAATCTATGAGCGAGCCTGCCCTAGCTTTCATTTCGTCGGCTGCACGAGTCGTAAATGTCAAACAAGTTATTGTATTATGATCGAATAGACCGAGTGCATGCTTAAGTCTTGCGGTAAGAATAGCGGTCTTGCCAGCACCTGGCGGAGCCTGAAGGTAGTGTTGTCCTGAAACTATCTCAATAAGTGCAGATTGTGCATCGTCTAACTGTATGGGCATTGTATAGCTCTTTTATTTTCTACTATTATAGTGGCGATCTTCACTTATCTTAATAAAGAATTTATCTTCTTTATTAAGATAATCGGGTTTACCAAAATTTATTGGGGTTTATATCTGACTCGCTCTTATCTAACATACATTCGAATAAGCTAACAAAGAATCATTAGTACATGGCAAATATTGCAATATTGATAGACTCATTGGCTGGAGGCGGCGCTGAAAAGGTAATGTTAACACTCGCATCTACCTTGCTTCGAGCTCAACACAAAGTTTACTTTTTTTCCTTAAAAAATACAGTCGCATACGACCTAGAAGAAGGCATAAAGGTTATTTTTCCTCTCAGTGGATATAACAAAACGCTTCGAGGTTATGGAAAAAGAAAGGAACAAGCAGCATTGGTTAAAAAAAGTGTGGCTGAAATCGAATCGAAGATAGGCCAATTCGACTTAGTATTAATCAATCTTTTTGAAGCAATGAAAGTGGCGCAGGTTTGTGACTTTGCAAACAGTTACTACATAATACATCGAGATATCGAAAGTGAGCTTTCACGCGAACTTAAGCTGGGACCCATCAAATATTTTTATATGAGAAGAGTCGTTAAACAGTTGACGGGTAAACATTTAATCACGGTGTCGAAGCAATTAGTCACCAACATCCAAAGTTCCAATCTATTTAAGCCTGCGAGTGTAAAATGCATTTACAACCCTATTAATACCAAGCTAATACAGTCGCTTTGTGCACAAACGCTGAATGAATATCCAAAGCATTTTATTTTACATGTGGGCAGAGCCGCTAAAGCCAAACGACATGATATTTTATTTCAAGCGATGCACCAAGTATGCTCGGATGTCGTGCTTGTTTGTTTAGCTCAACGGACGAAAAAGTTAGAGAAGTTAGCCAAAAAACATAAGATATCTGATCGCGTAATATTGCCAGGCTTCCAACAAAACCCTTACGCGTGGATGGCTAGAGCTAAAGCGGTAGTGTTAAGTTCAGATTTTGAAGGATTGCCTACGGTGTTAATTGAAGCTTTAGCCTGTGGCACAAAAATTGTGTCCACCGATTGTCCCACTGGCCCCAATGAAATTTTAACTGGCCACCTAAAAAATTATTTAACGCCTATGGGGGACCCTCAAGCATTAGCCAATGCAATTAATCACGCTATAAACGATGATAAAATTGGCGAACCCCCAATATTAAACCTTGTGGCACCAGATAAAGTTGCTGAACAGTACTTGTCTTTAATACATCAGTAAACAATACGATTACCTTGGGGTTTGATAAAGCCAAACGATTGAAAGCATGTGACCATTACAGCCCAATAATGAGTTAAAAAAGTCGATTACGCATAATTGCGATAGCCACATGCTTGGTTTGGTTCACCTTGTTAAAAGCTATAAGTCGCTGATAAGCGAAAGTTTCTTGGCAAACCTGGTTGCACCCAAACGTCGGCAAACGAATTAACGTAGTGCGTTTCATCAAACAAATTGTTTACTTCTGCGCGCAGTGCTAAGGAGTTTGTTACATCATAGTTTGCAAAGGCTCTAGCTATGGTGTAGCTCGGTAATTCAAAGTTTGTCCCAAAGAAACCGTTACGATCCCCTACATGCACGATACCACCACCGTAATCGAAGTCGCGACCATTTAAGTTAATGTATTTTACTAGTTGAAGAGAAAGCTGCTGTTCAGGTATGTTTAATAATGAACTACCCGCTTCTACAGTAAACCCGAAATTAGCATCAAAAAATTCATTTTCAGTTTGCGCGTCGACATACGTATACGACGCCCACAATTCAAGCCCATCGGCAATTTCACCTTTTATATCAATCTCAATACCTTTGCTGGTTGCTTCACCAATGGCTGCACTAGTGAAGGCTGCAGGGTCATCGACGACTAAAATATTCTCTTGTTCTACGTTAAAGACGGCAACTGTGCCAAAAATGTCACCATCGTTAAGCGTGAATTTAACGCCCGCTTCCATGGATAAAGACTGATTAGGCTCAAACCCGTTTCCATTGGCATCACTACCAGAAAGTGGGCGAAAGTTTTCACCATAGGCGGCATAGATAGAAAGGGTGTCAGACGTTTCGTAAACAATACCAAATTGAGGACTGATTCGAGTTTCTGTCACAGTGGTGATTGTGTTTGAAAGACGATTGATTAACTCTTGGTCATAATCGTCATAACGCGCCCCAATGCGGATGTCGAGTTTATCCGTAATGCTAATTTGATCTTGAAAAAAAATGCCTACAGACTTTTGAGTTTCCACTCTATCAGTATTTGGAGCAGGGTCAGGCAGTTCATAGGCTCCATATACAGGGTTGAAAACGTTAATAGCTTGATCGACGAAGCTTGACCCACGTGCACGTAAAATAACTTGCTCATTCTCAAACTCGTCAGAATCTATCCCCACTATAATTCTGTGTTCTAAACCAGCAAGCTCAAAACTACCTGTCATCTCTGCTCTAAAAACTTGATAAGTTGCATCGTAATCTCTCGTTCTGCGGAATCGGTCAATTTCACCATCCTCATTTAGATCTCGAAAATTAGTTTCTGTTGCCGCGCCTTCTAAAGATGTATCTCGATAATTGAAGCCTAATAGGGCACTCCAATTTTCGTTAATATCGTGCTGAAATTCCAATTGGTGGCCTAGCACATCTGCTTGTATAGGACCGTCGCCTGGCTCACCAAGGAAACGACTCTCTGGAATCAGACCTAGTACACCCTCTATCGCAATCACTCCACGGTCAAACGGCACTTCTTGATGGCTATATTCCATTTCATAAACCAATTGACTGTCATCATTAATATTCCAAGCAATCGACGGACTCATCCCCTGAGCGGATGTCTCAATGGTATCTCTGAAACTTTCTGCATCTTCATAATATCCAACCAAACGCACGGCAACATCGTCTGCGATTGGCGTGGTATAGTCTAAGTCAGCTCTGTACGTAGAAAAACTGCCAACAGACAAACGCGCATAGCCCTCAGTATCAAATGTAGGACGCTTAGTCACTAGGTTTATGGTTCCACCAGGCTCTCCTCTTCCAAATAACGCGGCTCTGGGTCCTTTAAGTACTTCCACAGATTCAATACCAGATAAATCACGTGCCCCACCAAAGCCGCGTCCAGCATTAAAACCATTTACTAAATAATTACTAGGTAAGTTTTCATCCCCTACAAACCCTCTCACGGCAAAACTATTCCATAATCCACCAAAGTTGTTTTGCCTGGCAACTGAGCTAGATAAGTCTAATGCCTGTGATAAATCCAGTGCTCCTGCATTAAGTAAAGTGTCGTTATCTATGGTCAATTCGGACTGCGGTGTTTCAAGTGCAGCAAACTTACCTCTGTAAGCTTGGCGAGCGCCTATTATTTCAATGCTTTCAATTTCATCCGCGCTTTGTTGTTGAGCGACAGCATTTGTACTGAGTGACATGGTCATTGCACCGGCAACCAATGTCGCTAAATAGCTTATTTTATATCCTTTTGATAATCCCATGAATGTAACCCTATAAAATGTAGTAAATGCTAAAAATTAGTTTCTTCGTACTGTCAAATGAGCATATAAACGCGATGACTATTTTTATTTTATTGCTCTTGAACTTCTATAAATTCAGGTAAATCGTCTAACCTTGCTTTATCGAAGGATTGCTTGTTGAACAGCCAAGGGTAATAAAACATGCGCAGCGATTTATGGAACTCTCTTATTTCTGATTCATAATCAATGGCTGCAATGACATCAGATTCAGCCAGTCTGGTCATGGCGCGTTGAAACAACATTGGAGGCGAGAAAAGCGCAACGTACCCTGCTAGTTGGTATTTTCTAATGGTGGCATTTCGATATTGTAGAGAAAGGGGTTGTGTAACTTGGTCACCTACTTGTTGAAATGCGTAGTACCATTCCCATGCGAATCCTTCATTGCGTTTGGTATAATCAAGATAACTTGGGTGTGACAAAAAAAACTCATTCATCGTGGTTTCAACTGGCAAATCCCAAGCATCGTTCACAGTTTCTCGCTGTGTAAGTAGGATGTCACCGCCTTTAGGCGAATGAACGCTATTTTTGATTGCGACATCTCCTAATACTGGTATGACAAAGACAAACAATACCCAAATCCCGATCAGAATAGAGGCAATCCGCGGTGCGCTGCTCGCTCTTTTACCCAGATAAATACTGAGTATTGTCCAAAATGCAAGATATACAATGGACCATACGGAAACCATAATGACATCAAACAAACTGGAACTACTTACCAAAGCACCGATATAAAATGGCAACATTATACAGGCGGACACGCTAATGAATCGGATAATTGCCCTCGCCCCCCATACTGCGGCAACAGAGTTTGCGGTCGTGACTAATAGGTCATGTCTGCCGCTAGTTCGTTCGTTGGCGATTAGGTCGTGAAACAATAAAATAATGAACAACGGAGAGAGTGCGCTTACAACAAAAGTGAAATCTATTTTTCCTGCTTGAGCAAGTTCCGCGTTCTGAGAGTCGCTTTCGTAAATTTGACCTTCTAAAGCTAGCATTCTTATGCGGTGTTTCCACGGGTAAATATCACGCTGGCCCAAAGAGGCAAACGTCAAATTTGATGGTGCTAAATACGTTAGATGGAAACTGTAATAAGCCAACGAACCCGCATCGTTGTATTTGTCTTGAACGCTTGTTCGGTCAATGGCATCGGCTATTTTGAGACGCTCAATGGTTTCGCGTTGCAACGCAACCTCGCTAACCCCCGTGACCACGGCAAAACCAGATACTAAAAAGCTGCATAATAAAAGCACTGTCACATAGCGCTGACGAAGCATAAAGCGCCACTCTCTCTTTAGGTGCGTCATCATAGCAAACGCCTCCTTGCTACTTTGATCAATATCAGCAAAACAATGACCCAAATGACTAGTTGCAAATAAGGTTCTGCTCCCCTGACCAACCGAGTAGATGGTTTGTCTGTATCAAACTCAAACCCTTCGATCATTTGCCAATTCTCTGAGCTAACTCTCGCCCTGCGATTACCCTCTTTACCCTTGTTACGATTGATATCATCTTTGTAACTGAGCTGCTTAATATGCACCTCATTTAATGACTGTACAAAGTTAAGCCTTAAGTTCTCTGTTTCACGGATAAAACGATGATGGGTTTCTATGCCTGTGCCAGCCGTTAACATTGAGAGCGTGCGTATCGCTATTTGCGGGGATAGCCACCCGAAAGCACGCGCAACTTGAGTCTGTTCTAATTCGGTTTTCATCCTATCTTCAGCAAACCGATTCAATACTTGACTCATTTGAGCTTCAGAGCGTCGGGCGACCATGCCTCTAAAATTGACAGGTAGATCTTCCACCTTATCTACATTGTATTTTTCTAATAATGATTGCCTAAATTGCTTGAAAGCAGGATCATTTGCATTGTGTCCATCACCCAGTTTTCTAAGCTCTGCAATCACGGCAAAGTCGGTTTCAATCTTGCCAGTGGCCGGCACCAATACCGATGCACTTGAGCTCGCTATTCTTGGCATAGCAATGCAAAAGAATACCCAAATGAAAGTTAATGCAGTGAAGCTTTCGCTATTTTTCGAAAATACGGTAGAGAATAAAACAACGCATAAGGCCCACAAGGATAAGTAGAGCAAATAAGCGAAAATAAAACTTAACACAACTAACGGGCTTTCACCTTGTGAAATGGAGAACAAAGCTGACAACGCGAACGGCAGAACAATCAGACAAACGACAGAAAATAGCGCGATGAACTTGCCACCCAATATCGCGTATTGCGAAGTGCCTTGGGCTAACAAAAATGACAAAGTTTGCGACTCGCGTTCACGACTCACCGCACTGTAGCCAACTAATATAAGTAACATTGGTGCTAATATTTGGACAACGAATGCTGGGGAGAGCTTGCCCAATGTGGTTAGTCCAGTACCTTGTTTCTGTTCGGCAAACATAGCACTGTTTTGTCTATGGCCTTCTAAAAAAATAGAATTTCCAGTATAGGCATCAACACCAGGATCAAGCATGCTTAAAGGCGATGGCGTTCTAAAAGCATAATGCCCGTAATGCACCATTCTGTGAGGGTGCCGGTCAGGTTGCTCCATAAAAATCGAATCAGACGTGCTTTGCAAGGCGGTTCTAGCATGGTCTAATTCATGCATTTTGAAAGCGGTCACCACAACCGACGAGATCGTCAGTAACAATCCTGTAATCAGTACTGACATCGCAAGTTTTGAGCGAAACCAATAGCGCCACTCGTCGTGAGCTATGACCAAAAGCTTAGACGCGGATAATGATTTCATTTGACGGGCCCTTGTGCAAAAGCCGTGTGCACTTGCTCTGTATCGATACGACCATTTTTAGGCGCTTCGAACTCTCCTACAAGCTCTCCCTGTTTGAGTAAGCCGATACGCTGAGCAACCTGACATGCGCCATACACATCGTGAGTTACCATTAAAATGGTTGCACCGCTTTTGGCTAACTGAGTAAGTAAGCGGTTGAATTCATCTATGGCTACTGGGTCTAGCCCTGAAGTTGGTTCATCAAGTAAGAAAATTGGAGCCTGACGAAGCAATGCTAAGGCAATTGCTGTTTTCTGCCTCATACCTTTTGAAAAGGTTTGCAACTGGCGATTTCTCGCATCAGATTGCAAAGCCACTTGTTCGAAGGCAAGGTCTATTTCATTTGATGATTTTTGTAAGCCAGCAAGGGATAAAAAATATTCTATATTCTCTTTCGCAGTTAAATGCGGATACAAACTCGCGTTTTCAGGTAAATAAGCCGCTTCACTTCTTACTAGGTCAATATTATTGGTTACATCTTTGCCATTAACCAATGCCCTCCCGCTCGCTGGTTTATGAAAACCAAGCAAGGTTTTTAATGTAGTCGACTTGCCTGCTCCATTGCCTCCTAGCAGTGCATAAATCTCGCCTTTTTTAACTGTAAAATTTAAACTCTTTAAAACCTTTTGATTGTTTATTTCCACACATAGAGAAGCTAATTTTATTATTATTTCTTGTGTTTTTTGATCAGTCACGCCCTGTCCACTTGTTATATTATAACGTCCTTATAGAAATGTTATAATATAACTGAAAAAAATCAACTCTTTGTTTCGTTGTCGTATTAAATTGCTAACTTTTAACGCTTCGCTTGACCGTCATATGTTTTATAGCATCAGTAAAGCGATCCTGTAATTCTTTCAAACTTAGGCTTCTGCTGTTGTAGGACTTTCTTAAATCGCGCCAACACTGAAGTCTATCTTAATGATTTTAAGATAAATATTGTCTGGCTCGAGTTTTGAATGAAGCACTATAAGTTAGCTAAGTCACATTGCTTTCATTTAAAGTTTGTTTACAGCTCGATCGAGAGGAAAATTGATATGATTACCTTGAAAAAATTCTTAGTATTAGCATCTTCATCTGCTTTAGCCGTCCCCGTGCTCGCGGATCAATATTACGATGGGCGACCTGACGACCCAAACTTTCTCAGCGAAAGTTCTTGGGCGACATTCTCTGGCACTGTCACTGAAGCAGAGCAAAATGCCTTTACTTTGGATTATAGCAACGGAGAGATAAGCGTCACGCTTAATGATTTAGAACAAAATCAAGATGCGTATGCTTTTAAAGAGGGGCATGAGGTCACTGTCACTGGTAAGATAGATAAAACTTTTTTCGACAATTCAATTTTAAATGCGTCGACTGTATATATCGAAGCCTTAAATACGACGCTTTTTTCTGATGCAATGGATGCTCAAGACCGCATTGCACTTAAGGACAGTAACTATGCGGATTTACAAAATGACACTGTCACATTCATAGGGTGGGTGACGCAAACAAATGAGTTAATGGACACTGTGACAGTAGACGTCGGCGATGAATTGGTCGAAATCCATCTCGACAATTTAGGCTATGACCCATTTGCAGAAGACGGATTAATCAATATAGATGAAGGCAGTCGAGTTAAAGTGACCACCTCAATCCAGGATGCGATACACAAAGACTACACCTTTGATGCAATAAATCTGGTCGTTCTATAGATACACAAGCCGCCTAGCGTCAAAATCTAAGGTTTAGCTGGAACGTCCTTGAGCAGTTTGGCAATTTCTGGCTGCTCGTGTTCTTCAGCTATTTTGACAAGGTAGTGTTTTTGAACATGGTCAACCAATTCATCGCTAAGCAACGCCTTCAAGCGCTGTTCATCACCCTGTATGATTGCTTGCTCAATATCTGGCCAGTTTCGTATGTGATGTAGTTTGTCTTTGCTGACTTCATTTTTATCGGTCATGTACACTCCTAATTTAAGGTTGTTGCTAACGCCGATAAGACCTAAAACGTCGGCTTGGAGGTTTCAATTATTGCCAACGAATAAAATACGGATCCAATTCGTCGCTTTTTCTTTTGAAGATATATGAAATATAGCAGAGATTTTCTATCTTCACCTACTTATCGGTTAGGCTTACTGTGGTTTAGGGGCTGAAAAATTACACAACTATTGCGCTTATTTTGAGCTTAATTGATAGAGCTGAAATTTACGTGTCATAATGACGCTGGCTTATCTTATGACATAACAAGAGTCTCTCTTATTATTTAAAATAAAAAAGTTCACCATTGAGTACCGCGCCTAAAATATGCTTAGGGTCGTCCACCTTGGCCAGAAGCCAATAAGCATCTTGATTGAGTTTAGCCGTGGAATGTTGGTTAATTTTGTTCTGAATAGACTCAACCTGTAAAAGGTGGAGATCATTAGAATTTATAGAGTCTTCTGGTAGTTCAGACACTATATTTAGTGGGTAATAAGTCTTATTAGTGACTTGGTTGCTAGGATCATAAAAACTGACGATCCCTTGCTTTAAATATTGTTTTAGCAATTCTTCTGTCATGTTAATAGGGCTATCGACAGATAATGTATTTCCGCCCACAAAGCACCATTCGCTGGCGTCATGCTCTTCAAAGCCTTTTATACCTGTCATGTCACCAATAAAGTCGATAAAAAATCGGTTGCTAAAGCGAGTTGTTCGTCTTACAACAATTGATGCTTGATAGTTGTTCGCTGGGTCAGGTGTCAAAAAATTCAAATTGCGATAGATGACATCTGTCATCGCTTTATCGACGTTTTGAGGAACTTTAAAATAATTGTCAATGCTGACTTCAAAGCGGTTATTTAAGTTGGGATGCAAATATTCAAGCGCATACAGCATAGATTTTACATTGAGTTTTCTTGCAACTTGTCTGTTGCTATCGCCAATGCACGCGCCTGATTCGATTAAAATAGTAGCAATACCTAATTTGGCGATATTATCTCCAAAGCATCTGACCGCAAAGGTATCGTCATACCTGGCAATGCAATTGGGAATATCTCCTTGTATGCTTTGTTTCATATAATCGATGATTAGCATAGCTTGATGCCGACTATCATTAATGCTTTTTTCGACATCAAAGGAAGGAGCTAGGAACCCGATTGTCGTAGGATTTCCTGTTTTTCCACACTGATAATAATCGCTCTGATCGTGTAAATTAAAGCCGATATCTGGCTGAATGGTTTTAACTGCATTCATCAGGAGCCTACCCTCTGGACTTTGCAATTCTAATGCATCACGATTGATATCGATTGACTGAGCGTTCTGGCGCGTAATTCTCTGTGCGCCGTCTGGGTTAAGCATGGGAATGATGTAGATAGAAAAGTACTGCTCCCAGTCATTCAAATTAGCATTAGGTAATGCGTTATGGTCAAAACATAATGCATTAATAAGGTCAAATACCGCCGAAGTCGCCGTTGGCTCATCCCCGTGCATTTGAGTCCATGCTAAGATCTTAATTTTACCATTACCAAGTTTAATTAAGTGAATATCTCTTTGTTCAAATGATTGACCTAAGACCTTCACTTCAACACTTGTTGACGCCTTTAAATAATCCAATATAGGTTGAATGTCTTGGTGTTTAATTTGCAACTTATTTAACGGAGTTAGTAATTGATTAAAGGTCGTATTTTGGGTCATATCTATTAGCTTGCCTGATAAGTTAAGGCCTCTCTAAGGTGGCCGTTTTGCTTGAAAAGTAACTGCTGCGCTTGGTCTGCGTCTAGACCTGTGAGGATCATTAAAATGGCTAATTTGGCTTTGTTGTCGGCTTGTTTCAATGCTGTTTGGGCGACAGACTCGTTGCACTGAGTCGCTTGCATTACAATGCGAATGGCTCTGGCCTTCAATTTCTCGTTGGTTGCATTCACATCCACCATTAAATTTTCGTACACCTTTCCCATTTTGATCATGGCGGTGGTGCTGATCATATTTAACACCAGCTTTTGTGCGGTACCTGATTTCATTCGAGTAGAGCCAGTTAAGCATTCTGGGCCCACTTCAACGCATATGCCGGCATTTGAAGTATTTAATAGAATGGAGCTTGGGTTGCATACGATGCTTGCAGTGTTACACCCTATCTCGTTAGCATAATCTATCGCGCCAATGACATAAGGTGTTCTGCCACTGGCGGCAATCCCGATTACCGTGTCTTTTTGGGTAAGTTGAGCGTTTTTTAAATCTTCCATGGCCAGGCTCGGACTGTCTTCAGCGCCCTCCACCGCATGAATAAGCGCTTTTTCACCACCGGCGATCAATCCCACTACCATATCGTCTGGCACACTAAACGTAGGGCGACACTCTACGGCATCAAGAATGCCTAATCTTCCACTTGTCCCTGCGCCAACGTAAATCAATCGCCCATTTTGTTGAAAGCTTTCAATCGTAAACTCTACCGCTTTTTCTATCTGAGGAATGGCCTTTGCTACCGCCTGAGTAACCCTTGAGTCTTCCTTGTTGATAGTAGTGAGCACATCAAAAATACTCATTCTGTCAAGCTGCATGGTATTTGGATTTCGCCCCTCAGACACCAATTGTTCGAGCTGTTCTAGTAAAGTGGAAGTCAACGACGTCATGATATTTGGTTCATCATTTTTAATTGTATTACCCATTGAACTGACAAAGCGGTGATCGCAAGGTGAATAAAAAGTCGCATCAAAGCTCCTAATTGCGTGAATATACTCAGTATTATGTCATGCATTTAAATTAAAAATAACCCACAAAAGCACAGGTTTTTATACTTGCTTTGCAGTAGAGGTACCGGTAATTTTCTAGTCACCCACGCTTGTTGCTTGTTTTCCTAAGCAACACACCAAAGTCGCGACACTAGTTGCGATCACTAGTTGATAAGCGAAGTTAATATCGAACTGGTAAACTTCTGGAAGATAAAGTGTTTGCACATAAGGTTGCATTAACGTAGGGATCGTAAATCCAATTAATAATGCAGAAATAATCGAACGGTTTGAGCCGCGCTTTGTAAATAACGCAGTAAAGTAAACACCCAATAAACCACTGTAAGAAAACACCATCACACTTAAGGCAAAGGCTAACAGAGGAGTATCGGTATACTGTTGCCAGTAATAGCATAATGCTGCCATTGCGCTTAGTAAAGTCGCCACCACGCCCATGCTGATCCTGCCAGCCAATACTAATTGCTCTTCACTTGGAGCGGCTTTTTTCATTACCGAGCAAATATAACCTTTATAAATATCTTGCACCGCAACGGACGACATACTGTTAAGCCCTGAGTTTAGGGTAGATAAAGCAGCCGCAATAATGCCAATGGTCACAATCGCCTTGATGCCGTCAGGCAAATCGGTCAATACATAGTACATGAAAATGGTTACCGTTTGGCCCACAAACTCGGGCGTTGGTGCCTCGCTTTGTCCCACTCCAATTTGGCCAAGACTCATAATATCTGGTCGTTGATAGTAGATATAAAGAAGCAAGCCGATACATACAAAAATCAGTACAACGGGTATTCCCATGAAAATAGAGGAAACCAGAGCTTTTACCGCGCTTTTCTCGTTTTTGCAGGTAAGCATCCTTTGGGTAACGTCTTGGTCGAGCCCGAATGCCGCTATGTTTAATAGCACAAACCCTGTGATGATTGCCCAGAAACTAAAAACGCCTTCGCCTCCAAAATTCAAACTGAAATCAATAAAGGTCAGCTTCGATTGCTCGTCTGGACCTGGATTTGCCAGTGCTTGATAAATGGTAGAGAAGTCAGCCGGAATACTGACAAATAAATACCCCAGTACCAGTAATGCTGCGCTGATGTATACAAGTGCTTGGATCATGTCACTGTAGATAACACTTCTCACCCCACCATACATAGTGTAAGCAAACCCAATACCTGAAATAATAAGAATAGAAGAAACCACATTAGCCGCTTCAATATTGCCATAGAGGATCATCGCAACGGCAATGGCTGCCATATACAATCTAGCGCCACTGGCAAACAATCTTCCTACCAAGTATACCAAGCCGGCCTGATACTTGGCGTTGTCGCCAAACCTTTGTGCGAGTAACTCATAGACCGTAAATACTCTTTGTTGATAAAACTTGGGGATCAGAAAAAAAGCGACAAAGAAAGCAGCAATAAACCCTGCAATATTGGTTGAAAGATAGGTTAAGTCACCTCGATAACCCTGATCGGGGCCGCCTAAGAAAGTAGCAGCAGATTGTGAAGTAGCCAGTACGGAAACACTCACTAACCAAATCGGCATTTGGTTTCCCGCAAGAAAATAATCTCGGCTTGACTGTGCTTTAGTGTTGAACCAAATACCGGTTCCAACCAAAATCAAACCATAGGTAAGAAATACCCCCCAATCAAGTAACGAAAACTGGTCTATCATTTATATCTCAATTATTTATTTTTGCTGGCGACAATTTCAGAGAGCATCTTTTCTATATTTTGAACGCTTGCTGATAACGTTTGAAAATCCTGATTACTGATAATTGCAGCGTTATTTTCTGTGCCATTTGATTCTTGAATAGATGAGCCTTCTTTTGAATTCTGGCTAGATATTAAGTTATCTTTTTGGGCGAGAATTGCCTCTCTAAAGTCAGCCGCATCGTTAATTCCCACGAGTTTTACCAGTGCGCCTGGTGCGGCGGTTCCTGCTGTTTCGAAACTTAGTTCATACAGATTAAACATACGCATTAGAGGTCCTTGGGTCATTGCCACATCGGTAATTTTTTCTAGTGGAATGGATTTTTCCACCACAAACCAAATACCTCGTTTAACCACTAATTTACGTTCAAGTAATTTGGCAGACATCGCTTTTAATTGTCTGTCAGCAATAAGCCAAACCGCAATTGCGACAATGGGCAAAAGAGGAATAGTAAACACTATCACTGTGGTGATAAATAAGGCATTGATCAAAAAGTAGGTTTTGACTTTGGGATTAAAGGATGCTTCTCGCAGGATTTTTTCAGACATGGTGATTTTTAATTTTTATTATTTTATCTACAGATATACCCTAGTCGAGCCGAATAATCAATTCGAGTCTCCTAAACGCCAGTGGTCTGCCAATGACAGACATGCGTCATAAAGTGGGTTGGCAAACAAAGCATTGTAGAAAAACTCATCAATAAATATAACGTTCTGACATAGGGATTTTAGTCACAGGCTCCTGTCTAATCGAGTCATCTAATTTGTCTAAAGAGCTCATCAATGACTGATAAAATTCATCGCCGAGTGACATGCACCCAGTTGATTCTGTGTTTGGTTTATTACGAGAGTATCGACTGTTGAAATAACGGTCAATAAGCGCGCATAACTCTGGGGATTTTTTTTGAAGAATTTCAGACTTTCGGTGGTGAGTTAAACTCGGTTGCTTGGGTAATTTTTCATCTAAATATTCCTTCAACGCCCTAGAAAGTTCTTCGTCGTTCTTATCATCAATAATCTTGTGCATACTGTAAACGGGAGTCGACTCTTGCCGCGGATTGGTGTGCGCTTTCTTTAGCAATTGAGCGTTAAGTTTTCTAACATGAACAATGTAAGTCAGTAATAGAGTAATACACAAAAATAGATATACACGATAATCGGTATACCAACTAACTGCTTGTCTTGGCGACCTTAGACCAATCTGACTTTTTTGAATAGTTAATGGGTCAAACCTTAACCAAGTCCTGTCGGGTTGGTTTGATTCTACGTTATACCAATCTATTGCGATATCTTCGACTGAGACTTCGCCGGCAACCCTTGGTATTATGGCAATCGTCGAGCTCAGGTCGGCGACTAGCTCATCATTTTTTATAGATATTTTACGCTCTGTGGTCTCTGGATAACCGCGCAATGATTCTGGCAGATTTATTGAGATATTCGGCAATCGCTCCGCTCTTATCCCAACGGCTTGCAAATCAATGGTTAACAGGTTTGGATCTCCCACCTTAAAAGAAGGGGACTGCCAGCTTGAGGTAAAAGTAATGTCACTCGCCAATAGACTTTTTCCTTGTCCTTGTTCAGAAAGTGAGGTCAT
The DNA here is from genome assembly GCA_965660815.1 of Glaciecola sp. GTDB lineage: Bacteria > Pseudomonadota > Gammaproteobacteria > Enterobacterales > Alteromonadaceae > Glaciecola. The sequence goes on from CBFIBG010000089.1 coordinate 214,424, forward strand.
TTGAATTTGAGTACTCTTACCCATTACAGACACTTCTTCTTCGGTACTAAAAATTCGGCCAAAATTGCCTTGATTACGCGTTCTAGCAACTCCTGTAAATGTGGGGGCTGGGATGTCATAAACGCCTTCTTTTTGCGCCGTCAATACATAATATCGTCGCGAAAATTTCACCGGTTTACCCACTTCATATTCAATGACGTATTCATCTTGGCCTAATTGTGTAGCGCTAATGTCATCCGGAAAGTTTTGATAGATCCTGCGTCTCACTACATCGGGCTGTTGATAAACCAAAATAGTATATAAGACGTCCTGTCCTAGAAATGCATTGCTGTGCGATAGCCTTGTTTCAATTCTCAAAGGAGGTGCTTTCTTAGCAAGTTCCTCATCTACATCCACTACTTCGATGAAATCTTCTGGAGAAATCGCTTGACCTAATTTAACCGATGGTATCGTTAGTTCACCGGTCTTTTTTGGACGTAATGTAATGATCCAAGTGGAGGAATTAGAAAGTTGTCGGTTCATTAGATAGGAATACTTGTCAAAATTGATATCTACGATCTCGAAGTTTTCTTCCAGTGATGACATATCTAAATCATCTGGCTCACCCACTCTGCTTGCAGAAACGATCATTCGGAAGGTTTCTTCTATAGTGACGTCTTGTTGACTGATGGTGACCACTAGACGATCTCTTTCTTGCCCTTGAGTATAAAAGGGACACAAAATAATAAGCGCGATGATAAAAAGACGAAAATCATTAAGGATTGTCATGCATTTCCTTCTCTTTTTGTTTCCTATCATGTATGAGTTTCAGCCTTTGTTGGAGTAAAAAGCTCGAATTATTAGGCACTTTTCTGACCACTGTATTGATGCCTTCTAAATCAAGGGGAGGACGCTTTGTGACATCGCCAAACAACTCTGTTTGCACAATATCTTGTTCATCCACGTCGCCATAAGTCTTGCTTTTGGATATCAATAGATCATCAAAAAAGTTAGATTTCTCTGTCTCTGTACTTGAGTTTTCACCCATAGATTGACTGCCCTGACCACCTGATTTCGAAGCTCGCTGACGCTCACTTCTCCCAGCGACAGGAGTATCTTTCGATGCCTGTTCTTGGCTGTTGGAATCGCTACTCGCTAATTGTTGTTCAGATTCCTGGGATTGATTTTGTGAGTTGCTTTCTTCGTCGCCGTTTTTGCCTTGGTTATTCTGGTTTTGACTATTCTCCTCTTGCTCCAAATAATTTTTGAGTGCTTGGTAATTTTCTTTGGCTTCGAACATTTTAGGATCTGTTTGCATCGCAGTTTCAAATGCAAGTAGTGCTTGTTCAAATTCTTTTAAAGCAAAATGCGCAAGCCCTAAATGATAGTAATCAATCGCGCTTTGAGGACTTTCTAAAAAAACCTTTGCTTGCTCAAAATCATTCATAGCAAGGGACGCCATAGACTTTAATGTATACGATTGGGCAATTTCCAGAGACTTCTGATAATTTTGTTGGTTAAAATACCTCATGCTGAGTTGATCTTGAGTAATTAAACTATCTGGTCTCCAATCTAATGGCACTTTTAGCTCAGGCACATCGTATGTTTGCATGGGACTTGAATCGTTGGCTCTAGATTGAGTGGAACCAGGATAAGGCACCAATAAAAGAGCAATCATTACGTAGCTTCCCAGAATCAAATTGGGCCTGCGCATAAACATAAAAAGAATCACTAGAACGGGAAATAAAAAGTAACTGTCTATTGGAGTTAGCAGTTCAAACTTAGTCTGAGTATCTTTCGACAATTGAGTATCTTGCTCACTAATTAACGTTGTAATGCGCTCGACATCCTCATTATTAGAGCTTGCGTTAAGCCAGTTTAATTCATCGGGCAAACTTTGCGGAGGTAACGCACGTAATACAATTATATTATCATTGTCATCTTTTGCTAGCTTGTCGTTTGAGCGCTTTATTGGACCGCCTTCAGGCGTACCAAATTGCCAATACACTAACGAAAATGGGCCCTTTTGTTGGGTCATTTGAGACAGCATACTATCAGTAGGACTATAACTGACCACCAATATGACACCGTCCTCATAACCGCTACTAGACAAAAGCTTTGCCCCAGCTCTTACGCCCTTATCTAATTGAGAAACATCAGTAATCAGTGATTCAGTTGGCATGACGTCTGGATGAAGTGATGTAAGCTGATTGATCAGTGTTGAGGCATCGGGAGACAAGGGTGAGACGGTGTAAGCATCGTCTCCAACTACAATAAAACCGTAGTCGTAATTAGGTGATGAAGTAAGTAAATCTTCAATTTTATACTTGGCTTGTTGAAGGCGGTTGGGAATAAGATCAGTCACTAGACTGTGAGGCCCTAAATCTAGCACAATCACTGCACCGCGTTTTTCAACAAATCTCTCATCGTCGTTTAAATTAAGCGCAGGCCCTGCTAAAAAAATGGTCAAACAAAGTGCAGCAAAATATAAGGCGATGGCTACCCATCTTTTTTGAGTTGTCGGCAATGTTTGACTGAGATGTTCAAACAGTGGTCGATCAAACCACTCAAAGAACGCCTCTTGCTTCGAGACTTGGATACGTTGCAACCGCCACGTGATATACCACAAGACAGGGAGGGCGAGCCAGAGCCATGGCCTTAACCAGATAATATCAGGTAACATATTCCACTTTCTTACCTGACAAAACAGGAAGGAACAATGCACAGAAGGTTAAAATACTCACAAGCATAGTGTAGAAGTGAAAATAGTGTTTGGGAAAATACGTTGAAGTCACACTTGTATTGAGCGCCCTTTTGTCCAACTCTGAGTATATTTCTGTTAATGCTTGCGCGTCTGATGCAATGTATAGTTCACCATTGCTACCTTCAACAAGTGCCTCAAGAAAACCTAAGTCAACCTGGGATTGTTGTTCATCAGCGGCTCCCAAAACAATGGAAAAAATTTGAATGTTCGCTGAAAGTGCTAGGTTGACAGCATCGGATTTTTTCAAATTTCCCGAAGTATTGTCGCCATCAGTCAGTAGTATCAACGCGGGCAACTCCCCCGAATAATCGGTAAATAACTTAGTGGTTAATCCTATAGCATCTGTGATCGAAGTTGCATCACCTATCATGCCTACTTGAGATTGCTCAAGTAAAAAAGTAAGAGTATTAGAGTCAGTAGTAAGGGGTGACGAAAGATAAGCTGTGTCTGCAAAAAATACTAACCCCAGTCGGTCGTTAGTGCGTTTTGCAATAAAATCACTAATGACCTGCTTAGCAAGTTCCAACCGAGAGACAGTTCGATTATTCAACAGCATATCTTGCTCTGCCATTGATTCAGACAAATCTACAGCCAACATAATATCTCTTGTTGGCTGAGGTTGTTGAATGGCATCACCTAGGATAAAAGGACGACTGAGCGTGATAACGAAAAAAAACCAACTAAACCAAAGCACGGTGCTGGTCATTCGGTTAAAAGCCCCTTCTTTATTTTTAAGATTGTGCTCATACGGCAATGTGAAATATTTATAGTGGCTAGCTCTTATAGCCGCGTTAGGTCCCGTTTGTTTTTTCCTATTAAGTTTGGCAACTAATATAGGCAAAGGAAGTAACCAAAATACCCAAAGTAATTCAAAGCCAAATCCAAAAGAGTAGAAAAACTCGTCGATCACTAAACTCATTTTATTACTTCCATTTTTAGTGCTTGCTTGTCTTGCAGCCAAGATGAAAGTAACGACTTTACCTGAGATTTTTCAATGCGCAGGTTTGGGTCGTAAACAGACTGGCTTAATTGAATAAACAAAGTGTGAAGTCGTTCAGTTACTGCGACGTCAGAAGTTCGAACGTATACGGATATAGCCTCATCTAAAGAAGAGTTTAAAGTACCCTGACCAAAATAATAACACCCAGTTTTTCTAATTAAGCGCCACAGCAAATAAGCTTGTCTCTGGGAAAGAACGCTGGACTCGTCTATATCTAAAATAGCGTCAACCCTATCCAGAATACTTTGTTTATATTTAGAAAGTCTAGGCTGATTGGATTGTCTAAAAAGACGAAAACATAAATATCCAAATGCCATAGATATTATCACGCCCATTATGATTAATTCGAAAGAATGCAAGTCATTAGCGGTAGGCGATACTAATCCATGTGGCAGTATTAATTCATTGTTCATTGTCGCCTGCCAATTAACTGTTGGTTTAGTGCCAAATGCGTGCTTATTTTAGTTTTGAAAAACGTCTTAATTGTCTTTGTTTCTAGAAACGCATTGTGAATGGATTGACTGCTATCTAGTAATCGTTCATGAGTGTCGTTACCATCGGTAAACATCAATGAAATATTCTGTCTAGACTTATCTCTGTGACTGGATTCTATTGGATCGGTAATTTGATAAAGCAACAACTGTCCGCGTTCATCTAACTGGTGACACAATTCAACTGTACTTTGTGACCAATTAATGAAGTCGCTTATCAACATAATAACACTGCCTGATTGCATATTTTTTGAGAGCAGGTGCAGACCATTAACAAGTGTTTGAGCATCTTCGTCACAAGGGTTCTTGTGGTTGGGCTCACAAGCATTGGCGATGGTGTGTAAACATTTATAAAAGTGACGCTGCGAATTTGAAGGAGGTTGAAAATCGATTTTATCCAATGTAGATGTAACTAGTCCAATGGGTTCGTTGTGAAGTTGAATTTGCCACATTAAAGTCGCTGCCAGTTTTGTTGCAATGACCGACTTTAATTGCCTTTTAGAGGCAAAAAACATACTTGGAGAATAATCTAAATATAAGTAAAAAGGCTGAGATTTATCTTCGTTATATTGTCGTGTGTGGGGTCGCCCTAATCTAGCGGTTACTCGCCAATCGATTAAGCGAACATCATCGCCTTTTTCATACTGTCGTAAGTCAGTAAAGGTCATCCCCCTTCCCTTAAGCCGCGTTTGCTTATCGCCCTGTTGGGTGGATGAAGGTGAGTTTTGCAATGGAAAGTGAAGCTGCTTTGCTAACGACTGATAATGCAATAAGTCATTCACACTGACACTTATCCCTTGGTTTGATGGCTCACTAAATGCGGTCATGGCAATGGCACAGAATCAAGGATGGCGTCTAGAATATGATCACTAGAAACGCTATTGGCATCGGCCTGATAACTTAACAGCAAGCGATGACGTAATATATTGTGAAAAACGAAATGCACATTGTCAGGGGCGACAAAGTCTCTACCCATTAAGTAAGCATGAGCTTGGGCGCATCGTTCAAGCGCTAGGGTAGCTCGGGGCGAACCACCGGCTCGCAAGTATTCAGACATTGCTGGGACATACTCGCCTATTGTTCTAGTGGCTTGTATTAGATGCAGTATATAATCTTCTAAAGCTTCACTTACATGAATTTGTGCTACCTGTTTTTTTGTGGCAAGAATATCATCAATGGATAAACTAAACGAAGGCTTTGTATTCGCTTTTATTATCTCGTCTCTTGCCATCCTTAGAACGCTTCGCTCAGCATCAATGCTTGGGTAGTCGACCTTTATGTGCATCATAAAACGGTCGAGTTGAGCTTCTGGCAATGGATATGTGCCCTCGTGCTCAAATGGGTTTTGGGTCGCTAAAACCATAAAAAACTCAGGCAACGCATAGCTTTGCTTTCCCACGCTGATTTGCCCTTCCGCCATCGCTTCTAAAAGCGCAGACTGGACTTTTGCCGGGGCTCGATTAATCTCATCGGCCAATATTAAATGATTAAACAATGGCCCTGATTGAAACTGAAATTCACTGGTTTCCGGTAAAAATATGTCAGAGCCAGTAAGGTCGGCAGGAAGTAAGTCTGGGGTGAATTGTATTCGTTGGAAGTTACCGTGAATGCCTTTCGCCATCATACTAACCGCACGTGTTTTTGCGATACCTGGTGGCCCCTCTAGCAAAGCATGACCACCAGCAAGCATAGTAATGAGCATGTTTTCAATTAATGTAGATTGCCCCACCACTTGTTGGTTGAGGTATGTCAGCAGAGATTCGATTTGAGAATTTGGCAATACTTTGTCCTCCACATTGCCTGCTCAACCATATTAAAAGCAAGGTAAGTTGTTTGCAACACGATATGTTCTTGTCGTTACGCGATTAATTTTGACCATTAAGCATCACTTCCTGTCAGAAAGCTCGTCGCAGTGAATTCCAAGGTAAGAATTGATTCTATCAACTGGTTTTACTCAGTAAAATTAGCTAGAAAGCCACTTTCTTACAATCAAAATTTTGATTGTTAAAAGTAACTTTTAATTCTTAGCGGTTGCTATTCACAATTTTAATTGTTTTTCTCTAGCGGTTGATGTGTTAGCTCAACCTTTAATTAGTTGCAATAAATTGCTTTGGATCTATGCTTTTTTAAGAGAGATAAAATAAATAGCACTATTTTCTTTCTGCGTTCTTGCAATAGGCGCCAAGTTTATTGTGGTTCTGCGTCCTTGCAGGGGTAGTTTTAAAAATATAGGAGTATCTATAATGAATAAAACACTTACAGCAACTTATTCCGATAAAATGACACTGACAAACGTAATTGATGACTTGGTAAATAAAAACATGCCAAGAGAAAATCTCTTTGCTGATGAAGACAAGTTAAAGGTCAAAGTAATTTTACCAGAAACGGTCGAGCCCGAGATTAAAGAAATTCTCAATCGACATAAACCGATTGAATTGCATTAAAGTTTAAGTTCAATCAAATAGATACATAAGCTCTAAGTTAAATGTGCAATTTATAACTTAGAAAAACACGGCAGCAATGCCGTGTTTTGTTGTCTGACCCAATAAATTATTGAGATTGACAGCACGACAAGCTAATTACTTCTAATCGACCTAGTACAAGTAACATTGAGTATGACGCAATGTAAGCTTTTGTTAGTTTACCTAATTAGGCAAAACGTGATCGTTAAAAAATAAATGGCGAAACAGCAACGTATTGATATACAGACCTTAAGCACGCTCGCTCGGGCTTGCACTTTATGTGCTGACAAATTGCCATTAGGTCCAAAGCCAATTATCCAAACGCATGCTCAATCTAAAATTCTTATTGTAAGCCAAGCACCCGGCAGTATTGCTCATCATTCAGGCATTCCTTTTATGGACAAAAGCGGGGAGCGTTTGCGTAATTGGATGGGGATATCTGAACGAGATTTTTACGACTCCAAAAATGTAGCGATTGTCCCCATGGGCTTTTGCTATCCCGGTAAAGCTAAATCAGGCGATGTACCGCCGCCTAAAGAATGTGCACAAACTTGGCAAGATGTTTTTGAAAGAAACCTATCGCAAGTGAAATTAAGACTCCTAATTGGCTTGCATTCACAGCGTTGGCATTTGGGCAATAACAATAAAAAAACGCTTACTGACACTGTGCAGAGTTGGCAAGAATACATTAGTCATTGGCAGGCTGATGAAAATACCAAACAAACTTCTACTGTACCAACCTTTCCTTTACCTCATCCTAGCCCAAGAAATAATATTTGGCTGGCTAAAAATCCTTGGTTTGAAAGGGATGTGGTGAATGCGTTGCGCGAGGCAGTCAGGAACGTTTTACAATAAATATGACACTTCGTCAGTCCACAAAAATATATTTTTGGCAGGCTATTTTAGTTGAACCAGCAGACGATCATTGAATGGATTTAGCTTTTGCCGCAAAGCTGATGTCATTAGCAGTGATGATCTTAGGGATAAAGATTGAATTATTTGACGTAACAAAGGTCAATTTTTAAACATTAAAGCACACTTGTGTTTCTTGATGAAATAAACCAAACTCTTTTTATGTATTAGCGTTGAAAGTATTTACCAAAGGCGCTGATCCTTATACTACTAAAACAATAAAATATAAGAGACTGTTATGAAAATTACACCTAGTTGTTTACTGCTGGTTACAGCTGTTACTCTGTCTGCTTGCAGCAAACCTACCGATACCAAGGTCACATCGTCTGGCGAAGCCGATAACGCACAGATGCAGTCTGAAGTCGAGCTCATCCCAAGAGAGTTGATTTTTGGTAACCCTACCTATACCAGTGTGCAGATAAGCCCTACTGGCTCCATGATTAGTTATCTAGCGCCTGTAGATGGCGTCATGAACATTTGGGTTGCACCCGTTGATAATATTGATTCTGCCGAACCTATCACTCAAGACACAGGACGCGGAATACGCAGCTATGGTTGGGTCGCAGGTATGGATCAATTGGTGTATGTTCAGGATAAAGGTGGTGATGAAAACTTTTTGCTGTACGGCGTCGATCCACAAACCTCCGAAGAAACCCTCTATACCCCATTTGAAAATACTCGAGTAAGGTTTATCGCAAGTGATGAGGATATCCCCGGCAAACAAATAATCGGCATTAATAATAGAGATCCGAGATGGCACGATGTATACGAATTGGATATCGAAACCGGCGAACTAACCATGTTGTTTGAGAATACCGAAAACTTTGGGGGATTCAACTTCGATAATAACTTGGAGCTAAGGTTTGGCTATAAATCGACGAATGCTGGCGGCGCTGAATATTTCAAAAAAACCGACGACGGTTGGGAAATGTTCATGGAAGTATCTCCTGAAGATTTATACACCACAGGTCTATCTGGATTCAGTGAAGATAATGAAACTCTCTATTTAATGAAAAGCGACAACAGAGATACCAGCGCTCTATTTGCGATGGACATGGCAACAGGCGAGGAAACTCTCATCGCACAAAGCGAGGTTGCCGATGTTGGCGGCACATGGCGAGATGCTGATACGGGTGTTCCGTACGTATATACGGTGAATTACGACAAAAATCGATATTACGCACTGGACGACAAAGGCAGTCAAATTTTAGAGCAACTGGATAATCAGTTTACTGGGGAAGTGTCTAAAACCTCTAGCACAGCGGATGATTCTAAATGGATAGTGCTTGAATCGCAGTCAAATAAAGTCGCCACCTACTATATTTGGGATAAAGAAAGTAACGAGTTTACTGAGCTATTCTCAGTAAGACCTGAGTTAGAAGACAAAACTCTGGCAGTCATGAAGCCTGAGTTCATTGAAACAAGAGACGGGCTTACCATGGTGTCGTACCTGACGCTTCCGCCTAATTCGGATACCGATGGTGATGGTCGTCCCGAAAAGCCATTGCCCCTTGTATTAAATGTGCATGGTGGTCCATGGGCTCGAGATTCCTATGGATATCGCTCTTCTGCGCAGTGGTTAGCCAATAGAGGCTATGCCGTCTTACAAGTAAACTTCAGAGGGTCTACTGGGTTTGGTAAATCTTTTGTCAACGCGGGCAACCTGCAATGGGGTCTCACAATGCATGACGACTTAATTGATGCCGTAGATTGGGCAATCGATGAAAATGTTACAACCAGCGACAAAGTTGCCATAATGGGCGGTTCCTACGGTGGATATGCAACCCTTGCTGGTTTAACTTTTACGCCTGACAAATTCGCTTGCGGAGTAGACATTGTTGGCCCATCAAATCTTGTGACATTGCTTGAATCAATTCCTCCATATTGGGAGAGCTTCCGCAGAGTATTAGAGCTACGAGTGGGCGATCCAAACACAGAGGAAGGGCTCGCGATACTCAAAGCAGCGTCTCCTTTGAACAAAGTGGACATGATTAAAAAGCCATTGTTAATTGGCCAAGGAGCCAACGACCCAAGAGTTAAGCAGGCGGAGTCGGATCAAATAGTAAATGCCATGCAAGAAAAGAATATTCCAGTCACTTATGCGTTGTTTCCAGATGAAGGCCATGGCTTTGCTAGACCGGAAAATAGGTTAGCGTTCTTTGGCGTAGCGGAAGGATTTTTGGCAACCTGTTTAGGCGGAAGAGCAGAGCCTTTAGGCGATGATTTAGATGGTTCAAGTCTTACTGTTCCAGTGGGTGCCGATTACATAGACGGACTGTCTGAAGCGATGGCAAATTTTGAAGCGCAAGAGCGCGGTTGATAAGTGCCACTAAATCGTTTTAAATAATCGAAGGCGTTGTAGCGAAGTGTTCCCTTAGTCGCGCAGCGTCTTTATTTCATAGAGCATAATTCCATCGAAGCGGGCACTTTCACCCGGGAAAAAATAAGAAAGAAAATCTTCAATTACGGTTTTTTCGGCAACCTGTCCTGCGTGAAGAAGGTACTTTCTGTCCATGATCATGCCTTCATGTGCCATGACAACGCCCATTTTGAAATAGGATTCTTTTACAAAGGCGACGCCCAACATATCTGGCAAACTCGATAGTAAATCTGGTGTGACAGCGCTCGCTGGTATATAGTGAATTGTAACGTTTTTCGACCAACCCAAATCCAAAAACTCACTGCCGTCTTGTTTTTTATTCAAAGCCAATTCAACACTCTTAAGCGTCGATTCTTCAACATATTGGTGGCTCACGTTTGGCGTTAACTTATGATGCAACAATCTATCGGAAGTGTAATGCCATCTTTTGTTGAATGCAGGAACGGCTTCACCCTGTTCGTTTGGTTTATAGTGTATTTGTATAAGAGTTTGTTTGGTCTCTTTCCACGTTTTACTCTCAGCCAGAGACATAGTGGTTAATATATGGCTCGTGCAATCTGACACATCTAACCTAAAGATGGGATCAAGATCGGGCGCTTGTTCCTCCCCTAAATTAAATATCTTATAGGGTGTGCCTAAGCGCCAATAAGATAAAGCTTTCAGTCTATCGTTATAACTGGGAAATTTTTCATGGAACTTAGGTAAAATTGTATTTAACTCGTGCTCATCAAGCATCCATGGCTTAGGTAAGCCTTCTAGCCAATCTGACAGCTCTGGTTCGATTTTCGTAGTTGAAAATGCGTAGTTGGCACTTGCGCAAAGTAATAAAAAGAAAAAAATTCTAGTCATCTTTTGTTATTCAATTTTAAATAGCAATGGCATAAAAGGATTCGTATTAGATTTAGATTAAAGCATGTTTTTCGTTAACGTCATACCATGATGCCATTCAATATAGTTCTTTTATTCCTCAGAAGTCCAAACCTAACCTTGTATTTTAAAAGTTGTGTCACATCAAGATATGAAATATAGTGAATTAGATGAAAGTGTTTCGAGTGCTGGCACAAAAACCTCACTCCTAGCCCGTTATTACATTATTCTCTTACCCAAAATAATAAAAATATATGTGTCATTTAAAAAAACTATTTCAGCACTTTTTTCTTTTCTTATGTTCGATTGTATTGATGGCGGGCTGCACCCCAGATAAAAGCCGAGTAGAGCAAGGCAACATAGACGGTGTGTTGCACATCGCTAATGCAACTGAGCCTGAAACCCTCGATCCACATATTTTTACTGGTGTGCCAGAAAACAACATTGCCATGTCTTTATTTGAGGGCTTAGTTACCGCACATCCTGAAACCCTTGAACCTATACCAGGTGTGGCAGAAAGCTGGGATATTTCTGAAGACGGAAAGGTGTATACGTTTTATATCCGAAGTAACGCGATGTGGTCTGACGGCACACCAATGACCGCTCACGATTATGTTTGGTCATGGGAAAGAGCGGTCTCTCCCATCATGGGCAACGAATACGCGTATATGCTTTATGTCATTAAAAATGCAAGAGCCTTTGGGGTTGGTGAGATAGACGACTTTAGTCAAGTTGGCGTCAAAGCGCTCGATGACAAAACCCTTCAAGTCGAACTTGAAAATCCAGCGCCATATTTTCTAAATTTGCTTAATCATCACTCGTTATATGCGGTGCCAAAACATGTGGTATTGGCTTATGGCAAAATGACCGACCGTTACACTCAGTGGGCTCGACCCGGCAATATGGTTGGTAATGGACCGTTTATTCTAAGCGAGTGGAAAATTTACCACGAAATTAAAGTGAAAAAGAACCCCAACTATTGGGATGCTAAGACCGTCAGACTCAATGAAATTGTGTTTTATCCTGTTGAGAACTATTCAACTGAAGAAAGGATGTTCAGAGCCGGTCAAGTGCATAAAACCTATGAAATCCCACTGGATAAAGTACCTTACTACCGAGACAACGAGCCAGAAAAGTTTTTCAATAATCCTTACTTTGGCACTTATTACTACCAATTTAACGTTACTCGCCCGCCTTTCAACGACTTAAGAGTGCGACAAGCACTTGCTATGACAATTGATAGAGAAACCATTGCTCGCGATGTGATGAACGGAGTAGTCGACCCCAGTTACTCATTGGTGCCGCCTGGCGTGGGGGGCTATTACCCTCCAGAGTTAGTCGAATATAACCCAGAAAAAGCCAAACAATTGCTAGCCGAAGCTGGCTATCCCAATGGGGAAGGCTTTCCAAAAGTCGAGCTTTTATACAATACAAACGAATCCCACAGAAAAATTGCCGTTGCTATTCAGCAGATGTGGAATACCAAGCTCAACATCAGTATTGGCTTGGTGAATCAAGAATGGAAAGTTTATTTAGACAGTCGAAACCGCCTTGACTATGATATCGCTCGCGCCGCATGGATTGGCGATTATGTCGACCCCATGAATTTCCTCGATTTAGGGTTATCGACCAATGGCAACAATCGCTCTGGTTATAGCGTGCCTGAGTACGATGAGATGATCATCAACACCATTCCCCGCGCTAAAACCCCCGAACAGCGAAACAAACTGTTTTATGAAGCAGAAACAAAATTGATGACCGACCTGCCCTTTGTTCCAATATACACATACAAAACCAAATATTTACTACACCCATCTGTTAAAAATTTGCATGTTAATTACATCAATTATTACTACTATAAATACGTTTATTTGGAGGCAGAATAATGGGTAAATTTATATTCTTTAGAGTCCTTCAAGCAATACCGGTCCTGCTTATAGTGGTCACGGTGACATTCTTTTTAGTACGCTTTGCCCCGGGCGGTCCTTTTGACGATGAAAAGAGCGTAGCACCCGTTGTAAAAGCGGCGCTTGAGGCACAATACAATTTAGACCAGCCTTTAATTACGCAATACTTTTCTTATCTTGGGGATCTGTTACAGGGAGATTTGGGACCTACGTTTAAATACCCTGGTAGAAGTGTAAACGAGTTAATCGCGACAGGTTTCCCAGTTACCGCAGAGCTTGGGTTATACGCTATATTGGTTGCGCTAGTTATAGGCGGGACCGCTGGGATCATCGCAGCATTAAAACCCAACTCAACGCAAGATTACGTATCCATGTCTGCGGCTATGATAGGCATATGCATGCCCACATTTTTATTGGGGCCTTTGTTAGTCTTAATTTTTGGAATATGGCTTGAGTGGCTGCCCGTCTCTGGTTGGGGTGATCTTCCCGGAGATAAAATATTGCCAAGCGTCACATTAGGCGCCATGTACGCCGCTTATGTGGCCAGATTGAGTCGCGGAGGAATGCTAGAGGTGTTGTCTCAAGACTATATCCGAACTGCTCGCGCCAAGGGTTTGCCCAATTATGTGGTGGTGCTCAAGCACGGGTTACGCGGAGGCATAATGCCCGTTGTCGCCTATTTAGGACCAGCATTTGCAGGTATTTTGTCTGGCTCATTCGTGATTGAGACCGTATTTCAAATTCACGGGCTCGGTCGGTTTTATGTACTTGCAGCATTTAATCGCGATTATACATTAATCTTAGGGTGTACTGTCTTTCTTGCAGGGTTAATTATTCTATTTAATTTATTGTCAGATATTTTAGCGGCCTATTTAAATCCGCGGCTTAGAGCTGAGATTGGAGGCAAGAAATGACAACAGATGCGCTGAAGAGATTCGAAGCGGGTCATTCACTTTGGGAAGACGCTTGGCTGAGATTAAAGAAAAACCGACTGGCCATGTTTGGCTTAGTGGTGTTAATTGTGATAAGCATTGCATGTGTGTTTGCGCCTTTGCTTACTCCGTATGGATATGAAGAACAAAATCTCGCTCTAGGCGCATCAGGTCCTTCATGGCAACATTGGATGGGCACAGATACACTGGGAAGAGACGTCCTCACTCGCGTCTTATATGGCGGACAGGTGTCGTTAGCCGTGGGCCTAATCGCCACCGGCGTGGCATTACTTATTGGGGTAACCTACGGCGCAATTGCCGGCTATGTAGGCGGCCGTACAGATGCCATTATGATGCGTATAGTCGATATTATTTACGCGCTGCCATTTATGATATTCATCGTTCTGCTTATGGTTGTGTTTGGGCGTTCATTGTTTTTGCTGTTCTTAGCAATTGGTTTAGTAGAATGGCTAACCATGGCTCGAATTGTGCGCAGTCAGGTGCAAACTCTAAAACAACTTGAGTTTGTGGAGGCCGCAAAATCCATTGGGCTGCCAGAGCGCGTAATCATTTGGCGACATATTATCCCCAACGCCATAGGTCCTGTAATCGTGTACACCACATTAACCATCCCCAATGTAATGCTCCTTGAAGCCTTTTTAAGTTTTCTTGGCTTGGGAATACAACCGCCCGAATCTTCTTGGGGTTTGCTAATATCTGCTGGCGTTGAAACTATGGAAGAATATCCATGGCTTTTAGTATTTCCAGGGCTGGCGTTGTCCTTGGTTTTGTTTTCTCTAAATTTCTTGGGTGACGGCCTGCGTGACGCCCTAGATGTAAGAGCTTCGAAGGATTAGTCTATGTCATTATTAAATGTCCAAAATCTAAGCGTAAGTTTTCAAACGCGAAACGGAGTCACTAAAGCAGTGAAGGACGTGAGCTTTTGCGTTGACTCAGGGGAAACCTTAGCCATTGTAGGCGAATCCGGCTCTGGTAAATCAGTCACCTGTTATTCAATGTTAGGACTAATTCCCTCGCCGCCAGGTTTCATTGACTCGGGCAGCGCAATGTTTGATGGTATCGATTTACTCGGAGTAGATGAGTCTCATCGATTAGCCGTTAGGGGAAATCAAATATGCATGATCTTCCAAGACCCAATGACTTGTTTAAATCCCTACATGACTGTGGGAAACCAATTAATTGAGCCGCTAATTTATCATCGCCAAATCTCGCGCAGACAGGCAAAAGAAAAAGCCATTGAATTATTAAAAGAAGTAGGGATCAGAAGCCCGGAAGAAAGTTACAACGCGTTCCCCCACGAATTTTCAGGTGGCATGCGCCAGCGAGTCATGATTGCCATGGCTTTAATTGCAGAGCCGAAACTGCTTATTGCCGATGAGCCTACCACGGCCCTAGACGTAACCATACAAAAACAAATTCTGGAGCTGGTCGCAAAGATACAAAAGCAGCGCAACATAGCGGTTATTTTTATTAGTCACGATTTAGCCGTAGTGAAAGACCTATCTGATCGCGTCATTGTAATGAAATCAGGAGAAATAGTAGAAACCGGCGAAACAAAAGCGTTATTCGACGCGCCTCAACATTCGTATACCCAAATGCTGATTAATGCAATCCCTTCAGGAGCAAAGAGTAATAGCTCAACTCAAAATACTGAGGTTTTACACGTCAGCAATCTGTGCATTGACTTTCCAACTAAAGACGGTAGCTTTCGAGCCGTTGATGATGTAAGTTTCAGCGTAAAACACAACGAAATTCTTGGATTAGTAGGCGAATCAGGTTCAGGCAAATCAAGCATCGGTCGGTCATTATTAAAGTTGGTCCCAGCCAGTGGCAAAGTAATGTTTCATTCAGAGTCATTACTGGATAAAAGCGCTAAAACGTTTCTTCCGTACAGGCGCAAAATGCAAATGATTTTCCAAGACCCTTACGCTTCGCTCAACCCTAGAATGAATATTTTCGACATTCTGGCTGAGCCAATCAAGCTTCATGGGTTAGCCAAGGGTCAAGAATTAATAGACGCTGTATTGACTCTAATGGATGACGTTGGATTAGATAGGAGCTTTGTAAGAAAGTACCCTCATGAGTTTTCAGGCGGGCAACGCCAACGCATAGCCATAGGCCGTGCCATAGCCACCAAACCAGAATTTATCATTGCCGATGAACCCGTTTCTGCATTAGATGTGACCATTCAAAAACAAATATTGGATTTGCTTGAAAAGTTAGTTGCTAAACACAATCTGACGATGCTGTTCATTTCTCACGATTTAAGCGTGGTTCGAAAATTGTGTGACCGAGTGATTGTGCTTAAACATGGCAAACTAGTTGAAGCCGGTAAAGTCGAAGAGATATGGCGCTCTCCTAAACACGAATACACTCAGAAACTGCTAGAAGCTGTGGTGGTATAAAAGCGAGCCCCCAAATTATTCGGTCAGAATATCTTTGCCTTATATCAATCATCTATTCAATATTTTATCGGAATATCTTTTAAGGGTGTTTAGATTGTTTAAACACAGACAAAATATACTCTGAATAATGGTAATTTCTAATAAACATTCTTCATCTACATTTGTGTAATCAATATTTACGTCTATATTTATTACTGCTGATGATATCAAACTGCCACACTAGGTCAAAGCATCAGATTACACCTTATCTGAATAGTTAGAGTTCAGTGTCTAGAAACACTTTTAAACAATGGAATAAAAAGGACTTTTACATTTGAAAAACAAAAGTTTAAATGCAATGTTAGAGCATTCCCTTATTGGGGTCGTATTGCACAATTATGCCGATGGTTCAATCGATTTTGTGAACGACGCAGCGGCAAAACTGCTGGGATTTTTGCCTTCAGAAATATCTGGCGCTCAATCACTAGAGATGGATTGGCACTTTGTTAATGAGCATGGTGATAGGCTCACAAGCCAAGATTATCCGTACAATCAAATTAAACGCACTGAACAACCTATTCATAATTGTGTTTATGGTATCAAACATAGTGACGGCGAACTTGTTTGGGTAATGCTAAATGGCTATATTGAGCAACATGAAACACACGACAAATTAATTGTCATCATCATAAATGATATTACAACTCGTACCCGTTCATTTTCATTCGAAAAAATCGTCCAAAATACTCACGATATGGTGATTGTCACTGATGCTGGCAACATAGAGTACCCATCAGGCCCCAGTATTGTCTACGTGAACAAAGCGTTTGAAAATATGACGGGCTACAGCATGGCCGAAGTAAAAGGAAAAACACCAAGATTGTTGCAGGGTAAAGATACCGATCCCAAAGTAAAGAAAAAAATCTATGCGGCAATCAAAAACCGCAAAGCGATCAAGACAACGCTCTTGAATTACACGAAAAGTAATCAGCCATATTGGGTAGAGATTAACATAGTCCCACTTAAGAACAATTTAGGGGAAGTGACACATTTTGTTGGGCTTCAAAGAGATATTACTAAGCAAAAAGAGTACTTACAAAGGCTCGAAAATACCAACAAAAGCCTTGAAAACATGAAACAACAATTAGAAAAATTGGTAGAACAGCGGACCAGCTCTTTGCAAGAAGCCAAAGACGCACTGGAACGAATCGCATTTTTAGATCCACTTACAGATATCCCAAATCGCCGTTTTTTCTTCCAACACGCGGAGAAACTGATGCAACTGGCCAGTAGACATAATCTTATTATTATAGTTGGGATCCTAGACATAGACGATTTTAAGTCCATTAATGATGAATACGGTCACCAGCTTGGTGATGACGTTTTAATATGCATTGGTAATGTATTGCAAACCTCCTTCAGAAGTGAAGACTTATACTGTAGATACGGTGGTGAAGAGTTTGCAATATGTATGGCAGTCGAGGACAAAGATGAAATTGAGCAGGTGGGTCAGCGATTACTTAAATCTATTAGGGAAGTATGCCTTAACCACTCTGGGCAAGACATATCACTGTCTGCTAGTTTTGGAATTGCCTGTGCTTGTGCACCACTAGATTGCGGGCTTGACGCATTGTTGCGAAGAGCAGACAGCGCAATGTATACCGCCAAAAGTTTAGGTAAAGATCAGTATCATATCGATTATGATTTACTCTTAGCCTAATCACGTCGCCTAAGTCTTCGCGAGTGACACCACGCATGTTGACTGGTACTCATTCTTGTATTCAGGCGCGTACATTAATTTGATATGCGAGACGATTAGTGGTCTATCAGGCAGCAAGATTAATATAACCCTAATACTTTAAATATTATTGTTAATAAATTGCTCGCTTAACAACACCGCACAAGCTATGTTGTCATCGAGCGAAACACTGGCGCTTTTTCTAGGCTTATAGCTGTGATCACCGTCTATTATCCAGTGGACATCTATTATTTCTGGCAACTGTATTTTCGATATCAACTCTTTTCCGCCGAAGGTATCTCTTTCGCCTTGGACAATCATAAGTGGCGTTTGTTGACGTGGTAAATGAAGCGTGCGCTCCTCGAGTTTCTCTGGTTTACCTGGTGGAATGAAAGGGTATCCATAAACCATAGTTCCCTTTACACCACTTATACCATTAGTATTTAGCACGCTTGCCACTCTCCCGCCCATACTTTTGCCCGCTAAAAATATGGGCAATCCAAACTCTATAGCGAACTGAACCTCCTGCTCAAAATGTTCCAGCAATATAGGCATCTTGTTTGGAGGTTTGCGTTTATTTTCCAAGTACATTTGTTGCATGTAAGGGAAGTTAAAACTTATGACTAATATATTTTTATCGCATAGTTGTTTAGCAATAGACTGTATAAATTCGTGTTGATTGCCCGCGCCGGCTCCATGAGCCAAAACCAAAGTAGCAATTGGATGTTTTGGATGATAAACGATACGCTCTTTTTCTTGTTGATACATGTATTTACCTACTAAATGATGACCAAAATCTTGTTTGTAATGTTACACGGGGGTTATTAAAGACTAGGCCAAATGCTATTATTATATTCAGAATAATAGATAACAAATTAAAATAATAAACAAGAAAAGTACAAGGACCTTTTCATGCCGACTTCTTTTATTGTAGTAGATGATTTTTTGGAAAACCCTTATCAACTGCGCGATGCCGCACTTAAATTTGATTACCCAGAAGTACAAGATATGTATCCTGGCAGAAACTCAAAGCAACGAGTCAATCTTGAGGGGCTCAACCAAGCCGTATCAAGAGTCGTTGGAGAGCCTCTTACCCACATGGCTCACAATCAAGCTCATGGGAGATGCAGGATAGCCAGAGCATCTGATGTAGGTAAAGCTAAAGTGCATGTAGATGCCTCTCACTGGTCAGGTATTTTGTATTTATCTAGACCCGAAGATTGCAAAGGCGGGACGGAGTTTTTTCGACATATCCCTACCAACACAGACCGCACCCCCTACAGCGACGCAGAATGCATGCAGAAATTCTCAGTGCCATCGGCAAAGCAATGGACCGCTGACATACTAGAGAACGATACGAATGATGACAGTAAATGGGAAATGACAATGAGGATCCCAATGCGATTCAATCGTTTGATAATGTTGCGGCCTTGGCTGTGGCATACTGCAGGCGAATCGTTTGGCACAACGCTGGAAGACTCAAGGCTCGTTTACTTAATGTTTTTTACTTCTGCAAAAGCTTAGAGACTAGTCAGAGCTTTTACGTTTATGGATTTGTACGGTAACAAAAACCCCCGCTAATCCGCCTAATATCAAGCTACTAAATAAATGGTTAAGGCCCGTCAACGATGATCCAAACAACATTGATAGTAGCCAATAGCTCATCAATACAGTAATGATATGCACGAATATTGGTTGGACTATCTCATGTAAAGGTGACGAGTTGACATGGTCAACCTTATTTTTTGAGGATGTTTGGAGGTCATTCGACACAGGGGAATTGTTTATTATCTTTTGCGGCATTTTAACTATCTCTTTAGTAGTAAAGTAGTTTTTACAGCCAATTCGGGTAATAAAGTTCTATTAAATATTGTTAATACTATGTTAAAAGCAAAATATCATCTCGATAAATATAATAATCGTCGTAAAATTAAGTGCTTATAAAATAAAATACTAATATTTATGTAGCTCCTTCGACAAATTAAAGTAATGTTTATTGTTTCATTCATTCTCTAACCGGTAATTGAATTGAGGCATTGACGAGTTTTTTATAATGCACTTCTTCTACGATCGAGTATGATTGTGATTTCACTCTTTTCTTGACTTTGAATGCCTGCCAACAACCGCCAATATTTGTTCGCTATCCTGTGTGTATTACTCGCAATGATCACAATTCAATCGGGCGCTTCTTTAGCTAAACACTTGTTTGAATTCGTAGGGCCATTAGGCACCACCACATATCGAATCGGCTTTGCTGCACTTTTTCTGTGCTTATTATTTAAACCTTGGCGTACCCCCCCTGAGCAGCTTAAATCAATCATTATATATGGTCTGTGTTTGGGTGGAATGAATACCGCCTTTTACTTTTCAATTGAAAGGATCCCTATTGGGGTCGCTGTAGCGCTTGAATTTATAGGTCCCTTAATGGTGGCTATCTTCTCATCCATCAAAAAAGTGGATTTTCTTTGGGCAGGACTGGCCATACTAGGCATTATGTTGTTGCTTCCTGATCTAACCTCGGTGGACGGCCTTGATCCCATTGGAGTAATGTTAGCCTTAACGGCAGGAGCATTCTGGGCAGGTTATATTTTATTTGGTAAACGGACGGGAGACGTTGGTTCTTCTGGGTCAATCGTTGCACTTGGCATGTTAGTAGCCGCGATCGCCATTGTGCCTTTTGGTATGGTTATTCATTTTGATGAGCTGTTTAATATTTCGCTCATCCCCTTTGGGATCGGCATCGCATTACTGTCAAGCGCAATCCCATACAGTCTCGAAATGGTCGCCCTTAGGAAAATGCCTTCCCAAAGCTTCAGCATATTTATGAGCATTGAGCCTGCCATTGCTGCTTTGGCCGCCTTTGTCATTTTAGGAGAGCTTTTAACACTCTGGCAGTGGGTTGCGATTTGTTTGGTAATAAGCGCATCTATCGGTACCGCTGCGACCCATAACAAATAAGGATTAAAATGGTTTTGCATTGTGATAAGAATTCACCTCTAGAAGCACTAAATAGACATAACTAGAATGCTAAGCCCAATACCACACGCTAGGCCTACAATGAACGTTAACACTACTAGCATCATCCTAGGATCACTGCCTACTGAAGCATCGTCCACTTCATCGACAGATGGTACGCTGAATAATTTTTCGCGCTGCACATCTAACGCGACGCATAAAGCCATGATCGTTTCTAACGATGCTGAACCTTTGTTTTCAACTCGTTGGACAGTCCTTAAATTTACCCCGCAGACATCTGCGAGGTGCTGCTGCGTCCAACTTTTCGCTAGACGCAATTCTTTTACTACATCACCTCTAAGCTCCATACGTTATGCACCAAAAAAAGCAACCGCAGCTTTCGCCACTAGGTAACCAAAAGCGACACCAAAAACGAAAAATGTTGCAATAAATCCGACTGTTTTGTACCAAGGTCCAGATTGTTTACCATTCACAGCTAAACGTTCTACTCCTATTGACTCTCCATCTGCAAACACTTCAGTGGTCACTTCGCCTTTCATAATACTCGTTAACTTTACGACCACCTGATACTTGACTCCAGCATGTTCAAAATTATGTATTGTTTCAAATTTGGTGAAATTACGTTTTATTGACACAGGGTGATTGTTTAAATAAATCACTTCTTTTCCTGACCAACTTGAACCGTGAACAGATATGTCATTGCCATTGTGTTTAAAGTAAAACCAATAACCTTTTAACATACTTACTTGACTCATTTTAGCTTCACCTTGTGTTTGAAAACCTATTGTATTGTTAGTTGCATTTGTCATTTTCATTTCCTCGTGTTTTGTTGACGACATCGAGTAAACCGAAAATGAGAAAGCTTGTATACGAAAGTAATACGACATCTAACGCCTAATGTAATACGACAGCAGTGTCATGCGATACGACAGACATAAGACATCAACCATAAGCACTTGTAATATATGAATTTTTATTTCTAGCGGCTCATTTCCCTTTAAATTGCTAAAGGAGCTGTCTGGAGCCAGTTGTTAGGATGGTAAATACATTTTTTTGACGTAATGTGCAAAGTGTATGCATGTCGAGATTGGTTGGACCGATTCGACGCGCTGCAATGAGGTAGCAAACCATTAAACACGACTAAACTGCCCTTTTTAACTTGCAGTGGAATTGCCTCGTGTTCATCAGGCCAATTTAAGTCGTTAAGTGTTATGAGCTCAGTTTTATTATTTGGGTAACGCATAAACTGTTCTTTCAAAGGAAAATCAGAAGCGTTGTCGATAACTTTCAAACAACCATTCTCAATATTGGCGTCTTGCAAAGCAAACCAAAAAGTCAGGACCGATTGCGGCATAGTATAAAAATAAGTAGCATCTTGATGCCAGCGAACTTCTCCGCCAATTTTAGGTTGTTTGAAAATGTACATGGACTGACGAATTTCAGGATCAAGACATCCAAGATGTTTCGCGATGTTAGCAATGATTGGCTGAGAGCTAAAGTCACGGAAAATATCGTTATGCATATGCAATGCGTGTCCGATTTTATTGATGCTTAACATTTTATCAACCAGCAACTCGCCAGTTTCATCAAATGCTTCTTCTTCAAAAAAACAACGGATTTTATCGCCCGAATCAAGAAAATACTCATTTCGATCGAGGCTTTCATCTTGCGTACTAAATACCGTAGAATGAGAATGAGCGTCGAAATTTTCAACGATATGGTTTGCAGTTGAAATTAAAGAATCGATTTGAAAATCGTCAAATAATTGTTCAAATACAAGGTAGCCGTGTGTTTTAAACTGTTCAATTTGAAAATTGTTCATCAATACCCACAATTAATAGTTTTTTTCTGAATAAAATAGCTTATACTTTTGCGTTGTAATTGGATGCGGCGTTAGCTCAGCTGGATAGAGCAACTGGCTTCGAACCAGTAGGTCGGGAGTTCGAATCTCTCACGCCGCGCCATTTATTTTTTCACGTCTTTCAATATATAGTCTGGCATATTGTTCAGCTTTCTCAAATTAAGTTTCTAATATAGCTTTGGAAATAATCGCCAAGACTTTCGAATAGGATAGTGGGCTGTGTGTTTGCCCGATACCGACTCAAATAAATGAACGTTTTCAAACTTTACTTTCAAATCCAAATCAAAGAGTGCTGAAGGCGGATCAATCTTCAACCCCCTTGCGATAGTCACATGAGGGATGTATTCGTCGTGCCTCAATTCAATATGGCTATTTTTCGCTATTTTAGCGGTCACTTTAGCGAGAGAAGAAAGTGACTCTGGAATAGAATGAGGTGCAACAAAAAGCACTTTAGGCTTACTAAAATACCCTAATTGCCCCAACTGCAGCGTTATTTGATTCTGATCAAGCTCGTCCATTTGCAGACATATCGATTCTAGCTGATGTTCACTAATTTGCCCCAAGAAGCATAGTGTAATGTGAAAGTTTGCTGCAGGCACTGGCTTATCTAACTTTGGAAGTGCTTTTTCACGCCAACTTTCAATAGCCAACTTGTGAGAAGCACTAAAGTCTAGTCCCAAAAAATATCGCATAGTATTAGTGTTACGCCCATAACCAATATTGAGCATAAAATAACACAACTCCGATGCAGATTTCACCCAATAGAGCAATGTAGTCAAAGTGCTCTAACTTTTTTTAGTGAATTTTACTGGCGCATAATTTGCTGTCGTTATAGGTAGATAAATATAGGTAGATGAATATAGGTAGATGAATAAAGGTAGGTGGATAAAGATTGAGAAAAGAATTTGTTTAAACACCTAGAATAAATCTCGTGAAGGTGCTTTTTCTCGATGGTTGAACATTCGATAAGCAAAAGACGTATAACTTTTACCACGACGTTGGCTTATTAGATAAAGGAAATAGAAATTTGATTATATTGGAATTTTTTCAAGAATTAACGCTAGCCGTTATATTTGGCGGAATGGTGACCTTTCAACTTCTTTTTGCACCATTAGTATTTACGAAACTAGAGATGTCTGTCGCTAGACCGTTTATTCGAAATTTTTTCCCATTCTATTATTTATACTTTGGACTTTTATCTATCATCCTGCTGGTGTTAGCAATTATTAAAAGCGATATTTATATGAGCATGTGGGCAGCCGCAATCACGACCGGCTTTATTATTTCGAGGCAATTTTTAATGCCAAAAGCAAACCAAGCCACAGACAGCAACAACACAAAATTGTTCAAGCGGTATCATTTGGCCACAGTACTCATCAACACGATACAACTGCTTGCGTTGACATGGATTTATTATGCGTTAGTGTAGATCAATTTGGCCGGTAATTATTACCCATTTTTGGTACGCAAGTGGCGTTTAAACCAAGATAAATTAAAAATGTCTCGACAAGCCTTTTAGGATTATGAGTTCAATTGGGTTCGGATTCTATATAGATGTTGGAAAACTAAAAATGGATAAATTTCAGGAGCGCTAAATCTAGCGATTACAGCAGATTGATTTCTGCTGCCCATAAATTCAACATAGTCAACTAAGTTGTGTTGGCATGCAAATATAACTTCAATGTCAAAATGGGCGAAGGAATGCCGTAAATTTATAATCAGGTCTTTAAGATTCGGAATAGAACTATCAAGTTGAGTTTGTATTAGTATGCTAATCATTTCTATACTTTTAATTAGAATTATTGACTTGATGTAAACTTTTTAAAGAGAGGGCTAATTGTGAACAGCAATAAATGGCCATCATGGTCATCTGATCTTATTAAAAGCGAATTTCCAGTATCTAGCCTTTTATCAGGTACCGAGCCAACTATATGGAATGCGCTAGGACGTCTTGAACATAAAGACTTTGATAATGGTAAACAAGTCACGGTGCGCAAAGCGTTAAAAGAGATCGGTTTAGGCTGGGTCGCCACCAATACTACGCCATTTCGCATAAGTATAGGCGGCATGTTTGACGCTGCTGAAAAATGCCACCGCGAATCTGAACAGTGTAATGGATACAGTCAAACAAACACAGAGACAAATCGCAAACCAGTCCCCACTATTTGTGTTAACACACAGTCACTGCCCGACGCGCAACACAGAATCGACGGACCTATTGATAAAGATGCCGCAACACAAGACAATCGAAAAGCGGTCTGGGAACAACTGAACAGTTATGGCGCTTATGTCATTCGCAACGCAATTTCCTCACTGTCGTTGCAAGAAAGACTAAAACTAGAAAAAGATTCACAAACAAAGCTTTCTCACACTATGGGTAACGGTCTTGCCGGTGATCCAACAAGTGTATATGCAGACTTGAGCGAAAAGCCTAAATGGCATGATGAACTTGAGCAAACTATAGGCAAATTGTTAATTGGCCCTGGAGCTCCTGAAGAATTTTCTGACGTTAAGCAAACGTTAAAGCGTAAAAGCATTTTGCTGCTCGGTGGCGAAGGTGGTGAAAATTGGGCTCACCAAGATGGCAATGACCAAACGCCCCCAGTTCAAGCTATGTTGTTGTTAAGCACTCCACAAAAAGACTTCAATGGGGGCGAGTTTTATGTAGCAAAACAGACTAAAAATACTGATGAAGAAATTAATATAGTTCGTTACACAATTTCTTTTGAATCGCCTGGTGACTTAGTAATTTTTATGGCCGGGAAGAATAGTGGATGGTGGCATGGCATGTTGCCTGTAAAAGCTGGCGAAGAACAAAAGCCAAAACAGGAGCATTTAAGAAGAGCAGTCGGTATGCTACAACCAACCGATTAATTATATTCATTAAGTCGCGAGCGTATATACGGCTTCTTTATTGAGATAGCTAAATTGAGATAGCTGATCTTCTACCCTTCGATGTTAGCGCATCTATTGCCCTTCTCGCTTTTATAGCTTCGAAAAGCTTACGGTAAGGGGCTTGACGAGGCTTGGATTTACGACACTGGCCTTGATACAAATGGAGACCTAAACCTACTCGCCAATTTTAAAAGCGTAACTGATCCCTCAGTAAATAGCTACGACCCGGGAAACGAGCTTGTTATTCAAGAACAAGCTAGCGACGCTCTTGTAGTCGATGACAACGCATCTGGCGGTGTGTTTGAATTTGTATTTAAAACAGGTGCAGTTAACCTTCATAGCATTGATCTTTTCGATACTTCAAAAGGCAAGGTTTCGATAGAAATGTTCGACAGTC
This sequence comes from Glaciecola sp., assembly GCA_965660815.1. Classification (GTDB taxonomy): domain Bacteria; phylum Pseudomonadota; class Gammaproteobacteria; order Enterobacterales; family Alteromonadaceae; genus Glaciecola. Next base: position 240,390 of record CBFIBG010000089.1, read on the forward strand.
AAGGCTTAATCGCTTCGTTCATCAATGATTTTGATGCTGACACCAACGATAATATTAACAATAATTTATTTGGTACAGTTAATTTTGGTAATGTTATGAATGTAAATTCTATGAAGGTCACCTTAGATGGAGTTTCAGGTGCAATTGACAATGTCGTTATTTCACCGGTACCAGAGCCGTCAACATATGCAATGATGATTGCCGGTCTTGGCTTTGTAAGTTTTATGATTAAGAAAAAATCTAAAACGAAATAACTTACTTGCACCATGTGAGTATAGGACAGTTAAAAGAGCTCAATTGCCGGTGCCGCATTCCCATTATTAGCCTGTATACTATGGTCATACTGTTGCGGGTTCCGTTTCGGCCACCTTTGCTAGTTACCGATTGGTGAGTATTCCGCTGTGACTGCATAACATACTGAACTTCTATTTTTGACATGTCCAAATTATCTGGCATCTCGCTTACCGACACAGAAGATGGTTTTTTTACCATTCACACTTATTCCATTTGGTATGAAAGTACATACTCGTGTATTTTTAATATTTGCAGATCAATATCTAAAGTCCGCTTAGGAGACTTGCTTCTTGCAGTGTTGGCAATTACCTTGATTTTTGAAGGGGTAGTGGAAAGAACAAAAATATTTACTGTTATTTTGTAATTTAATGCTTGTAATAAATGCTAGGCTAATTTGTGACTCCATTTCAATGAGCATCAGAACCATACTTAAGGCTATAAATTAGATATTTACCAATGGATAGCTTAAGACAGATTGCAGTTAATTAGAATGGTAAGGACCTCCGTTTACCTATTTTACAAGAATGGATAGGTTATTTGGACACAAACTATGATAGTCAAGATTACCCTTTCAACGTTGTGACGAGTTTCGTTGGCCATAATGACTTGAACCAAAGATTGAATGATTGCTCGTGTTAAACTCGCAACAGCTTATTGTCGAGTGTAATTCCGCGCATTCGATAAGTTTGTCGGATGCTAAGTCCATAAACATTGTTAGCGGCCCTTTTGCCTCTGGATTACCTAATAAATAGCCTACCTTTGTTCATTTAGTATACTTGACAACCTACGTATTAAGTGTTTTGCTTAATCTTTAAGCTATGGGCTTATAAAGTCTGAAAAACCGCGCCCTGCTTTCGCGGTTAACATAACCTTTGTTCAGGATAAACAAATCGCCCAGTGACGTTAGTAGAATGAATAACTGCTCGCCAATATAATTAATGTTGTCGCTATTACTTGGCCTTGCCGTCGCATTTATCAATCTTCTAGTTTTACTGATTCATATATCAAGACTTTGCATACTCATCTTAGTTTTGGACGGTTCCTTATCCCAAACTGAGATTACTAGATAATTATCAATTATATTTTATAAAGGGATGACGATTTTGCAAAAGCCTTTATCTGCTTACAAAGGTGAACAGGATTTTTCATTTGTATGTTATTCACATCAAGATGCAAACATTGTTTATGCAGATATCACTATGCTTCAAGAGCAAGGCGTGAAGGTTTGGTTTGATGAGGGCATTGCGGCCGGTTCATCTTGGCGAGCAGAAATAGCTAATGCGATTACTCGCTCTAAAAAGTTTCTATTTTTCATCTCAAAAGCGTCTTTGCATTCCACACACTGTTTGAGAGAAGTGGATTTTGCACTGAATCATGATATTGAAATTATCCCTATTTACTTAGAGGAGGTTACACTCCCTATTGAATTAGAATTAAGCTTAGCCCGTATTCAAGCTCTATATAGAAAGCAAGGCGCTCAGTATGAAAGAAACCTTGTGCATGCTTCAAAACGTTTCAGCAGAGAAAATCAAGTAGTAAAAGACGCTCAGACGCAGGGTTCACCAAAATGGCGTGCATTGCTATTAGTTGGTGTATTAATGCTTGCGATTACTGTTATCGCGACAGTTGTGTTGTTTAACCAAGAGCCAAGCAATGTGGCGGATAATCAAAAAAATCAGGGAGTTTTACCAAGCACACCAATTATCAAGTACTTGCGCGCTAATGATTATTTGTCTAGATGGGATAAAACCGATTATTTGTCTAAAGCTATTAACCTCTACAAAGAAGTCACGGTTGAGGATCCTCAGTTTGCATTAGCCTACAGTCAACTTGCTGAATCCTACCGAATCAAATATGTGCTTTCTAGAGAGCAAGAGTTTATAGATTTAGCACAAGCAAATATTGATAAAGCATTTGCAATTTCGCGTGATTTAGCACCGATCCATGTTGCTGTAGCTAGAGTGAACTTGACTCAAGGGCAAGTCGATTTAGCCCACTCAGCGGTCACTACGGCGCTTGATTTAGACCCTGTTAACCCAAGCGCAAATCAAGCTATGGCACTTGTATTGCAAAGGCAAAGTAAATTCGAGCAGGCCAATGAGTACTTTGACAAAGCACAATCGCTTGCCCCTGATAACCTTGTGATTTTAGATTCCTATGCAAACTTCCTATTTGACCAAGGTGAAATTGAAAAAGCATCTGGATTATGGGAAAGGGTAATTAATTTAGCACCTGATCATTACGCAGCCATTATTAATAGAGGCTCTGCGCTTTCATATTTAGGAAATAATACAGGCGCAATCAAATCTTATTTAACAGCACTTCAAATAAGGCCTTCTTATATGGCATACAGTAATTTAGGCGTTGCCTATTCTGAAAATGGGCAGAATGATTTAGCAATAGATGCTTACAAAAAGGCGTTAGAGATTGATAGTTCAGATTGGCTGGTATGGGGTAATTTGGGTTATTCCTTAGGAATAGTTGACGGATTAGAGACCGAAGCATCTGATGCTTACGATAAGGCTATTAAGTTGGCTGAAAAAGCCAGAGAGAAAGATCCAAGAGACATTTGGGCGAATAGTGACTTGGCACTTTATTATACTGAAAAAAACGAAAATGATTTGGCATTAGAAAGAATTACTACCGCGTTAACACTAGCACCAGATTCTGCTGAGGTTCACATTGTTGCAGCCCAAGTATATCAGCAGTTGGGAGATATTCCTAAAGCAAAGGAATATATTCAGCTGAGTTTAGATAATGGATATACGATAGAACAAATTCAAATGAAAGGCGCGCTTAAAGATTTGTTTTAACCATATAGCTAATTAATAAAAAAGGATGAAATAACATGAGTGTAAATGTAATTTTTCACATAAACTGTGATTCAGGAATACCAGAGCCTATTTCACTTAGACCTAATATGAAATTTAGTATCAAAAATGTTGGTAATAAAGACTTTACTATTTCTCAAGTTCCAGATTATATTAAGTATAGAGGTACGTTGCCTATCACTGTGTCTGTAAACAGTACTTCATCTGTACTCACTGTCAATGAATTTCTCCAGAGAACAACGGGTAACAATTTGTTTGAAATTGCTTTCAATTCAATAACGAATAGCTCTTCTAAAGAGCTTTTGGCACGTCGCGTTGGACGAATAAATATTAACTAATCTAAAGTTTTCTAGTCTTAATTCCAGTTTTATAAGAAAGTTTACTAGACTTTTATTTTAGAAGCCTTATTTACAAATAACGCAAATCCAATATTTTCGTCTTGTTTAGGTGGATCTTGCTTTTATTTAAATGGGCTTTCTTTAGCCCCTTTAGATCTTAATTTTTTGCCCGTCTTTCTGCCTCCTTTCTTAATGCATTGAGGTCGAACTAAGCAGACTGCCTATCCTGCCTCTATAAATAGTCTAAGAAAGATGAGGTTAATCAGAATTAACGCTCATTCAAAGTGCGAGTGGTAAGTGCCCTGTTTTCACCCAAATAATGGTTTCCTCTTCTACAAAGGGGTGATGCTCACTCATGTGTGGGCTGCGAAGCCAAGTACCTGTAGGGTAACTTCCATACTCATCTTTGAACGTGCCAGAAAGTACGAATATCTCCTCACCACCAAAGTGTTTATGTGGTTTGAACACTTCTCCTATCGGCCACTTCACTAATGCAACGTGCTCATGCTCAAAGTTGTGCAAAGGCATTACCTCTAAACCCCCCTGACCGGGCAACCAAGACGCAGTATTGGTATTAACCCTTACCTCTGCACTGTCTCGTTTATCAAACTGATTAAGTTTGACGAGCAGAACGCAACCCTGTTTGCTAAAAGGGCTATGCTTACTGCCGGGGGGATTACGTAAATAAGTACCAACGGGGTAGTCTCCGTGTTCATCAGAAAACACGCCTTCAAGCACCAGAATTTCTTCACCAAGGGGGTGGCCGTGCTCTTTAAAACTTGCTTTGGCCTCGTACTTCACTACGCTGGTTGTATGACCCGATTCCTTAGCTTCTCTCTCGAGAGGCTTGCGCCATACGGCAGCGGAAGGCGACGCCTGCCATTCTTGTTGTTGAGTATTTATGGCTAAACGCTCATCAAAATTCATATTTAACATAGGGGTTTATCCTGACGCCTTTTCATAAATTATAATTGAGGATATCAAAGCAACATACCAAGCTTTTTAATTAATGACAAACCCATTAAGGCATGGAGCAATCTTGTTGCTCAGTATTCAGGTATAAATAGATTTTACAGCTCTTAATTTAAGTAACATGCAATTATATTCCACTAAAGAAGCCAACAAAGCGAAAACCCAACATTTAGATCTTAGCCAACCAGTATGGGTGTTTGGATACGGCTCCCTTATTTATAAAGTCGACTTCCCATTTTTAGATAAAGCCTTAGGTTATATTAATGGTTGGCAAAGACGGTATTGGATGGCCAGTCAAGATCATAGAGGGACACCTGCAAAACCGGGCAGAGTATTAACCATCGACAAATCAGTGGGTACAGATTGTTTTGGGGTTGCCTATCTAATCAAACCAGAGGTTTTAATAGATCTTGACCACAGGGAGCAGAATGGATACCTAAGAGAGGTGGTTGACATGACGACTCAGGATAATAAAAAGCAACAAGCCATTACATACATTGGCGACCCAAATGCGCCGGTTTACGATGCAGAAACGGATAATCAGGTTATCGCTCAAATTATTTTTAACAGCGTGGGACCTAGCGGGCCAAACATTGATTATGCTTTACATATGGCAGACGCACTGCGCAATCACAAACAGCACGACGACCATATTTTTGATATTGAGCAGCGTTTAAAGCAGCTTAAATTCTCTAATGAAATTTAGCTGTTTACTGCATGTTTGCATAGTCTATCGCCCAATTAACGTAAAGCTCAGTCCCCGTTTTTAATGCGTCCTCGTCTGCATAAAAATATGGCGAGTGATTAGACGGGGCTTCAATTGGATCTTGACCTTCTGGAGTGATCCCTAAAAACACAAACAATCCAGGCACTTGCAATGCATAAAATGAGAAGTCTTCTGCACCAGTCACTAAATCACTTATTTTTACTTTGTCGTCGCCTGCAACTCGCTTTATGGTTGGCAACATTTTTTGAGTCAGTTCAGGGTTATTGATGGTGACTGGATAGCCTTCATCGATGTGCACGTGAGCATCAGCCCCCGATGCTTTTGCAGTCATTTCAGCGGTAGTTTTTAGGTTTTCGTGGATTTGTGCACGGTTGTCCATATCAAAGTTACGAATGGTGCCTTCAAGATAGACTTCGTCTGGGATAATATTATTTCGTACCCCACCTTCTACAATGCCGAAACTCAATACAGCCGGCGCTTTGGTAATGTCTACTTGACGGCTTACAATGGTCTGAGCGCTTCCAATTATTTGACCTGCGGCCACAATAGGATCAACGCCTCCCCAAGGACGAGAGCCATGGGTTTGACGACCTTTGACCGTGATTTCAAAGCGGTCAGAAGACGCCATTAGAGGACCTTCTCGATACGAAATATGGCCGGTTGTTCCTGCAGACCACACGTGAATACCAAACACCACTTCAGGATTGTAGTCTTCAAATAGTCCTTCTTTTAACATCAGCTCTGCGCCACCCTCTTCTCCTTCTGGTGCGCCTTCTTCTGCTGGCTGAAAAATAAATAGGATACTACCTGCGATCTCTTCTTTCATAGAACTGAGCTTTTCCGCCGCACCCATAAGCATCGCCATATGTAAATCATGACCACAAGCGTGCATTACACCGACTTCTTTTCCTCTGTATTCTGATACAGCAGTAGACTTAAAAGGCACGTCGGTTTTTTCAACCACCGGCAAAGCGTCCATATCTGCCCGAAGCGCAATGACTGGCCCTGGCTTTGCCCCTTTAAGCAAGCCAACCACACCTGTGTAGGCAATGCCTGTTTGTACTTCTAAGCCTAAATCTGTTAAATGCTTTTCTATTACCTTTGCAGTGCGGAATTCACGGTTACTCAGCTCTGGGTTTTGATGCAAGTCGCGACGCCACTCAATCACTTTTTTCTCTAATTGATTAGAAATAGTGATTGGAGATTCTTGTGAAATAGCTTGATGGCTAAATAGAGCAGGGACACTCAGCATAATGGCTAGCGTTAAATTACGTAATTTCATACACAGTTGACCTTATAATTTTTCTTTCAGTATGCGACCTAAATTTAGGATATGCAACGTCATTTGCTAAGCATCGCTTGAAGGTGATCATAGCCTATTTATTAGACTATATAGCGAAGAACAAAAAATGTATCTATTTCTCAGCCAAAGATAACTGAATCGAACTCTTCATACGTAAAATAATGCTATTTAACAATGATTTGTTTTCTAGTGAATATTTCCCACTTGCGTCTAATCAAATAATACTTATACTGTATATCCGTACAGTAAAAACAAGCTGGTTATGAATCCTATTTTGCACGATTTACACAATAAGCAATGGGTATGGACAGCCGCACATGCTAAGCAACAACAACCAAAACAAACGCTTACCACTGGTTATCCAAGCCTTGATAAAGTCTTAACAGGCGGTTTTCCGCGTGCTGGCATGATCCACTTGCACAGTCCGCTTGGCTGCGGCGAACTGCGTCTTATGTTATCGGTTTTACGTAATATTAAACAAGCCGATGCCCAACACGGCAATAGTGTTTCATCAGAGAAACTGCTGGTATTTATTGATCCCCCCTTTGAATTAAACGCTGAATTTTTACTGGCACATCATATTTCTCTTGAACAACTGATCATCGTCAGAGCCAATACTGGCGAAGAATGCTTATGGAGCGCTGAGCAATGCGCAAAAAGCGGGGCTTGTGATTCCATTTTTCTATGGCATAGCAACTTAAAGCACATCCAAGTTAAAAAATTGGAACACGCTGCTCAGCAAGGTCAGTGTCATTGCATTTGGATGCACAATACTCAACTCATAAACCATCGCTCTGTGAGTTCAAACCGTACTAACAATAAACAGCGGTTTGACTCGTTGTCGAAAGATATTTCAAAGCAGACAAATGCGCTGAGTAACTTGCCACTGAGTTTGTCGCTGAGTATATCTCGCAATCACGACGAATTAGACATTACAGTGAACAAACAAAAGGTTGGATGGGCTCAAAAGCCAGTGCATATTCCTTTGCCTTTCGTCAATCGCACTAATCGTAGTTTAAGACATCAACTAAGGCGTTCATCTAACAGTAAAATACTGTCTATCAAACGCGCATCTTCCGATTTAGATAGGTAATACGATGCAATTTGATACTCGCTCTTTGTGGATCTATCTGCATTTTAATCGGTTGCAACTCGATTTGATCGAGCATAATACGCTAAACGCTGAGCATCAAACTCAGTTGTCAAGCTTACCTGTTGCAGTCATTGATGCAAACGCCAACAAAGTCTGCCAAGTAAACCAATTAGCATTCACAAAAGGCGTTAAGTTAAACATGGGACTGGCAAGTGCCAGTTTACTGTGTAGCAACTTACAATTACATGAATACAATTCAGACATAGAAAGTCAGCACATCATTAATATTGCGGATTATCTATATTTATTTACCTCTGACATTGTTCTGATACCACCTAACGCTATTTTGTTACGCGCCCAACATATGCTTGATTTATACGGCGGGATTCAGTCGTATTGGCGTGTGATACAGCAAGCTTTAGACAAACAAAATGTCAGCTATATTGCGTCTTCAAGTTTTTCTGTGCAGGCTGCGCGCTTACTTGCATTGAGTGGCCACAGTATTATTTCAGACAATCGGCAACACATAGAAAATACGCTCCAAGACTGCCCATTACACCTAACTGACATTGACAACAAAGACATTCAGAAACTGACTCGAATTGGCGTAACAACTTATGGAGATTTGATAAAACTTCCAATTGCCGAACTCGCCAATAGAGTATCTCGCTTCAGTATGCAAATAATTAATGAGTTACTAGGTAAGCAAGCCAGCAAAGTTAACTTCTATCAACCTTTACCTCATTACAACGATTATATCGAATTACTCTATGAAATTAGCGTGAGCGACAAATTAACGCCAGTTATTTACAAATGTTTAGACAAATTTAGTGAATTTCTGTTGTTGCGCAATGCCCACTGCATCAGCATAGAAATTACTTTTTTCCAACGTGATCATGAGGCCTGCTGTTATACGTTTAACAGCATAAGACCCATTTATAAAGCTAAAGACTGGTTGGATATAATTAGCTTAAAACTTGAGCAAATTAAGTTTAGCTCTCCAGTTTATGCCTTAGCACTGGCATGTAAACAATACGACCGGGCAGAAGTAGCAAATGACGACTTATTTGCGAACAAATCGACTCATGTGGCAGCACTCACATTACTGTCTAGATTGCAGAGTAAATTGGGTCAAAACAATGTTCAGTCACTAAAGTTCACAGAAGATTTTAGGCCTGATCAATGCTCTCAAACATACGAACTTGGTAAAGCAAAAACCACCAACAATCATCGAAGCGTATTTTCAGATAGACCCGGTCTATTATTAGATAGACCTAAACCACTTGAGTTAGAAGTAGAGCTAATTAAAGGCCCAGAAAGGATCCAAACCGGTTGGTGGGATAATAACTCTATTCATCGAGATTACTACATTGCTCAAAGCCCAACTGGGCAACAAGTATGGATATTTAAAACACCTCAGAAAGAATGGTTTTTACATGGTTTCTTCATTTAACGGAAATACCATTAATAATACAACTGGAGAGACCTTTATTGGCTTTGCAGAGCTTGTGTGTCAGTCGAATTTTTCTTTTTTGCAAGCAGGGTCTCACCCTGAAGAACTTGTTCGACAGGCTTATTTTCTAGGTTATGACGCATTAGCCATTACTGACGAATGCTCAGTCGCTGGAGTAGTAAGGGCCTATTCAGAAATAGAAAAGAATCATATCCCGCTAAAGTTAATTGTAGGCACTCAATTTATCTATAAGGGACAAAAGTTAACCTTTATTTGCCCAGATAAAAGTGCGTATAAAGAATGTTGTCGAATCATCACTAATGCAAGAAGAAGAGCGAAAAAAGGCACCTATGAGTTATCCGATTGGGATATAAAATCGTGCAAGTACTGTTTTTGCCTATGGCAACCACAAGGCTCACAAAGGCTGTCGAAAGAACAGAAAAGTATCAACGAAGCATTTGCTCTTTGGCTACTAAAACATTTTCAAGAACGTTTATTCTTAGTGGCTAAACGCTGGTTAACGGCCAACGAACTAGACTATCTAGCCTATTGTCAAACCTTGTCTGAAAACTTAGACATTCCAGTCATTGCAAGTTCATGTGCACTCATGCATGAACCTTCGCGCTTTGCACTTTTGCAATGCCTTCAAGCGATTGACAAAGGCTGTGAAATACAACAACTCGGTCGTAATACCCTAGCGAACGCAGAATCTTATCTAAGGCCCATAAATAAATTAAAAGCCCTGTATCCTTTGGAATGGCTTAATAATGCTTATTTATTGAGCAAAGCCTGTAAATTTAGTATGCAAGAATTAGCATATGAATACCCCGCAGAAGTCGTGGAAAAAGGCATGACGCCTTCAAAATATCTTCGAGTACTCGTGGAAAAAGGCATAAAAAAGCGATTTCCAGAAGGAATAAGTCCTTCCGTTCGGGAAACGATTGAGAAAGAGCTATTGCTTATTAAAGAACAGAAATATGAACATTTCTTTTTGACCATCCATGACATTGTCAACTTCGCAAAAAGTAAAAACATCCTATATCAAGGGAGAGGCTCTGCAGCAAACTCTGTTGTCTGCTATTGTCTTGAAATAACGGCAGTAGACCCTAGACAAATCAGTGTCTTGTTTGAACGATTTATTTCCAAAGAACGCAACGAACCTCCGGATATTGACGTCGATTTTGAGCACGAGAGGCGTGAAGAAGTCATTCAGTACATTTATAAGAAATACGGTCGGCAGCGAACAGCGTTAGCCGCCACAGTAGTGTGCTATCGATTCAAAAGTGCTTTAAGGGAAGTCGGTAAAACACTTGGGATAAATGAAACCGACCTTGATTTTTTCATTAAAAACGTCAATCGACGAGACCGCGCGCTAAGCTGGCAATCACAACTTGGAGAACTGGGTATAGAACCTAATTCGTCAATGGGCAACAAGTTCGTATATTTGGTCGAGCAATTGATTGGCTTTCCTCGACATCTATCTCAACACGTGGGCGGCTTTGTGATTTCTGCAGGTCCATTGTATGAGTTGGTGCCAGTTGAAAATGCCGCAATGCAAGAGCGTACAGTCATCCAATGGGATAAAGACGATTTGGAAAGCCTAAAATTGCTCAAAGTAGATGTCTTAGCTTTAGGCATGCTTACAGCCATACGCAAAAGTTTTGATTTGATAAAGCTTCACTACGAGCAAAATATTAGCATCGCTCAAATTACAAAATTGGGTGATGATCCTCAAGTTTACAAACAAATATGCAAAGCCGACACTGTTGGCTTGTTTCAGATTGAATCACGCGCTCAAATGTCTATGTTGCCAAGGCTAAAGCCTAAGTGCTATTACGACTTAGTGGTGCAAATTGCGATTGTGCGCCCAGGCCCAATACAAGGTGATATGGTGCACCCGTTTTTAAAACGCCGAGACGGTTTAGAGCACGTTCACTATCCCTCAGAGGAAGTAAAGCAAGTATTAGAAAGGACCATGGGCGTGCCCATTTTCCAAGAACAAGTGATTCAGCTTGCCATGGTTGCGGCTGGTTTTACAGGAGGCGAAGCCGATCAACTGCGCCGTGCGATGGCCAGTTGGAAAAAAAATGGCGAACTAAATAAATTCAGACAAAAACTCGTCAATGGAATGACCGCTCGCCAATACAGTGAAGACTACGCTCAACGATTATTTGAACAAATATGCGGTTTTGGTGAGTATGGATTTCCAGAGTCTCACTCGGCATCTTTTGCGGTATTAGCTTATGTTTCAGCATGGTTGAAACATTATTATCCGAGTGTATTTTATGTTGGGTTGCTCAATAGTTTACCCATGGGGTTCTACTCACCTTCACAAATTATTCAGGACGCCAAACGTCACAACGTCACTATTCTGCCTGTTTGTGTTAACCATTCGTTTTATGATCATCAGTTGGTTCCCATAAAAAATAAAGGATATCATACAGAATACGGCATTCGTTTAGGTATGCGCATTGTAAAAGGACTGAAACAATCGTCAGCAGATACTATTATAGAAGCCAGACCGCACAATTCATTTCAGACTATTCAGGCGTTAAGAGCCTTACATTTGCCTCGTAGTTGTTTACAAGCCTTAGCCGGCGCTAACGCTTTTTCTTGTTTTGGCAAGGACAGATACAACACTCGATGGGAGCTGATGGACGCATTGCCAGATTTACCTCTTTTTCAGTCTACCGGAGCCAATGCAGTGTCTTCGAATGTCAGGCAAGCCAGTTTGTTTGATAATTTAATAGAAGACTACGCCAATACTGGGTTGTCAGTTGACCATCACCCAATAGAGATGTTGTCAAAAGCCAACTTGTTGCCCAAATTTGTGTTGGCACAAGATTTAAAGCATTATCCACATCAAGCGCTTATATCTGTTATTGGCGTAGTATCATGTAAACAAAGCCCAGGAACCGCCGCTGGCGTGACTTTTATAACCCTAGAGGATCATACTGGTAATACCAACGTAGTCATTTGGCAGAGAAGTGCTAGAGCCCAGAAAAAAGCTTACTTAAATGCAAAAATTCTACAAATTAACGGCATTTTAGAAAGAGGCAATGGTGGTGTCGAACATGTGATAGCAGGTAAGCTTATCGACCTTACTCACCTACTTACCAAACTCAATGTGAAAGCTCGGCAGTTTATGTAACCAACTAAAATATTTGCTGCATTCCCGTAAGTTGGGTTAAGTCGGTTTTTAAGTTTTGTCTTTGAACAAGTGCTAAATCGTTGGTATTTGGATTTATGCTGAACTGTTTTAAAAACTCGCCTCTATGAAAGGTATCAGGGAGCGACATAGTTGCTTGTTCACCGGTAAGCATGTTCACTTTGTAAAGAATGGATGCTGACTCACTTTGCGATTGTCGGCCTATATAATAAAAGTCATTTTTTATAATTTGATAGCACCGAATACAATGTCTATCTAATCTACCAAGTTCTCGCTCAATATTTAGTTCTTTGATGGTCAATGTCGCTTTAAAATCTTCAGTGATCGCTAGATGAGCAGTAAGACGATTTAAATTGCCACTGTTTGTATCGCTTAATATTATTGACTTATATATCAATCTACCATCTGCTATTTTAGTCTTTGTGCTGTTGTTAAGGTTATATGTATAAACCGCCATCTGTCGATTCGAAGAAGCTTGGCGAGCAGTTTCAATAGAACTCTTTTGAATAACCTGCTCAGATGAAAACTGTATAAGCTCGTCGTCCACAAAGCGTAAATGTTTGACAATTGGAGACTTGAGATTGAGAAATTCTAAAGACTTTGACGCTATATCAATCAGGAACGGACGCTGGTTTACTACCCCTAACATTAGCGTCTCATTTTTATTAAGCGTAAACTCTTGGACATCACTGTTTTCCGGAAAAGTGTAGATCACTTCTTCTTTCCCTTGCAAACTTCGCTTTATGATGGAAGATATTTGACCAGTGTTGGAATTCTGAGGTTCATTTGATGTTACAAAATACAGATCGGAATTCGAATACATAGGCAGCATTTCAAATCTCGGTCTAGTGTTTGATTTCGTAAGTACCGCATGTTTGTGATTTATGTCACCTACAGAACCCGCAGTCTGAAAATTCGCATGAGTATAAACCAACTTCGGGGCGCCTTGTTGTCTAGCCACCACGAAACACCCTCGGCCACAATCAGCAAATAAATTGTTTAATTTGACGCCTCCTAAACGCCAACTAGTGACACGTTCTTGAGCTATTTGGTAAGAAAAAAGTTCACCGTTGTCATTTATAAAACTGAGTCGAGTGCCTTGGCTGTCCCAGACCACATTAGACAATGTCGTATCGTCCAAATGTAGAGTACTTAACGGCTCCCCCTTTTCAAAAGAGCTATAAAAGACAAGCTTCGTGTCGATTACCCTGCCAGCTCGGTTCATTTCGATCCACACCGCCTTATTCCGGTTTTCTGAGGCTGTAATTATTCGAACCTTAGTTTTCGGTTGTTCTGCACTTAACGCTAATGACGAATCGTTTTTCGATGGCGATAGTTGTGTATTTTCTTCACGATTATTTAAGTCTCTGGCCAAAGCACTCGACAAAGATATAAAAGCATTAGGTTGCGATTGCTCACCATTATCTATATCAAATTGAGACAATGAGAGCTCACTTTCATTAAATAGGTAAGCAATACTGGCATTGTGATTTAGCCCGACTATCCTCTCTTTATTTGGGATTGGAAAATCAAATTTAAAAATTGAAGGGCTCTGCCAATTGGCGTTGACATTTACTTGATAAAAACCACCGTTATCTCTACGCATAACCAACAGGTTATCATAGCTACTTGCCAGCCATATATCACGAGAAATTGCTTCATTGAAAGACAGCATAAGTTGCTCATTAGCATCTAAACGTTGCACTAGAACACTGTTTCCAAAACCGTTCTCCCGTTCGTGAAAAACTATATTAATTAAACCATTATTTGTATAGTAAGCGTTCACATCGCCAATTATATCAGCAAGTATTTTTGTCTTTATTTCAATCGCAAGCTTTTTAGATTTGCTTATATCGTGAGCACTAACAAACCAATATATTAATGCACAGCCTACCATCGTTACGAATAACCCAGCACTTGCGATATATGTTTTATGTTTACGCAACCAACTTTGTGCCACGGTAGAACGAATTTCAACCGAAGGAATGAGGAGGTATCCCTTTGTGGGAATAGTTTTTATAAAGATGGGGCTTCTTGCATTGTCTCCCAAAGCTTCCCTAGTTTTCTTCACCAATGCCCGCAATGCTTCATCGGTAGGCTTCTTGTCCCGCCAAAGGTTATCCATGACGTCGGTTTTAGGTACGACTTGTCCTTGCCGCTCAATGAGCAATAGGAGAAACTGAAAAATCATCGGCTCTAAATTTATCTCTTTATCATCAATATACAAATGACCAGAGTTGCAGTTCAATTCACAATTTAAAAACTTAGCTTTTGTGTTTCTCAATGATTCGGAAATAGGCAAAAAACACCTCGTAACGTATATTTATATCTATCAAGCACTGTCTTTTTTACTTAACAAAGATTATGTGACTTTGTGTGAACAACAATACACGCCTTTTATTTCAAAGTCCAAGCGTGAGTCACTATTCCGAACAGATAACATTGAGTAAAATTTATTAAGTGCATGACTATAAAAATTAGTGCGGTTCTATATAACTAATACTAAGTTGGCAATTTAATAAAGCTTCATATTTCTGACTGAAAAATCAACCTCATCAATGTATCATACATAACAAAAGATACTCACTAGCAAAACGGAAAACACAAAATAACCTGAATTGTTTTAAATACGATTCACACAAAGTCACGCGACTTTTCTCTTAAGTATGACTGGCGCTTTTTTTGCCTAGTCTTATTATTTAAGTAACCAATAAAAACCAAATTCTTGTGATAAAATTTTTAAGTACTCCCTTATATTATCGACCCTAAAAACAACGTTTTCAGAATATCGCAATTGCAAAAAAAATAAGTAAACTTCATCTGACCGTTAACATCAGCAAAAACCGTTTTTGTCGTAAAAAAA
>CBFIBG010000090.1:0-6967 GCA_965660815.1 Glaciecola sp.
TTCTTGTGATAAAATTTTTAAGTACTCCCTTATATTATCGACCCTAAAAACAACGTTTTCAGAATATCGCAATTGCAAAAAAAATAAGTAAACTTCATCTGACCGTTAACATCAGCAAAAACCGTTTTTGTCGTAAAAAAACATAAATATTTGCTCAAAATGGCGAATTTCAGTAAATGTGCAAGCGCTCACTTACTAAAATCCAGATTCGAGGAAAATATAAGTGAAATTTTTTGAGGCCTATGATGATATTGCAGTAGCTCTTGTCTCAGATTGCACTCACAATTATCTGTTGCACAACCCGATCCCGCCGTTTATGCATGAGTTTTAATATGCGTTAAAAAAATGATTACAGCCAACGGCATTATTCTAAGCGCTATCGTTTTTTTCTTTATTTTCTTTGCGACTTCAGGCTCACAAATGAGGATAAATTATTTTTATGGTTACTGCTTGTATCCAAATCTACGGATGTTTAGAAAAAGTTAAACAATAGAAAGTTTTAATAGTCAGAGGTACAAACGGGTGATACAGACTAGACTCTATTACATTAGTAACCTTTGTTAGACAGAATCATACTAGAGTTTCATTTTAGAGAGATGCTATACAGTCTGTGTTTTTCTCAGCACATTAAAAGCTCTTTTTATGCCGCCTCAATTGGCTTATGTTAAATGTTGGCCTTAATTAGTAAATTATTTACTGAGCAAACCAATTTTTTCGCAGTATAAACATATAGCTTAGTGGTGAAATTAGATAATACTAGAACATCAAAATTGATTCCAAAATCTACTACTGGGAAAGACGAAACCAATGTCAGCAAATACAATGAGTCACAAATGGCAGTTCAAAACGGTTTGGTATATTGTCATCTTTTTTGTGGTGGTTGAAGCACTCAACCTGTTTACTGGCAGAGTCATAAATCAGTACAGTATTTTGCCTCGGGTACTTGAGAGCTTGCCTTTTATCTTCACGGCGCCTTTTTTACATGCAGATATCAATCACTTTGCTTCCAATATATTTACATTGGCGGTGTTCAGTTATTTAGTCATGCAGTTCGGAAAAATACAGTTTATTAAAGTGAGTATTTCCGTAATTATTATTACAGGCGCCTTGGTATGGATATTCGCTCGCCCGGCTTACCATCTAGGGGCGAGTGGCGTTATTTATGGTTATTTTGGATTCTTGATCTTAGCGGGTTGGTTAAGCAAACAAATTAAATTCATTCTTATTTCTGTGGCCGTTGCCTTTTTTTATGGAACTATGGTCTGGGGTGTATTGCCTAATGCCCCCTTTGTGTCTTGGGAGTCGCATTTATTTGGCTTTTTTTCAGGGTTAATAGTCGCCTGGAAGATAAAACCAGAGCCTAACCACTAATTACGATTCACTACAAAGCTATTTGTTGCATATACGCGTATATAACAAAAAATTTGTTATTCACAACTGTATGCTGCAAATAAATAATCTTACTAAATCTTACAAAGAGGCTTCTACCCATAGAACGATATTGGACAAACTTGAATTTACGCTTAGCGCTGGTTCAAGTCTTAGCATCCAAGGCAGTTCGGGTTCAGGTAAATCAACGCTGCTTCATCTAATTGCTGCACTAGATAAGCCCGATGAGGGCGAAATTGTGTTTCAAAAGCCTGATACGTCTGAAGTGAATATCCATAATCTTAGCGAGAAGCAAGCAGACTCGTACAGACGATCCGTTATTGGGATTATTTTTCAGCGGTTCAACCTGATCGATTGCATTAGTGTAGAGGAAAATATCTATTTGCCCGCAAAGCTGAATTCAGCGTTACAAGATGATTTAGATGATGCGTATATTAAACAGCTTGTCGGGGGTCTTGGTATTGACAAGTTATTAAAAAAATTGCCTCAAGATCTATCCGGAGGCGAACAGCAACGAGTGGCAATTGCCAGAGCTATGTCTCATAAACCTAAAATGATTTTGGCCGATGAGCCTACCGGTAATTTGGACAACAAAACTTCTGAAGTGGTAAGTGATTTATTGTTTTCAACTTGCGATAAATTTAAAACGTCTTTAATTGTAGTAACGCATAGCAAACAAGTCGCTGAATACGCAGAAGTAAAGACCATTTTATCAAATGGAAAGTTGTCGGTGATCCACTAATATGGTGGATCTCGTTTTTCTGAAAGTATTATTTTCGAGTTATCGACACACTTATTTTGGTGTTGCCATGCTCATAATTTCACTGACTATCGCTACAACAGGGCTGTCATCAGTTCTTATTATTAATCAAAGCGCCAAGCAAAGCTATGACAGCACTGATCAGTTTTTGATTTCGAATGTTTCCCATCGAATCGTTCCCATCACTAAAGATAGGCCCATTACAAAAAATGATTTTGCGCAGCTTCGAAATCAAGGGTTATCGAATTTAGTGCCCATTGCTCAGCAACGAACGTATCTTTTTAAAAATGAGCAAAAAATAATCCCATCTAGAGTTCAGTTTACTGGCATAGATACAGTTTCTCTTTTCCCTATTTTATTTCATCTACAATCACAAACTGATGACCCCAGATCAGGTCTAGAAAGATTTGGTATCTTAGGCGGGGCAGCGATAGCACACCCTACACTCGTAGAACTTTTAGATAATAGTTTTAACGGCATTCAATTAAATGACGAGCCTACTCAGAAACTGAAAGAGTTAGAGATCATTGCTTTTGATGAACCCAGTCTAGGGAATGATATTATCGTAGATATCCAAGACTTCTTTGAATTATTTCCAAACTCTGACATCACGCAGTTATTCCTAATTGACGACGGTACGCTTAATTTATCGATAGAAGAGATTAAGTCGATCTTACCTTCTCATGTAAGCCTTGAAATAGTAAATAACACTAATAACAATCAAGAGTTAACCAGTAGTTTTCATCTAAATTTAACTGCAATGGCTCTTTTGATGTTCGTAGTGTGTATGTTCATCGTGCTTAATTCAGCGAATCTATTAATTAATAATAGAATGGGATGGTTTAAGGTTTGCAGGCAATTGGGCATACCTAGACTGTCTATATTCAAGTTTCAATTGCTTGAGATCCTTACGTTGGGAATGCTCTCCACTTTAATAGGAGTTTTTATTTCGATTGATTTAGTCAATTTAGTATCACCCACTGTTCAGGCAACATTGGAAGGACTAAGCGGACAAGAAATTGGTTACGGAACCACCTCGCTTATTGGCTTGTTCATTCAAGTCTACTTGATAACAGCCATCGGTTGCATGATTGCCACCTTCGCACCGATAATAAATAGTAATAGTAGGTTGGCATCGGCCGGACACTCACAGTCTGCCATTTCGTTGCAAAAACAAACTGTTATTTTTAGTATATGCGCATTTGGTCTGTCCGTAGTCTTTATACTTTTGATAAGTTTAGCCAATAATCTTCTGTCATTACTAATCGCTTCCGCATTGCTTATTTTATCTGGTTGCTGTGCTATGTTGGCCTGTTACCCAATGATTTTGAAATATTTGTCTAAGATCATTCCCACATCTACTCCTTTATTGAAGATAGCGTCCAAACAGGGTGTCTTTTTAAGTGGAAAAACCAAAATAGCAAGCTGTGCATTTTTCATAGCGGTTACCAGTAACATTGGCATGAATTTAATGGTTGATAGTTTCAGAAACGCTACTCAAGCCTGGTTAGACACAAGGTTAGCCTCGGATTATTACTTATATTATGCAGGGACTGTTGATTTAAAAAGCATTGAACAAACTAGCAATCTGACTATTACTCCACGAAAAGATAAGCAAATTGAATATCGGCAAACGCCTGTTCAACTGTATAGTTACCCTACAAGTGAAGCGTTTAAAAATGCAATGGTATTTGCAGAAGTAGAGGAAGTTGCCAAAACTTGGGAAGCGTTTCAGAATCAAGATGGCATTTTAGTTAATCAGCAGTTTGCCTATTCACTCAACTTTGAATTGAACGATAGTGTGCAGATACCCCACCCTGTCACCAACCAAATACAAGAATTTAGAATCGTTGGGATTTACTACGATTACGGAAACCCTTTTAAACAAGCTCTGCTACCCCTTAGCTTATTTTCACAAAGCGACGCCAAAAGTACGGTATACGCGATAGAGTTAAACGGCGGTAATATCGATTCATTGGTGACTTTTTTGGAACAAAGCGATGCTTCAAGTGACGAATATCAAATCTATAAAACTGAAGAGTTACTGAACTTGTCTATGCAGACATTTGATAAAACATTTTTAATTACAGATGGCCTTAATATTGTAACCCTCTTAGTTGCTTCTTTTTCCCTTGCATGCGTAATGATTATTCTTATGCAGGATGATAGATCACATAACATGCTTATAAGGAGTTTTGGCGTGGCTAAAATAAAAGTACAACTACTGAGCTTATACCAATACATTTTACTGTGTATTGTGGGTTTATTTTTCGCAACGCCTTTTGGGGTTTTGCTAAGTTGGGTGCTCATTTTCAAAATTAACTTGCAAGCTTTTAGCTGGACTTATCCATTAATTGTAGATGTGAACAATATCATCACTATATACGGGCTAAGCATTTTAATTGTCTTATGTGTTGTTTCTATTCCATTTTTTAAAGCAACTAATCGCCCTATTATCGAGGACTTGCGGTGTCTAAATTAAAGTGGTTATTTGTTTTCATAACACTATCAATAGTAACGATTTTGTTGTTGCCTGCCAATCAACCAAAAGACAATACCATATTTTCAAGAGATCCTTTCTCCCAGTCTGTAAGGATTGGAGACATTGCCCAGCCAAGCTATAAAATCCGTTTTCCTGCAGATCATTTGGAACATACAAACTTTGATATTGAATGGTGGTATCTTACAGCAAATTTAACATCAGAAGATGGTGGCATCTTTGGACTACAATGGACACTGTTCAGGTTTAGAAACCCTGATGCTTCGTTAAACAACGGATGGAGTAACGACCAAATATATATGGCTCATGCTTCGGTGCACACACTAGACCAACACTTTTTTACTGAAAAGTATGCCAGAGGTGGTGTAGGCAATGCTGGAAACTTTTCCAACCCCTACCGTTTAAATATAGACAATTGGCAATGGCTCAATATAAATAATACAAACGATTTATTTCCAGCATTATTAAGTTTTTCTGCCATGTCGTCTTCGAACAAAGAAATGGTAAGCGCAGAACTATCTATGACACAAACTGGCCCTTTCATCCTTCATGGAGCCGATGGTTACAGCATAAAGTCAGCAAACGGTAAACACGCTTCTCATTACTATAGCGCACCCTTTATTGATATGAAGGGCGTGTTAACAGTCAAAGATAATCAAAATGGCGATTCTACAGAGATTTCCGTAAGTGGCAGTGCTTGGTACGACCACGAATGGACTTCTCAACTACTAAACGACGAAACGGCAGGATGGGATTGGATGTCTTTACATTTAGATAATGGAGATAAGCTGATGGCTTTTAGAATGCGACTTAACCAACAGCCGGACTATATTACTGGAACTTATATTGAATCAGATGGAAGTAAAAGCACATTATTACCAAGTGATATCTCGTTAACATCCACTAGAAACGTGGAAATAAAAGGTAAATCCGTCCCATTATCATGGCGTGTAACCGTAGAAAAAGTAGGATTAGCTATCAATGTACATTCGCTCAAAGACGACCAATGGAATGACGCGACTATCCCCTATTATGAAGGTATGGTTAGCGTTGATGGCAGTCATACAGGCAAGGGGTTTATTGAACTAACTGGTTACAATTGAGCTTAGTTATAATAACCACTTTCTTCTTTTATTCGATTGAAAACAACTGATAACATTGCAGCGGTAAATAAGCTTACCATGAGTAATGTAAGCATACTGAACCAAGGCGCCTTGTTAGTGGGTGTGACAAAATCAAACATCAAGGTCATAAAGTAGGGAATGACCGCAACGGTCCCAAACAACATAATCTGATATCTTTTACTCACTTCCCACAACTTTCTAAGCGTGCTTCTTTTATCAATGGCCAGTAATGGAAATAATAACGATATCCTTGCAACAAGGTAGTACCCTAACCATTGAAAAACTGAAATCGCTTCTTCCGCCGAGCTGTTTGGCCAAGTATTTTCATTAAAAAACGTAGACGTGATAGTAAGTATAATTACTGGTACCATCATAACCACTAATATAGTCATAAATTGGAAGGCAACATAATTTACGTCGCGCCTATTTAGTTTAAATACACTAGAGGCATCGACTGAATCTGGTCCTAATAAAATCAAGCGATGAATAATTACCGCATTTTTCATCATCAGAACGACCAGCACAAAGACACTTAATAATGGGTGCAAGTCATAATGCGAACTCACAACTGCAAAAACCATAAAAAGTACGAATGGAACAGTTAGATATTTGATCAAACAGTGCTTATAAAAATTCAGAAATTTACAAGTCACTGAAACTGTGTATAGCGTATCGACGAGTGGTGTAAACAAATAGGATTTTAACAAGTGACAACTTATCGTTAATTTCATGAGTCTTCACTTCAACATATGCATTTGAATTATTCAAGTACTCAGATATCAACGATGACTTATTACTGACACTTATGTTTGCCTATAAACAAAAAACCCAGCACTAGGCTGGGTTTTGTGTAATTGGGAGTCCCGGTAACCGGCGCGGGAACGATGTGCTACTCTCACATGGGGAAACCCCACACTATCCCGCGCAGGTAACCCTGTCGCCGCTAATACGTTTCACTTCTGAGTTCGAGATGGATGATTAAACTCTCCGACGCTAAGCCATTTTAATTTGTCGCTAAGTGTGATCTGCGCTAAAACAACAAACCCAGCCGAAGCTGGGTTTTGTGTAATTGGGAGTCTGGCGATGTGCTACTCTCACATGGGGAAACCCCACACTACCATCGCCGCTAATACGTTTCACTTCTGAGTTCGAGATGGAGTCAGGTGGTACCGTATCGCTATTGTCGCCAGACAA
>CBFIBG010000091.1:0-2723 GCA_965660815.1 Glaciecola sp.
AGTTATTAGCAGAGGCGTTAAATGATTCGGGCCAGTACATGCAAATTATCATGATTGATGATGTTGTAGAGATTGAATGGACTGATAAAACAGTCAAAGATATTATTTGGCGCGAGATACAAAAAGCCTATTGCAAAAAGCACAGCACAACCAAGCTAACCACCAAAGAGACTATGGAGATTTACGAGATAGTCAACCGCTTTACGGCTCAAAACAAAGGTGTATCAGTCGCTTGGCCTGTGAGGAACGAGCAATGAAAAAGCCAAACATTTGCGAAATCATATATATCTTAGTTTGCCTTGCTTATTTTTTCACTTTAATAGCAATTGGGTATTTAGTGGGGCGTATGCTATGAAACATTGCAAAGTCTGCTCGGTAGAATTTAATCCTAGAAACTCACTTCAAAAAGTTTGCTCTGTGCCTTGCGCTAGAAAGTACGCTAAACAACAGGAAGTTGAAAAAAAGAGAAAGGAAGCCAAGCGTAATTTAAGGGAGTTCAATAAAAATAATTTAGCCTGGCAACACAAACAAACTCAAAAAGTGTTCAACAGAATGCGTGTATTGCAAGAGTTAAAGTGGTTCAAAGATAGAGGCTTAGAGCCTACTTGTATTAGTTGCCAAAAGCCTCTTGGTAATGATGTTTGGTGTTGCGGCCACAAAAAAACACAAGGCGGCAATTCTCGGCTTCGCTATGACGAAAATAACACGTTTTTACAACACAACGTCAGATGCAACATGAATAAGTCGGGTGACATCGAAGGGTATGAGAAAGGCTTGTACATGCGCTTTGGTAATCAATACGCAAAACACTTAATAGACTATCAAAACAACAATACAGGCGCTTACAAGTGGTCTTGTGACGAACTTGAGTTAATGCGTTCAGAGTTCAACCAAGAGATACGTAAATTAGAAAAGGACCTAGCATGACTCACTATGACAAAGAGCGCGAAGAACTTGGCTACTCTGAACAACTAATCGATAAGTGCCAGCTGTGTGGTCAACAGTCAGACGATCTGCACAACCAAACGTGTAATGACTGTATTGCAGAAATGGAGCATGGCGAACTCTTTAGCGAGATAGATTCATTAGTAAATAATATTACTTTATTGTAAAAAATCTTATGGTGACGCTATGAATTACACTCAGGTCGTATTTAAAATTTTAGAAGATGAAAAAGGCTTTGATGTTAACCATTACGTTGCATTAGGTTATTGCCGAAATACAATCAAAAACTATCAGAGAGGCAAAACAAGCATACCACTTAATGAATTAGGCTCACTCATGAGTGCTATCAATTACAGTACAGTCACAATGTTAGAAAAGGTTGCAGAGTATGAACGTAAAAGAGTTACGGAATCAGCTTGAGAGATGGGGTTTATACTGGTCAAAGCAGAGGTCAGGATCAGGCTACGCAAGCACAAGCATGACAGGCCAGGCATGTAAGATACTGAGAACGGGTGTTTATTCTCAGGGAACAAATAGAATGACAGATTTAGACTTTGACATACCAGATTGGGTTCAAGAAATAGATGCAGTCGTGTCTGAATTAAGCGCAAACCAACGCTCAGACTTAAAGTATAAATATTTCAATAGAAAATATAAATTCAAATCTCAAGCTTTATATCAAGCTGAAGTGTATTTATGCGGTGTTTTATAGCTGTCAATTTATTGACTTTATTTGCAAGCCAAAGTCGCTTAAAATTAATAAACTAAAAAAATTAACACTTCATCTCTCTATATTCAGCCTCCTTAACGGGGGCTTTTTTATGTGTGCTTAAAATGAAAAATTACTTCTTACAATCAGAGTTTGAATGTAAATGTGGATGTGGGCTAAATAACGTCTCAGACGCACTCATAGAAGATTTAAACACAGCTAGAGAGATAGCGACCATGCCATTTGTAATAAACTCTGGCTCAAGATGCGAAAATCACAATAAATCAATTGGTGGTTTGAGTTCTAGTAGTCACCTAAGAGGTCTAGCAGTAGACATAAAGGCAGATAATAGCCCTGCCAGATTGAAGATATTACAAGGCTTGATACTCGCAGGGTTTGACAGAATTGGCATACACAGAGCATTTATACATGTTGATATCGATAGAACTAAGCCTAGTAATGTAGCGTGGGTATCTAAATGATTAGCGGATTAAAAAAATTATTCACTAGTTCAGAGGTTGTAGAAGATATATCGTCAGGTATCGATAAATCTATCTACACAACTGAGGAAAAGGTCGATAACTTTCACAAACTGCTGGAGCTATACACTCCCTTTAAGGTAGCGCAGCGCATACTAATGATAATAATGTGTGTACCTTATGCAACAGCTTGGTTTTCAACATTCATCGCAAGTTTTTTCATAGATACATCAAAGTTAATTATCATACTAGACGGAAATATGGGAACAGTCGTATTCACGATTATTCTATTTTATTTCGGTGGTGGTGCGGTCGAGGGTGCTTTGAGTAAATTTAAAGGCACAAAGACTAATGGACGACAATGAGATTGTTTTAAAACTTTTGAGTGAAGTAAAGGACGACATAAAAGCTCTACGTAATAGTAACCATGAGATACGGGGCGAACTGGGCAACGTATCAGGCTCTATTCAGTTATTGCGTCAAGACTTAACCAATCAAAAAGCAGACAATAAAGAACGCTTTGAACGTGTTCATAATCGCATTGATAGTGAGATAGATACAATGCGAACATTAGAGAAAGAACTAAATAC
>CBFIBG010000092.1:0-32077 GCA_965660815.1 Glaciecola sp.
ACACAACGAACTGCTTGGTCCCGATTACGGTTGGATCCGATGGAGCCAATATCGCGATGACTATGCAAAAGGATTATCAGGCATAGGTTGGATGGATTGGTTTGGTAACTTAGAAGTATCCCCTCCGTTACCAGGCTACCCGCACGGCAGAATGTATTATGGTGAATCGGGTGAAGGCAATCAACTTGATCCAACCATTGTCGAGAACATTGCAGCGCAAGGTCTACAAGCCCCCTTTTCCATCGATGTAAGCTATTTGATGATTAAACATGCAGACGAAACGATAAGTTGGATACAAGGGAAGGACAAACGTTGGTATGCATTAGTGCCTAGTCCCAACAAGCTGTTATCTTTGGCTAAAGAACTTCAGCAACAAGGCCATGGCAATGAGCCTATACTACAGCCATTTTTACAGAATTACTCTATTAATAAATTACTCGCAGATACCGACACCATTGTGTTTAATCAACAAATAGAGAAAGGAGTTTTGGCGAAAAATAATGCCATCTTAAAACAACAGCTGGGTATCGACCAGGAGCAAATAGTCAAAATACCTGCGTGGTTTAATCAAGACGGCACGTCTATTATTCCTAATATGGTCAACTCAGCGTTGGTCAATGGTCGATTGTTAGTACCAGAGCCTTATGGCCCTGTAGTAAATGGTATTGATCAATTTCAACAAGCATTCATTAATGCCTTACAAGATAAGGCGGTGGAAATAACATTTGTTGATGATCAGCAGTATCATCGCTGGTGGGGTAATGTGCACTGTGCTACTAACGTTAAACGCAGCGGCACTGAACACATAGCCCCTTTGCTAAACAAGTAAGATAGACAAGTAATAGAAACATCAGCGTTGACAGCAATGATGTAAACTTTAAAGTGAATGTATGCTTTGATCCTAGAATGGTTTATTATTTAAAAAAGTTACCACTTGAATAAAAAAATATTCTATTAAAACACGGCGACTAGAATCATAAAATGCCAATAATGCGATTAGAGCAAACAGTCCTTTCAATGCAACTTAAAACAGCAGTTATTTTGACTGTAGCAGTCTTGCTTAGCTTAATTAGCAGTTGTAAGCCCTACCCCCATACTACCGGGCTATCAAATATTCTAGAAAGAGGAGTCTTAAAAGTTGGCTCTATATATGGAAGGACCACCTACTACAATGGGCCAATCACTCAAGAAGGGTTTGAATATGAATTGGCTTCAGGCTTTGCGGAATATTTAGGCGTAAAATTAGAAGTTTATCCATACTATTCTTACGCTGAACTTATTGGCCAGTTGGACGCAAGGCAAGTCGACCTTTTGGCCGCCAACATTACCATGACAAAAGCTCGAAAAAATCAATATAAATTCGGCCCTGCTTACCAAACGCTAAATTTCGAATTGGTGTATCAAAAAGGACAAGACCGACCCAGAGATATCAGTGAACTCGACGGCGACTTAGTAATTATCGCAAACGATATCTATCGAGAACCCCTTCAAGCCAAAGCGGAAAAGTATGACAACTTTCAGTGGCAGGAAACATCTGATAAAGACATTGAAGAGTTACTTGAGCTGGTGTCCACCGGCGAACTCGACTATACAATAGCAGATTCTAACATTCTTGCAGTGGCAAGAAGACGATATCCAAATTTAGGCATTGGTTTTTCTATCACCGAACCTTTAAAATTAGGTTGGATGTTAAATAAAGAAACTGATGACTCATTAAGAGCTGCCCTTTTGGATTATTTTGGCGATATTCAGACCACAGGTAAATTGGCGGCACTGGAAGACAGATATTTTGGGCATGTGCGTACCTTTGATTTCGTAGACACCCGTGCGTTTGTTAGGGCAGCTAAATCTAAACTCCCAGAATACAGGGAAATGTTTGAGTCTTATGCAGGAGATTTAGATTGGAGGTTATTAGCCGCTATGGCATACCAAGAGAGTCATTGGGATCCCGATGCGGTGTCTCCAACCGGCGTTCGGGGCATGATGATGTTAACCAGAGCCACGGCGAAAGATATGCAGGTCACAGACCGGACAGACGTGCAACAAAGTATAAGCGGAGGCGCTCGCTACTTTGCTAGTTTGCTGAGGAGGATCCCTGCGAGGATCCAAGAACCAGATAGGGAGTGGATGGCACTTGCTGCTTATAATGTGGGGTTGGGTCATCTTGAAGACGCTAGACGAATTACCGAAAAACTGGGATACAACCCAGACTTATGGATAGATGTTAAAAAGCATTTACCATTGCTTCGACAGAAAAGATATTACCGATTCACCCGGTTTGGCTATGCTAGGGGCGATGAAGCGGTAAACTACGTAGAAAATATTCGACGATATTATGACTCTCTACTTTGGCTTGAGGAAAACAAAGACACTCCAGAGCTTGAAGAACTCATTCTTGGCGAAGAGACTCCCGAGAGCACAAATTAACCTCCCATTAATAACCCGCTACTAGTGTTGAGCGGATAGGCCGTATGTACACTAAAATAACCAACCTAAAGAAAAATTACCGCAACTTTCTGAACCATTCCAGCCCAATTTGTCATATAACTACAACATCAATGTAATAAAAGTGGCGCATAACTTGCTCTATACTTAGAACTTACAGCTTAAAGCTTAAGATATAACACTGTTTGATATTGTGAGATGCCTATTGGGGGTATCGCCACATATATCCAGATTTAAACGCTTTTATGTGCCAAACATTACTTTTGTATAACCATGTTTATGCTGTTTAAATATAAACAGTGTCTAGATAAAAAACAGAGGCAGGTTTAGAAGCGCTGAACACAATTAACTGCTCTTTGAAAGAGGAGATAATATGAAGAGAATAAATAAGATGAACCGAACAAGACGATTAAAAAACAACAATCACAGACGCGTTCTGTTAAAAAAATTGCATCAACGAGTATTGCTTAGAAGAAAGCAGTTTGATTCCATGCCCTTAAATGAGAGCCTTCAAGAAGCTTGTTAGAACCATCATACCGGGAAATAGGCTTTGCTTGAGATGTCAATTTTCGCGAGCATAAAAAATCAATTAAGGCAGCTTTTTAGCTGCCTTTTTTAATCGTTTTTTCTCTTCGCGTCTTAGAGCGAAGAAGTCAGATAAAGTGCTCGAGCATCTAGCCTCGAGCACACCGCTAACGACTTCTATGGAATGGTTTAAGTCTGGATGCTGAACCAAATTGAAAACCGAGCCAGCGGCACCTGTTTTGCGATCTTTGGCGCCAAACACCAACGTTTTTATTCGACTGTGTACCAATAATCCAGCGCACATGCTACATGGCTCAAGTGTGACGTATAAGGTGACATCTACAAGACGATAGTTTTTTACGCTCTGGCATGCGTTTCTAATGGCGACCATTTCTGCATGCATAGAGGGGTCGTGCTTCGATATGCATTGATTATACCCTTCTCCAATCACAACAGAATTCTGATCAACGACCACTGCACCAACTGGCACTTCGCCGATGGATTGAGCTATTAAGGCCTGTTCAAGTGCCAATTCCATAAAATATTCATGAGCCATGCTTTGTATTCACACCGTTAGCTTTATATCTAATGAAGCAGTTATCGAAATTGGTCAAGTCGTTTGAAATATTACCCCCTCCAACATTCAATAATTAGCCATTAATTTGGACAAAAAAGACAGCAAATAAACTTTACTGACATCTAAATAACTGCTTTCGCAGAAGTGGGCATTTTAGCTAATTATTAGCGTTATTGGTAAATAATAACTTATTTATTTAATAAAATAATGATTTTAAAATTTGATTTATCCATTAAATTCAATATATTAAAGAGTGGCAACGTTTTTGCTACACAGCGATTGAATATAAGAAGAAATTAAGTATAAGAAGAGATTAAGTATAAACACTGTTTAAACTAATCAATATTTTAACCAGACAGGGTGTTAACTTATCAGGAGAAAACCATGAATATGACCGCTGTGGCCATTGTTGCCATTATATGTTGGGGAATTGTTTCGCTTACGAAGCCCTCTGCAACAAAGAAAAAGCATAAAGCCGACTTACAAAAGCTAGAAGATGAGCAGGCTCAAATGAAACACGACTTAGATGAAATGTCAAAGCGTCTAGCGGTATTAGAAAAAATTGTCACTGATGAAAAATACGAACTCAACAAGGCCTTTGACGATTTAAAATAATCAAAAGCAAAAGACTGGGCCTTAGCCACCATTTAACAAAAATTGTTCAACCCGCTCTATTCTTCTGGGCTTACCTGAAATAACAATGACGTCATTTACTTGTATAGGTTGATCAAACTTGGGTTTTTCTTCTTCGTTGCCTTGACGCCGTAATGATATTAATTTGACGCGCCTACGCTCTATATCTAACTGAGACAAGGTTTTCCCTTTGGCGTAAGCATCAGATGTAATCACCACCGCATGCATAAACTCTAGCTTATCGGTAGTTTCATAACTTATCTGAGTTGTTTCTCCAGGAAAAAAGCCATGCATATGCTCATACCCTTGTTTTCGCTCATTCCTAACTCGTTTGAGGATTCTGGACATCGGGATACCTGAATAATGCAATATTTGAGAAATTAACATCAGGCTTCCTTCTTGAACTTCAGGTACGACTTGAATTGCACCGGCCTCATATAGATCGTTTACCTGATAATCTTTTCTTGTTCTTACTAAAATTGTAATTTCAGAGTTTAGTTGTTTAATGGCGGTAATTACTTTCAGTGCCTTACTATGTTCATCAAACGTAATAATGACTGATTTGGCAGATAATATATGAGCCTTTTTGAGAATATCTTTTTGTACCGCGTCCCCATACAAGACGGATTCACCTGCGGCTCTGGCCTCTTCAACCCTTCTAGGATCACAATCAATTGCTTGAAACAGCAGCGCTTCTAGTTTGAGCATTCTCGCGACTGACTGCCCTACTCTGCCAAACCCAAGTATGACGATATGACCAGACAGTTCTGTAGATTTTGGTTCGTTGCGTCGTAATAGTTTTTCGGCACGTTTATTACCCAGTATATAAGCTGCCCAGGGACCACTTTTATCAATTAAATACGGAGTAATTGCCATGCTTAATAAACCTAAAGCCACCAAAATACTAGACTGATAAGGCGTTAATAAATTATTCTCCAGCGCTAGAGCAATAATGACAAAGCTAAACTCGCCCATTTGAGCTAACTTAAAACCGGCAGCCCACCCATCTTCAGCATCTTCTTTGGTGAAAAAGGCGGCTAGTCTTACCATGGAGGCTTTAACCAGCACGATCACTGGCAACGCCACTATTATGGTCAAATAGTCAGTATAAAAGACCGACAACTCAAGTTTCATACCTACGGTTATAAAGAACAGTCCCATTAGGATGTCTCTAAAAGGGCGGATATCTGCTTCGAGTTGATGCCTATATTGAGACTCACTTAACATCATTCCTGCTAAAAATGCCCCCAATGCCATAGATAATCCAGATACGTAAGTGAGTCCAGATGCTAACAGAGCAACCAATATAGTCGTCAGGACAAATAGCTCTTCAGTCCGAGTTTTGGCAATTTCGTTAAAGATACGAGGCAATAGCCATTTCCCAATCGCCAGTAGCGCAAGAACCACCACAGTACCTTTTAATAGCGCAATCAAAATGGCCATAGATATACTGACGTCGCCATTTGATGCTAATAAAGGAATGACAATTAATAATGGAACTACGGCTAAGTCTTGAAAAAGTAATACACTTACTGCTAACTGAGAGCGTTGGGTATTTAATTTACCTTGTTCATCCATGGTTTTAATGACGATAGCAGTGGAAGATAACGCAACGCATGCTCCAATTATTATAGAAGCGGTAACACTTTGCCCTATGGCCAAACATATAGCGGCAATGAAGATGGTAGTGAACAGCATTTGCATAGTGCCAACACCAAATACTAGCCTTCGCATGGCAAGCATTCGCCCAACGCTAAACTCAAGCCCTAGAGTAAAGAGTAAAAAAACAATCCCGACTTCCGCTGCCAAGTGCATATCGTCCGGGTTTGTGAATAATTGAAGTAATTCAGGCCCCGCAAATACGCCGGCAACAAGATAGGCTAATATAGGCGGCAAGCCTACCCGTTTAAATGTCCATACAAGGGCAACTGCAATCACCATAAGGCCCAAGATACTCACAAAGGTAGTGTCCACTAAAGCAGTGCCTCCTTAGTTTTTACATCAGTCAACTAGTTAGTCAAATAGAAGCATTTCAATATAGTACAGATTGAGTGGAATGCTTTTCCCGAAATACAAAGTATAGCTTTTCCAAGCACTGATTGCTTTAGCTTTTGCCTTAAAAAGCACATGGCAAAAATTTGTGGAGTGCCCATAAAAATTCGCCCCTTCATAATCTTTGAGTTTCACTTATGGCATATACTTTGCTTTAAATTGGTAGGCGAGAAATTTTGTTAGCTAAAAGTTTTGTAGGCTTGAAGCTTTACAGGCTAGGCATAATTTAGAAGTAAAACGAGCATAACATTTCGTTGTTGTTTCAAGAGCTCCGCAGTACGAGCTGCAAATACAGTAATAAACTGGAATGAGCATTAAGCCATCTAATTTGAAAGTAACAAAATGGAGTTAAAGATGGATATCGGTAGTATATCTCAAGAAGTATCTTTGAATTTGTCAACTGAGATTAGTCCGAATGACACGTCGGTGTTAACTGTGGTTGAGTCAGCTCAAATAATGCGAATTATGCTGTCATCCATTGATTTGCAGGAACTAACGTTAGATTATTTCGACCTATTGAATAGCAAGTTACCTTGTAATCAGATAACTCTGGAATTTGCCGACCAAAAACTGAAAACCGGCAAAGCAAAAAGTAACGCTAGATTGATGAAAATTTCAATTTATTACGGCCATCCTTTTGGTACTCCTCAGCATGCAATATTGTGTTATGCGTTTTCAAAAATACTGTCGCCCGTTCAGCGCAAACTATTATCGGAAATGCATGCTATATTCGCTATGAGTTTAAAGCATGCTTTGGAGTACTACCGAATTAGTCAATTAGCCACAAAAGACATGCTTACTGGCCTTGGAAATCGAGCTCATTACGATGAGTCATTGAGCAAATTGATCAGTATCTGTCGCCGAAATAATGAGTCGTTTGGCTTGCTCATTTTTGATTTGGACAACTTTAAACGGGTCAACGATAAGTACGGTCATCAAGAAGGTGACGAAGTACTCATTGAATTCGGAAAAATTCTTTTGCACTGCTTGCGCGATTCTGATCACGCCTTTAGATTCGGGGGCGATGAGTTTTGTTGCCTGTTGCTAAACAGCGATCCTAAAGCCAACAAACGAGTGGCGAATAGAATTTGTAAGGCAGTAGGCAACAGTGCGATATTTCAGAAACATGGTGTATCAACGAGCGTTGGCGCAACTACCTTCCAAATCGAAGACGATGGTAATGCAATATTCCAAAGAGCTGATACCGCGCTTCTGCAAGCAAAGAAAACCGGAAAAAATATGTTTAAAGCAGCTTAGATTAATCGATATAATTTCGTTGAATCAATCGTTGTACTTGATAATTTTTGCAAAGACAGGCGTCTTTGTATCGATATTCAGCGCGTCTGGCACTTTAAGAACGCTGCCTTTAATTGAAAAAGTAAGCACCGCGCATACTTGCGAGTTAGCAGTGATGACTGATGTAAACTTTCGCTGTATTGGCGTCACTTGCCACTCTTGAAACCAGCTTTTTAAAGCTTTTGTGGGACGATTTAAACGGTACTTAAATTTTAAGTTACTTGCCCCAATATAAATATCTACATTCAAATCCGGTAAAACAATCACATGGTTGCGTTCGCACCATTTTTGGTCTATAAAATAGAGCGAACTGTTTTCTTCTGTTTGTTTAATTAGCGCCTTACTCTTTAATTCTAGATGCTCACTTCCTGAAATAAAGACCAGTTCTGTATTGGGATCTATTCGCACCACGTTATGTTCGGACAAGTCTGTACTAAAAGTAGGCGCTTGCCGTTTGTGTGTTGAAGATGTTTTTTTGACAATATCTAACTGGTATTCAGTTAATTGACTCATTACCAATTTATTTTGAAACCTTTCAACGACCACATCATCAAAATTTTGGTAAGCAGACTCTTTTTTAACAACATCACATAGCGCTAATAAAGATTCAAGCTGAACTTTGCTTAACTGTTTATTATAAAACTCGAACAAACAATATTGTAAGAACGCTTGTTTAGTCGCGTCTGAATACTGAGACAATTTCTCCAGATCAATTGTATTTTCTTGTTTTATCGATTTAGCTAATAAAGCCATATACTCATTATTGACTTCAAGAGCCAGTGCGCAATTATCCGCAACTCTTGAGACAGTGCTATTTATATGAGGCCATCTTTTTTGCAGAACAGGCAGAACGCTGTGTCTTAGAAAATTTCGATCAAAAGATTCATCTGTATTTGAATTGTCCTCGCACCATTTGAGCTTGTGCAGACTCGCAAATTCAATGACAGCCTGTTTCGATACTGCCAATAAAGGCCTAGCAAAAGCAACATCTCGTTTCAGCATAAACAATGGCATGGACGCTAGACCTGCAATGCCGGAACCACGTCTAAGCTGCAATAAAAATGTCTCTGCCTGGTCGGATTGGTGTTGTCCCAAAAGTACCATTGTATGACGTTTTGCATGCGCGCATAGCGCTTGATATCTGGCGTCTCGAGCATCGGCTTCCAGTGACCGCTGTTTTGTTTTTTCTAGCTTAAGTTCAGTGGTAAAAAATGGGATGTCTTTTTCTAGGCACATTTTCTGACAAAAATCTCGCCAACTGCCTGAAAATTGACTGATACCGTGATCGACATGAAAGGCTTCAAGCTTAAGTTCTGTCAGCTTGTTTGTTTGAATCAGTCGATGGACAATATTAAGTAACACTATAGAGTCCACACCGCCACTTAAGGCTACGCAAAGCGTCTTGGCAGTAACATTTTTTTCCTGCTTAAAACACAAAAGCGCTTCTAAAAGCGCTTTTTCTACTTGCTGTTCAATCGACTTATGAGTAATGGTCAATACGGTCTTCTTAACAATATCCAAATGACATTAATCTATCATAACGCTCTTGCAATAGCGTTGAAGTGCTAAGTGACTGTAGCTGCGAAAGCTGCAATTTAATCACTGCTTTTAAGTTTGCCGCCATGCCTTTATGGTCGCGATGAGCGCCGCCTAGAGGCTCGTCAACAATAGTGTTAATTAACCCTAAATCTTTGATTTGAGGTGCGGTCACTCCCATTGCTTCAGCGGCTATAGGAGCTTTTTCAGCACTTTTCCATAAAATAGAGGCACACCCTTCAGGGGAAATTACCGAGTACGTTGAATACTGTAACATATTGACTCGATCACCTACCCCGACGGCTAACGCGCCACCAGATCCGCCCTCTCCTATAACGGTACAGATGATAGGCACAGTGAGTTCGGCCATTACTTTTAAATTCATTGCAATGGCTTCACTTTGGCCTCGTTCTTCTGCACCTACGCCAGGGTAAGCCCCCGGCGTATCTATAAAGGTTAATATCGGAAGTTTAAAACGCTCTGCCATTCGCATAAGACGCAACGCCTTGCGATATCCCTCGGGTTTTGGCATACCGAAATTGCGTTTTATTTTCTCTTGCGTATCTCGGCCTTTTTGATGACCAATGATCATGACAGGTTGATCGTCTAGTTTGGCTAACCCCCCAATAATTGCTTTATCATCGGCGTACGCCCTATCGCCAGCAAGTTCGTCAAACTCGCTTAGCATATTATCAATGTAGTCTTGAGTGTAAGGACGCATAGGATGTCTAGCCACTTGGGATATTTGCCAAGCTCCTAAATTATCGAAGATTTTTTTTGTTCGCTCTGCGTTTTTTTCTTTTAATTTGGTAATTTCTTCTTCAATGCCGACGTCAAATTCGCCACCTTGATTGACGATTCTTAATTCTTCTATTTTCGCCTCTAATTCGGCAATGGGTTGCTCGAAATCAAGAAATTGTAAGCCCATTATATATAATCCATTTTGAGTAATTAGTTGAAGGCAAGCTGAACGCTACTTTCGCCTAGTTCATGATTTAGTATGGTAAATAGTTCATCTTCTAACTTAAGAGACCAATTTACCCCTGTAGCCATTTCAAGTGCTACGTCAGGATGTTCGATGTGCAAATGCAAAGGACATGTGCCACCTCTGTATTGACTAAGTATATCTTGTAATTTTGCGACTGACGATACCGTACACTGATTAACCCCTAAACTTATGGTTAATTTTTTTGCGAATCGGTTTCGAGCATCTGCTAACGACATTAATTCTTTAATGTTCATTGTAATGCCTTGAGAATAGTGATCAAAGCTGACCTGTCCCCGCACCCAGATGATGTTATCTACCTGCAACAGGTCTTCATTTTGTTCAAATAAATCTGGGCTTATCCGCATTTCCATGCGCGCTGATTTGTCGTCCAACGTGACCAATGCCCAACGTCTCCCCTGTTTATTGGTGAGCACTCGAATGGCATATATTAAACCTGCCGTAGTCGTCAATACATCTCGCTTTTGTGGAATAAGATTTTTTATTGTGCAATCAGTATAAAATTTACACTCTTTGATATACTGGTTCATTGGATGACCAGTTAAGTATAAACCGAGTGTCTCTTTCTCGCCATCTAACCACACACGTTCAGGATACGGCGGAACCTGCTTAAAACTATGCTGAACTTGAGCCGAGGTAAATTCTTCTATACCAAATAAATCGCCCTGCCCGGCTAGCAAAGACTTAGCGTGTTGAGCAGCCGCGTCCATAGCGTCTTTCAGGCTTGCCATTAATCCGGCTCTATACTGGCCCTTAATGTCTTTAGCTTCGTTTCGATAAGGTCCTAATTGGTCCATTGCACCTGCCATTATAAGCTTTTCAAGCACCCGTCTATTAATTTTCTTTAAATCGACTTTTGCGCAAAAATCGAATAGGTCATCAAAGCCTTCGTGCTCTTGTCTAGCGTTTATAATTGCCTCAACAGGGCCTTCTCCGACTCCTTTTATCGCGCCAATGCCGTAGACTATCTGACCTTTTTTATTGACGGTAAATTTGTATTCTCCAGTATTTAAATCAGGAGATAACACATCAATGCCCATATTGTTGCATTCATCGATCAACGTGACGACTTTTTCCGTATTATCCATATCTGCCGACATGACAGCAGCCATAAATTCAGCTGGGTAATGCGCTTTTAACCAAAGGGTTTGGTAAGACACTAGTGCATAAGCCGCTGAGTGAGATTTATTAAATCCATACCCTGCGAATTTTTCCACAAGGTCAAATATTTTCATGGCCAGATCAGGATCGATATTATTATCAATGGCGCCTTGTTTAAATACCGAGCGTTGTTTTTCCATTTCTTCAGGCTTTTTCTTACCCATAGCCCGTCGTAATAAGTCAGCCCCCCCTAAAGAGTAACCTGACATTACCTGTGCAATTTGCATCACCTGTTCTTGGTACAAAATAATGCCATAGGTAGGCTCAAGTATTTCGTGTAAACACTCGTGCTGATATTTTTCATCTGGATAAGAAACCGCCTCTCGGCCGTGTTTTCTATCGATGAAGTTATCGACCATTCCCGACTGCAGAGGACCGGGACGGAATAAGGCGACTAAAGCGATGATCTCTTCAAACACATCTGGGGCAAGACGTTTGATGAGATCTTTCATCCCTCTGGATTCAAGCTGAAATACGGCTGTGGTCTCTGCTTTTTTGAGCAACCTAAACGATTTTGCGTCATCTAAAGGAATGGTGTTTATGTCAATCTCTTTGCCTTTGACTGACTTGATCATATCGATGGCCCACTGAATGATCGTCAAAGTGCGCAACCCTAGAAAATCAAATTTTACTAATCCAGCGGTCTCTACGTCGTTTTTATCAAATTGCGTGACGGGATTTGAACCAGTATCGTCACAATATAAAGGCGCGAAATCAGTGATAGTGGTAGGTGAAATTACTACCCCACCCGCGTGTTTCCCTGCGTTTCGTGTCACACCTTCCAATATCCGAGCCATGTCTATGAGTTCTTTTACTTCCTCATCTTTAGCATAAAGCTCTGGTAACCTTGGCTCGACTTCAAACGCTTTAGTCAAAGTCATCCCTGGATCACCAGGTATCATTTTAGATATTCGATCCACAAACCCATAAGGATGCCCCATTACCCGGCCCACATCTCGAATCACCGCTTTGGCAGCCATGGTACCGAACGTAATAATCTGAGACACAGCATCTCGGCCATAAATATCCGCTACGTGGTCGATTACTTCATCGCGTCTGTCCATACAAAAATCAATGTCGAAGTCAGGCATTGAAACGCGCTCTGGATTTAGGAATCTTTCAAAGAGTAAATCAAACTCAAGAGGATCAAGGTCGGTGATGTCTAACGCATATGCCACTAGCGAACCTGCACCAGAGCCTCGGC
Organism: Glaciecola sp.; assembly: GCA_965660815.1. Classification (GTDB taxonomy): domain Bacteria; phylum Pseudomonadota; class Gammaproteobacteria; order Enterobacterales; family Alteromonadaceae; genus Glaciecola. Next base: position 12,436 of record CBFIBG010000092.1, read on the forward strand.
CTGGACCAACAGGAATATTGTTATCTTTGCTCCATTGGATAAATTCCATCACGATCAAAAAATAACCAGGAAATCCCATTTGGTTGATTACTTCCAACTCTATTTTGAGTCGTTCATCGTATTCCTTGCGCTTTTCCATGCGCTCTTGCTCGTCTGGAAATAACTGTGCTAAACGTCTTTCAAGCCCTTCTTCTGATTGTTTAACCAAAAACTCTTCAACCGTCATATCTCCGGTTGGGAAGTTGGGTAGGAAGTATTTCCCTAGCGTTAACTCTACATTGCAACGCTTGGCGATTTCTGCACTGTTTTCTATCGCTTCAGGGATATCAGAAAATAATGCTTCCATTTGCTCAGAAGACTTGAGGTATTGCTGCTCTGTATAGGTTTTCTCTCGTCTTTTGTCGTCGAGTGTGAAACCTTCGCTGATGCACACTCTCACTTCATGCGCCTCAAAATCTTCGGCTTTTAAAAAACGTACGTTGTTGGTAGCTACCACCGGCAAATCGTGTTCAGCGGCAATTTGCACAGCTTTTTGCGTGTAGTGATTTTGCCCATTGTGTCCAGTACGTTGAAGCTCTATGTAATATCGGTCTTTGAAATGTGTTTTATAAAATGAGACAACATTAGAAATAACATCGGGCTTTTCACTGGTTATTGCTTTACCTAGATCCCCATCTAAAGCCCCTGATAGAACAATTATGCCTTCGTTGTGTTCACTTAATATGTCCTGTGTGACTACCACTTTGTGAAGCATATGGCCGTTTAAATAGGCTTTAGAAATGATATTGGTAATATTCTTATAACCAGTTTCGTTCATGGCCAATAAGCCTATTTGAACGATCTGACTGTCTCTTTTGTCCGCTCGCCTATCTCTTTTGTTACTTTTTAAAGATTCATTAAGTAACCAGATATCGCATCCGACAATGGGCTTTAACCCTTCCTTTTTTGCGTTGGAATAAAATTTTACCAAGCCACACATGTTCATCAAGTCGGTGATAGCTATCGCATGCGCACTTTGTTCAATTGAAGCTTGAATGATTGGATTGACTTTATTCAAGCCATCTTGCATGGAGAAGTCACTATGTACTCGAAGATGGACAAATTTGGACGACACCTAAAGCTCCCTTGTGGATTTTAATTTTTATAATTATAGCCTTAATAAGGGCCAATTTGTTTAGTTTTGAAGACTGATTTATTTAGTTTTGATTGGCTGCATTCTGCACTGGTTTAAAACTAAATCTATGTTCGCTAATAGGGCCAAACGAACTCAGTGCTTCAAAGTGCTTTTTCGTTGGATACCCTTTATGATCTGCAAATCCGTATTGTGGATATTCTTCATGCAACTGGCGCATCTGATGGTCACGTGTCACCTTGGCTAAAATTGAAGCGGCTGAAATTTCGGCGTGCAGTAAGTCGCCTTTTATCACAGCTTCACTAGCATACTGCCATGGCGGGATCCGATTGCCATCTACCCTAACGAAAGTGGGTTGTATTAATAAACCTTCAACGGCTCGCGTCATTGCCAACATTGTTGCATGCAAAATATTAATTTGATCAATTTCTCTCGGAGTGGCCCTGCCTATCGCCCAAGCCAAAGATTTTTGTTTAATCTCTCCAAACAAGAATTCGCGCTTTTTCTCAGACAACTTTTTGGAATCTGTTAACCCTTCAATGGGATGGTTTGGATCGAGAATGACAGCTGCTGTTACTACGTCTCCTACTAACGGCCCTCGGCCAACTTCATCTACTCCGGCGATTAATTCATTGGACTGCATTGTGGTGGGCGACTCTTTTTTATTAATATTGTTTATGTCTTTAGTCTACCAAAAACCCACCTTTCATCGCCATTGATTATTTGGTTTAAATTTTGGTTAAATTTAGACAGTGACAGTAATGAACAAATACTTATTCTCAACTAGACGGTTTAGCCAATTTAAGTACTGCTTGCGCGGCTTTAGCATCAGCATTACATTTTAAGCTTTGATGGATAGTGGTAAATTTTTCCATTAATTGTTTATTCTGGTTTTGGCTCTTAGACCACACCTGCTCTAGATGCTTAACTAAATTTTGAGGGTATACTTCATCTTGTAAAAGCTCTGGAACCAAACTTTCATTAGCAAGTATGTTCGGCAACGAAAAATAAGCAGGCTTATACATTTTCTTTAATAGAAATAAAGAAGCCGAAGACATCTTATAGGCGACAACCATAGGGCGTTTGCATAACATAGCTTCAAGTGCCGCGGTGCCAGAGGCAAGTAAAACAGCGTCACTAGCAATCATAACGTCTCTTGCAACTTCTCTGGTAACTGAACAATTCTCTATAAGTTGGCGTTTGTCAAAGCTCGAAACAAGTTCAGAACTGGCATTGTCAGATAACTCAAATTTATCCATTATTTGCCTAATCTGATGCTCTCTTTGGTCATTTACCGCAGGTATGACTGCCTTTAAATCTTTATGGGTCAAGGTTAATTCTAAATAAGTTTCTAAGAAAACAGACAGTAATGAGTCTATTTCTCGAGCCCTTGAGCCAGGTAACAAAGCGATATGAGGGACGCTTTCAAGGTGTAACTTTTCTTTGGCTTGATGTTTGTCAACCTCAATGGCGATATTATCAGCCATAGTGTGACCAACGTATTCATATGGAATGGAATACTTGTCGTAAATATTTTTTTCAAACGGGAAAACCCCTAAAACAAGATTGGTCGCTTTGGCTATTTTATGGATACGGTTTTCTCGCCAGGCCCAGACCGTCGGACTGACATAATGTACGGTAGGAATACCTGCTTGTTTTAATTTGGTTTCAACCGCTAAATTGAAGTCGGGTGCATCTACGCCTATAAACACATCTGGTGGCTGTTCTAGAAAATGCTGGATCACTGTTTTTCGAATGTTCATTAGTCGGGGCAATTGCTTGATCACTTCCACCAGCCCCATCACGGACAATTCATTCATATCGAACAGGCAATTCATGCCCAATTCCTTCATGTCTGTCGAACCGATGCCTTCAAATACGGCATTAGGGTGCTCATGTAAAATGTTTTGCATCATGCCGATGGCCAAATTAGCACCAGACACTTCGCCTACAATTAATCCTATTCTCACTGGCTTTTGATGCATAAAGGTTAGCTAATTTACTGATGACCGGACATTGGGTTAATTAACGGATGATCCCACGATTAGCATTGTTTAAAAACTCTGCCATGACATTCAACACGGGATACTCTTCGTTGAGCTCTTTTATTTTCTCTAACGCCTGCTCAAAAGAATGGCCTTGACGATAGAGTATTTTATACGCGCGCTTGATCAAGGTAATGTCATCACTTGAAAACCCACGTCGCTTTAGACCTTCACTGTTTATCCCTTGAGGTATGTGTTTAAGGCCGCTGACCATTACAAAGGGAGGTACATCTCTTAGTATAACCGCGCCGCCTCCGGTAAAAGCGTGTGAGCCAATATGACAAAACTGGTGCACGGCCGTCATGCCTCCTAAGATGACATGGTCTCCAATATGCACATGGCCAGCTATTGTCGCATTATTGGCCATAATGTTATCTGAACCGACCATACAATCGTGAGCTAAGTGGGTATTGACCATACATAGGTTTCTGTCACCTATTTTAGTTAGGCTGTGGTCTTGAGTCGTACCTCTATGTATTGTGCAAGATTCTCTAAACACATTGTTATCGCCAATTTCTAAATATGTTTTTTCGCCTGCGTATTTTTTATCTTGGCAATCTTCACCGATCGAGCAAAACTGAAAAAATTGGTTATTTTTACCAATTTTCGTGTGGCCTTTGATCACAACATGACTATTTAGCACACAACCTTCACCAATTTCGACATTGTCCTCAATCACACAAAAAGGACCAATTTTGACATTGTTGGCTATATTAGCTCGGTTAGATATTACCGCAGACGGGTGGATCATATTTCTAAATCTCTCATGGCACACATAAACTCGGCAGAACAGGCTTCTCGTCCGTCGACGGTAGCAACACCAGCAAATTTCCAAATTCCACGTTTCTCTTTAATTAAACGTACTTCAATGACCAGTTGATCACCGGGCACTACTGGCGCCTTAAATCTTGCCTTATCCACCCCAGCATACAAATATAGTTTGTCGTTGTTGCCTATCGTTTTAAACCCTAGCACTCCCGCAGCCTGTGCCATGGCTTCAAGAATAAGTACTCCAGGGAATATTGGCTCTCCTGGAAAGTGCCCAAGAAAACATTGTTCGTTGATTGTGATATTTTTATAAGCAACGATTGATTCACCTAACGTGTAGTCAGTGACTCTGTCTATGAGTAAAAAGGGATATCTGTGTGGCAATAAGGCCATTATTTCTTTTATTTGTATCGTGTTGAGTGAGTTTGCCAAGTTTTTCTCCTAAAGATTGGCAGAATATTTATACCCATTATTGATAATGTGCAAGGTGTATTCGGTATTACAGTGAATTAATTAGGCGCAAAGGATAATGCCAATGTCTCCAAAAACAAATCAGACCAACATCTGTTGGCCTGATAATTTTCTTTACTCAGCTATTGTAGGCAAAATTAAACGTTTATTCACCACGCTAGAAGCACCTAAATACCTGCGATTAAACATCTATTAACGCATATTGCGCCTACCATTATTCAATCTTACTGACTTGATCAAGCACCTGCTGAGAGATGTCGTCTTTCTCTGTGAAGAAAGGAACCGCATTTGCGCTAAAGATCATGTCGTATTCGCCCTCTTTTGCAATGCCCTGAATAGCCTGTTGAATTAGGCCAACAAGTTTTCGCTGTTCTTCTTCAGTACGACGCTGAATTTCTTGTTGAAGTGGCTGACCTTTTTGCTGAAGTTGCTGCCCTACTGCATTAACCTGACCTTCTAACTCTTGAATTTGTTCTTCACTCATCGTCGCTTTTTCGCGCTGTAGCTTCTCTAACAAGAAATTACCGTCGCTGCGAAGGCGTTGAACTTCTTGTATTTGGTCCGCAAATTCAGCTTGGATATTTTGCTCAATAACAGCAAACTGTGGCAGTGCTACCAACACTTGTTGAACGTTCACTACTGCCAGTTTTTGTTCTGCGTTTGCTGCGCCAGAGATAGTCGCCATAGTAAATAATAGTGCGAGCGACGCCCCTTTAATAAATCTGTTCAAAATAAAACTCCTTTCAGTTTCATGATTTTTTGTAATTTACTTATTATACCTTGCTTAGAAGGTTGATCCAATGTTGAAAGTGAAGAATTCAGCATCGTCACCCTCTCTTTCTTTTAATGCTCGAGAGAAACTAAACACTAACGGCCCCATTGGAGAAATCCATTGAACCGAGATGCCTGCTGAACTTCTGTACTGCCTCCAGTCGCTATAATCTAGAAGCTCGTCACTTCCACTACCCAAGGCTAAATCTTTGTATAAATCGTAGTTAAACTCTGTATCCCAAACGTTTCCAATGTCGTAAAAAAGACTGGTTCGAATTGAGTTATCAAACTCCTCTTCTACGAAAGGTGTCGGTACGATTAATTCTAAGCCACCTAACGCCATGGCGTTTCCGCCCAAACTTCTGTTCGATAAGAATATAGTGTCGTTTCCTGGACTACCTAATACTGGGACGCCATCTGGCGTAGTAATAAGAGGGGGAGACTGCCTAATAACACCTCTAGGACCGACCGTATTGTTTTCGAACCCTCTAAGGGTATCAGCGCCACCTGCGGTAAAGTTTTCATTAAACGGAAGAATCTGTTCTATTCCATCTACATCACCATAGCCATTGCCATATCCAAATCTGAATCTGGCTAACACACTCCACTTTTGGCTCCTAGTAAGAGGAAAGTACCATTTAGCGTCGGTGATCAACTTAAAATAATTAACATCTGAATTAGGCGTTGTAATAGAAATCGATGCCCGTTGCGAGGAGCCTGCTGTAGGGAAAAGACCGCGGTTTAAAGTATTTCTTGTCCAAGAAATAGACCCCATTAAGCTGTTGTAGTTGATTGGAGCGTCTGGGTCGTTAGGGTCAGCAAACTGGTCATAAAAGCGAGCGGTTTGCTCATAACTAGTGTTGTCGTCGCCTAACTCGACAGCAGCGTAAGTCAACCCAAAACTGATCCGATTGACTTCATTGATCGGGTAGCCAATATTGGCTCCAATGGACCATCTTTTAGAGCTATATTGGATCAGACCAAAGTCACCGCCATCAAACTCGCTGTAACCTATGCTTCCACCTAAACTAATGCCGTCTATCGTAAAGTAAGGGTCAAGATAATTGATTTGTGCACTTTGCTGATAGGAAACGGTTGATAAATTTACCCCTACCCGCTTACCTGTTCCCAACCAGTTGTCTTGTTGCACTCCAAGTTGCAGACTTAATTTAGTCGCATCACCATAGCCAATGCCCGCGTTAAACGACCCTGAAGGTTGCTCTTTTACGCTGAAATTAACGTCTACTTTGTCGTCTTCTCCTGGAATTCGAATGGTTTCATATTCCACTTCTTCCATATAGGTTAATCGCGACAACTGGGCTTTGGACGTATCAAGTGCTTGATTAGTCAACCAACTGCCTTCCATTTGAACGAGATTTTGTCTAAGCACTTGGTCGGAAGTCATATTATTTCCATTGAAATTAATACGACGGACATATATTCGTTTACCAGGATCGACATTAAGCGTCAGTTTGACGGTTTTGTCTTCTTCATTAATTTCCGGAATGGTAGTGACAGTTGGATATGCATATCCAAAACGCCCCAAATACTTCGAGATAAATTCTTCGGTGTAGGTAACTTCTGCTTGGTTGTATAAATCACCCGTTCTTAACGGCAATACTGAACTAATAAACTCCTCGAACCCCAATACATCGCCGGCCAGTTCGACTTCAGAAATATTGTATTGCTCGCCCTCAGAGACATTCATGGTAATGTAGATGCCGTCTTTTTCAGGTGTCATTGAGACTTGAGTAGAATCTATGGCGAATTGAAGATAACCGCGATCTTTGTAGTAACTTTCTATGGTTTCTCTATCGCCAGAAAGGGTCTGTTGCTGGTAGCGAGTCTCCGAAAAGAAATTCCACCAAGGTGCGTCAAATTGCAATTCCATTTGATTAAACAATTCATCGTCTTCAAAAACTTCATTGCCAACAATATTGATTTGCTTGATTTGTGCCGCGTCCCCTTCTTCAAAAAGCAGTTTTAAATCTACGCGGTTTCTAGGCAACGGGGTGATAATTGCAGACACATCTGCATTGTATTTACCGATACTGTAAAAGAAGTCTTTCAGGCCATTTTCAATGGAGGTTATAACGGTTTTATCTAGCGGCTCACCGACTCTAATGTTTGAGCCATCTAGACTGTCTTGCAATTGCTCGTCTTTGATATCGTCGTTGCCTTCAAACACAATATTACTGATGGTAGGGCGCTCTGATACGCTTACCACCAATACATTGCCGTCTCGATACATTTCGACGCGTTCAAAGTGAGTCGACGAATAAAGAGAGCGGATTAATTGAGCGACCCGAAACGAATTTAATGTGTCTCCACGTTGCACGGGGAGATAGGTTAGAGCAGCGCCTAAGGCAACTCTCTGCAAACCTTCCACTCTGATGTCTTCTACTACAAATTCATTCGATGATTGAGCCATTGAGAATGACGAACTTGCAATCAAAAAAACTGCAATTATTAGGTTATTACACTTTCTAAAGTTCATTAACAATTATTATTCCAAGATATTGCACTTCAAGTATCGAGTTCGATGCTTACTAACAAATAAAATTTTCGCTCACTTTTTAAAAGTTTGCGCTTTATATGATATTGAGCTTTGAACACGGACTATTGTATTCCAGATAAGCAGTGCTAAACAAACAATTAAGTATGTCGCAAAATATCGTTAAATATTGCCGTCACCATTATCGCAAAAATAATGACGCCTCCTATTCTAAAACCTACGTCCTGAATCGACTCAGAAACAGGCTTTCCTGTGATCCACTCGATTGTAAAATAGAGCAGATGGCCACCATCTAGTATGGGTAAAGGCAAAAGATTAATGATACCAAGATTCACGCTAATAATCGCTAAAAATCCTAAAAATGCTACTAATCCATAACTTGCATGTGTCCCAGCACCTTCTGCTATCGAAATTGGGCCGCTTAAACTTTTGACCGATAAATCGCCGGTTAGCAGTTTGCCTAACATTTCAAGTGTGACCGTCATCAATCTCCAAGTATTTTTAGAACCATCAATAAAAGCATCAAACAAGCCTAATTTCTTCTCTACAATATACTCTTGCGGCCAGGGTTCACTGCGAGGGCTTACGCCTAAATAACCTCTTGTACTGTCAGAAGGATTTGTGCCCAAGCTAGCTTGCAATGTGACTTGCTCGCCTTCTCTTACCACTTCTAGTTCAATATCTGTATTAGGTCTAGGTCCTAAATAGTCCACTATTTGTCCCCAATTACGCATTGGAGTTCCATCTATTTTCAATATTTCATCATTTATCTGCAGCCCGGCTCGCTCGGCGGGCGAATTTGCTTGAACGACCGACAATTGAGTGGTCAACTCTGGCTGAAATGGTTGGAACCCTAGGTCCGAAAATAAATCCGTTGATTCTGGATTGAGTTTCCATCCGTTTAATGGAAATGATTTTTCACGAGTTACGCCATTGACGGTTCTTACCGTAAGCGGCATTGTGCTGTCGCCACTAAAACTGACCATTTCAATGCTGACTTTTTGCCAGTCGTTTACTTCTCGATTGCCTACTTTTAATATCTCGTCACCGGCTTCTAACCCAGAACGTTCCGCAATTGTATCTGGCAACACATCGCCCACAATGGTTTTTGAGCTTTGCGTGCCCAACATCCCCACCGCCATTAGCGCAAAAATTGCGAATATAAAATTGACCGCCGGACCAGCCGCCACAATGGCCATTCTTTGTCCTACAGGCTTTTGATCAAACGCCACGTCTAGGTCTTGCGTACTGACTTGATCCACACGACCATCTAGCATTCTTACATAACCGCCTAGCGGCACAGAAGCAATGATAAACTCCATGCCCGTTGAGGTGACTCTTTTGTAAATGGGTTTACCAAACCCAATAGAAAACTTAAGTATTTTTACTTTGCATAATTTGGCCACGTAGTAATGGCCCCATTCGTGAACCGCGACTAAAATAGATAACGCGATTATAAAAGATGCAATGTTCCACAAAATTGGTAACACGTATACTCTCTCTTAGTTGACTAATGTATTGATAATTGAGTCGGCAAGGTGCCTGCTCCGCTTATCGTGTTCGAGTATGCAATCAATGGTACTTAACGTTTTAATCGGCAACGTCTGCAATACCTCGTTATTGACATGGTTAATCTGCAAAAAGTTTATTTTTTCTTGCAAAAAAGCGTCAACTGCTTGTTCGTTAGCCGCATTTAGGGCGGTTGTAGCAGATTGACCTGCTTTACTAGCTTGCATTGCTAAGTACAAATTCGGAAATCGCTCTGGACAAGGAGTGTCAAAACTAAAATCAGTAAGTGACGAGAAATCTAGCGGCTTTACGCCAGACTCGATTCTATTTGGATAGCCTAAACCATAAGCGATTGGGGTGCGCATATCAGGATTGCCCATTTGAGCCAACACCGAACCATCAATATATTGCACCATTGAATGAATCGTGCTTTGAGGATGAATGACAACCTTGATATCGTCTTCGTCCAAGCCAAATAACCACTTGGCTTCAATGAATTCAAGACCCTTGTTCATCATAGACGCGGAATCAACCGATATTTTTCTTCCCATGGACCAGTTTGGATGGGCGCAGGCTTGCTCAACCGTAACATGCTCGAACTCATTGAGCGAAAGCGTTCGAAAAGGCCCGCCACTGGCGGTTAATAATAAATGCGAAATACCGCTGGAAGCTTTATCTGCGTATTGAAAATCATGGGGCAAACATTGAAAAATGGCGTTGTGTTCACTGTCAATTGGAATGAGCTTGGCATCGAATTCGTTGACCGCTTGTATAAACAAATCACCGGACATGACCAATGACTCTTTATTAGCCAAAAGCACACATTTAGACGCTTTAACCGCAGATAGCGTGGGCATTAAACCGGCCGCTCCGACTATGGCAGACATTACAGAATCCACGTCGGGATGACACGCGACGTCTATTAAAGCGTTCTCGCCCGATAAAATAGTCGTATTTGGTGCTAGCTGGTTTAACAAATCGTTGAGTTGGCTGGCACTCTTTTCACAAGGAACCACAACATAACGAGGTTTAAACTTAATGGTTTGCTCAGCAAGCTTGTCTAATTGGCTATGCCCAGTTAACGCAAACACTGAGTACTCTTGTGGATGCTGCGCAACGACATTTAACGTATTGCAACCAATAGAGCCTGTAGAGCCTAAAATACATATCGACTTTTTGCTTTGCATAAAATTCTAAGCCATCCAGGTTACATAGCAAAATGCGAACACTGGAAACGCTGCAGTTAAACTATCGATTCTGTCCATGACACCGCCGTGGCCTGGTAAGATTTTTCCGCTATCTTTAATGCCCGCGCATCGTTTAAACATACTTTCGTTCAAATCGCCTAAAGCAGATACTGCAACGGTGATACCACCAATAAGAAGATGAAGGCCAATGAGTGAGGGCTCAACTTGATAGTGTAGAGCGGCAAACGCAATAATCGCAAACGATGCCATTACGCCTCCAAATAATCCTTCTAAGGTTTTTCCTGGGGAAACGTTAGGACGGAGTTTGTGCTTTCCAAATTTAACGCCAACAAAAAACGCACCTATATCAGCCGCCCAAACTATGCCTAAAACATAGAACAATAAAGACGCGCCATAGAAGGGATCGACATCGTATAAGCTGGTACGAAGGCTAACAATAGCAACCCAGGTAGGGATTAAGGTTAACACGCCAAAAGTAGCTCGAATACTGCGACTGTTTTTCCATACGCTACTGTATCTTGGATAAGCGATTATCATGAAAACAGAGAGTAACCACCACAAAGCCGCCACGTTTAAAATGACCATGTAAACAGTGTTCAATTCACCCTGTACCCAGATACTTTCTGCGCCAACACTGATGATTAAAATTGATAGTAAAATACCAATGAAAATAGCAAACCAACTCTTAAACACGCGACCCGTGATGCCGGACATATTCGCCCACTCATAGGCGCCTATAAACATTACTCCGGCGACAGCGATTTTGAACCCTTCAATGGGTAAGAATAAGATAGCCGCAAGTGCTAATGGAGCTAAAATAAGCGCAGTGATGATCCGCTGTTTTAGCATGGTTTGAATCTCTTATTATCGACCGACGTAATCTGAGCTTCTGTCTTACCAAAACGACGTTGGCGACTAAGAAAATCCGCTACGGCCAATTCGAACACATCTTCGTTAAAATCTGGCCATAGTGTCTCAGTAAAATAAAACTCTGCGTAAGCGCACTGCCAAAGTAAAAAGTTGCTGATCCTATGATCGCCGCCTGTTCTAATAAGCAAGTCCAACTCGGGTAAATCAGATGTGCTTATATGTTCGTTGAAAGATTGTTCGGTTATTTCATGTGGTGATAGCTTGTTGTCTTGGACGTCTTTTGCTAACTGTTTTGCTGCGTTTATAATGTCCCATCGACCGCCGTAATTGGCCGCAATATTTAGCGTCAGCGATGTGTTTTTTTCGGTAAGGCTTTCTGCCTTTTGGATTTTTTCTTGTAACTTAGAATCAAGTGCAGATTTATCGCCTATTACTCTCAACTTTATGTTGTTTTTATTCAGAGCTTTGACTTCAGACTTTAAGACCAAAGAAAAAAGCTGCATTAACATGCTCACTTCCTCTTTTGGTCTTTGCCAATTTTCGCTACTAAACGCAAATAAAGTAAGCGACGCAATTTCCTTTTTTCGAGCAAACCTTACCGCAGCCCTCACCGCTTCCACGCCGGCTTTGTGGCCAAACGTTCGCAACTTCCCTTTTTGTTGTGCCCATCTACCATTACCGTCCATGATAATTGCGACGTGTTTTGGTAACAACTGAGCCGGTTCAAGTATTGGGGGTACTTGACTTGAAGATATACTCAAGAGCTTACACTTCCATTAGTTCTTTTTCTTTATCAGCAAGTATACCGTCCATGACTTTTATGTATTTGTTCGTTAACGATTGGATATTTTCTTCGCCAGCTCTTGCTTCGTCTTCGCTGATATCTTTTTCTTTCAATAACTCCTTAATATCGCTATTGGCATCTCTTCTTACGTTTCTCACAGATACTCTTCCAAGCTCGACTTCATTTCTGACGACTTTGATAAGGTCTTTACGACGCTCTTCAGTTAGAGGGGGAAGTGGAATTCGGATGGCTGCACCAGCACTCATTGGATTTAATCCTAGGTCCGATTGCATAATCGCCTTTTCGACCGCCTGAATAGCACTTTTATCAAATACAGATAACGCCAATGTTCTGCTGTCTTCGGCAACAATATTGGCAAGTTGCTTAAGGGGGGTATCGGCACCGTAATATGACACCATTATACTGTCTAATAAACTTGGATGTGCTCGACCTGTTCTAATTTTTGACAACTGGCTTTTTAAAGCAGCAACGCTTTTTTCCATGCGCTCTTCAGCGTCTAATTCAATTTCATCAATCATTGTTACTACCTATTTTATTTTCAAATAGTTTTATAAGGTATCTTAACGCACTTAAGTCGAACAGTATAATTTACTGCTCGACCCTACGTTTTCTGGTTAGTCTTGTTTTGCGCTTTCTTTCAGCGCTTTATGACTAATAAGAGTGCCTTCCTGTTCACCTAGCACTACTCTTTTTAGACAGCCAGGTTTGTTCATGTTGAACACTCTTATTGGAATACTGTGATCTCTTGCTAGAGTAAACGCCGCAAGGTCCATTACCTTCAGCTCTTTCTCTAGCACTTCATTATACTCTAAATGCTGATACAAAACCGCATCTGGATTTTTTTCAGGGTCTGAATCGTAAACGCCATCCACTTTGGTCGCTTTAAGTACAACGTCTGCTTCAATTTCGATGCCTCGCAGACAAGCAGCTGAATCGGTAGTGAAAAACGGATTTCCAGTGCCTGCTGAGAAAATGACCACTTTCCCAGTTTTCAGCATACTAATCGCATCTGCCCAATTGTAGGAGTCACAAACACCGTTTAATGGAATAGCAGACATGAGCCGTGCATTCACAAACGCTCGATGTAATGCATCACGCATGGCCAGACCATTCATAACGGTTGCCAACATACCCATGTGGTCACCAACAACTCTATTCATTCCAGCTTTTGCTAAGCCTTCGCCTCTGAATAAGTTACCTCCGCCAATAACCAGGCCAACTTCAACGCCAAGTTCAACTAACTCTTTTATTTCTTGCGCCATACGTTCTAAAACTTTTGGGTCGATTCCAAAGTTTTCATCACCCATTAGGGCTTCACCACTAAGTTTTAATAAAAGTCGGCGATAGGCAGGTTTGGGACTAACACTCATGAGTGGACATTCCTTTCATTATAAAAAAGCACCTCGGTTGAGGTGCTTATTAGTGTATATTAACTGGCAAATTTACAAAAGTAAGAATTTATCAAAAGCCAGCTTAATCTCATTACTTTTTCGCCGCTTCCATTTGAGCTGCTACTTCAGCTGCGAAATCTTCTGATTTCTTCTCGATGCCTTCGCCCACTTCAAATCTAACGAAGTTGACTACATCAGCGCCTTTTGCTTTAAGCAAGTCGCCAACCGATGTTTTTGGCTCTTTGATGAAAGGCTGGCCAGTTAAGCTGATTTCGCCAGTGAACTTCTTCATACGACCAGAAACCATTTTTTCTGCGATGTCAGCAGGCTTGCCTTCTTGCATTGCAAGCTCAACTTGAATTTCTTTTTCTTTCTCAACTACTTCAGCGGGAACGTCGGTAGGCTTAACAAATTGAGGATTTGAAGCTGCTACGTGCATAGCAATGTCTTTTGCTAATTCTTCGTCACCACCTGTCAAAATTGCAATAACACCTATACGACCACCGTGGACGTAAGCGCCCAAATTTTCGCCTTCAACATTGATTACTCTTCGCGGAGAAATGTTTTCACCAATCTTAGCAACTAGGTTTTCGCGAATAGTAGAGATTGCAGTGCCGCCAACTTCAGTAGCATTTAACGTTTCCATATCGTTAATGTTGTCACTTGCCGCAACTTCTAATAGTTGCTTACCAAATGCTAAGAAGCCTGCGTCTTTTGCTACGAAGTCTGTTTCACAGTTCACTTCTAACATAGTCGCTCTGTTGCCGCTTACTTTGGTTAAAATAACGCCTTCGGCCGCTATTCTACCGGCTTTCTTAGCGGCTTTTGCTTGACCTGATTTACGCATATTTTCAATTGCAACTTCAATGTCGCCATCGGTTTCAACTAACGCTTTTTTACAATCCAACATGCCTGCGCCTGTGCGCTCTCGCAATTCTTTTACCAGTGCTGCTGTCACTGCCATGGTCATTTCCTCAAATATTAAAATCAAATAATTTAAAAAAGGAGACCTGAGTCTCCTTATAAAACTTTAGTGTGTAAGAACTTATTCGCCGTCTACCACAAACTCGTCAGTTGCTGCTGGAGAGTCTTGATTACGACCTTCCATAATGGCGGTCGCGGCAGCGTTTGTGTAAAGTTGGATAGCTCTGATCGCATCGTCGTTACCAGGGATAATGTGGTCAACGCCGTCTGGATTAGAGTTTGTATCAACTACAGCCACCACAGGAATACCCAAGTTACGAGCTTCAGTAATCGCAATATGCTCGTGATCAGCGTCGATTACGAAAATCACGTCTGGCAAGCCGCCCATATCTTTTATTCCGCCAAGGCTGCTTTCAAGTTTAGCCATTTCGCGCTGTAGTAATAAGACTTCTTTTTTGGTTAGTTTATCAAAAGTACCGTCAGCACTTTGAGTTTCTAATTCTTTCAGTCTGTTGATTGATTGACGAACTGTTTTCCAGTTTGTCAACATGCCGCCCAACCAACGTTTGTTTACGTAGTATTGACCGCATTTTAAAGCTGATTCTTTTACCGCTTCGCCCGCAGCACGCTTAGTACCAACAAACAAGATTTTACCTTTTTTGCTAGACACGTTTTGCAAGAAGTTTAAAGCGCTATTAAATAGAGGAACTGTTTTCTCTAAATTAATGATATGAACTTTGTTACGAGCACCAAAAATGAATTGAGCCATTTTCGGGTTCCAGTAACGAGTTTGGTGACCGAAGTGAACACCGGCGTGAAGCATGTCACGCATAGATACGTTTGCCATTGTTTTTCCTAATTTTAGGGGTTAAGCCTCCACATTTCCCTAGGTCCGATCTACTTTCGTAGACACCCCGAAACTAGTGACGAAATGTGTGTGAATTTAAGTTTAGTTTCGCAAATTTTGCCAAATGTATTCAGCAATTTTAATTTGCGCGCGCTTTATATCATTTAATCCCTTGTAGAGCAAGTTTATTTGGGGTTTAAAGCGTTACTCTTTAGTAACATGCTTCCAATGATCTCTGTGAGGCCCTGTTTTGCCAAATAAGCCGTCCCACAGTCCTTGGAGCATATATTTAGTGCGTTGCAGTTTGTTATCTTGAAGTAGACTATTGGCAAAAAACCGAATGGGCATAACACACAGGTTTCTAGCTTTCCAATAATTAGGCACGTACCCTCTTCTCATTAAGATAAGAATATTTCTAAACTGATAATACAACCTTATTGGTGAGCCGACTTTGTAAGAAACTCCAGCAAACTTTTTTCTAGCGTCGCCGAGTGTATGGATCATCTCTACGTTTTCGGCAATGGCTACCATCATGTTTTTGGTTTTTGCTCGCCAGCACCATTCGTGGTCAACCCCGTCTATAAATAAAGACTCATCTTTATATCCGATTAGGTCTAATTTCGTTGTGTCGATCATCATGCCTGAAGATATTATTTGAGTAACACATACCAACTCTTCGTATTTGGCTATTTCTCGTTGAACGCGCGGCTTTACACTTCGTTCTGAAAAAGAGCATATTATCCGAGGGCCAATGGCCACCAATGGCCTTAGGTCTTGCCTTGAGGCAACCAACAATGAAGAAAGTCTGAATACTTGATCATCTGCAATCGTGCTATCTTGGTCAAGGAGCATTACAAACTCACACCCCTTTTCAATGAGTGTTTTAAGCCCGATATTATGTGCCGAGGCGATGCCGACATTTTGTGGAAAATGCTGATAAAGAATATTGAGGTCTTGCTGGTTTAAAAAATTATGGTTCGGTGAGTTATCCACCACGCATACGCAGTCGACTTGCTTATGCGTTGAATTGATCAATGCCTGTACCTTTTCAACCTCTGGTTTATAAAGGACAATTATTGCTCCAATCAATCACAACCTCACTTATTCAACAGATACCTATCTAACTTGTAGGCTAATTTTATTAATTTAGCTGGCATAAATCTTAGCACAATAACCGCATTTGCATAGACTAGGTTACTTAACGAATAGGCGTTTAGTTGCTTCATCGCATAAAACCGTGCTTTGTATTCATTGATGGATTTAGATAATCCGCGCCTTTTGTAAAAATCATTCACTCGCCTGAATTTCAGCAATGTTTCGGATAAATTAGCAAACCGATGACCATCGGCACATAGATCTACCCATAAAAAGTAATCTTGAGTGTTTCTTAACTCTTCTCTATAGCGATACCCTTTTTTGAAAACATCCATTTTTATGGCGACTGTTGGATGATTAATGGCGCATCTTTTAGGGAGCATACTTTTGATTTCTTCGTGTGTTTGTGGCAACAAACGCTTGCCCACCTTTCGGCCTTTTTCATTGACTTCTACTAGCGATGTGCCAAGCATGTCAATGTCGCTATTAGATTTTAAAAACTCCAGTTGTTTCGACAATCTGTGTTTCAGTGAAATGTCGTCAGCATCCATACGAAAAAATACTTGGACATTTGGTAAGTGTTGCAATGTGAATTCAATCACAAAATTCATACAGGCACTTAAACCGACGTTTTTGTGACCCTGAATCAACATAAATTTTGCGTTTTGTTGGCAAGCTACGACTAGTCTCTGCTTCATTTTTTCAGAAACAGCGCCATCAATCACAATAACAAAGATATAATGTTGATAGCTCTGCTTGGCGATGCTTTCAATTGCTCGATTTAGCCAATCAATCCTGTCTTTCTCGTATACACTCATGCCGATAACCACATCGTAATTAAGTGATGAGAAGTCGGGTTGATGCTCGATATAAAATTGATTATCCAAGGCTATGACTACTCAAACCAGTCATTTTAGCTCAGCCACCGTGGCCACTAAAATTTTACCTATTCCAAACAGCATTAAATTGATAACCAAAAATAGCGTTATGTTATATATTGTATCTGGATAACGAGCGTCATCGGGCAATGTCGGAGACTCAACGGTAACGAGAAATTTAAGTTGTCTATAGGCCTCGATTCTAGACTTTTCGAGGGATACCTGCGAGGAAGTATAAGACTTAAGCGCCAACTCCATTTCAATCTTGTAGTCAGTGAACCTAGCCAGAATTTCACTGACGCTTAAGTTTTTTTCGTCTTCTGGAAGTAAGTCGTTGCTCTCGTTATCTCTAGTAAGCCTAGAACGCTCGCTTTGTAACTGCTGTCTTAAGCTAGCCAATTCAGATCTTGCTTGAACGACCCTTGGAGCGGTGTCGCTCATACTGGTAAGCAATTGCCTTAACTCGGTTTGCTTTGCGGCTATTTGAGCTTCTAAACTGTAGGTAATTTCCTGCAGCGCCATTCCCTCAGCTTCAGGATCTAAAAGATCGTGACGTTGCTGAAACGCAATTAATTGAGCCTTAGCTGCTTTAAAGCGCAAGTCGGCTATTTTGTGCTCTCGTTCAATAAACTCTAGTTGCCGTTTAGCTAAGTTATTGCCAATTTCGTTAATATAAAACTCTGATTTATCCACAACTTCTTTTGTAATTTTATAGGCAAATTCAGGACTAAAGGCTTGGGCGGCGACGCGGATAACGGATGATTTCTCGTCTATTTCAACCGTCACTCTGCTCATGTAATACTCAAGAAAACTTTCCGAGCTTGCATCATCCGACAATCGGCTGAATATATCTACGTCGCTACTGCTAAAGTGCGCCCTTAATTGAAGGCTTTGTTCAAGGTGATTGAGCATATCGTTGGAGTAGATATAGGCTTTCACCAGTTCGGTGTCGGTATTGCCCGAAGAAACTCCAAAGCCAGACAACAGGGCCATTGCAGGATCAAGCGTGCTGGCGGCATCTGGCTCTTTGACGATCATTTGGGCTTGGCTTTCGTAGCGATCTGATGCTATGACTAGTTGATAAAACGCAAATAATAAAAACGGAATAACGACCAATAGTATTATTGGACGCTTTAAAAGCGTTAGGAGTTTTTCTGAATTGAATGATGGAACTTTAGTCATTATTTTTTCTAAACTGCATAATAAGTTACGATATTGGCAACTAAAAACTTAAACGATTGATGAAACATATATCTGATAATGTATTTATTTGCGCGAGTATAACAGAAAACCTTAGTTAAAGTGTTTGATAATGCTTTATGCCTTTTTCAAGATCATCATAAAAGGTCAACTCCCCGTTATCTAATACGATGGCACTGTCGCAGAAAAGTCGAATCTCGTCCATCTCATGGCTCACCATTATTACGTTCGCTTTTTCACTTCTTTCCAGCAACGCTTCTTTGGCTCGTTTTCTAAAAGTCGCATCGCCTACCGAGGTTACTTCGTCTATAAGATAAATATCAAAATCAATGCCCATTGAACAAGCGAATGCTAACCTTGGTCTCATACCGCTTGAATATTTTTGTACAGGAATATCAAATCGCTGGCCTAATTGACTGAAGGCCTGAACTCTTTTTACATAACTATCAACGTCAACGACACCATTTATTTTGCCTATGAAACGCGCATTTTCACGACCTGTCATTTTGGGATGGATGCCCGTTGCAAGGGCCACAGGCCAAGACAAACTTAAATCCGTTTTTATTTTACCTTTATTAGGATATTCACTACCTGCTAGCAGTCTAAATAATGTAGATTTGCCTGCCCCGTTTGCGCCTAATATGCCTATATTTCGCTTTTCTGGGATAGTAAAATTTAGATTTTTAAATATGTATTGGTCGCCAATTTTACTTGGGTAATATTTGGTGAGGTTGACAAGTTCTATCATCTGCTTATGGCCTGCTTCCAGAAGGCGTAATAGAAGCTAAGGGAAAGAAAGAAAATAGTAAAAACGACAATGAACAGATAAGATAGACTCACACCTGCATCACCATAAGTCGATAAAGTAGCGAATCGAGATAGCTCGATGGCATGTAACACAGGGTTCCAATTCAAAAAGTGCCAATATTCTGTGGGAATATCTTGCAACGAAAAAAACGTCCCGGAGATAAAAAACATAGGTCGAGTCAATAACTCTCTGATCTTTCTAACTTCTGTAATATACAATTCCGCTATACCAAAAGCTAATCCAAGCGAAAAACCAAAAAGTACTAACAGAATAAAACAAGCAATAAACATTAATCCACTATCTATAAACAATTCCATTTTTAGAATAAACATCACGATTAATAATAAAATCAACACAAAAAACTTTACTAAAAACTCGAAAAGAGCGGCCGCAATAACTGCACTG
>CBFIBG010000093.1:0-48699 GCA_965660815.1 Glaciecola sp.
AAAGCAGTCTCAAATGCTTGTGATACGAGTAATAATCAATGCTAAAAATTAAAAAGTTAATTAAGGTGTCCTTAGTCGTTTATGTAATGATATTAAGTATTGCATTATTAAAAATAGCAATAAGAGGAGAGTTTGAGACAATAACAATTGCAAAAGCTTTTTCTGGCATCTTCTTGGTTATTCCTTTTTCCGTTATTGCTGCTTTTTTTATTTGCATAAACGACACCGAAGATCAAAAAAAGGGTAATAAGAAGTGATATTCTTTTATGCTTGACAGCACCTCTCTTTATGACTAATAAGAACATGTCGCAAAGAGAGGTTGTACATAAAATAGCAAAAAGTTCTTCTGAAAATTTGATAATTAAAACTTTTATAAATTATAGAAATAATCGTTTTTTATATGCTGTCAGTAAGCAAGTAAATCAAAGTCTAAAGGCAAACTATAAGAGTCTGCTTTTATTATTCATGAACTGTTATTTCAATTTCAGACCGAGGGTCCAAAATATGTACTTTGGAGACCCTGATATTCATCAGGGTGACGGGAAGTAATACGTACTAAGGAGACCCAGACAGTAATCAAAATGTCCAGAAAGTATACGACCTTAAATCTTTCATCAACCCTTAAATGCATTTCAATGAAGAAATTCCTTGCCGCTAATCTCTCCATACGTAAAGGAAATATGCTGTAATTGCAAAGAGCAAGACAGCACTTAAAATCTCAAACTAATCACTTAAGCAGTTTACATTTGAAAAATACACTTCCTAACCTTCGAATTTCTCAAAATCAGAAAGAAAGGCTAATCGTTAAAACCACTCTCGCAAACTGACAATTTGTCATTATATGCTTTAGTTTGTCACTTTATGGTTTATTGTTTGTCAGCTTATGCTTTACGTTTGTCAACTTATGGTTTAATAACCAAAATCAAACTTGGGCTAAATTTCCTTTGCTTTCAAGCCAAATTTTGCGATCACCGGCGCGTTTCTTAGATAACAACATATCCATAAGCTCAACCATTTTTTCAGCATCTTCACTACTTAATCTAACTAATCGACGAGTATTTGGATCCATGGTGGTTTCTCTAAGTTGCAATGGGTTCATTTCACCAAGACCTTTGAAGCGTTGTACATTGACTTTTCCGCGTTTTTTCTCTGCTTCTATTCTATCTAAAATGCCCTGCTTTTCACTTTCATCCAAAGCATAAAAAACTTCCTTTCCCACGTCTATTCTAAACAATGGAGGCATGGCTACGAAAACATGGCCTGCATCAACCAAGCTTCTAAAATGTTTGACAAATAGCGCACACAACAAAGTTGCAATGTGAAGGCCATCCGAATCTGCATCAGCTAATATACAAATTTTACCATATCGCAAACCACTTAGATCGGGTGAGTCAGGATCAATGCCCAGGGCAACTGAAATATCATGAATTTCTTGAGATGCCAGCACTTGGGACGAATCTACTTCCCAACTGTTTAGTATTTTTCCTCGCAGCGGCATTATTGCCTGAAACTCTCTGTCTCGTGCTTGTTTCGCCGAGCCACCTGCAGAGTCACCCTCTACCAAAAATAATTCACTTCGTTCGTTATCTTGACCTGAGCAGTCGGTGAGCTTACCCGGTAAGGCTGGGCCCTGAGTAACTTTTTTACGTGCCACTTTTTTAGACTGGCGCAGACGCTTTTGAGCATTGCTAATGCATAGTTCCGCAAGCAGGTCTGCAACGTCGGTGTGCTGATTTAACCAGAGACTAAAGGCATCTTTTACTATTCCAGATACAAACGCAGCTGCTTGTCTTGACGACAGTCGCTCTTTGGTTTGTCCTGCAAACTGAGGATCCTGCATTTTTGTTGACAAAATATAGCAACATCTATCCCAAATATCGTCAGCAGTAATTTTCACTCCTCGGGGCAATAAATTTCTGAATTCACAAAACTCTCGCATTGCATCCAACAAGCCCTGCCTAAGACCATTGACATGGGTGCCACCTTGAGCTGTGGGAATTAAGTTTACATAACTTTCTGCCACCATATCACCACCTTCTGGTAGCCAAGTTACTGCCCAATCGGCAGTCTCGCCATTTCCAGAAAAGCTTCCCACGAATGGAGCGTCGCTTGGTAGCGTTTGAAATTCTTTCAAGCCTTGAGTTAGATAATCTTGCAGACCGTCTTGATAACACCAATTATGGGTTTCTTTGTTAATCTTATCTTCAAATTTAATATTTAAACCTGGACATAAAACGGCTTTGGCTCTTAGTACATGCAAGAGTTTTGTGACTGAAAACTTGGATGAATCGAAATATTGAGGGTTTGGCCAAAAATGCACACGAGTCCCGGTGTTGCGTTTACCACAAGAATCGATAACCGCTAGCTCTTCAACCTTATCTCCATTTTCAAAAGCAATTTGATGAACTTCGCTATTGCGCCGAATGGTTACTTCTACTCGATTAGACAAAGCATTTACAACTGATATTCCAACACCGTGCAATCCACCAGAAAATTCGTAGTTTTTATTTGAAAACTTTCCACCGGCATGAAGTTTACTCATGATTAGCTCAACGCCGCTGATGCCCTCTTCTGGATGAATATCAACTGGCATACCTCGCCCATCATCAATCACTTCTAACGATTGGTCTTCATGAAGCACTACCTTGATATTGCTTGCGTGACCAGCCAAGGCCTCATCGACACTGTTGTCTATTACTTCTTGACTTAAATGATTTGGTCGCGTGGTGTCGGTATACATACCAGGTCGACGTTTGACCGGCTCAAGACCATTTAGGACTTCAATTGCATCAGAATTGTATTGACTAGACATAGAAAATTTTACACTCAATTCATATTGTAATTATTGTTTGGAAGCACTTTTCTAAAATTACTTGGAAAGCTCTGCTTCAACTTTGCGTAGCTGAGTATCGGACGTTGAAAGGTGCTTGACTAAAAAGAACCCCTTGAACTCTTTCACTGTATATAAATCCAATACTAACAAGCAATATCGTTTTAAACAATACAAAGTATTTGTAGCGACTTGGTCGTGACCAAGCATTATTTAACAGTAAAGGTGAATCGTCCTCAATACTTAGATATGCTCATTAGCTATATAGGAACTGAAAAATCTTTGGCAAATATGACTCATAATTAATAAAACTATGGTTGCCGCCCTGCTCAATCAATAAGTTTGAGCGAGAATATTTGTCTTCTGCGAGTTTATAATCAAGCGTTTCATCACCTGTTTGTAGCAGTACCATGTATTTTTCAGGTCGTTTTAAAATGTGTTGATGCATTTCAGATAAACAATGTAGGTGGTGTTGATGAATGTAAAACACCTCTTGAGTGTATGGGTTAATATGCTTTCCCATATAGTGTTCAAGTAACTCGACAGGAGTTACCGCAGGGTTCACCAGTACGGCTTTGGCTTTGGTATCTAAAGTAGTTTTAAAGCAGTACTGCTCCAAACAATAAGTTGATAAAAAGCCGCCCATCGAACTTCCAATGAATCCAACCTGCTCTCTATTTAAAGTGCGCATGAGAGAGTCTATTGCACGCTTTGTCTTAAAAATATCACCAGACAACTCAGGTATATGAACATTAAGTGAAGGATAGTATTTCTTAGCAAAAGATAAAGTATGCTGTGCTTTTTCCGACCTTTTCGAGGATAAGAAACCGTGAAGATAAACTAAGTGCTGCATTTAAATAATTACATGTAGAAAAAACTACAGAATAAATGCCAAGCTTTGTTTAAGCAAGCTTTCAAACGGTACAAATTAATTTTCAGTGGATGCAAGTCTTTGACTCAGGCAAAAATGCAGCCACTCAGCCAAAAAAACATTGACCATAAACTTTTCGTTTCGTTGATGCATATTTAAGTTTGGGTATTCATAAACGGGTTTGAGGCTTTGCGTTCGTTGAGAGCTAAGCACTTCCGCTACTTTGGCATCGTGATAAAGACGAACAGTCATTGTTGGGCGCAAAAAGCTTGGTGTGTTCGTGGTCACTTGAGAAATTTCAATAGTACTGGTGTAACGAGTTGACTCTAAAATAATGAGTTTGTATTCAAATCCTCTAGCCGCCTCAAACGTATAGCTCAAATCAGCAGTGTCGCAATCAGGGAGTAATTTAAGCATGCACACATAGTTGTGCTCGCAAGTGGCGAGAATACTAGGAAGATGTGGCACGTATTTTTTAGTCAATGTTTTGCCTTACTTTATGTTCCAAAGTTTTAATAATTTTGCTTTATTTAGCAACAACCACTGAATTGCAATGATTGCTGTGCTGTTGTCGATTTTGCCACTTTCCAAATAATCTTTTGCTTGCGCAAAAGGGACTCTTAGTACTTTTATATCTTCGGCTTCAGTATCTAATCCATGAATACCTTTTGCAGTATTTGCATCTACTCGAGCAATAAATAACTCTATACGCTCAGTACTAGCCCCAGGAGTAGTCAGATAAGAGGATATCTTTTTCAAATCGGTAATATTGATTCCCGCTTCTTCTTTAGCTTCACGATAACAAACCTCTTCTGGGGTTTCTCCCTCGTCAATAATACCTGCGACCACCTCAATCAACCATGGGTTACTCGTTGTTTCCATCGCCGGAAATCTAAATTGTTCAAGCAACACCAGCTCATCTAATATCGGGTCGTAAGGCAACACACCAACCGCGTGCCCCCTTTCGAACACCTCGCGTTTTACCAAGCCGCTCTGGCCACCGGCAAATAAAGGGTGAGTAAATGCATATCTGTTATATTCAAAGAAACCTTTATACAAAACTTCTTTAGACTTAACTTTTACGTCTTTTTTGGTAAAGCTCATTGGTAATGTGACCTATCGTTCGCCAATAACTCAGACTCTGTGTGAGATTATTCTCTAATTTTGATATTCACATGGAATATCAAGTTACCATACTCGATTTACAGTGAGTCGGATACAATAACTCAAAATATATCAATAGTAAAAAGTGACCTCATTAAAACTGTAAACCAAGAGTAAAGGTCCTGGGATAATCTTAGTTAATATAATTTAATGGAAAAATGGCAAACCTATAATCTGTGAAGGCGAGTATAATCTACGGTAGTCACTTGGGATTGAAGTATTAAAGATTAAGGGGATAGAGTATACTGAGTAATTAATCTCTTTGCAGAAAATGATAAGTGTAACCAGCAGAAACATAACATTCTGTTACACTTAATCATGGTTTGATACAAGCTACCATTATTAGAAGTCAACCAAATACATTAGAATCTTAAATCAACGTTATCTTATATAAAAATTCGTAGAGCAAACATCAATGAAAAAAACATTAGTATCTATAGTCCTCGGTCTTACCTTGAGCAGCGGCGCTTACGCAGATGATCTCGCCACCGTGTTTGAACTCGCTAAAGCCAACGACCCTATTTTAAACAGGGCTGAAGCACAAAAAGAAGCCGCTTATGCGGGCATTGATATAAGCCGAGCAAACTTGCTTCCTCAATTATCCGCCAGCGTCGGATACTCCACTAGAACCAATGAATTTTTTAGACAAAGTTTTGTAGACGAATCGACAATTTTAGAGCAAACCGGCGAAAGTGATTCAGATACGTTTGATTACGGTATAAATCTAACCATGTCATTATATGATCACGCAAACTGGCTAGGGATGGATAGAGCTGAATTGGTAGCACAACAAAGTGATGCGAATTTGGGCGCAAGCTTACAAAATTTGATGGTTCGAACAGTCAATGCATATCTTGCCGTGCTGAGAGAACAAGATAATGTTGAATTTGTAAAAGCAGAATTAAAAGCTATTGAACGCCAACTAGAACAAACAAAACAAAGATTCGAAGTGGGATTAACGGCAATTACCGATGTGCATGAAGCTCAAGCCAACTTTGACAATACAGTGGCAAGACAAATCAGAGCTGAAAACTTACTCGAACTAAGATTGGAAGAGTTAAGAGAAATAACGGGCAAATATCATAACGAAATTTCAGTGCTAGACACTCAAGTATTTTCTGCTACCAATCCAGATCCTGCTGACGTAACAAGTTGGTTGAAGCTAGCGGAAGAGAAAAACCTCAGTTTATTGGCTCAACGGTTTGAAAAAGACATCGCTGATCAGGACATTGATATTTCTAGAAGTGGCCACTTGCCTACACTTTCATTGAACGGTTCTTATACCGAAAATGACAATAAGAACGAAACAACTGGCTCAATAACGAACCTCAGCACAGGGTCTTCTGTACCCTTCGAACAGACGGAAAACCCACCACGTTTGAGTTCATCTAATATTGGGATCCGTTTAAACGTTCCTTTGTATCAGGGCGGCAGGGTAACGGCACAAACTGACCGAGCAAGAGCTAATTACGTAGTTGCGAGCGAAAATTTAGAGTTAACTTATCGACAAACGGTACGCCAGGTTCGTAGCTCATACAACGATGTTAAAGCGTCAATTTCAACCATCAGAGCGTTAGAGCAGTCTGTTGTATCCGCAGAAAGTGCCCTTCAAGCAACGGAAGCCGGGTTTGATGTCGGTACACGTACCATAGTTGATGTGCTAAATAGTACTCGAAATTTATTTGATGCTAGACGAAATTTGGCTGATGCAAGGTATAATTTTATTGTTTCAATCGTCAGTTTAAAAAACGCCGCTGGCACCTTAACTCAAGAAGATTTGCTTGCTATCAATAGTGTGTTAAAACCCGCTACAAGCTAATTATTACCCTTAGATAAATGAACTACTAATAACGGCTCAATGCTTTAACACAAGGCATTGGGTCTAGTTCTATGTATATGTATCATTTGAACGGCTAAGAATACATTCCTCCTACAACATAAGTTAATATAATGATAAGTAAGGCTGGCTCTGGCCTTACTTATCATTATCGAGGCACCTTTGACTGCATTTAAGCGACATCTGTGACAAAGTGCTCGATATTACTGCGCTATTACCCTCTTAAGAACAATTACGAAGCGCTCTTGAACTGGATATTTTTATCTTCAAATCATTGGTTTAAATAATATTTATACTTATGTAACATGATAGCTCGTGAATCCAAATATATTACTACTATGGCTAACTCAAACAAACAAAACGCAATTCAGCTTAAAGCAAAATTAGATGGTTTTAATGAACTGTCCGATGAGGTATACCAAAAAATATTGAATGCTTTAGAAGAACATTCAACCATGCCAGGATTCACAAAAGACAATAAACTAAAAGTGGCGATGTTTGATGCTAAAAACTATGACTTGGATGCTTTTCGACAAGCTAATAATAAAGAGATAGAGCTTTTGGCTCATCAAGTTCCTCTTGACCAACGAACGGCTATGCTGGCAAAAGGCTCGAAGGTAGTTTGCGTATTTGTAAATGACAGCCTAGATAAAAGTGTCATTAAAATACTTAAAAAACTAGGGGTTGAGTTGATAGCATTGCGTTGCGCTGGTTTTAATAATGTAGATTTAGAGCAGTGTAAAAAAGACGCCATCGATGTGGTTCGAGTTCCAGCATACTCACCTCAAGCAGTTGCAGAACACTCAGTCGCTCTTATGTTGATGTTGAATCGGAATTTACATAAAGCATACTTGCGTAACCGGTCTGGTCAATTTGTATTAGACGGATTAGTTGGATTTAACATGTATCAAAAAACGGTCGGTGTAATTGGAACCGGCAAAATTGGTAAATGTGTTATCGATATTCTGTTAGGCTTTGGATGTAAAATCCTCGCTTATGACAAATTTCCCAATCCTGAATTAGCCTCGAACAACCACATCGAATACACAGAATTACCTGGCTTACTCGCGAAATCAGATATTATTACCTTGCATGCCCCTCTAGTAGAAGAGACATATCATTGTATAGATGATACAGCAATAAATACCATGCAGGATGGAGTAATGATTATAAACACAAGTCGTGGCGGATTGATCGATACAAAAGCACTCATCAGAGGGCTTAAAACGGGTAAAATAAGCTCTGCGGGACTCGATGTTTATGAGGAAGAAGCTGGGATTTTCTTCAAAGATATGTCGAACCAAATACTTAACGACGATGTTTTTGCTAGGCTACTGTCATTTAGTAACGTGGTTGTGACATCTCACCAAGCGTTCCTGACGCAAGAAGCACTTTCGAATATTGCAGAAACCACTATCAGTAATATACTAGAATATAAAGACGGAAAAAAAGGGCAACAGTTGACGAATAATTTGATCGAATAGTATTAACCGATCCGTTCACTGTGATTCTCAAAAACGCATCAAATGAATGCGATGTTGCCTTTTCTTGCTCGTAATTTTGCCATCTCATTTAGGAGGAGTCTTATTACTTAGCTGCTCAATTTGGATACTTAAACGTTCAATTTGGAGTTGCAAATCAGACATGCTCGGTTGATTTTGATTGCGCTCAATGGAGTTTTCTTCTTCCATGACGCCCACGACTATTCCAATAACCATGTTTAAAAATGCGAATGCGGTGAAGAATATAAACGTCATATAGAATATCCAACTCATTGGGAAAACCTCCATTGTTTCATATTGAATATCGGTCCAATCTTCAAACGTCATCACCCTAAATAAGGTCAGCATTGAAATGGCAATGTTACCCCACAAAACAGGGTTTATGTCTCTGAACAAATAGCTTCCGATAGCGGCATAAATATAAAAGATAATAAACATCAGCAAAACCACGTAGCCCAAACGAGGTAGAGCTTTTAGCAACGAATTAATTAATATTCTAAGCTCAGGTATGATAGAGATCATTCGCAATACTCTAAAAATGCGAATAAGGCGAGCTAATAACACCATTTCTGACTCGTCCACGGGTATTAAACTTATCACCACAACTAAAGTGTCAAACACGTTCCAGCCAGACTTGAAAAAAGCCTTTTTATTCTCTTCAGCAATAAACCTTATTAATATTTCAATTAAGAAAAAAAACGTAATAAAAATATCTAAGTACTTCGTAAAGGATATCGCCGTATCTGGTAAATCATAGGTTTTCGCGCCAATTTCAAGAGCAGATATTATGATCACTGTTATAACGAAGATTTCAAACAGTTTGTTATGGCGTAAATTGACTATCGATTTCTTAAGTGTTTCAAACAAAGTTATTACCTCAACAATATAACGCTAGTTTTTAATATTCATAAAAAAGCTCACGTGGGAAAAACGTGAGCTTCGATAAAAGAAAATTGATGATCAGTTTAGATAAGTATCCTGCAATTGCTTTAATCGCGCTTTTGATGTGTTTGAGCTAAGACTTAAACCGTCTATTCTTCGCTTTGCGATGTCAACGTTGCCATTTACTAACAACACTTCAATAAAGTTTAGAAGAATTTCTTCATTGCGAACATTGTTCGTCATGACTTTATTGTAGGTTTCCAAGGCTTCTTTAGGTTTGTTTTGCTTCAATAAAACTTGGCCCAAGGTGTCGGCTATTGCAATGTTATCAGATTCAATCTCAAATGCTCTGGAGGCATAATCAAAAGCCTTTGCAAGATTACCCGCTTCCATTTCTAAGTATGCAGTATTGTTTAATACCACGAAATTATCTGGAAATTGTGCAAGCACATCTTCATATACATTCAACGCTCGCTGGGGATCAGAAGAAATTAAGCGTTCTCCCAATAGTAACTTGGGCCGAGCGTCTCTTGGGAACAGCTCAATATGATTTTCTAATATCAAAATAGCCTGTTGTCTATTATTCGATGCATCCAAGGTGTTTAAATACACCATTAAGTTATTTAGACTCTTATTGTCTTCATAAGCAACAAATGCATCTTGAACAGCGTCTGCAGCTTTACCTTCTGTAATCGCTAATCTTGCTGCTACGCCGCGTAAAAATGGCAAAGCTTTGTATTGCTCGTCTATCGAATCGTAGACTCGCTTGCTGCGCTGTGGATCGCCACTCATTACTAAAAAATAACTTTGCATTATCTTTATCTGAATATTGTCTTTTTTGCGCAAATATTCACTCGCCAAATTTGCTCCCTCAGCAAATTCTCTTTTTAAATCATGTATTACCAAACGGCCTAATGTCGCATTAATTTTATTAGGATATAGATCTACCCATGTTTCATAGTGCGTTTCGGCGTCATCTAGTCGGTTACTTCTCAATAACGCGGCGCCTTTAATCGGCCAAAAATTTGGTGGTGCGCTGCGGTCGGTAGGGATATTTGCAAGAGATTCTAATGCGGATTCATAGTTTCTGCTGGTAACGGCGACCCTAGCGTATAGCAAGGCAAGATTTGCATCGTTTGGATAACGACTCACAATTTCTTTTACTTTTTGTTCTGCTTCTTCCCCTTCTCCAATTTCCGATTTAGCCGCAAAGTAACTGGCTAAAACAGCTGAATTTTCAGGAAAATCTTCAATCATAGAAGTGAGTTTGTCGACCGCTGACTGATAACGTTCTTGTCTTAAATCTAACCGTACATCAGACAAGCGAACCGGCAAAGATGCGTCGTCTATCAATTTAGCTTTGTTAATTACAACCGAGGCTTCTGCATATCTGGCTTGGCGCTGCAGAATTTCTGCCTCTAACACATAACCATCGACGTTTTTTGGCTCTTCTCTTTGCCATTCCTCTGCTAGTTCAAGGCCTTTTTCGTATTGCTCAGTACTCAAATAAGCACCCGCTAAGGTCGCTTTCGCGGTCGCAGACTCTGGAGCCTTTTCAACGGCGCTTTCTAAATTAACGACTCCTTCAACGTCATTAATGGATAGCTTTAACACGCCCAAACGCGCAAGATCTTCGGGCGATTCTGTGACCTTTTCAGCCTCAGCTATAACGGATCTTGCCGCTTCAATATTGCCAGATTTGATTAATTCATATCCAGCGCGTGAAAATAACGAGGCATCGCTAGTATCTCCAGCTTCTATTCGTTGCAGGATTTCTCCTGCATCATCGCCCATATTAGATTGTAACTGACTGGCAGCCAGTATTCTTAGACCAGGGTGATTATCTGGCAAGAATGAAGCGATGACAGATAAATGCCCTACCGCCGCTGGAAACTCTTGTATTTCATAAGAGGCTAAACCTGCAATCAGCCTAGCGGCTGGATTAGCGTTTCCTAAGCGAATAGATTGTTCAGCAAACTCTTTCGCCGCTGGGTAATCTTTAACCGCAGCTCTGGCAACAGACTTCAACTGTAACAGTTCAGGGTTATTCTCACTGATGGCCATTAACTCATCAATGTAGACCTCGGCTCTTTCAGGCTGTTTCTGTTCTATCAGCATATTGGCAATAGAAAACTTTGCCTGCACATCATTCGGCGCAACTTTGAGATACTCTTCATAGAGCTCCGCGCCTTTTTCACCTTCTCCATTTAAGGTATATAACCTTGCTGCGGTGTTTATGACATCTCTGTTCAAAGGATCCTTTTCATAGGCTTTTTCTGCTTCTGCAAGAGCGTTTTCAGCATCTTCGTTGAAAATGAACAAATAAGAATTTACTAAATCTTTATAAACTGAGTCACTTGCGATCTTTTGCAATTCTGCAATTAATGCTCTGGACTCTTCTTCTTTATTGAGAACGACAAGCGATGATAACTTACGAAATCCCGCTTCGAGTTTATCTTCGTTAGGAAGATTGCTATTTAAGATATCCAGTTGGGAAAGTTCTACGTTTGCTCCTGAACGCTGTAAAGCAACTGTCAGCAAGGGAAGAACTTTTGATTCTTCGTAGCCAAGCTCTATTGCTCGCGATAGTTCCTTTTCAGCAGAAGGGTAATCTTCAAGTTCAAGATGCAGTTTACCTAGTTCAAAACGCGCCTCTGCTGAGCGGACATTTTTCTGCACTGCATTTTTTAGGGCAACAACAGCGGCCTGCTTATCACCATTTGCCGCAAATTGCTGAGCTTCTAGCATAAACTCTTCGGAGGTTTTTTCTTGGCAAGCGCTTACTAACATCAGAGCAATAATAATGACTGAAATTCGCTTGACTAGCTTACTCGCGTTGACGTTGACAACTGAAAATAGTGAATATTTCATTTAGCCTTCTACCTTTTGTTATTAACTTCCATTTCACCTAGCTTACATTTTAGCCAAAAAATTAAGCCAGTCACCTTATTTAAACACAGGATTGGTGATTTGTTTAATAGTATCTGCGTATAAATTGCCGTATAATATAGTTTGTTTTGGCCTTCGCATCCTCTCTGCTTTGCCTTTTGTTCTACTAATTCAGGAAATAACATGACCGACAGCGTCAATATCACGTTTAAAGACTTAAACTTGCCCACAGAAATATTGCAGGCTTTAGAGAAAGTAGGTTACGAAAAACCCTCTCCGATACAAGCTAAAAGCATCCCCTTACTGCTTGAAGGGCACGATTTACTCGGACAAGCTCAAACAGGTACAGGCAAAACAGCCGCCTTCGCGTTACCTATGCTTTCCAACATTAATCCCGACGAAGCACATACTCAGCTTTTAGTCTTAGCACCCACGAGAGAATTGGCGATTCAGGTTGCAGAAGCCTTCCAAGTCTATGCCAGCTTCTCAAAGAAAATTCGAGTGTTACCCATATACGGTGGCCAGTCTTACGATAACCAAATACGTCAGTTGAAGCGTGGCGTGCAAGTTGTTGTTGGGACGCCAGGAAGAATAATTGATCATATTAAACGCAAAACACTTAAACTAGACCAACTTAGCTATCTAGTTCTAGATGAAGCGGATGAAATGTTGCGCATGGGATTTATTGACGATGTAGAACTTATTTTAAGTCACGCTCCAGAAGGTCGACAAACAGCTTTGTTCTCCGCAACAATGCCAGCTCAAATTAAAAAGATATCACAGCGATATTTAAATAATCCGAAACATATAAAAATAGAATCCAAAGTTAGCACTGCCAGTACTATCCGCCAACGCTACTGTCAAGTTGCAGGCCATCACAAATTGGAAGCGCTCACTAGAATATTTGAAGTAGAAGAATTTGACGCAGTCATTGTATTTGTTAGGACTAAAACAGCCACCGTTGAACTCGCCGATAAATTAGCAGCGAGAGGTTACGACGTAGAACCTTTAAATGGCGATATTGCTCAAGCCGCGCGCGAGCGGACAGTAGACAAGTTGAAACAGGGCAAAATAGACATTCTAGTTGCTACAGATGTAGTTGCTAGAGGCCTTGACGTAGAACGAGTGAGTCATGTGGTTAACTATGATGTACCTCACGACACCGAATCTTATGTTCACAGAATTGGTCGAACAGGACGAGCAGGACGTGAAGGTGATGCAATCTTATTTATTTCACATCGCGAAAAACGATTATTATTCGCTATCGAGAAAGCAACAAAACAAAATATTGCTAGCATGGATATCCCGTCTATAAGCGAGTTAAACGAATCTCGTTTGGGGCGTTTCAAAAAGAACGTAATGGAAGCATTAAATAGCGATAAAATTGAGTCATATATGCCAGTGGTTGATTCCATTTTAAAAGAGTCAGAAGCGTCCCCAGAGATGGTGATGGCCGCGCTGGCTAGCGTTGCTCAAGGTGATGAACCTCTTCTTCTAAGTGAGTCAGATCGCCCTGATGTGCACGCAAAACCAACATTTAAAGAAAGATCGCAAAGAAGTGACAAGCGTGGCGCCAAAGATGGGAACAGAGAGCGACGTCCTAGCAAGCCTAGAGGCAAACCTGAAGCTGGCATGAAACGTTTTCGCATCGAAGTTGGATATGTTCACGGTGCAAAACCTGGAAACATAGTCGGCGCGATCGCTAATGAAGG
Source organism: Glaciecola sp. (assembly GCA_965660815.1). Lineage (GTDB taxonomy): Bacteria > Pseudomonadota > Gammaproteobacteria > Enterobacterales > Alteromonadaceae > Glaciecola. The sequence goes on from CBFIBG010000093.1 coordinate 13,688, forward strand.
TAATATCAGCAGCAAGAATATCGGAGCGATAGACATCCACGATAGTTTTACGTTCGTTGACTTGCCTGACAGTCTGCCAAATAATACCAAAGAGACGCTGCAAAAAACGAGAGTGTCTGGTCAACGTCTAAATCTAAGAGAATGGTCTGATGAGCCGCCGAAAAGAAAGAAAAAAAAGTAGACTAATGCAAAATCAAGAAACGATATAGCAGTTCACAACGACGCGTCTTGTTTTGATAGCTCAAAAAGGAATAAAACCTATTTTTTTATTCCTTTTTTTATTTGCATTTCGTGGGACAATTTATCCAATGTGTCATTGGTGTTTATGGCTATCCACTAGTGAACTTTGTTAAAGTTACCCAATAGGTCTAGTTAGAATGAAGTATTTTCCCATTTTTGTTGACGCCTCCCATATCAACTGTCTTGTTGTTGGAGCTGGCGAAGTGGCTGCGCGCAAGTGCGAACTGTTGTTAAAGACACCGGCAAAAGTTACGGTAGTCGCTCCATGGGTAAGCGATACCGTAAATTCATTAGCTAGCTTAGAAAACGTTACACTTGTTCGTAGAGAGTACAAGACTTCCGATTTGAACGGTCAACAACTTGTTTTCGTCGCGACAGACTGCGAGGACACGAATAAACGAATTCACGATGAAGCGCATTCAAGGGGGATTTTTGTCAACGTTGTTGACAATACCCCTCTTTGCAAATTTATTACGCCTTCAATCGTTGACCGCTCTCCTATAATCATTGCAATGTCTAGTGGCGGCGTAGCTCCAGTCCTGCTTAGATATATAAGACAAAAGCTAGAAACTGTATTGCCTACCAGTATAAGAAAGTTAGGGACTTTTTCTGAGAAATTTCGCGATAAAGTAAAAAGTGCTTTAAACAATGTAACTGAACGGCGTTACTTCTGGGAAGATGTACTGGACGGTGATATTGGCGAAAATGTCCTTCAAGGCAATGACAAAAAAGCAGAAGAACAACTTGAAGCGTCCTTACAGATGTTCAATTCGGCACAGAAAACGAAAGGGCAGGTATATCTTGTGGGTGCCGGGCCTGGAGATCCCGACCTATTGACTTTCCGAGCTTTAAGACTTATGCAAAAGGCAGATGTTGTCGTTTATGATAGATTGGTGTCAAAACCTATATTAGAACTAGTAAGACGTGATGCTGAAAAGATATATGTCGGTAAAGCAAAAAGCAATCACACTATCCCACAAGAAGAAATTAATCAATTACTTGCGAAGCTAGCACATGAAGGAAACCGCGTTGTAAGACTAAAAGGTGGAGATCCATTTATATTTGGTCGAGGAGGAGAAGAGATAGAAACCCTGATTGAGCAAGGGATAGAATTTCAGGTCGTACCAGGTATCACTGCGGCTAATGGTGCATCGAGTTATGCTGGGATCCCATTGACCCATAGAGACCATGCTCAGTCTGTGACTTTTACAACGGGACATCTGAAAAATAATACAATTGATTTAGATTGGGGATCTCTGGTAAAACCCAAACACACTCTTGTTTTTTATATGGGTCTTACAGGCTTATCTATAATATGCGACAACTTGGTCAAACATGGCATGCATGAGGACACGCCTATTGCCTTGATTGAATCTGCTACACGAAATGATCAAAAAGTCGTGACCGGTACCATTTCTGACATCATTAGTCACCCAGAGCTCTCAGAACTAAAGCCTCCTACACTGATTATTGTGGGAGGAGTCGTTTCACTGCATGAACAGCTCAATTGGTTTAATATTCATTCGTGATTAATTGAACATCTTAATATCTTCCACGCTTACTAACAAAATTAGAGTTTGATATTGGAATAGCAACGCATTATCAGCAAGAAGTGGAATCAAACAGTTTATGCACTTTAGCCTGCGATCGGCTCTGGATAGACTTAATATAATCGATAAAAACAATTACTCTTACCGATAAGTTGCCGATAAGTTAATTTATGTATATTCGTCAGGTAATCCACAAATGAAAACCAAACACAATAAAGAGAATAAACTCAGAGAGGTTTTAAAATACATAAGGTGGGGGTTTATTGCTTGGACGCTGATATTGTTTACATTATTTATCGCTTTAACAACAGAAGCGAGCGCTAAGCAACTCTCTTTTTCTAAACTTAATAAAGGGAAAACAACGCAGTTTAGCTATACATGGCAAAATGAAGGCGCTCACTATTCACTTGTGTTCGAGCTAAATAACCAAGCATTATTGAATACCCCCGATTCACCAGCAAATTATAACGAAAGTCTTCTACAAGATTATGTATATTCAGAGGTGTTGAGAGTTGCAAGCCAAGTTGACCCCTCCAGAGCAAAAGTGAATATCAAACGCGAACCTCAAGGGCTATCATTTAATGTAAAAAGTCGACAGAATAATTATGCTAACGAAATAATGATGAAACTGAAAAGCACACATGCAAATGCTCAACAACGCTATTGGGATAAAGCTTTTATCACCTCTTATAGTGCACCAAACGGCCAAACTGGCATCAGACATGACCACGCTAGATACACTAAATTAAGCGCGTCTGCTTTAAAGCCTATTATAAAGAGTATAAAACAGATGCAGGTTAATCCCAATGATAGCCGAGAATTTATAAGCATATTAATGAGTTGGATTCAGACTATACCGTATAGCCGCCTTGAAAACAGGCTCTACTTAAACGGAGCTGGCTTCGTCGCACCTCGTGACTTGCTCTACTCTAATCAAGGTGATTGTGACAGCAAATCGACATTAATGGCAGCAGTTTTAAAAGCATATAGCCAAACAATAAACCTACAAATGGTCTACTTGCCGGAGCATGCGTTGCTCGCTCTTGCTATGCCTGCTAAGCCAAGTGAAAGCACAATTATTCACAATGGCATACAATTCGTATTACTTGAACCAACAGGGCCCGCACAATATAAGATTGGAGAAGTTGCTGAGTCAACTAATTTGGCAATTCTCAATCGTCAATATGATTTAACTCCGCTTTAACTCCCCCCGTTTAGAAGATGTAGTCAAAACAAGATACATGTTTGGCTTAAAGTATCTAATTGGGATAAAAGTGTAAAAAAAACTGACAAAAAAGCCCCCGTGAAGGAGGCTTTTCAACTAACTTTTTGTTTTTACTTACTTTCTAGATGTCCTGTAACCAGCAAAGGCCAGAAGAATCATACCTAAAAGCGCTAAATGAGCCGGCGCTGAAACAGGCACATCATCGTATTCATAAGTCACCAGGATATTTCCACCTGCACTGGTACTAAATTGAGTAATCAAGTTACCCGCTCCAGTTGCGAAAGACTCCGCTAACGCATTCAAGTTTAAGTCTATTGTATCCACGCCAGTGAACAGCGCTAATGTCACAGCGTCCGTGTATGTCTCAGACTCAGTTTGTGAAGCAGTCAATTGTTCATATGTAATTCCTGATGTACCGCCAAAGTCCGTTGTACCGTCATAAGCGGTTGCGTTGAATGTTTCGTTCAACGTCGGAATAGTGATAACGAGCGTATTATCTGTTATCGTTTCACTTAGAGTCATCGTGACTGACAGTGTCGTTATAACAGATGACGGTCCAGCATCAAGGCTTTCAAGTCGAGCATTACCTTCCAAAAAACCCTCTAATGAAAACGTTACTGACTCAAGCTCTCTGGTTCCGCCCATATCGTCGAACTTATCGACAGATACCACTTGGTCAAAATTAGTGGTTTGTAACGGAACTGACGCAGCTACTGTTATGGTCGCAGCATTTGCGTAGCCTGCGGCGAATAACAGTGAAGCACCACAAATAATTTTCTTCAACATGTTTATACCTCGTTAATAATAGCGGTTATTTGTTCTTGTTTTGTATATTTACTATGCAAAAAACTTACCAAAATAAATTGCACACTAAATTCATACACTTACCAATCGAATAACATGACCAAAACGAAATGTGTAAAAAAATCTGACACCAACAATACACAACAGCAATTTCCCCTATGCAACTGCAGATAGGTGCAATGAATAGCTTGTACCAAAGAACTAAAAATATTAGGACAATATGTTTAATTTGTCTCAATATTTCTAAAAATTGTCTTTTTTTTAAGAGATAAATAACGCTACACGGATTAAAGTATTTATCAGCTTAAATTTAATAAATTAATGTAGGAAATAGCAAAGGACATGCAACGAACTGACAATAATCAAGACTCGGGTCTCTATAGGAAAGAAGCTTTAGACGCATTTGTTAATAAAGAGCTAGGCAAGGTCACCATTCGCCCAAAATCAGCACATATAATAAGTGGTTTGGTTTTTGGGGCACTGTTTTTTATGTGCTTGGTATTCGTTTTCACGCAGCCGATATATAAAACATCTGTTGTATCGGGCTGGGTAGAAAACGATGTAAAAGCAACTTCTATTCGCAATAAAGAAGCCGGTAGCACAGTATTAAACGTCTTTGTCAAAAATGGTGAGATTGTAAATAACGGGCAATTACTTGCTACCGTAATTCGTCCTTACGCCTCCATGTTATCCCAAAAGCAAATAAACGAAAAACTTACCATAATAGAACAAAAGCGTATTCAAAATATCTTAGTATTAAAAAAACAACTTGATAAAGCTTCTTTGTTAATCAATGGCTTTAGCCTTGATTTATCTGCGAATGAAAAGCGAATCCAACTGCTCAAAGAGCAACAAAAACAAAATGAAGCCTTGAGCCAAAGTTCTGTGCAACTTCAAAATTCTATCGATACACTTGCCAAAAAAGGTCTTTTATCGAACCAAGAAAGAACTAGTCACCAAGTAAGATTGCAAAATATTAAAAATCAAGAGATTGAGATATCGCTTACCTTGCAACAATTGTTCAGCCAAAACACTCAAACCTTAGAAAAGATAGAACAAACAAAGCTAGATATAAGTAGGCTTAAAGAGTCTATTAAACTTGTAAACATTGAATCTAATGAGCAGGTCTTAGACTTTAAACAAAAGGTAACTATAAATGTTGTTGCTCCTGCCAGTGGGATTATAGAAAATCTTAGCCTACAAAAAGGGGACACGCTCTTAGTTAATCAAATGCTGGCGCATATTAGGCCTCAACAATCAAAATACATTGTAAAACTCGCCATTCCTAACAATATTGTGCATCATTTAAATTCAAAGTCTCTGATAAAAGTTCAAGTGGATGGGTTTCCATTTCAACAATTCGGAAGTTTAAAAGGTAAGATAACTTACCTTGATAAAACCGTTATGCTTCCTCAAAATTTAACGGACAAACCCATTTCCATCAAACGCCCTGTCTATATTGCCAATGTGGAGGTAACGGAAAGTCAGTCAATTTCTTTATTGGCTGGTGTGCCAGTCTCGGCCAGCATAGGCATGAAACAAATGACTATTTTTCAGTGGTTGATGCAGCCCATCGCCAAGTCAATCTTTCTTCAACTTGGAGAGAGTTCAAAATGAGTGCGAGGGCCATGACAACTGAAGGTAAGCTTAATTTTAAATTAAAAAAGAAAGTACCTCTTGTAATGCAGGCAGAGGCGAGTGAATGTGGGATTGCTTGCTTGGCAATGATTGCTAACTTTCATGGGAACCCAATTGATTTAAGAGAGTTTAGACAGGCTATGCCGGCAAGTTCAGAAGGTGCGAAGCTATCGGAATTGATCACATACGCACAGCATTTAGGTCTCTCATCAAGAGCAGTAAAAGCAGACTTAAAAGATATTAGCAACTTAATAACGCCATGCATTTTGCATTGGGAGTTTTCACATTATGTGGTGCTGACAAGAGTCAACAAACGAACAATCACCATTTTAGATCCAGCCTTGGGAAAAAGAACACTTTCTACCAATGAATTTAGTCAAGGGTTCACCGGAATATGTCTGGAATTGACTCAAAATAAGTCTTTAAAAACACGGCGCCCATCTCCCAAATTTAGCCTTGCCAAGTTAATCACCCCCATTAAGGGGATCAAGAGGCAACTGTCTCTAATATTTGCAGTATCTTTATTAATCCAAGTATTTTCTTTAATCTCACCCTTGTACATGCAAACTGTAATAGACAAAGTGCTTATAGATTCAAATGACAATATTGTCTTAATACTGGCGCTAGGCTTTGGACTTGTTTTATTACTGGATACCTTGTGCTCCTTTTTGAGGGAATCCATTGTATTAAGATTTAGCAATGAGTTGAATCTGCACCTTTCAAAAAGTGTGTTATCACACATGTTGCGATTGCCGACAGACTATTTTCAAAGACGCCATATGGGCGATATCTTAAGCCGATTTTCTTCACTACAAGCGATAAGAGATGTTATTTCACAAAGTGTCGTTAGTGCGATAGTAGACGGGTTATTGGCCATTACAACGTTAATAGTGATGTTTGCATACTCTGTTAAGTTAGCGTTAGTAACGATTGTTTTTGCTTTTATATACAGCATACTACGATGGTGGTTATTTTATCCTGTGAAACGTTTAAATCATGAGATATTGCATTCCTCCGCCAAACAACAAAGTTTTCTAATGCAAAGTTTGCGAGCAATAAGAACGATTAAACTGTCCAACAGTGAAGCTAAAACAGAATCGAAATGGTTGAATTACTTCGTTGACAACGCCAATCAACGGATCAAATTGGGTCAATGGAATATTGGTTTTTCGACTTGTAACAAAGCCCTGTTTGGTCTAGAAAATATATTGATAGTATACTTTGCTGCGCACTTAGTCATGGACAATTCATTCACTGTTGGGATGCTTATTGCGTTTGTCAGTTTTAAGAATCAGTTTTTGTCTGCACACGCTGCGTTTTTAGAAAAATGGATTGAATATAAAGTATTAGACGTTCATCTTCACAGGTTAGATGATGTGATTAATCATCCGACTGAGGCCTCTGCATTTAATCACAGTCAAGGTACCACGAATGATATTGACCACAACGCTGAAGAACGGCTTGCAAGCAACCCATTGGCCAAAGCACAAAACAATAGAGTATCAAGCTTTTACGATACAAATGAAAAAGATATTTCAATTGAGATTAAAAACTTAAGCTTTAAATATCACCCTCATCAGCAGTTTGTGTTTAGTGATGTCAACCTTCGCATTAACACTGAAAGCTTTATCGCAATCGTAGGAGCGAGTGGATGCGGAAAATCATCATTTCTTAATTGCCTATTAGGATTAACCGCTCCACATACCGGCCAAGTTTTATTTAACGAACAATTACTGACGCCACAAACAAGAAATATGTTTAATATAGCAGCAGTCCTACAAAGTGACAGTTTGCTGACCGGTTCGGTACTCGATAATATTTGCAACTTTGCCGAGCATATTGATGTAGAAAAAGCTTTGGAGGCTGCTCAGTTAGCATGTATCCATAACGACATTATGGCCATGACTATGCAGTATCAAACCCTCATAGGCGACATGGGCGATAGTTTGAGTGGAGGACAAAAACAACGAATATTACTCGCCAGAGCATTTTATCAAAAACCACAACTTTTAATATTAGATGAAGCCACTAGCCATTTAGATTTAGAGACAGAAAAACAAGTTTGTAATCATCTACAGCATCTTAATTCGGCCATAGTGATGGTGGCTCACCGACCACAAACTATTTCAACTGCAAATCAAATTTTTTCATTATCGTCAAAAGGACTTACTGAGTTAAAGACTAATGACGATGTTTTATCATTATCTTAAATTAAGGAAAATTTATGTTAAATAATCTACACCTTCTAACCGATAGAGAGCAGCAAATTGCTAATAAAATTGTAGAAGGATTGCCCAACAAAACAATTGCTGATGAATTATTTATAAGCGAGAGAACGGTAAAGTTTCACTGTGCAAATATTTATAGAAAATTGTCACTAAGAAGTCGCCATGCGCTAATTGTTATGTACTACAGCGAACTTTACAGTAGAGGTTACAAATCGTTTGGATTAGACAGGGGGGTTTGATTATTTGTAAATGTTTAGAGACTTATTCTATCTTGTCTTTGTATAACAGCGGGTTGAATAAGTCACTCACCTCTAGTGATTTCGTAAAATAAATCAACAGCACTGGTGGCTCCGCTTCTTGCCTCAATATAAAGTTGAGGCATAAGCTGATATTTGAGAATTAATTCACTGGCTTGATCAAAAAGGCCTACCCCATAAGTAATTTGAATATTGTCAGATATCCTCCCCGACAATTGAACCTGCGTATTTTCGCCCTGTCCCGCCGTTTGCAGATTTAATGAGTCAAATCCCAGACTTTGTCCTAATTTATTTATACCGTTTTCACTATTGCCAATGCCAAAGCTTACAAGCGCATTAACCAACATAACATTGTTGGAGGTACCTTCTCCTCCGTCTAAGTCGGTTCCTTGTAATAAATAAGATAGCTGTCTAGCTTGAATCATCGTGGGCTCTGAGAATAGCTCTACTTTTGGAACGACAGGATTTCCACTTACTCTGATGCCAGCTATTACGTTGTCAGCGGTGTTTAACGGATTTCGAATAGCGGTAATATCGAACTGCGGGAGATTAGGAACGCCATTGAAAAAAATTACGCCCTTTTGGATTTGTAGGTTTTGTCCGTATGCATCATAACTGCCACTTAAAGTATTGATTGACCCATAGACAAGTGTCTGCATAGGCGAGTAAGTGTTTTCTTTAACATTTTTTTCCTGCTTAACAGTAACTCTCAAATCTCCTTGCAATGTAGCATCAAGGTCAAGGGCGCTTATTTCTACTCTTCCTTGTTTAGCCGGATCTATAACAATTTGCATGTCTACGTTTAATCCAATAGGCAGCACAGGCGGTTCTTGCTTCCCCCCTAAAATGAGTACATCGCTTGATGGCGCTCTAGCACTTTGAGGTAAAGACTTGATACTCATGTCCGCTTTTGGAATAGTGACTGAGCCAGATATTTCTAAATTATCAGGATCAAGTTTAAATTTAATATCCGGTGACGCCACAATACTCTGATCTGCCACCGCAAGTTGTAATTCTTGCCCAGTTATTTCACCGTCGATTTGAATCGTTTCATCGATATTTAATTTCGCTTTATATTCGGCATCACCATTCCCTAGTTCAAACTCTCCCTTTATATCAACTTGGTTATTTTCCACTATTATTTCTTGGTTGAAGTTTTTAAGGGGATATGGATAACTTATTACTGCCAATTCTGCATTTGAAACCGATAGTTCTCCATTAAAAACGGGCTTTTCCAACGGGCCGTCAAACTCAACTCGACCTTGGATTAAACCGTCTATTTTTTCTATAGTTGGCACAAACCGCTGTATTGGGGCAAGTATTAACTTGTCAATGCTGACTACACCATTATGCTGCCGAGCATCAGGCCTTAAATTGGCTTCTGATAGCAGACCAACCGCTCCTGTTTTACTCGTACCAGCATATACGCTAGAGGTCACTTTTTCATTATCCACTAAGAAATTAGCAACGACTGCTGTGACGTCTATTTCTTGATCTTGTGTGACTAACTTTGCATCAACGATTAACGATTGTACCAGACCTTCGACTCCGTTATTTGGACTGTATTTTAGGTCAATACTGGCATTAAGCGGTATTTGAGTGCCTTCATAAAAATAATTCGGAACACTTTGGATTAAAAGCTTATTAAAATTGTAATCGAAAGAAGCCTGAACCTGTCCTCGCTTGTTAGTATAATCTAACTGATCAATACATAAGCCTTGATTTTGATTGTCTTTATCTGATGCGTTTGTGTCAATCCAACAATGACTGTCCAATCTCACTTCTTTAGCGCTGATATAAAGTTCTGTGGGCCGTTGAGTATTTTTATTAATTAATTCAAAGTTAGATAAGCCCCACTGCACTAGGCCTGTTTGCCACTGCCCTTGCCAAGCTAATTTGTTAGCCGATTGAACTATTTGCCCCTGAAGATTTTGCTTTGTGCTGTAATCTGGATGACTCAACTGCAAGTCAAGTGTGTGATTGTTTTTATCGCCCAATAATGAAAGCACAACCGTATTAGCGAGGAGTTGAGGACCGGCTATTTCTCGCAATTCTAATTCAATATCAGTTTTGAAGTCATCCTTTACATCAATATCTACTTTTAACTGACCAGATTGTATTTTTACCTGTTCAAACCTTATCTGTTTGAGAGATAAGTTTGCTAAAACAGCAGGAGAAAAAATCCCACCATCTATAGTCGCGTCGCCGACAATGGCCCCACGTAAAGAATTATGGAAACTGGATAGGTCTTTAATATCAATATCCAACGTCAAATTATTATTAATTTGATTCGTCGACTGAGTAACTTCTTGGGCGATATCGATGCTATTTAAATCTGTTGGTAGGGATATTTTTCCTTGAGCTGTTACCGAATTATTAGACTGGTTAAGTACGAATTGTTGAATGTTTAACACACCCTCTTCGTCTAGCGTTACGTCGCAAAGTAATTCTAAATAAAAGTTTTGCACCTTTCCTTCGATATCGCTACACAAAATATCAAATGATTTTAACTCTGAGCTGAGAGTGCCTTCTAGTTGAACTTGTCCATTGAGGTCGGTTTGAATTTCATTTATCAGACCCTGAACAGCAAGATTTTTGAAATCAAGCTTAGTTTCAAGATTGAGAGCGTGAACTTTATCTTGAGTTTGGGTATCAGCATCGGGTACGCCTTTGGTAATGCTTGCCCTCGCGCTAGCATTAAATTCGCCTAAATCTCCATCAGTGGAAATATTTTGCACGTTAACTACATTTTCTTTTAAAGATACGTTAGCGCTTAATTTTATATTCGTTGGCTGTTCAGCCGCCAATACTAAGTCTCCCTCGACATCATAAGAGTCTGTATTGCCGTTTACCAACAAACTAAATGCGTCTAGTGGCTTAATCGAGGTCTCGAGCCAATTCTCTGTCACTTCGGCCAAACGGTTTCCATTCAAAGAGAGCTTCACCGGCAAACTTCTGTCGGCTATGTTACCTTGAAACTGAGCCTCAAAAATGGGTTCGTTGGAGTTTTGGCCATTCAGGTCTTTCGGCTTCAAATCAGCCGTAAAATCTTCAAGATTTCCTTTAGAGTGAAAAATTAGTGGAGCTGTATCATTTTTAACTCGCTCTAAATTAGGAGAAACGGATACGCTCGCTTGGTGTTTAAAGCTATTTGACAAATCGACTTTCAGCGAAGCTTCTATTGATTGAATGTTAACTTTAACCGGCTCAGTGCTAAATTCCAGATTGACTTCTTGGTTTAATAAAGAGGCGTTTAACATTGTATTGCCTGTGCAAACAGGATCTGAATAATCATTTTTGAAGTCAATCTTTTTCAATTGGTTCAATAGTGCATTATGTTTCAGTGTTGCCACGCTTTGTATAAAACAAATATTAGCAAAAGAGGCATCTGGTGCACGGACGTTTAGAGGGATAAAAATCTTTGGCACAGCAATACCAGAATATTCAAAGTTACTGATTGTTTTTAGAGATTGCTCTATTTTCTGATTGACCGTTGTTTCCTCTACAGTTTCAGGTTCTGGAATATTTTGCTTTGTTTGCATTAAATACAACGATTGGAACTGTATTTTTTTCAGAATAAGTTCTTGGAAAAAAACCAGCTCTATGGCCAGTTCGTGGAGGTCTAGTAAAGGAGCCACTTCTTGTTCGTTTAACTCAGAAAAAATACTCAGACGCGCAACAGACATTTGAGAGAGAGTAAAAGGCAAAGGTAGCTTTATATAGTCTTGGGTAAGTTCAGATTTATCATTTGCTGGGGTTGCCGTTTGTTTTAGTACGACTACCAGCTCTGCAACCTCAAAATTATCGATGCACGCCTCTCCAACAAAAATGCAGTTTATACCCAAGTCAAAGCTGACGTTTTCAGCGGTCACTTTTGCTGCTGGGGTATCTATGTTTAATTTGTTGAATACTACTTGACTGTACAAGCTGCCAGTCACGCCACTTAAATCAATACCTTCTTGTTGATTGGCAAATTTGGTCAGCAATGCCACCCCGAATGAAGAAAAAGCCAATGCCAACAGCAAAACCAATACAGTAACAAGGCATAAAAATGTGTATGAAACTATTTTAAACCACTTAAAGGGCGCTGAATTTTGTTGATGATTACCGCTCATAGACCTGGACCTATCATTAAGTGAACCCTCCAAGTGTTTTCTATTTTTGATTCACCGCGTGCGATATAAAATTGAACGTTACCAATGGGCGATAACCAATGAGCTCCTATGCCAACACCTGTTGCCAAATCACGTGCAAACTCGTCTGTCGCATTTCCAACGTCAATAAAAGTGGCTACTCGCCAGTCTTCTGCAACTCTATAAGCATACTCAACACTTGCAACCGCCAAATATTTACCACCAATTAGCTCTGTGGTAATTTCACCATCCTGCTCCACGAATTCAAATTCAGATAATTCATTGAAGCCAAATCCTCTCACACTCTGATCGCCGCCAGCGAAAAAACGGTGGGATGATGGTACTCGGCTAAAATCATCAGTCGCAATAGCACCCGCATCAGCCCTCAAGGTAAATCGATGATTTGAATATTCTCGGATCCATTTCGTTGTGGCTAGCACTTTGAACAAGTCGATATCTGAAACAATTGATTTTGAAGCAGTCTGAATGGTCAATTGTTGTCTGTCTCCCCAATCTACAAATATATCGCCTACTTTTCTGGTTCTGGTTAGCGTGAAGCCTGGCATTAAAAGAGTAGTGGTTTGCTTTGGCTGTATGCCCTGAATAAAAGACTCTCTTTCTATAGTGATAAAACCAATCTGGTCCCACTCGTCGTCTTCAGTTGCTCCCCACTGGCGCAGAATTTCAAAACTTGCATTATCACTTTGAGTTTGGTTTTCATCCGTCTGTTTTAACGTAACTCTGTAATTTAAAAAATCGTTCAATGGATTGGCTTTAGGAATTCTATAATCTAGACTTATAGATCTGCGAGGATTTGAAAGATAAAGTTTCGCGCCTAGTTCATGTCCATCAAGATTAACCCAAGGCCTCCTCCAATCAACACTGAGCCGAGTTCTGGTATCGGTCGAAAAACCAACTCCAAACTGATATAAATCTTTAGGCTTAGGTTGCAAAATCACTTCGATTGGCACTTGCAAGTCATTGGCTTCCGTAGAATTTGCTCTTGCTATAGCGTTATCAAAGTAACCGGTGCTCGCCATATTTAATGAAAACTCACCAATTTTAGACTGATCGAAAAACTGACCAGATTTAAATGGCTTGACCTTTTCCGCTAAATGCTGACCTCTGGTTTCCTTGAGAAAGTTAAGCTCACCAAACAAATACCTTTCATTCAGATTAAATATCCAGTGTACAATCGCATAACTTTTTTGCTTGGCGGGTTGAACCGAAGTATCTGAGGCGCCTTCAGAGATTTGCGGTTTAGCCGCAGTATTACTTTTCATCTCTTGGTTTTCAGAGTCAGATTGTTTTACGTTTATTGATAATTTGTGCAGAATAAAATTGAAATCGAAATACCCGTATAAAACAGCGTAAGTGCTGAGTTGATTCTTCAATTGATCGTACGTATTTTGATTTAATGGCTTACCTTCAAACTGTCTAACTTTTTGAATAACATTCAATAGGTCTTGTGGAATATTTTTGTAGCCTTGTGTTCCCTCTATTATATCAGTCTGCAAGATTACATTAGATACTTTGGTTATCTCATTTAATTCAACGTGAACATCAACTTCTAGGTTTTCGGGTTGAGTAAACGTTATAGGTTCTATTTTGACGTTTGCATCATAATAAGAGAAAGCATGTACCGCTTTTGTTATATTTTTATTTAGTTCTAATTGATAATCGTCAACGGCTAGTTCAGACGAAGGTTTTTTCACCTGATTGGCAAATAACCGAATGTTTTCTTCAATATCATTGTTATCAATGCCAGATATATTTAACTCAAGAGCAGACCCTGAAGAACACCTAAATATTAAAACTAAAAAACATAAAAAACATAGGGATAACTTAACAAACCTATTAGAAAACTTCCTTTGAGTTGAAACGGTCACTCGTACCCTTTTTATTTGAGTAAATGTAGTTCTCGACTAATGTCCAGTTAGCCGACAGAAGACAACGGTATAGCATATAGTATATGGCAAGAACGAGCTGTTCGCATTTATTACAGGACATTTCTTTGCCTACTAAGGACATTTCTTTGCCTACTAAGAAGACAGCATGCTATCACGTTAAGTTCATTATGCAGAACATCAATGAATCCAGAGATGTAATTAGTTAGCAGCCACATAAAACTTCTTTGCACACTGTCTAAGTAGTTAGTTTAATTTTCCCTTTGTACTGTTGTCGTAACAGTACAATTCAAGCTAAAAGCCTAGTGCTTTTAGCTTTTTTTCACGTCTTTAAGGACTAGGAATGCACAAAACTTAATTCATTTAAAAAGCCGGCAACAGCCGGCTTATTTTAAAACGACATAATAATGCGTTATAAGATAAATCTAGATAAATCTTCGTTTTCAACCAGAGCTTGTAAGTGACTATTCACGTAATCTTCGTCAATTGTAATTGATTCGCCTGATTTATCAGATGCTTCAAACGATATATCTTCCATCAATCGCTCCATCACGGTGTGAAGTCTTCTCGCACCAATATTTTCGGTTTTTTCATTAACCTGCCATGCTGCCTCTGCAATACGCTTTATTCCGCTTTCAGAGAAAGAAATATCAACTCCTTCTGTCAACATCAAAGCTTTATATTGTTCCGTAAGCGACGCATTAGGCTCCGTGAGTATTCTTACAAAATCCTCAGTTGTTAAAGCAGATAATTCAACTCTTATAGGAAGACGACCTTGCAGTTCTGGTATTAAATCTGACGGCTTGGCCATTTGAAAAGCGCCAGACGCGATAAATAAGATATGGTCTGTTTTTACCATTCCGTGCTTTGTTGATACTGTAGAGCCTTCTACTAATGGCAACAAATCGCGCTGTACGCCTTCTCTTGAAACGTCCGCTCCACTATTCCCCTCGCGTTTACATATTTTGTCAATCTCATCTACAAACACAATTCCATTTTGTTCCAACGATTCTATGGCAGTTTCCTTTAAATCTTCATGGTTGATCAGTTTCACTGACTCCTCTTCAACCAGAATTTTAAAGGCATCTTTAATTTTTAGCTTTTTTTTCTTCTTTTTATCTCCAGACAAGTTTTGAAACATGCCCTGAAGTTGATTCGTCATTTCTTCCATGCCGGGAGGCGCCATAATTTCAACGCCCACTTGAGGAAGTGACACGTCTAACTCAATTTCTTTGTCATCCAATTGACCTTCTCTTAGTTTTTTACGAAATACTTGCCTTGCGCCCTTTTCTTCAACGGGCTCCTTTTCTCCAAATGAATTTTCAGCAGGAGGGATCAGTATGTCCAAAATTCGATCTTCAGCTGCTTCTTCCGCACGGTATTTGACTTTTTTTGTTGCATTTTCCTTTGTCATTTTTACTGCGATATCGGCAAGGTCGCGGATGATTGATTCGACTTCTTTTCCCACATAGCCCACCTCTGTAAATTTCGTCGCTTCAACTTTAATGAAAGGTGCATTAGCCATTTTTGCTAGACGGCGAGCGATTTCCGTTTTCCCCACACCAGTTGGGCCAATCATTAATATATTTTTTGGGGTGACCTCTTGTCGTAATTCAGTACCAAGTTGCATTCTTCGCCATCTATTTCTAAGCGCAATGGACACAGAACGTTTGGCATCTGCCTGTCCAATAATGTGCTTGTCAAGTGCGTGAACTATTTCTCGTGGAGTCATTTCAGACATATTAATTCCTATCTATATTGCTTAAGTCGAGTCTAAGAACTACCAATACTTCTTGTCAATTTGGCCTGTTTAATAATCTAACGTTTCGACTGTTTGATTTGAATTAGTAAATACACATATATCACCGGCAATAGAAAGCGATTTTGTGGCTATTTCTTGTGCATTCAATTCAGTATTTTCTAATAAAGCAGTGGCTGCAGATTGCGCATAAGGACCACCTGAGCCAATGGCTATCAAGTCGTTTTCTGGTTGAATAACGTCACCATTACCTGTAATCACAAAAGATGCTGAATGATCAGCGACCGCCAAAAGGGCCTCTAACCTTCGCAGCGCCCTATCGGTACGCCAATCTTTTGCTAACTCTACCGCGGCTCTGGTTAAGTGACCTTGATGTATTTCGAGTTTGCTCTCAAACCTTTCAAACAATGTAAACGCATCTGCGGTCCCTCCTGCAAAGCCTGCTAGAACTTTATCGTGATACAAACGACGTACCTTGCGAGCGTTTCCTTTCATTACTGTATTGCCCAAAGACACTTGGCCATCACCAGCTACTACCACTTTATTTCCTCTTCGCACCGAAACAATCGTCGTCATGTTTTACTCCTCAACTTAGCTTGTGCAGGTAATGGCTATATAGATGGGTCGTGAAAAAAAGTTTTCAAGACAGCAAAGCAGAATTGGTTAAGTAATATGTTTAGAAAAAACCCAATTGAGTATCTCACCAAATTTTGCAACCTCGTATATTCGCATCCCGAAGCGTGTGTCTGTCTCGTTCAGCATTTCTTTTCCTTTCATAAGGTCCAAGCACCACCCTATGCCAAATACCATTGCTACCATCGCTTTTTAGTATTCGTGATTCCAACCCTTGAAAGGCTAACTTCGCCTTCAACTCATCAGCTCGTTCAAAAGTTCTAAATGAACCACATTGCATGATGTATTGTCGGTCACTCTCTAATGGGCCCTTTGTGTCTACTTCAACTTGAAAGTCGGGTAACGAGTCTATGTACTCCCATTGTTCTTCTTGAAGTTTAGGTAGAGGGGGCAAAGAAAGCTGTTCTAATGACTCATCTTTATTGAGACTAGGTTCCTCAACTTGCTCAGGAGCAGAAGCATCTGCATTGCTTGAAGGACTGACCTCTTGACTATTATCTATGCTAGCCAAAAAATATAGACCCCATATAAATGCAGAAAGAAGCAAAATAGCAAGCGATATCCTAAACCAATTTACTTTAGCTTGATGATTTTTGTTCTTACCTTTTTTTTTGATTGTTTGCGAACGAGTAACGTAATCTTTTGTGGCCATTGAATTAGTTCATTATTATTAAATTAGGAAGAATGTTGAATATGCGAGATTAATATCTTAAGACCGACGACCTGTCGCGCTGAGATTTAATTAAACGATGACAGCAAAATTTCATTTGTCTTATGAATGTCTAGTGTAATACATCTTCTGCGCAGCCGGCTAATTAATTTTTAAATACTACAGAATTTGAAATATGGAAATGGCACTAATTAAAAATGTCAAATATTAGAAAATTATTAGGGCGTAATGAAAAGCAAAAAACTTTGCAACATCATTACTACTGTTTAGATAATGAATCGCGTATTAACTAAAATCCGTTGGCATTATATCGAATGACCAACGCAACTTAGCCGAAAACTGGTGACTCTTTAATTCGCTCTTTACCTGTTTGAGAGCAACATTTAAATAACTCATGGAATTACCACTTATCACTGTAATGAACCGGTATCTGTTCTGTTTTTTTTCAACCGCAGCAGGAAACGGACCGACGAACTGGAGTTGTTTGAACTGCGTTAACAATGAATTTGCAAACTGCATAAAATCCAGAATTAATGGCTTATCTTCATGCTCTACCCGAAGTGATGCTTGGAAAACTTTTGGCGGTAAATTTGCCGCTATACGCTCCTGCAAAAGAGTTCTTGAAAAGTCGGAATACCCATTATTGATAAGATCTTGAAGTAAAAAATTACTCACTTGATGCGACTGTAGCCAAACCTCCCCACTGCTATTTTCTCTGCCGGCTCGCCCTCCAATTTGAGTCATCAACTGCGCCAATTTTTCAGGCGCTCTGTAATCTGAACTAAATAAAAAAGAATCGACGTTTAAGATAATGGCTAAAGTCACTTTTGGAAAATGATGGCCTTTCGACAATATCTGTGTACCAATAAGAATTTGGTGCTGATTGGAATTGATTTCAGACAGTATGGACGTTAGCTTATCTTTCCCCTTAACAGAATCACTGTCTATCCTTATTGTGGAATAATTGGGGAAATGTGAACGACAGAAGTCTTGGATCTGCTCTGTTCCAATTCCTTTAGTCGTAATATTTTGCGATTGACACTGTGAGCATCTGGGTCGCAGATTTGAATACTTGCCACATCGGTGACATTGCAAATTGTTCGTACTTGCATGAACCGTGTATGGATAGTCACAATAATTGCAACTTTCAACATGACCACAACCGTTGCATATTAAGGCTGGTGCGTAACCTCGTCTATTAACAAATATAATAACTTGATTACCTTGATCCAACTGTTGCTTCATTCTAGACAGCAATGCTGGAGCCAAGCCGGCTTGCAGTTTCAAACCTCTCAAATCCAACAAATGCTGAGTTGGCAAGCTCGCTTGACCTGCTCGGTTCTTGAGCATCAAGTGACAATATTTTTTATTTAATGCGTGATACAACGACTCCAATGAGGGAGTGGCTGACCCTAAAATTAAGGGTATATCCAGTTGCCTAGCACGATATATGGCAACGTCTCTTGCATGATATCTCAACGAATCTTGTTGTTTAAAAGACTCATCATGTTCTTCATCCACTATTACCATCCCTAGTTTAGTGATGGGTAAAAATACCGACGAGCGAGTACCTATGAATACTCCCATCTGACCAGAGACGGCTTGCTTAAACACTTCAAGCCTTTGAGTATCATTAAGGCCGCTATGCCAAACCGCGACCACTTTTCCAAATCGCTGTTCAAATCTGCGAACAGTTTGAGGAGTTAGGCCTATTTCCGGCACCAAAATCAATACTTGTTTTTCTGCTAGCAATACCTCCTCGATCACTTGCATATAGACTTCTGTCTTGCCGCTCCCAGTTACTCCTTCCAGTAATGTGACCCCAAAACTCTTGCGCTGATTAATCGTAGCAATGGCAATGGCTTGTTCAGGATTGGGGCGTTTTTTATTTGCTATATTTACATTCTGTACCCAGGCGTTCGCTGTCACAGAACATGCTTGTAAGTCTACTATTTCTTTTTTGACAAGTGCATTGACAATTACTGTTGAAAAAAGCTCTTTTAGGTCATTTAGCCAGACGTTTTCTCCCACTTTGATTTTGGCTCGTATGAACTGAAATAACTCTTGTTGTTTTTTGCTTCTTTTTAATTTTTGCTCTATCAGGCCAATATCTATCTGGCTAATTGTCACTTTTATTTGAGGCGCAATCTCGCTAGTGTGATAGTCTCCATTTTTAGACGATGAGACTCTTAGCTTAAGAAGTTGATTAGGAAGCATGCAAGCGATGACTTCACCAATAGAACACAGATAGAAATCGCTGAGCCACTTTGCTAAGGCAAGCGTCTTGGGATCCAATATTGGCTTGCTGTCACAAACCGATATAACGCTTTTAAGTTTATTTAATTCGGTCGTTGCAACACTTGTTCGCGCTAAAACAACTCCAATTAATTTTTTATTTCCAAACGGAACAACAACTCTACATCCAACTTGAGCTTGTGCTGACAATTCACAAGACAAACTATATTGAAAAAGAGTGTCAAGAGGTACTGGGATGGCCACATTTACAAATAGTTGTTCGTTACTGCTTAGCATTAATTTGACTCGTATTTTCTTTTTATCAAACAACTAAAGTATATAAACGTGTGATTTAAAATAATGAAAAAATTCAATGTGTTTCGTTAGAACTTATTCTCAAGCCTGAGCCTAAAACACAATAAACTGCTATTTTGCTTTATAATTGTCGCATTATTGCAAAGTATATGCTTGGCAATAGAGCAATACAAGTGCAACTATTACTAGCGAAGACAACGCAAAATGGTTAAGAGCTTCCCTTTTCAATTCATGATCAGTGACCAATAAATAGGATTATTTTCAAAGCTGATAATAAGATTGGCTTTTGAGTTTATAAATATTTATCTTGATGATAAGGGTGTTTTCATATAATATTCGCGCTCCAAAATTTGAGCATTTTAAGAATTAAATGCTCTTGTATTTAACATCGCTTGGTGTGCAACTGCGGGTTGTATAGCGAGGCGGCCTTAAAAGATAGGTAAACCATGAAAGCTAATATTCATCCAAAATATGAAGAAATCACAGCGACTTGCTCATGTGGAAACGTGTTGAAAGTCCGCTCAACTGTCGGTAAAGACTTAAATCTAGATGTATGCTCTGAATGTCATCCATTTTACACCGGCAAGCAAAGAAACGTTGATACTGGTGGCCGTGTAGACCGCTTTAAGAAACGTTTTGGTGCGCTTGGTAAAAAGTAGACCCAAAACGTCTGTATAGTACAACAAACACCGAACTCTTTGTCAGTTCGGTTTTTTTTGTTTTAAAAGTTGTAATTAATCACACCTTAATATAAAAATCTAAAACCTAAGTCACTCCTGCATTAGCAACAATGACAAAAATGAGTATATAGGTCACTTGAACCTATGTTTAAACTGAGGGAAAAACAATGCGAAATTGGCTATTTATAGCAGTACTTATGCTGTTTACTACCATTTCTAAAGCTAGTCCTGCGGATATTCCGCTTGAGGCCTTTTTCAAGAATGCCCAATTTGAACAAATGGTCATTTCTCCAGACGGTGAACACATAGCCGTTATTTATAGAACCGGAACATCGTCTAGTCTAGCAATAATGGACTCTGGTTTAAAAGAGGTCAAAAGTAACTTTAACTTTGGAGAATTTCAGCGGATCTTTGAAGTCATGTGGCCGCGCAGTGATAGATTCATTCTCGGTTACGCCAAGTTTGTTGGTTTTCTAGATAATAATGGCGAGCCTCCAACGTATGTAGCGTATAATATTGATGGCAGTAAAGGCAGGCAACTGACCAATCCGCTCTCTAGAACAAGCTATAACATAATTAGCATGCTTCCTAATAAACCAGACAAAATTCTTGTCACCAAAAGGCACGCATTCGACGGTGGCGACGTAAAATTATTCGAAATCGATTTATACAGCGGTAAGGAAGACTATACAGCTCAAGAGCCCAGAAATGCGAGAGATATTATTGCAGATTCGAATGGCATTCCACGATTTGCTTATGGCTACGAGGAAGAAGATGAAGATGAGATAGGCATGGGCCAAATCACATTTTATACCAAAGATAACCCCGAATCGAAATGGCGCACTGTTGAATTGCCTATTTACAAGAAGGGTACCAGCATCAACTTACTAGGTTTTAATGCAGACAACACAATCGTGTACGCTAGCTCTGATATCGAAACCAAAGTCCCTAGCATTTACGCGATTGATATGAAAACGCTGGACACTACTTTGATTCACAAAGAGACCGTTTCTGACATAAGTGGAAGAAGTACTTTGTACAATGGGGCACTAGAAGTCATATCGGTTGCTCCTGACTACAACCGCACAATATTTCTATCAGAAAATAGTGAAATGAAAACTCTTATCACCCAGCTTTATGCATCATTGGGGGTTAATGACGAAATTGCTGACGTTAACATTACGTCTTGGACAAGCGACGGAAATAAGCTGATTGTCAATGTGACATCAGATAAAGATCCCGGTGTATATTACATTTTTAACCGTGGGTTAGATGGTTCTGAGCCTAGTATTAGGTTTTTATCTGTGACCAACAATCAGATAGATCCTAAACTTATGGCCGATTTGAAACCTATACAATTCGAGTCAAGAGATGGACTCACTCTTAATGGTTATATGATGTTACCCACCTATGGGGAAGCGCCTTATCCAATGATTCAGATTATCCACGGTGGGCCGCATGGACCGAGAGACTTTTGGGGGTGGAACCGTGAAGCCCAGTTTCTTGCCAGTAGAGGTTATGCTGTTGTAATGGTGAACTTCAGAGGTTCTGGCGGTTACGGCCAAGAGTTTATGCGCGCTGGTTATCAGCAATGGGGCGGCACTATGATCAATGATATGACCGACGCAACATTATGGATGGTAGAAAATGGATATGCCGATAAAGACAGGTTATGCGTGTACGGTGGCTCTTACGGCGGTTACGGCACTCTGCAAAGTTTAGTGAGAGAGCCTGATCTGTACAAATGTGGATTAGGGTACGTAGGGGTCTATTCACTCATCGAAATGAAAAAATCAGGAGACATACCCAAGCGTGAGTCTGGTAGAAAGTTTCTTGATAGAGTATTAGGCACCGATGAAGCAAAGCTTAGAGAATTCTCTCCAGCCTTAAATGTTGAAAAAATAAAAGCTGACTTATTCATCGCTCATGGCAGTGAAGACGTGCGCGTTCCAATGGACCAATATGAAATCTTAAGCGAAAACTTAAAAAGAATTGGAAAGCCATATAAATCTATGGTCAGAGAAGAAGGACATGGCTATCAGCAAGATAAAAACAAGTACGATTTTTATCGAGCAATGGAAAAGTTTTTTGCTAAAAACTTAAAAAATTAATGCTTTGATCATGATGCATATTCAATAAATTGCTAATGCATATTGGCAATTCATCAAAATTTGAAAAGGACAAACTGCTGTTTGTCCTTTTTTTTTATCAATACAATGATATCCAAGCTTCTTGGTTTAACGCTTTGCGCATGAAGACAGAGTGCGGTTTTAACAAATAAAATTAGTAAATTAGTCTATATTCAACATATCAAATCTCAATAGCGGCAGTGAAATGCATTAAACCAATTGTTTTTATTCAGTTTATTCTCAAACTTTGAGTGCTCTTGACCAACATGCCACTATGATATAAGCATTTAATTATGCTATTGTTAGAACATAACTTTAGGCAAATCTTCATAAACAAAATGAATATTGCCGATGATGTAAACTTTCTCGCAAGGATTAATCCGAGATGTCAGATTTTCGCCAACGTGCTCTTGATTATCATGCCTTTCCAAAACCGGGCAAAATTAGTGTTGAACTTTCTACTCCAGCTGCAACGGTTGACGACCTTGCATTGGCTTATAGTCCCGGCGTCGCCGAACCTGTAAGAGAAATCGCCGCTGATCCGAACCAAGCTTATCGCTACACAGCTAAAGGCAATATGGTTGCCGTTATTTCAAATGGCACTGCAATTTTAGGTCTAGGTAATCTTGGCCCACTAGCCTCGAAACCGGTAATGGAAGGCAAAGCTCTTTTGTTTAAGCGCTTTGCTGGATTAGACTCAATTGATATCGAAGTAAAGCATAGAACTACCGAAGAATTTATCAATACCGTCGCTAACATTGCTGATACGTTTGGGGGCATCAATCTCGAAGATATCAAAGCACCAGAGTGCTTTGAAATCGAAAAAGAACTTATCAAACGATGCAAGATCCCTATTTTTCACGACGATCAACACGGAACTGCAATCGTAACTGCGGCTGGTATGTTAAATGCTCTTGAGGTTCAAAATAAGAACATAAAAGAGTCAAAATTTGTTTGTTTAGGCGCTGGAGCTGCAGCAATTGCTTGTATGGAGCTTTTAATAAAATGTGGGGCTCAGCGTGAAAAAATATACATGCTTGATCGCAACGGTATTATTCACACTCGTCGAGAATCTTTGACCGAACACAAAGCTTTATTTGCGAATAATACTGATAAACGCACCTTAGAAGATGCGATGGAAGACGCAGATGTGTTTTTAGGCGTATCAGGTCCTGACCTATTACCTGCTGAAACGCTTAAGCTAATGGCGCCAAATCCTATAGTGTTTGCTTGTTCAAATCCAGATCCCGAAATTACCCCAGAACTGGCGCACACAGTCAGAGGCGACCTTATTATGGCAACGGGGCGCTCTGATTATCCAAACCAAGTCAATAATGTGCTGTGTTTTCCGTTTATATTTAGAGGCGCGCTTGATGTTCGTGCATCAAAAATCAACGATGAAATGAAGGTTGCGGCGGTTGAGGCTATTAGAAGTGTATCTAAAATGCCAGTTCCAGATGAAGTACTATTAGCAAGTAACAGTCAATCGTTATCATTTGGCAAAAACTATATCATTCCTAAACCGATGGATCCTAGGTTATGCAAAACCATTGCGACCGCAGTTGCTAAAGCGGCCATTGACTCAGGAGTTGCACAGATAGAAGAACTCCCCGAGAACTACTTAGAATAATTGACATATTCAGTCAAGATACAGGCTGTTAACTCATAGTTGTACTTATAAAAGTGCCAGTATTAATACTGGCATTTTTATTACACCTTCTTTTTTTGCAGGTAAAGTTGAGTCACTTGCTCTTCGCTAATTCAAGTATGGTAAAGCAAAAATGTTTCGGACCAGTTTAATGATGCAAGCTGAGTGACTTTTGATTAGTATACATTTAAAAAATAAGAGTTATGTATAGTGAAAAGCTTTTTTATATACTTTTTAGTCGCATGTATTTTAATATCCAATACCGACATGATCAGAGCAGGCGCGTATTATTTTTCCGGCAATATGAACTTTGAAGAGTCCCTCTCGTTTATGCAACAACATTCTATAGTAGAGAGGTTTTATCTACTTGCTGGTAATGCTTTAAACTACGCTAGTATCATTTTCTGCTGGATAGCCGTTAAAAACGTGCCAGAAAAACCCAAGTTTATTGGACTCAACATCGGTTTGTTTGCTTGTTTGCTGTATTTTTATCTAAGTACTTACGACTTGTGGTATCCCATCGCTCAAGGGGCGAAAATGAGTGAGGATTTCGCATTAGGTTTTTTAAAAATAACCCTTTATTGCAATATAATTGGCACTCTATCAGTTTTGTTAGGATTTAAAATTGGAAACCTTTATACGCAAAGCACTAAAGCGCGATAGGAAAACAAACATTCAGTCATGAAATATATCGAGTTTATTAAAGATCACCCCAACTGCAATATGGTAATTTTAACAGGAGCCGGGATCTCGGCTGAATCTGGCTTAAAGACGTTTAGAGATAACAATGGTCTCTGGGAAAACCATAAGCTAGAAGATGTAGCCACTCCAGAAGCGTTTAACAGTAATCCTAGTTTGGTATATAAATTTTACAACCAAAGAAGAGCACAATTACTAAGCTCAGACGTTCATCCGAATAACGCGCACGCAGCGCTGGCTAAACTTGAGACAGCGCTTGGTAACAGATCTTGGATAATTACTCAAAATGTAGATAACTTGCATGAGCGCGCGGGTTGTAAAAATGTCATTCATATGCACGGAGAACTTGCATCAGCAAAATGTCCGAACTCGCATAAAAACAAACATTGGATAACTGATTTAACTGAACTTGATTTATGTGAATGTTGCGTTCCTAAATATTCGCTCAGACCTGATATTGTCTGGTTCGGTGAAGTGCCCTACCACATGGAAAAAATTGAAGCATTATTAAGTCACTCAAATATATTCGTTTCCATTGGTACGTCGGGTAATGTTTATCCGGCGGCTGGATTCGTAAACTTTGCCAATCAATTAAATGCTTTTACACTCGAATTAAATTTGGAGCCCAGTTTGAGCAACACTCAGTTTGATGAGTCTATACAGGGGCCAGCAAGTAAGCTGATACCTGAGTTCGTGGAGAACTGCCTGAAACACATGAAAGGTTAGTCGGTCAAACTGCGAGCGTAATATAAAAAAGCCCCCTGTCGGTTTGAGAGGAGGCTTTCATAATTAAATTGCTTATTTATGCCGCTTGTTCGCTTTTCACTTCTTCTTCTTTCGGTGCAGGGTTCATTAGCAAATAGTCAAACGCGGCTAGAGAAGCTTTAGAACCTTCACCCATGGCCACCACAATCTGCTTATAAGGCACTGTTGTTACGTCGCCACATGCAAATATACCATCTTCGCTAGTTGCACCTTTTTCATTGATGACAACTTCACCGTATTTCGTTAAGTCAACCACACCTTCAACCACTTTAGAGTTTGGCACTAGACCAATTTGAACGAAAATACCTTGCAATTCTTGCTGGTGTACTTCATTAGTTGCTCTATCAGTGTATTCAATGGCGTGAACTTTACCGTTTTTCGCAAGTACTTGTTTGGTAGCGGCGTTGGCAATCACTTTTATGTTCTCGCGTTTGCCTAGTTCGTTAACAAGCACTTTATCTGCTTTCAACTCAGGCATAAATTCATATACAGTAACTGATTTGACGATGCCAGATAAGTCAAGAGCAGCTTCTACACCTGAATTACCGCCACCTATTACGGCCACATCTTTTCCTTTGTAAAATGGACCATCACAGTGTGGGCAATAGGCAACGCCATTACCGATGTTTTCTTTCTCTCCAGGAACGCCAAGTTCTCTCCAATTTGCACCGGTTGCAATAATGATTGTACGAGTTTTGAACACCTCACCATTACTCAGCGTGATCGTTTTTATTGGTCCTTTTTCAATCTTATCGACTCTCATATGCTCTTTTTTCGTGACATCATGTTCGTCAAGATGCGTAACGAGAGAACCGGTTAATTCAGGTCCAGTGGTGTATTTCACTGAAATCAAATTCTCGATACCCATAGTATCTTTAACTTGACCACCAAATCGGTCTGCGACAATAGTCACTTTTAATCCCTTCCGAGCTGAATATATTGCGGCTGATATTCCGGCTGGGCCACCACCTATAACCGTTACGTCTTGAAGCGGCATCTCTTTAACATGCTCATCGGCTTCTAATATTTCGGGCTGAGCAGCGCTTAATTTTTCTATAATGCCTGCAATCTCGACCTTACCACTGGCAAACACCTCTCCGTTCATATACACGGTTGGCACGCCTTGAATATTGTTTTGCTCAATCAGCTCAGGATAGACGCCTCCATCAATCATTTCAGCTTCTATATTATCATTTAGCAGTGCAAATTGGTTCATGGCTTGCACCACGTCTGGACAAGCGTGACATGCCAAGCTTACATAGACTTGAAACTTGAGTTTATTTTTTACTTTTTTGACCATATTTTGAATACTGTCATCAAGTTTCAACTTGCTTCCACCGGCTTGAAGGATAGCCAGTACAAGTGAATTGAATTCATGACCGCCTGGAACGCCAGAAAACTTAATTCCAGTGTCTTGCCCATTTGACTGAACTAAGAAGCTAACAGGGCTACGCAGATCTTCGCTTCTATCTTCTTCAACAACGGATAGCTTGTCTGAAGCAGAAGCAATTTGTTTCAACATTTCCAGTAACTCCGCTCGCTTTTCATGCTCGCCTTTTTGAACTACAAATGTGATGTCGTTGGCTAAATCTTTCATATAGCCTTTAAGAGCGTTTATAATATCTTGGTTTAGCATTTTAGTGCCTCCTTTTAACCTACCAGCTACGTGAACATAAATTCTGGTGGTTTGATGTCTAAGTCTTGGCGTTTAAGAAGTATAAGATACCCTTCTAGCATATCGCCAAAATAACAATTTTTGAACTAGGGTAAAGTTTATTTAATTTTGGGGGAAGTAAACAATTATTCTCACAATTTGCAAGGTAAAAACAATTCTTTACTTCCAATCCTTACTGGCTGTTTAAAGTTGCTTGCGGATACCCTCCGCAAGCAATCAGAATCAACCTAAAATTAAATTTTACCAACTAAGTCTAGGCTTGGAGTAAGTGTTTCTTGACCTTGCTCCCATGCTGCTGGACAAACTTCACCGTCATTGTTAGCTACATACTGAGCGGCTTTAACTTTACGAAGCATGTCTTTTGCACTTCTACCAATGCCCAAGTCATGAATTTCTGCTACTTTCACAACGCCTTCAGGGTTAGCAAGGAAGGTTCCGCGAAGCGCTCTACCTTCTTCTTCAATGAGTACATCAAAGCCACGCGATAATGCGAAAACATTATCAGAAAGCAAAGGGTACGTAACTTTACCAATTGCTTCAGAAGTGTCATGCCACGCTTTGTGTACGAAGTGAGAGTCAGTTGACACACCATAAACTTCAACACCCAATTCGTTCAGCTCTGAGTGGATTTTAGCCATATCTTCTAATTCTGTAGGACATACAAAAGTAAAATCAGCTGGATAAAATAAGAAGATAGACCACTTGCCTTTAACATCTTCGCTAGTGATAGTTTTGAATTCACCATCGTGAAATGCTTCAACTGAAAAGTCTGGGATCATCTTGTTTATCATTGACATTTATCGTTTCCTTTTTTAATTAACACTAATAAATAGACAGTTCGTATCAGTAATTAGTGAGTGCATTAAGACACACTAAAATCTACTTCTGCGTTACGTCTTACGTTGCATATAAAGATATAGATGTTCGATAAAAAAATAAAATGAAAAGAACCGATACTGTTAATCAATAAAACCGATTGAGAAGCTTTTTACGAGTTATGTTGAGCTCACCAGTAAGTATCTGCATTCATAGCGACTTCTCTAGATTGCTCCATTACTTTGATCACTGACTGGGTTTTATCTTGGATCCAAGACAGATATTCCGATCTATCCTCTACTTCAATGTCGCTTGAGGCATCGTATAAAAGCTTTAACGCCTTCAACTCTTGTATTCCCATTGCCAAATCAAGCCAAGGCGCTCTAAATTGTCCTCTGCTTTCTGCGAACAAATCAGCTAATATAAACCCATTAATTAAAGACTGCCTTAATAACACCTCTAATGCTAAATATTGCTTATCATCCATAGTTGAGTTTGTGGGTAAAGATTGCTGCACTGTCTGCCAAGTTTGAGATAGCCATCCGTTAGCGTGTTTAATGACTGGCGTTTCAGCGCCTGAGTTATCGTCGCGCCATGGCTTTCCGATTAGAATTTTTGAAATAGCCAATTGCACTTTTGCACTGTTTATTGCCATGCATAATTTTTTAGGCTGATGCGCATGCAGTAACCCCTCTCTCCTACCCATCAAATAATTCATTATATTCTGATTTTTGGGAACTCTTTTACTAAACGGTCCCTTCTTAGAACGCAACTGATGGATACTTTGCAACTGCTCCTGCCAAGACCAAGCTCTTGATAATGTTAACAGTTGTTTGTGCAGACTTAACATCTCACTGCACTGCAAGGTCGGTAAGTACAAAGCAACGCCTTGCAACAGCAGCAAAATGCTTTCTCTAATTTGAGTTAATGCTTTTAACTTACTGGTTTGCAAATAGACTTGTTGATGATACTGCCAATGATTTAAACCAGCTTCCAACATTTTACAAAAGGCATCCTCGGTAGAATCGTTTTGGTCCAAGGATAAAAAGCTCGGTAAATACTTGCTCTCTAAAACACTGCCGTGAAGTAATTGATAGCCTCTTTGCGCTTTAGTAACATTACTTAGCCTCGTTGGCTGGCTTGATACTATCAAGTCGGCCACCTTGTATAACTGTAGGGGCTTGCCTTTTATTAATTCAAGCTCTATCTCGCATATCGGTATGCTATCTTGGGATTTTTTTACATGTCCAACATCAAAAACGACTTCTAACGTAAAGTCCTCGCAATGAAGTAAGTAAGTAGTGCGCTCAAAGTTGGTCGAAAACAGACCAACCAAGTCGCTATTAATGCTCTTCAAATCAATCGACTCAGACCAGATATCAGGCTCAAACAAGGTCAAATCAGGTTGCTTAGATGACAAAGGGATATTGTATTCTGGTCGTTGATGTAACCCCCCTACAATCTCCCCTTTTGACTTAATCGTTTGTTCAAACTGGTCGTTTTTAGCTCTGACTCGAAATCCCATTTCTCGATTACCAAAAAACTCATCTGGCGTGTCGAAATACTCGTTGTAAAGTTTAGCCTGACTTTTTTGTACCTTTATTTCCATCTTTTCCAAAGTAGGCAAAACGCTATTTTCAAATTTTTCTACACTGTTTTCATCGCAAGCGAGTTTTAATTCAATTTCCATTTATAAGCCCACTAAGGTATCTAGTCATTTTAATTATTCATCGTCTTCGGTTAACGTCATTAATGATGTGTTCCCGCCAGACGCTGTTGTATCAATGCTAATCGTTTTTTCGGTTACTAACCTTTGAATCATATTATCGTTATGCTCAGCGGTAATAACAGGCAAAATCGCTCCTTCTCTCGAGGCCATTTTTTGAACAAAGATAGACGTTCTAGACGTTTTACTGTCCACTACCATTCCCGCTATTTCTGGATGCTCTAGCAATGCTTCCAAGTGGTTCAGCTTCGCTACTTGAAATACGCCTTTGAGCGCCCCTGTGCTCTCAAACTTAGCTTTAAATTCTAACGCTTCGTTGTAGAATAAATCTGATACAACCGAAATAACCGTATTGCCGGTCGCAAGCGCCGTTACAATAGACAATGTCCAATATTCAAATGTCACCTCTTTATCCGCAAACGTCACTAGTATGCCTCTTGGCTCCAAGTGCAAGGTATTACTTTCACCGGTTGGTCCAGGTAGTACCAAGGGCTTTTTGAGGCGTTTCTCAATCGCAATTAGCTGAGAACGTGCACTTTTAAGCGTTTGATTTAAATCTTCAGCGAGGTCATCAACAATATCAACATTGGCGATTTTCGCCAACAATTGTCTGACAGAAGATATTCTAGCGGTAAGAGTAGTAAGCCTCCATTCCTGTGAAACGTCAACTGCCGCTTGCATCATTGCATCAACCTCTTGACTAGACTGCTCATCACTCACTAAAGCGGTGTCTTGAGAAAACTCATCGTTTAAATCGACTAGATCAGGCGTAACTTTTTCAAGCATAAGTCTCGGTAGGTAATTTGGTCCACCAGCTTTTGGGCCTGTACCTGATAAACCTCTGCCTCCGAAAGGCTGAACCCCCACTATCGCGCCTATCATGTTTCGATTGATGTATACGTTTCCAGCGCGAGATAATTTTGCCAGTTCATAGGCGCGCTCTTCTATACGAGAGTGTATCCCCATAGTAAGACCGTAACCGGTGTTATTTATGCTCTCAATTACTTTACTTAAATCTTTAGCTTTGAATCGAACAACGTGCACACAAGGCCCGAACACCTCTTTTTCTAACACATTAATATCGTTGATCTCATACAGAGTTGGAGCAAAATATGTACCGTTCAATCCACTTGGAACATCGCATTTATATAAAAGTTTACCTGCTTTTTTCATATATTCTTCGTGTTCTTGCAACGTGTTAAGTGCTTTTTCATCTATAACAGGCCCAACGTCCGTGGAGATGAACTGAGGATCACCAATTTCTAGCTGCTGCATGGCGCCAGCAATCATTTCGATGGTGTCTTCGGCAACGTCTTCTTGGATGTAAAGAACACGTAAAGCTGAACATCTTTGACCTGCGCTCCTAAATCCAGACATGATGACATCGTCAACAACCTGTTCCGGCAGTGCAGTTGAGTCGACTATCATGCAGTTTTGCCCACCGGTTTCAGCAATTAATGGAACTTGCGTGTTGGAGCGCTCAGCTAGCGTTCTTGAAATAAGTGTGCCGGTTTGAGTAGAGCCCGTAAACATGACACCTTGAATTCTTTCGTCTGGCAGAAGTGTTTCACCCACCTCTGGACCGGTCGAAATGATTAGCTTCATAGCGTCTTTAGGTAATCCTGCTGCATACATCAACTCAACAGCTCTTTGGGCAATTAAACTGGTTTGTTCGGCAGGTTTTGCCAATACCGTATTACCCGTCGCTAAAGCCGCAACAACCTGTCCTAAAAATATCGCCAATGGGAAATTCCAAGGGCTGATACACAAAATGACCCCGCGCGCACTAAGCCTTTTATCAGGATCCAGCTTTTGTGCTTCAACCGCATAATAACGTGCAAAGTCAACCGCCTCCCTCACTTCGTCTATACTGTCTTGAGTTATCTTGCCAGCCTCCTTTATACATAGACCAATCAGTTCATCCATATGCCTTTCAAGTATGTCGGCGATGCCCATGAGGATATCCGCACGTTCTTCCACATCGGTCTGCGACCATTCAGGAAAGGCAGCGTCAACTTTGTTAAGTTTCTCTAGCATATTCTCTCGGTCGTCAAACTCTAAAACTCCCACGACCTCTTCGACATCTGCAGGGTTCTTTACTAATCGCTGTTTTGCCTTTTCAACTTCCTCAAGTCTGTCTTTCAGGTTCACTTTATGAAGCGCATACCATTTAGATAAATTAGAAGACAAATCGTTGATAGTATTAATATCATATACATCTAAGCCTTGGGAGTTTGCTCTACTTTCACCATACAAATTAAGAGGTTTAACTATCTGTGCATTTGCATGTTTGGCATGTCTTTGAGTATGCTCGACTGGGTCAGCAAGCAACTCTTCCACTTCCTTATTATCGTCAACGATTGCGTTAACAAACGAAGAGTTGGCCCCATTTTCCAGAAGTCGTCTAACAAGATACGCCAATAAATCTTCATGTTGCCCCACAGGAGCATACACTCGACATTGTATGCCTTCTTCTTTTACAATTTGGTCGTAAAGAGTGTCGCCCATCCCATGTAAACATTGGAATTCAAATCCTTCTTTATCATCAGCAGCTAATTCTAAAATTACAGAAGCCGTATACGCGTTATGAGTCGCAAATTGTGGGTAGATAGAATCTCTATATGCCAGTAATCGATTCGCACAAGCATGATAGGACACATCTGTGTTTGCCTTTCGCGTAAAGACAGGGAAATCGCTAAACCCACCTTCTTGACAATGTTTTATCTCGGTGTCCCAATATGCGCCTTTGACCAAACGAACCATCATTTTCTTGTTGTATTTAAGAGTGATTTCACGAATCCACTCAATCACAAAAATCGATCGCTTCTGATAAGCTTGCACCGCAATACCAAAGCCGTTCCAACCTGATAAATCTTTATCCGAAAAAACGTTTTCTATAATATCCAAGGAAATATCTAAACGTTCAGACTCCTCAGCATCGACGGTTAAACCTATGTCGTATTCTTTAGCTTGTAAACAAAGTACCTTTAAACGCTTGGTAATTTCAGTGACCGCATTTTGATAATTCAGTTGGTCGTATTTAGCGTGGATCGCTGAAAGTTTGACTGAAATACCAGGGCTTTTCCTAGGGCCTCTTCCTTGGGCTGCATTCCCAATTGCATCGATTGCCGTTTGATAAGACTGGAAGTATCTTTTTGCGTCTTTTTCAGTTCGAGCGCCCTCACCTAGCATGTCATAAGAATATACATATCCGACTTTTTCTTTTTCTTCGGCGCGTTCTAATGCCTCGTCGATATCCTCACCCATAACAAATTGTTTGCCCATAATTTTCATAGCAATATTCATCGCTCTGCGAATTACTGGCTCTCCCATTCGACCCATTGTCTTCTTAAGCAGGCCAAACTGGGCTTTTTTCCGCTCGTTAGCATAATTCACCATACTACCGGTAAACATCAACCCCCATGCTGACGCATTGACAAACAGCGAGTCGCTGTTTCCTAAATGACTTGACCACTGCCCCTTAGAGAGCTTATCGCGTATAAGCTCGTCTTGAGTCGATTTATCTGGTACGCGCAATAATGCTTCGGCCAAGCACATTAACACTACCCCTTCTTCTGAAGACAAAGAATATTCGTTCAATAGTGCATCTACCCCACCATGCCCCTCTTGCTGTTTACGAATACTCAACACTAAAGTCCTAGCTCTTTCCCAAGCTCGACTTCTTGCTCTCATGCTGACCTCTGCTTCAGGAAGGATATAGGCCACCGCTTGAGCCTCATTAAGATGGTAAAAATTTCTTATCTTTTGTCTAATAGGTGAGTTGGCGGTAAAAGGGGTTTGCAATAGCACGTTAAAAAGCTCCTTAGATTCTGCATTTTTTATTACACAAAGCGGCAGAATTACTTGTAAACTGATTTGAGAAAATCCCAAACTATCTAAATCTCAATACAATAATAGCAAAGATGCAGTTAAGCTACTAAAGTCGTAGCGTATCTTTCAAATTATGACGTAAAGACTTATCTCCTGCTAAGAAATAAGAATTTGTAAGCCCTTATGCTTTAAGAGTTTTATTGTAATGCTCCCATTTCGGGCCGCTCCACAAGCTGAAAGTTCAAAAATTATTCAATACAGGGACAGAATTTATATCAATGTTAAAAGGCCTTTGATATAAGTAACAGTTGTTATCAACTTAAATATGACAAATAATATGTATTGAGACATGTAACAAACGATATTTTATAAATGTCACAGACATAAAAGCATGACACGTGGGGAGGTTATGAAATCAAAGTCAATATTGGCCATATTAGTTGTTTTGCTCATTGCGCTGCAATATCGATTGTGGTTGGGTAAAAACAGCATTTCCGACTATGAAAGTAAGCAAGCCCAAATAGCTGAGCTAGAAACGCAGAATGCTAGCCTTCGCCAGCGTAATCAATTACTGATTGCAGACATAGACGATTTACAACTTGGTATTGAGTCGATGGAGGAGCGTGCTAGAAACGAGCTCGGTCTGATAAAAGAAGGAGAAATTTTTTACCGCATTTTGCCTTCAGAGCAGCAATGATTAAAGGCTTAAAGCATTATTCGGTTATTATTCCGGCTGCGGGTATTGGCAGTAGAATGCGCTCCACTGTGCCAAAGCAATATTTGACGATAGGCAATAAGACCGTCATCGAGCACACATTAGAACGTTTCATACACCATCCTCAAATTAAACAAATCTTAGTTGCTGTAAGTCCTACCGATCAGACCATTAATAATATGAGCATTGCATCGCATCCAAAAATCACCCTGACCCAAGGTGGTGTTGAACGCGTTCACTCAGTAAAAAATGCGCTTAAAAAGTTAGCAGAATCGGATCCAGATAATGAATTTGTGTTGGTACACGACGCCGCGCGACCATGTGTTAATGCTCAAGAACTCGACAACTTGTTGGCTACTTGTGAAAAAAATTATTCCAATGGGATTGCTGGGGGAATTCTAGCAATACCAGTTGCAGACACAATCAAACAAAATCAAATCAATATGAAACTTGAGCCAGCAGAGTCTAACTTAAGGTTAATTCAATCAACTATTGACAGAAGTTCATTATGGCAAGCCCAAACCCCGCAAATGTTTAAGCATCTCGAACTGCTTGACGCGATTGAGCAATGTTTACACAAAGGTTATACAATTACCGATGAAGCTAGTGCAATGGAGTACATGGGGCACAAAGTGGCGCTCATTGAGGGTGATGCAAGCAATATTAAGATAACTCGACCTAGTGATTTAAAACTTGCTTCGTTTTATCTTGGCTAGCCTTTATTACCATTTTGT
>CBFIBG010000094.1:0-29156 GCA_965660815.1 Glaciecola sp.
CTATAATGGTCTTAACCAGCGTAATTACAAAAAAGTGGGTAGCACTATTACTCGCTTTATTTATTCGTCTAATCATCAATTATTGGCAGAAGGCACCACTAAACAATATATTTATTTTCAAGGAAAGCTGATAGGCTATATAAGAAATAATCAATTGTATTATGTACATAACGACCATTTAGGCCGACCTGAAGTCATCACTAATCAAAGTAAAAGCAAAATATGGCGAGCCAAACTCACCGCGTTTGATAGAACAGTCATCAGCTCAAGCATTGGCGATTTCAATATTGGCTTTCCGGGGCAGTATAAAGATAGTGAAACAGGCTTTTGGTATAACATTCATCGATATTATGATGCAGATACGGGCAGGTATACTCAGTCAGACCCAATTGGACTAGCAGGTGGGTTGAATACTTATGCTTATGTGGGTGGGAATCCTGTTAGATACATTGATCCGAGTGGCCTATTTTTACTAGATGCGTTACAGAAATCACTTTGTGATGTATCAATTAATTTATTTATTGCTTCTGGTACTGGGCTTGGTTTACAAGGTTCTTGGCAATTTTCCATGGCTGAGGGTGTCTCATCTTATGTTGGAGGCGGTTTGGTATACGGCGCATTTGCAGGGGGCACCGTTGGTCAATCTTGGAGTACCGAAAATTCAGAATATAAATATGGTGTAGCAATTAGTAGTACAGCTACTGTTGGTATCGGAGCAAGAGGAGTTATGGGCAACGTTACTTCAGGCTCTAGCGGTGTTAGCGCAACAGCAGGCGCTGCTACTGCAGGTGCCGTAAACTCATTGCTTAGCGAATAAGCTGAATCGCTCTTAGTTTAAATTAATTATGAGGGCAACGGCCCTCGTTATAGGAATAATAATGATTACAAACAAGATTAGAACGATAGTTGTTGCATCTTCAACAATATTGACAGTTATCGTCGTTAATATTCTAAATGGCCTTTTCAACCTAAGCGAATCGGGATTGATGGTGCCGTTTAACACGATTATTGCCGTTTGTTTTACTCTTTCGGTATATGAGCTCTTTAGCAGAAGAGAACGCGAAAAAGATAATTAAATAAACTAGCGTTTCATACCCAATTTCTTTGAATAAAAGGATATTTAATTATTCAATAAGAGTAAGAAGCGGATATTAACCATGTCCCCGCGTTTTAAGGTAAGCGTACTTTCACTAAATTTACGCTTACTGTTCTAGGGAAGGACAGAAACACCTAAGAAAAAAATGACAAATGTAGCAGCACAGTCTTTCTAATTTTTATTCGGGGCGTCCTGCCCTCCACCCTTCAGGTTAACCTTGGTCATTTCCAACCAACTAACGTTTTGGTTCGTAGAGTTCGAACATTGACTTTCCAACCCTAGAATGCAAATAGCCAACATAATTTATTGGGAGCATTAGGAACTTTGTATTTCATATCAAAGTGAAAAAACAGATATTAACGCATGCGCAGCAGATATGCCCAGCGCCAGACGTTTACAATAGACACTAGCGCTCCGGCTACATAGGTCAAGGCGGCGGCTAATAATATTTTCTCAGCTATGGCTAACTGTTCAGCGGTTAAATAATTACCTTCCTTTAAAATAGGAAGCGCCTTGTTAAAACTAGCATCCAACTCTACAGGCAGGGTAACAAGATGAACAACCACACCCAATAACATACTCGCAATGCCCAAACCTAACATCAAAAGCCCAATACCTGGGGAGCGCGTAATGATTGCAGCAATCGGCATTACTACAAAAGCGATGCTGCCCACCCGTTCAGCTTTTATGGAAAACTCCGCCAATCTTGAGCGAAGTCGCAATAAGTGATGGTTTTCGTGATGCTGAATCGCATGGCCAATTTCATGCGCGGCAACCGCCACTGCGCTTAGCGACCGTCCATTCATATAATCATTAGTAAGTCGAACAGTTTTACTTGATGGGTCGTAATGATCACCAGCTTCTGTAGCTTCAAGATTTGCTTTTAATTGAAACCGATTTATCAAATGCTGAGCTAATTCACCGCCGGTTCCCTGCAAATCTTTTTGCTCAATAGAATATTTATTCAATACATGTTTGACCCAAAGACTTGGGCCTACAACTACTGCTAGAAACAAGGCAATTAATATTATGAAAATCATTTATCTAATTATTTGACACAGCAGTTATGGTTTAATCCTGTTGCAATCCTTTTGAGAAGTGCAACCTTCTTTTGTCGTCCATTACGATCGCTTCGAAATTATCCAATGAATTAATCAAGCCCAATCCTTTGTTAAGTCCTAATACGAATATTGCGGTAGAAAGTGCATCTGTATATACGCTTCGCTCTCCTATAATGGAAACCGATTGAACGCCGTATGACGACTTCCCTGTTAAGGGTGAAATAATGTGATGGTATCTCAGGCCATCTTTTTCAAAATAACGTTCATAATCTCCAGAGGTAGATAAAGCGCTGTCACTAAGCGGCAAGACGACGGCTTGTTTGTCTTTATCTCTAGGATCTCTAATGCCTACAATCCATGGCTTGCCAAGTCTATCTCCTAGCAGTCGGGTATCACCGCCGGCAGTAACCAGAGCGTGTTTAATGCCAAGTTCCACTAAAATTTCTATTGAAGCATCGACTGCGTGACCTTTAGCAACGCCTCCCAAATTTATTCTTACGTCTTTATGCAGAAACCTGACCGTATTATTTTCAGGATTAAGCTCTACCAATTGATAATTTATTGCACCTAATTTCTGTTGTATCTGTTGATTATTTGGCGCTAATTTTTCTGGGAAATCGTATAAATATCCAACACTGGCATAGGTAATGTCGAAAGCGCCATGAGTCAATGCCGACATTTGATGGCACAATTCAAGTAATTCAAATAGTTCGCTACTTACTCTGACTTCTTCATCAAATGCTCTTTGATTCAACTGTGACAATTCACTACTAGCAATATAGGTGCTCATGGATTGATTGATCCTTTCCATTTCGGCTTTGACTCTTAAAATTGCTTGCTCACGCATTTGAGGATCATGATGAAACACTTCCACTACAATGTTTGTTCCCATAGTGCTGAATTCTTCTTTTTGCCAATCGGCAAATGCGTTCGCACTGGCACCGAGATAAGAGATTAATATAAAAAATACAAGCCGAAGCAATTTGAACATGCACATAAACCAAAAAAGAAATGTTTGGACTTTGTTGTTAACACTCTAGTACTACAAAAACAGGTACGCAACAAAGGTGAGAAACATTAAGAATGTTCCTAAAAAAAGGTATCGTCTTGGGTATTGGGTTTCATTCCAATGCACAAAACAGTACACCGCGCTTAAAGGCAGAACAAGAATACACACAATGCCCCAAAGGTGTCGGTTTTTACCAAACGCGTGAGCGATAATAAATAACGCGAAGAAAAATAAGAGCGTTAGACCAATTCCACCCAAAACGGTAATGGCAATAACGGCAAGCGTGTTAAATTCAGTCATAATTTATCTTTGATTAAACAGAGTAATATATTTGAATAATTTTTTACATTTAATTTGTTCATATCGTTTCATCAGATTATCGCTGACATAATTATGGTATCAGATACTACTATTGCTACGATATCAGAAAAGACTTGCCATTTCGTTTGATAAAAACGTATGTTACCGACTAAGATTAAGTTTTATAGTCAATGCTTTAAGTGAATATAAAATATTGCGACACAATAGAATAATGCAATAAATAACCTATAATGATATGAATATCAGGAATAAAAAGTGTGCCTTTTTTTCGATAAAATCCTGTGCTCTCGTTAAGGGCATTGGTGATTTATATAATGAACAGGAGCAATCATGAACACACCTCCTAAATGGTTTTATTTTGTTGTAATTGTTGCGTTGATTTGGAATATTATTGGATTAATAGCGGTTGGTTTTAATGCAATGATTACCGAGGAGCAACTTGCATTGCTTCCTACTGAACAACAAGAACTAATGATAAATACACCTGTTTGGTCAGTGATAGCCTCTAGCCTTGCGGTCATAACAGGCACCATTGGCTGCGTTTTGTTATTATTAAAAAAGCAGCTAGCCCAACTCTTTTTTATCGTTTCAATTTTGTCTCTTGTGGTTCAAGATATCGCTCTATTTATTGTTTTAAATGCCACCGCGTTACTTGGCATGACGCCATTAATTATGCAAACCCTTGTATTTATTATCGCGCTTGCTTTATATCTGCTAAGCCGGAAGGCTAAACATAACAACTGGATAAGTTAACACTTTATGCAAATAACACTCACTCCTCATCAATCTAGAGTTGTTGGCGTACTGATGGAAAAAGAAGTCACCACGCCCGAGCAATACCCATTATCGCTAAACGCACTTACACTTGGCTGTAATCAAAAATCCAGTCGAGATCCCGTGTTATCCCTGACTGAAATAGACGTACAAAATATTCTTGATGAACTCAATCGTAAAAATTTGCTGTTTGAAGAGCATACCGGCAGAACACCCAAATATAAGCATCGATTTTGCAACACAGAATTTGGCAATTTAAATTTCAATAAACAGCAATTTGCCGTCATTTGTGTATTGCTATTAAGAGGACCTCAAACGCCGGGGGAACTTCGCACTCGTACCAACCGACTGGCTGAATTCAAAAATGTTGAAGAAGTCGAATCAACTCTCGAATCTCTAGCACAGTACAATGGTGATCAGCTAGTGAAACGATTAGCAAAAGAACCAGGTAAACGGGAGGCTAGATACGCCCATATGTTCTCAGATGAACATGAAGCGTATCAAGCAGATGAAAATTCGGCAAGCATGGATACTCCGGTAAAATCTAGTCTTGACCAAATGTCCATTGCGGATGCCGTAAAAAGAATTGATGCCCTCGAATTAATGGTCGTCGATTTACAAGACCGAATAAATAAATTAGAAAAGTAAACATAACGGTCATTGAACCTAAACTAATATTGTAAGCTTCTACTAAGCTAAGTTAGATTAACGTAATAATTAAAACAATAACGAGAGTCTTGTATGGATGCCCTTTCCGGCTTTTTCAATCTTTTCATCACTGGTTTTCAATCTCCCACTCTTGGTTTTCTATTAGGCGGTATGTTTATCGCTGCGATGGGAAGCAGACTCACTATCCCTGACCAAGTTTACAAATTTATTGTATTTGTGTTGCTAATGAAAATTGGCTTAAGAGGTGGGATGGAAATTCGCAATGCCGAATTAAGCGAACTTCTGCTACCAGCTTTGCTTGCTATGCTTATCGGAGTCATTATCGTATACCTAGGGAAACTTGTACTCGCTCGTCTTCCCGGTATTAAACCTGTGGATGCCATCGCGACAGCAGGATTATTTGGAGCGGTATCGGCCTCAACTTTCGCAGCAGGCATGTTGCACTTAGATGACGTAGGAATGGAATATGAGGCTTGGGTCTCTGCTTTGTATCCTTTTATGGATATTCCGGCATTAGTCTTGGCGATTGTGCTTGGCAGACTGGCAACTGACAAAGCAAAAAAAGAAAATCCAGAGCCAGAACCCAATCGAAAAACCACAATAAGAAAGCAACAAAGCATATCCTTCATTATCAAAGACAGTCTACAAGGTTCGGCACTCTCAGCCTTAATCTTGGGTTTACTTTTGGGACTATTAACCAAACCAGAACCCGTTTATGAAAGCTTTTATAACCCAGTATTTAGAGGATTTTTATCTATTTTAATGATTATCATGGGCATAGAAGCTTGGCAGCGTTTGGCGGAACTTAGACGGGTAGCGCATTGGTATGCCGTTTATGCGGTTGTCGCCCCTTTATTACACGGAGGCATTGCGTTTGGCTTAGGTTACATTGCCCATCATTTGACTGGTTTTAGCCCAGGTGGCGTAGTCCTGTTAGCTATATTGGCCTCATCGAGTTCTGACATCTCTGGTCCACCAACCTTAAGAGCGGGTATACCGTCAGCAAACCCTTCAGCCTTTATAGGTTCATCGACCAGTATCGGAACCCCAATTTGTATAGCAATTGGCATTCCACTGTTCACTGAATTAGCCTTAATTGTTTTCTAAAATAGGAAAAGCGAGCATTTATGAAATACAAAGCCACCCAAATATCTGTTGTGACAGAAAAAGTATTTGAAGATAGTATTCTAGAATTACTTGAGCAAGAGGGCGCAAAAGGCTACACAATTTTTGAAGGTGGTGGAAATGGATCATTTCATCTCCATCAAAATCAACATTTATCTCTCGTGGACGAATTCAAAATTGTAAAGATTGAAATCATTGTATTGGAAGCAGAACAAGCTGACCGTATAGCCTCTAGGCTTATGGAAGAGTGTTTTACAGAACAACCAGGCATAGTAAGTCTCAGTGAAGTACAAGTGTTCAGAGCACAGAAGTTTTAAGGAACTACATGAATAAACTACCAAAAATAATTATAACAAGCATTGCAACATGCTTACTTTCGCTGCCTCTCACAGCACAACCAAACGAGACCACCGTCATTAGAGGAGCGACCCTTCTACCGATAACGAGCGAACCAATTGAAAATGGAATCATTGTTTTAGAAAATGGCAAGATTGCTGCCATAGGCAGCGATATTAGTATTCCTAATGGCGCTAATGTCATTAACGCTAGCGGGAAAATTATAATGCCTGGTATTGTGGACACTCACAGCCATGTAGGTGCTTCAGGTGACACCAACGAGCGTTCAAAAAAATTAAACCCTGAAATGCGCCTTCTGGACAGTTTTAATCCTGCAGACCCTCGAATCAAAGTGGCGTTAGCAGGCGGGATCACCACTGCAAACGTAATGCCCGGAAGTGGCAATGTCATTGGCGGCCAAACCATCTATATAAAATACAAAGGTGAAACCGTAGATGACATGATTATTCCCGGAAGTATTGGCGGAATAAAGTTTGCCAACGGTACAAATCCTAAAGGCGATAAAGCCCCAACCACCCGAATGGCAACTGCCGCTATGGCAAGAGAGGCCTTGTACGAAGCTAAAGCTTATATGGATAAAAAACAAGCTGCCAGTAAAAGTCGTAAACAGTCACCACCCGAATTTGATTTGGGAAAAGAAGCCTTAGCTGAAGTTCTCTCTGGAGATAGGATCCTGCATTTTCACAGTCATAGAATGGACGACATAGTCACAACATTAAGGCTGAAAGAAGAATTTGGTTTTCGGTTAGTTCTGCAACACGGCACAGAAAGTTACAAACTAGCTGATAAGCTTGCATCAATGCAAGATGTGTACGTATCTTTAATCGTGTTAGACAGCCATGGGGGAAAACATGAAACCATGGAACTCAGACTTGATGGCGCCGCTAAATTAGAGGACGCAGGAGTGAAATTAGCCTTACACAGTGACGATGGCGTTATTGATAGTCGCTTCCTAATTCGTACAGCAGGACTGGCAATGCGTGGGGGGCTATCGCGTCAGGCCGCGTTAGAAGCGCTTACCATAAACGGCGCTTATATGCTTGATTTGGAAGATAGAGTGGGCTCTCTTGAAGTTGGTAAAGATGCTGATTTGGTTGTGTTCGATGGGGATCCACTTTCACTTTATACCAATGTTGTTGAAACTTGGATAGAGGGAGAAAAAGTGTATGATCGCAATAATCCAAAACACAAGCTCTATGCCACTGGAGGCTATAAAGTCGCGGATAGATACTTAGCCATAAAGGAGGAAAAATAATATGAGATTTTTTAACCTTATCTGTGTCTTCCTTATCGGCATCACAATCTTATCAAGCCATAACGCAAGTGCTGAAATCCTCTACATAAAGGCCGAAACCGCATATACAAGTAGCCATAAAGGCGTCATTAAAGACGCTGTTTTAATGATTAAAAATGGCAAAATCCACAAAATTGGCGATGACATTAGCATTCCCAAAGATGCCAATGTAGTTGAAGCTAAGGTCATTACACCTGGGCTGATTGATAGCCATACTGTTGTTGGCATTAATGGTGCTTTCAATGTAGACGCTGATCAAGACGCATTTGAAAAAGTGGATAATATGGGGGCTGAATATCGTGTATTAGACAGTTTTAACCCACATGAGACGTTGCTGAATCATGCGCTAACGTTCGGGGTTACCACCGTGCACGTCACGCCTCAACCCGCGGCACCTGTAGGTGGTATCAGTGCACTATTTAAAACTCACGGAGCGACTGCTGATTCTATGGCATTGAAAACTCAAAGTTCCGTAATGTTTAATCTAGGTGAGGCGCCAAAAGCCTATTTT
Organism: Glaciecola sp.; assembly: GCA_965660815.1. GTDB lineage: Bacteria > Pseudomonadota > Gammaproteobacteria > Enterobacterales > Alteromonadaceae > Glaciecola. The sequence continues at coordinate 8,218 of CBFIBG010000094.1, forward strand.
GGCACCAACACTGGACCTTCTACCCGAATGGCTACTGCGGCGGTAATTAGAGAAGCCCTTTACAAAGCAAAAGCCTGGATGGAAAAAGATGAAGACGAACGAAAATTTGACCTTAGTATGGAAGCACTATCAAAAGTATTAAGTGGTGAATTACTGGCCATATTCACCGCCCATCGCGAACACGATATTGTGACGGCCACCAGAATAGCCAAAGAGTTTAACCTAACGCCCATCATCAATTATGGCACCGAAGGTTATTTAATTCGTGATTCTCTGAAAAAAGCCAATGCCACAGTCATTAATGCGCCGACCATGCAACGTACTTTTGGCGAAAAGGAGAATGCGACACTTGAGTCTGCGATGCTGTTAAACGAAAAAGACATTCCATTTGTATTCTCCAGCGGATACGAGGGATATGTTCCAAAAACGAGAGTGCTTCTATGGGAAATAGCAATTGCGGTTGCAAATGGATTAGATAAAGAGAAAGCCATCGAGGCAGCCACCATTACACCCGCTAAACTTTGGGGCATTGATGAGAATGTGGGTTCATTAGAAAAAGGCAAAGACGCAGACATTGTGTTGTATGAGGGCGACCCATTTGAATATACCACAAAAGTCACCGCCGTTTATGTGAACGGTAAGAAAGTGAGTAGCGGAGGGTGATATAAAGCACTAAATGATAGATTCTCGCGGACGAGCGGGAATCTATGCACCATCTTTTTATTTTGAAATATCAGTCGTTGTGGATGGGTAATAATTGCTTTTACGGTTGTATGAATTACAAAAAACCAACTTCCAACATCGATAAAAAATAATAAAATCAAAAGGCTATAATAAGGCATAGATATCGCAAGCTCACTTTCGATCGTTCACATAATCTGAGGAGAATCTTGTATGAAACGCACAATGCTATCAATTGCTTTAGTTACAGTCCTTTCTGCACCTGTTGTTGCCGATAATAACGATTGGGATAGAGAAGCGAAGGATGCTTGGTTAGATGGGAAGGCAGAAGCTACCTTGTTATTCAACGGAAATTTAGACTCATTTGATATCAATACTGATGTCGCCGGCGGTACAGTTACTTTGACTGGTATGGTAAGCAATGAAGTCGATAAAGAACTGGCCGGAGAGCTCATAATGGGAATTGATGGCGTGAAGAGCGTCAATAATAAATTGACTGTTCACTCTATGAAAGAGCACGCTAGCACCGATCATATGGCCAATCAAAAGGGCGATATGGATGAAGAGTATTCTGCATTAACGGACGCTAAAATTGGAACTGTAGTAAAAAGCAGATTTTTATTTAATTCAGAAATTTCTGGAACAGATATAGATGTCGATGTATCAAACGGAATTGTGACACTCAAAGGAGAAGTAGATTCTGACGCTAAAAAAGATCTTGCGGCATCTATCGCCAGTAACGCAAATGATGTGAAATCAGTGAAAAATGAAATTATGATAAAAATGGACAAAAAATCATAGCGCGAACAATTAACATGCAATCCACTGTGTTTTTTATCAACTAAATGATAGGCCCAAGCTAACGCTTGGGTCTTTTTTAGTTCACTAAGAATTGGGGTTATTCTGACATTTTTTTCATCGTGTTGCGGTTTGCCTCATACACGCCTTCAATCAGACCTTCTACAAAAGCAATGGTCTTGTCATCGGCTCTGTCTCTAGCCGCCATCAATCGCTGCTTTACAACGGCTAAAATGGTGTTGACACCATTACATACATCTTCATTCACTTCGGTTTGGCATTCCATTTGAAGCTTTAAGGCAATCTGAACCACCTCTTTTAGACTTTTGCTTTCAAGACGCTTCGCAACCACTTCTGAAACGTCATCGGCTTTATGAGTAACCGTATCTGCCCAAGATTGCATTGGAAAAAAAGACGTAAGCAATACCACAAAAATAACGTATTTCATAAGAGTTCTCATCTAATACCAGTAGTATTACCGTCATCGGCAGGATAAAAAATACCTAAATAAACTTTTACCACATTTAGATTCAGTCTTGGGTTTCTAAACGCATTAAGATGATTCATCGAATATTGATTTAATGCATGAATATGTTTGCTTAATTACTTTTACAAATGAATTTTTCAATTCTCTGGGTTTAATGAAGCGTAGGATAAAGTACTGCCAACCTTAGTCCCGTTCATAGGTGTATCCGCCCATTTAAATCACATTTCATGTTGTCTGAAATCATCGGGCTCTTGAAAATAAGGCTCAATACTAACAACCTCTAGGATGTAAGCAGACGTTCCCAAAGGGTCTTCAAATAACCCTCTGGTTAATATACCTTTAAGCTTATACGCTTGAGTCAATTCAAAATCATTAAACTCAGCATCAAGCTGGGCGAATACAATTTGATTTGGAGGCGGAGGAGGAAAGTGTATGCAAGCACCGAAGTAGGGAACAATGAAAATATTTGACGGCATTTGTTGTTCGGTATAATCAATAGGCACTATAAAACCGGTCAGCTCGATTGCAGTATTGTCGAAAATATTGACGGTGTTTATTGAGCTCATTGCCGATGCATAATCTGGGTCAGAAGCCGCTTCAATTGATTTTAGAATATTGGTTGTCAAGTCGCTTGGATTATTAGCTCGAGTCTGCTGATATTTTTCTAAAACGTCTCGCTCAGTTTCTGGGATTAATTCTGACCACTTTATTCTAATCGGCTTAGTCATTTCGAATTGACTGGTTAACGCCGTATTTGTCGTTTGATAATTCAAGTGATTTGGAAACAGTTTGATGATTGAGTGGAGATGATTGAGGTAAACATAACCAATAGCCGTGCCAATTAAAATACATGCTAGCAACACATAGAATAGTCTTAGGTTAATAGTGTTTCTTTTGGACATGGGTGTTTATGTATCATTCTCTACTGGAATTAAACTTTTCCTCTTCGACATTAATTAGAACTTATATAGTCAAGTAAAACTCGGTTTAACTCGGTTTTTTCAAGTGGTTTGGCTATGTAATCATTAAACCCAACTCGAAAATAATTATCTACGTCATTCTTCATCACATTAGCAGTGACAGCAATGATCACCAACTCAGGCATTTCTTTGCGCAAAATCTTAGTCGCCTCTACACCATCCATGACAGGCATATGAATGTCCATAAACACTAAGTCGGGTTGGAACCTTTTGCAAAGTTCAACGCCTTTTTTGCCATTGGTTGCGACTAAAACTTTAGCACCAGTGCTTTCCATCATTTTATTAAAAACAATAATATTAATATCGTTATCTTCTACTAACACGAGCTTCATGTTACTTAGATCAGGTAATTCACCTAATAACATATTATTATTTTGAGGGAGTTCGGTAGATTCGATTGGAGTTAACGGTAGTTGAATGGAAAACTTCGTTCCCTTGCCCTGCTCACTGACGCAACGAATATCTCCTTCCATCAAATCGACTAAACGTCTCGTAATTGCCATTCCAAGTCCAGTTCCACCGTATTTGCGTGTGGTTGACACATCTGCTTGTGAAAATCGCTCGAATAAATGTTGAAGACCCTCTTGTGACATGCCTATTCCGGTATCAGACACCTGTATGATTAAATGCGTCTCGTCATTTTTGATTGCATGTCTACAATGGACCGAGACAGCCCCTGTATCAGTGAATTTTTCAGCGTTTGACACCAAATTAGCCAAAATTTGACGCACTCTTACTGGATCGCCTTGCCATGTTCTAGGGCAATCTTGGTCAATATTTGACACGATATCGATACTTTTTAATTTAGCCTTTTCACGATAGTCGCTTAAAACATTATCGACTAAAGAATCTAACTCAAATGGAATTGACTCGATAAGCAATTCCCCTGCTTCAATTTTGCTGAAATCAAGCACATCATTGAGAATGGTTGTGAGAGATTTTGCTGAAAAAATAGCTTGTGAGAGTAAATCGCTTTTCCCATCATTTGCATCACAACCACTTTGAAGTATTTGCAATGTGCCATAGATTCCGTTTAAGGGAGTTCTGATCTCATGACTCATATTAGCCAAAAATGCTGATTTTGCCTCGCTGGCCTGATTGGCTTTTTGCAGTGCAGTCCGAATATCTTTAGTCTTGCTATCAATAATTTTTTCAAGGTTTGAGTTAATCTGCGCAAGTTTCAAATTCGCTTCGTTTGAGTCAGCAACGGCTGTTTCTAAGCGTTCAAGCGTTTCTCTGTATTTAACTGAAAATTCGTTAATACTTTCGGTTAGCGCGTTTACTTCGAATATGGCCGAATCTGAATTGATTTTTATTTTTTCAAACTGCCCGCTTGAGGAGGCTTCGGTAATCCTTCCCGAAAGCATTCTGACTGGATAGCTTAACCTTTGAGAAACTGCGGTTCCGATTAACATTGCAACGGTTATAAACCCTATTAGCAGTGCAAGTGCCCCCGAAAATAAATTCAATACCTCTCGTTCGTACACTTCTCTTGGCAAAAAAGTAATCGTTTGCCATCCCAATTGTTCCGCTCGATCCGTTTTTACGAAGAAGTCACTGCCACTTATATCCACGTAAGTCTGATTGTCTGAAGATTGCAGATGCTCCAATAGACTTGAGCTACTTACATTTTGTAAATAGTCAAAGTTTAGTTCTTCTGAGCTGTAGATCACTCTGTTCTGTGCATCTAGTATCAACATACCCTGTGATTTGTCTATTTGCTTTCTATCTAACGTTTGAAAATAGGAAAGACTCAGGGATGCTTGCAAAATACCGCTGAACTTACCGTCAAAAGAAATGGGCGCTGCTAATGCAACGATAGGATCGTTGCCAAACCCTCGTCCCTGAAAAACATCCGAAATATAAGGCGCTTTTGTTGATTTGACCGACGTGAAATAATCACGGTCATTTATGCTCTCGTTGCTATCTAAAACTGTCTTTAGCAATTCTTGCGGGTATGTTTTAATGATATTGCCTTTAGCATCCGACACCAACATGGTTAAAACGCCAGGTGTCGCATCAACAATAGTATTAAAGGTCTCCTGAGTCGGTTTGGCATTGAGCAATGAATACTGCTCAGCAGCTAGGGATAGTTTTTCAAGCGTATTACCTACATAATCCTCAATTTCATTGCTGCTGTATTTTGCGTTCATATCGAGTTGGGACTCTACATGATTGCGCTTAATCAATTTAGTTTGACTTAGCCAAAAATAAGCGTTAATGCAAACACCCACCAAAACGGTAATAAAAATTACAAATGTAATGACTTGCTTAAATGAAAAGTAAATAAACGACTTTCTAACCGTGTCTCTTTCACCAATACCCAAGTGTATTACGTACCCAAGGGAAGTCGTCAGCATACCATTAATGATATATTTTAATGTGACTGCGATGTTGGTGTAGTCAGCAAAGTCTACCAAATACTCATAACTCAGATAGACAATAATGGCTCCTAAACTAAGCCAGTACAACACGCCGTAAACAATTGGATGTCTTTTATATCGGACCGCGACTAAAACTATCACGAGTTCGAGTAAGTTGGGAATGACGGCTAGATAATGTCCCCAAACAGTAGAGACTGATAGTGACGCGCACAAAGATGCAAACACGCCAGCGGCCAAACCATACCTAATAACAAGCGCAACCGCTATCGCATTACCAAAAACGACCTCAGCACCAGCAACGAGTGAAATTGGATTCAAATTTAAGAGAACCGCCAACAAAGAGCCTAGAGCTATCCATCCATATTGTTTGTACTTTTTAGAGTCTTGAGATATTACTGTATTCACAAACTATCCTTGCGTTACAACATAGGTTCAACTATTTGCTGTCGAGAACAATGCAAACTGCTTTAGCAGGCATGGTTATATCGAATAAGGTTGTTTAAAACCTGTTTAACGCATTATATGTTTAAATAAGACTATAATAATTCGAGCTTTTATTGTCACTAAATAGATTCTAAAACCGATTATTTAAGACAAAAGGCTTATAATAAAAAGAGTCCAGATTTGACTTGATAGTACCACGAACGAAATACTTTTCTGAACAGAAAAGAATGGATAGAACCCGTATGAATCGTTTTTAGTAATGATATCTGATAGCCAAAAAATAAGAGCGTTGTTATGCCAAAGCATTCAATATATGTAAAAAATTTAGAATATACCTATAGTAAATTTGATAAAAGCGAACTAATTATCGACATTCCTGAATGGCAAGTTGCCGAAGGAGAACAGATCTTCATGGTGGGGGATTCTGGGTCAGGCAAAACAACTTTACTTAACTTATTATGCGGAATTCTCACGCCTGGCAATGGAAAAATTTTATTGCTAAATGAAAATTTAAATCACCTGTCTCAATCTCAAAAAGACGCATTCAGAGCAAATAATATAGGCGTCGTATTTCAGCGTTTTAACCTGATCCCATATTTAAGCGTTTTCGATAACATTCAATTAGCCGCTGTCTTGGCAAAGAACAAAAGCAGCTTTAACCGGAATAGAGTAAAAGAGTTGGTTCAACTACTAAAGCTCCCCCTATCTATTCTTGAACAAAAAGTCAGTCAATTGAGCGTGGGACAACAACAACGGGTAGCAATCGTCAGAGCATTTATTAACAAGCCACAAATTCTATTAGTAGACGAGCCTACATCTGCTCTTGATGCGTCTGCACGAGACGCATTTATGGGCTTATTGATGGAACTATGCAGACAACAACAGGCAACATTGATTTTCGTGAGTCATGATCAGACTTTGAGTAAACACTTTTCATCCATCGTTGATTTAACGTCTTTAAATCGTGCGATCCCACACTTACAAGGGTCAGAGCTATGATTGTTTTACTTAAAGTCGCTTTGGAAAGCCTATTAAGCAGGAAAAAGACTGTGATATTAACCTTTCTGTCGCTGACCATCAGTATTGTGGTGTTATTCAGTGTTGAGCATATTCGACTTCAGGCGAAGGAAAGTTTTAACCGCACAATATCAGGGGTTGATTTAATTGTGGGCGCTCCAAGTGGACAGCTCAATTTACTTTTGTATACCGTATTCAGAATGGGTAGCCCCACCAATAACATTCAATACGAAAGCTTTGAGATGCTGCGGCAGCACGAACAGGTAAATTGGGCAATTCCAATGTCTCTTGGTGATTCTCATCGAGGATTTAGAGTGCTAGGTACGAATGGCGCTTATTTTGAACATTTTCGCTATGGCAATAAACAGGCTCTAGGATTTTTTGAAGGGAAACCATTTCAGAGCCTGTTTGAAACAGTTTTAGGTTACGACGTTGCCCAATCTCTCAACTACACAATAGGGGATGAGATTGTGATTGCACACGGGCTTGGTAACATCAGCTTTGTCAATCACGACCAAACCCCCTTTAAAGTGACCGGAATTCTTGCCCGCACGGGCACGCCCGTCGATAAGACGCTCCACGTGAGTTTACCCGCAATTGAAGCCATCCACCTGCCAAACCCTGAGTTAAACCAATTATTGGCAAATCCAGATGCGATTGATTTAACGCCAAACAATATTACAGGTGTCATGCTAGGATTAAAAAGCAAGTTCGCTACTTTTAGTCTGCAAAGAAATATAAATAACTATTCTGGTGATAGACTTATGGCTGTTATGCCTGGCGTAGCTCTGGCCGAACTTTGGTCGCTAATGAGCTCAGTTGAAAACCTGTTAAGAGTCATAGCTGGACTGGTTCTTCTATCAGCCTTATTCGGTTTATCTACCATGTTGTTGGCCTCCATGAACGAGCGCAGCAAAGAAATTGCCGTGTTTAGAGTACTTGGCGCAGGACCTATTTTGATATTGCTGTTGGTATTGATGGAAGCACTGATCCTTGCATTACTTGCGATTGGTTCAGCTTATATTTTTGTGACAGTTGCTCTTTGGTCGTTAGAGGGCTACCTAGCATCAGAATATGGTTTATTTTTATCTTCTAACATATTTAGTCAAGAGTTGATTTTAATGAGCATTTGGGTGCTAATGGCAACAGTTGTAGTATCTTTGATCCCAGGTATTGAAGCGTATAAAAAAGGATTGAACACACGCCTTTCTAGCTAAAATAAATAAGCAGAAAAAGACGCGCTTCCCGTCAATCGATACAAATTTTGCCGTTTTGAACTCGGTTGTTTAACTACGAATTAAATTAGACAGTTCGTTTTTCGCTAAAAAGTTATCCATTGACGAGCGGAGTAATTTATATAACAAAATTGCCCCGTCTATCTCTTCTTTCCTATTAGTTAAACTTTCTATATTCAGACCAAGAGGTAAGTTATAAGGAATGACCGCGTCTAATATTTGATGCAAACTATTACTACAAATTCTTATTGATTCATAAAGAGGGTGTTTCGCATTAAGTATCCTTAAGCTTGTAGCTTCAGGAACACTAATCCCTAACCATTCGATAAATTCCAATGTTTTTTCACTGCCGCATGGCGAGAACGTGAGGATAATGCGCTGAGGTTTAATTCCCAAGGCTTTGCATTCAATAGCATAGCGAGTGAGCATATCGATAGTGGCTTGCGGATCGTAAATCGCCTGAGAAATAAAAAATTGGCATCCTTTTTTGTGTTTTTCCAGCAACCTCTTGTGCTCATTGCCTTTACTGGCATGACGTTCCGCTATGGTTACCCCGCCTGTGAACATGTTATGCTCATTATCAGCCAATAATTTATACGCGTCGTTCAATGAAATATTGACATCATCATTTCTAGAAGGACTGCCGACTAATACTAAGTCCCTAACGTTATATTCATTCCAAGCGTCATTGAGCCAATTACTGAAGGCCGTTGGTGAGTAATTACCCACGCTTTTGTAAGTAATTACTGGGCGATTAGACTTTTGATTTAGCACATAAGAATACATGCGAGGATCGTGCGTACTCTTGAAAGGAAAAGGCCTAGGGTCTTGTATTCTTGACCCTTCATCTTGGATATCGTAGACAATAAAACCATCTACGTCTATATCGCTGACCCGAGTGAGTAACTTTGTAGCAATCAGGTCCACTTGCTCAGCAGAGGTATTGCTTTTCGGTGGCGTAGTGCCAATAAAATACACGCCTCTATTCACGTCGTTGTAACGCGCTTTTAGCTCAGAACCCATCATTAACCCACACCCTGAAAATTAAACCACTAAGAGCGCAGAAGTTTAGACGTTTAGCCGTCTAAATGAAAGTGTTATTTTATGAATTCACAAAATCCAGTTCACACCTTACTCATCTAAATCCTTGCTCTACCCTAATGCACACTACTTTACAATTCATACCAACGCTAAGCTTTCTGCTTTAGTTCGTCAAATACATCCGCAAGACTCCCCGCACTCAATTTATCAATCAACTTATTGGGGTCAACCAAAATCAATAAGCTGTGATGCTTATCTTGCTGTTCTGGTTTTACCACACCTTCAATAAATTGATTGTGCTTGTCTAGGCCATTATTGAAAGCTTCAATCCTGTTGGCATTAATGTGTGGAATATCCCCTAGTCGGTTAACAACGATCCCAACGTAGCCTTTTTGGGTTTCTACTACCACGATTTGTCGACTTTGTTTATTGTAAATCTCTGCTTCATCTTTCGATAAAATAGATAACACAGGATTGATAATAGGCAATGCAATTTCATTGTATATAATTACCCCAGAATACAAGCTATCTAGACTGGATTTTTTAATACTACCAGTAATAGGAATGGCTTCTTTGACGTTTTCTGCGCGCATCGCAAGCCAAGTATTGCCAATATAAAAAGTCGCAAGTTCAACGCTATGCTGATGTTCTGTAGTGTTTGAACGGATGCTTTTAATGCTCTGTTTATTAGCTAAATTACAAATTTCAGATGAGTTTTCACTTATTGGACCAACCAACATGAATACAAAGGCAAGTACATCGTTTGAGTATTTGTCGACTTCGCTTTTATATTCTCTGTAGCCTTTACTTGATACGGCGCCAATTGCGTAGAAATTATTCTGATATTCGATAATTTTTGAGAAGCGCTCACCGTTTCGTATATCAAAATTGTCACTGTCTATTTCAAGTCTATTGCCGATAACATGTGACTCATCGGTTGATGAAATTATGTTGCCCTGCGTATCGGTGAATATTGCGAAGCTCTCTTCAAGCACATGTCCTTTATTATTTCGTGGTAACGCGTCCTTCAGCATTGCTTCAAATTCAGGCTCGCTATCGAATACTATAGCAATTCCCCCCACAAGATTTGATTGATTTGCCAATGCCGAAATTGAAGAAGAATAAATATAAGTAGGCCTGTTATCATATAAGTCTGTGACTTCGAATGGCGAAACCGAATAGTCCTGCGTATCGGTAATGCACAACGTCTGTTTTACCCAATTGTTTTGTATCGTCGTGCCAACTAAGTGTTGATATTTTGGATTTGAAACTGCAATCACCTCAGAGTTTGCATCGAAGACGAAAAGGTTAGTATAAACAGTATATAAATCATTGATATACGTCAAAATCTCAGACATTTCTTGGCGTTGAACAGACGACAGCGAATTTTTTGATAGCATATCTCTAAACGCGCTAGTAAGCGCCCACCAACGACAATCGTTGGCCCTTTCATACAAATTTCGATCCATTATATCTATTGCTAAAGATGCCAAAAATTCAACATCGTCTAGCATAGAAGAAATGACAGTTTCGTTCAGCTCAGAGATAGATTGCTCAAAGACTTCCTTAGTTTTAAACCCAGTTTTACTGATTTCCCACAGTAAAACTTTTGCTGAATTAGCCTGACTATTAGTGGCATTCCCTTTTTGCAGGATATTCCCGTTCCAAACCGTCCTATCGAGTTCTTTTTGAATAAAATCAGCATCATCTGGTATTTTCTGTAGTTCTTTAGAAAACAATTGAGATTGTTTCATTACGTCATCTAAATAAGCTTGACTCACATCTTCAAGCGCTTTGCTTTTATTGCTTTCGAATGCGTATTCAATAGGGAGCATTACAAGACCAGACCAACCTAACCCATAAAATCCTTGATACCCTTGAGTTTCGCAACGCTTAGCTAAGTATGCACGTCCTGCGAACTTGACCACCTGAAACTCAACATTACAATTGACGTTTATTCGACAGCCCAATGGAATATGGTGTTCATCGCTGCTTGCGATAGCCCTGTTCGATTTATCCAGCAGTAAGACAACAGACCAGTCGCTTTCGTCAACTAAGTTAGAAAATACCCCCTCCAATTCGTTGTCGAATCTAAAACAAAGACATAGCACGCCAAGTGCTTTAGACGAACTCAGATTGGTTTCAGTTACTCTGTACGCATAAATTAGAGAATTATCTTCACCGGGAGCTAAATCAGATTTTCCGTAGAACTCATAAAAATCTTGCTTTGTTGTAAGTGCATTAGTTATCACGGGGTCGTTCGAATATTCAACTTCACTGGATTGATCCAATTGCGCAATTACATTCCCTTGGGTGTCTAGCAAAATAATATTGTTATAAACAGAATATTTAGCGACATACTCTTTAAATCTGTTTATAAGTTGGTTTTTTTGATGATCTGATGGTTGTCGTTGCAAAGCTTCAAGCAAGTAGTCTCGTATATCTTGGTCTGTCGACAGAAAGCCGATATCAGCGGTGCGTTCAAATAAATTACGAATTACGATATCCACCGCAACTTGCGCTTTTGAAGTCATATCCTGAATCGTTTTGTTAAGAGATTCTTCCCCCAAACTGACTAATAATTTAGCGGTCAATTCTTTAAATCCTTCCCTAGTTTTAGTCATATCTGTGCCGGTTCGACTCATTTGCCCCAATATAGTAAGCAAGTCCCAATGTTGCCCGAGATTAATAAGTTGTTCACGCGTACTGCCTACCACCGGCATGTGTTGCATAAACCCGTTTAATCTGTCTGGGATCTTAATGTCTTTGTAAAAAGCCACAGAAATGCTCCTTCATTTGAATATGGAAAATTTGAAAGGGGAAATTCGCTTTTAGTTAATTGAATGCAAGAAAATATAACCTGGCGATAATTTACCTATCGACTAGGAATGCGGTATGTTGAGTTGAAACGTCGAAAAACTGGTCAATTTTTATGCTTTTTGACGTATTCTATACTTTTGTATACTTAAGTAAGTTATTGTGAGCAACTCTTGGAAGATGGCGCATTCAAGTGGAAAATGCGCCATTAGTATTGAGGTGTTTATGCGTGTTATTCACTTTCTGCAATCATCACAGTTTTTGTGTTAACAAACTCTTTCAAACCAAACCCACCATGCTCTCTACCATATCCGCTACTTTTAACGCCCCCAAAAGGCAGATTGGGCTGAGCTAGCGCATAGCCATTGATATTGACCATGCCAGTGTCAAAATGCTTAATCGCTAAATCAATCGCTTTATTTTCATCGGTTGAGAATATACCGCCACCCAAACCATAGCGCGAGTCGTTGGCAATTCTAATCGCATCGTTATCATCCTTTGCCTTTATCAAAGACGCTACCGGACCGAATAACTCATCATCATAAGCAGGCATGCCTGGTGTCACATTTTCTAAAATCGATGGCGGGTAAAAATAGCCTTGCTTCTGAGGAACTTCACAGCCACATACTACTTTGGCCCCTTTTTCAATAGACTCTTGAACTTGTTCGTGTAGTTCATCTCGTAAGTCTTTTCGAGCCATCGGCCCTAAATCCATATCTGTATTATTCGGGTCGCCCACCTTAAGGTTGCTCATCGCCTCAGTAAACGCTTTTTTAAACGCGTCGTAGTTTTTCTCCGTCACAATAAATCGTTTAGCTGACACACATGTCTCTCCGTTGTTGATCACTCTGCCTGTTACACATGCTTTTACCGCAACCTCAATGTCAGCATCGTCTAGTACCAGAAAGGCATCGTTACTGCCTAGTTCTAAAACAGTCTTTTTGCTCAAGCTTGCAGCTTGCTCCCCAACTTTTTTGCCTACCACATCGCTTCCGGTAAAAGTTACTCCACGAACAAATTCATGTGAGATAAGTTCACTTGCTGCGTCGCCATCAATCATCAGTGATTGGTAAGCGTACTTAGGGAAACCTGCTTCTTCATACAAGCTCTGAATTCTTTCAGCCATACCAAATACATTTGCGGCATGCTTCAACACAGTAGTATTACCTGCTACCAAATTTGTAATGCTGTATCTGATCACCTGATACAAAGGGAAGTTCCAAGGCTGAATACCCAGTATGACACCGATAGGTTGATAGGCGACAAGCGCTCTACCGTTTTCAAATTCACGCTCTTCGGTGGCTAGCTCTTTGCTGGCTGTATCGCATGTGTATTCACAAATTGTCGCACATAGCTCTATTTCTTGAAGACCTTGCTCTAAAGGTTTTCCCATCTCATCGGTCATTAACTTTGCAAGGCTTTTACTATTATCCCTTAAAAGAGAAGCAAATTTCATGGCAGGTTCACATCTTTGTTCAATGGTTTTTAGCTTCCACGTTTGATAGGTTTTGTGGGCCCTGTTAACTGCTTCACTTGTTTCTTCAGTGGTTAATAATGTGTATTCACAGATGCTTTTTTCAGTGTACGGATTAATGGTTGTAGAAGTGCTCATTACCTTTTCCCCTTCTTTGCAAAATAAGTGCTTGGTTCTGATGGACAGCAAAACCCGATCCACAAAATCATTTGTCTTTTAAATACAATAAACCATTGATATAAAGTCATTTTCTAGAACGTCAAAGCGTTGTTTAATCGCAAGAAATGGGAAAAAAATTACGTAGTGTGAAATATGTGCTCACATTTTGTAGACACTTACTTTATCAAGTTGGTAACCAAATTATCTTCGGTCATGGTGTTGATGTTGCTAGTGGATAGTCAAATACATCGAAATGCTTGAATATCACGTTGAGACTTTGAAAGAGTTTCAAAATACAAGAAAACTTTACAGATATTTAGGCTTTTTAATGCCTTCTTTGAGAAGGCACTTTAAAACAATTTTTCAAGTGAGGAAAAACTCAATGACAATCAAAAAATCAGCATATTCGACTTGGTCGGGCGACATTAAATCAGGTAAAGGCGAAATTAGTACCGAAAGTGGCGCATTGAACAAACAGCCATTTGGTTTTAATACTCGATTTGAAGGAAAATCAGGAAGCAATCCTGAAGAACTAATTGCCGCGGCCCACAGTGGATGTTTTAGTATGGCACTGTCTTTGGGTTTAACAGAAGCTGAGTTCGAAGCCCAGAACATCCAAACAGACGCTGTCGTAAGCTTAGATGAGGTTGAAGGTGGCTTTGAAATAAGCCATATTCAACTGACCGTTAAAGCAAAAATTCCGGACATATCAAAGAAAGAATTTGAAGAAATATGCGAGCAAACCAAGATTAACTGCCCTATTTCAAAACTAATGAACGCTGATATATCGATGACGACTACACTACTTTAATACAGCATCAATTCGTGATATTTGATTAAACACACTGTCCTTTGACACAACTTTTGTTGTATTAAAGGGCAGTTGTCGCTTAATCTTACCTAGACACCTACCCATAAGCTCTAAGGTTAGAGCGCACTACTTATGCCATTTTAATTTATTCATTATTAAGTAGTGACGATTCGGGTACCTCATTTAAATATATGTTTTTACACATTTTTAGTTGACTAAAATGTGCTATTAGCAACCCCCAGAGAATAAATTAAACATAATTTTTTTATATTATTGTCACCTTTTAGTTTTTACTGGCACTTATTAGAAAATGTCTCTCGAGTTTGATTGCGATATCGCAGAGTACAGTGTCTTTAATTACGTTTGGAGAATAATATGGGTATTTGGGGGTTTTTAAGCATTTGCGCAATAATGGTCGGCAGTTGTTTAATGCTGTTGATTTTCTTATATCAAAAAAAGGAGATAAAACGATTAGAAGTTGAGGCATTGAAACTGTCTAAACATGATCACCACGAAATCAGCGATCAATAGTCTTGAATAAATAAATTCTATTATAGATATCGCCGAATCGCACATGCATAGGCGATTTCGACCAAGTTTTTGAATAAAACCGTAAATTGCCTTTGCTGTCTCTTAGCAAAGAGGCGCATAAAAAATATCTTGCTTGTCCTCTCTTTTATGTGACAAAGTAGCAACAATGCTTAGACAAAACACTACATAAAGGAAGGAACATGACCCAACCACAAACTATCCGAAACATTGCAGGATTAACCAATGATCCCAGTTCTATAGAAGATTCGGCTCTAGTTATTATAGATGCCCAAAATACTTATGTTGACGGGGTGATGAAACTCGAGGGCGTAGAGAGTGCTCTGGAAGAATGCCGCAGAACATTAGACGCTTTTAGAAAAGCTGGCAGACCGATATATCATATTCGCCATGATGCTGGGCCAGGAAGTCCATATGACGTTTCAGCAGAAAATGGACAAATAGCAGATTTGGTAAAACCTATTGACGGTGAACCGGTCATTACTAAAAATTATCCGGACTCATTTGCGCAAACAGAGTTAGACGATTTGCTTAAAAAAGCAGGCGTAAGCAACCTAATACTGATAGGATTTATGACCCATATGTGTGTTAATTCTACGGCACGAAGAGCATTTACTTTGGGCTATCAGCCAACTGTGATTGCGTCTGCTACCGCCAGTCGTTCGTTACCTTCAACCACAGGTGGCGAGGCATTAGGGGCAGAAGCAGTTCATCAAGTTGCTTTAAGCGCGTTGTCAGATCTACCTGCTGTTATTGTTAAAAGTCTAGATGACTTGCCAACTTCTTAGCGTCAGTTCATGAGCAACACTAACTACTAGATGCGCAAACAGTCACTGCCATATTGATAAGCTATTTCTAGACTCTATGTTAAGTGGGCCGTGGCTGTTTTTAAAGTTTTGCAAGGAGAGGAGGTTTTGCATTTTGAACATCAACATTTATCAAGGAAGTGATAACTTCTCGGTCTTAGATACTGATGTCACGATTGTGATTGACGTGATTAGAGCATTTACCACTAGCGAAGTGGCGTTTAGCAAAGGCGTAGCAGAAATTATCATGGTAAAAGAGACTAAAGATGCTTTTGAACTCAAAGAGAGAAACTCGAATCTAATATTAATGGGTGAGGTCGACGCGCTTCCCATTTCGGGTTTCGATTTTGACAACTCACCTTGGCGCATGTTGAAGTCAGACGTTGATTTAAAACGCAAAACATTAGTGCAACGAACGACAAACGGTGTTAAAGCGGTAGTGAATAATTTTAATCCAAACCACACCCTCGTGACCGGGTTTTCAAACGCTCTTGTCACCGCTCAATATTTAGAGAAATACCGGCCAAACACGGTCAGCCTAATCGCCTCACATCCTAGTTCTGACGAAGATCTTGCCTGTGCTGAGTACATTCAAGCATTATTAGAGAATATTCACGTGGATGAAAAGGCTATTGCTCAAAGAATTCGCCACTCAGTCGCCGCGCAAAAATTTTTCAAAGGCAATGAAGCGTTTCTACCTCAAGACATCGAATTATCGTCTAAGGAAAAGAGACAGAATAATTTTGTGATGACAGTCACTCATTCAAATAAGCACTTAATCATGTCAAAAACTAAAGCGTAATCAAATACTAACTCATAAACTTGTTTGTCTTACAGAACTAGCGTCTGGGTAATTTAAAGCCAAAAAAGCCTTTGTTTATTATTGTCGACGAAACCTTTTCAGGCACACTATCTTCCCAATCACCGCGTCCAGTTTTAAGCTGTTTTAATACGTCTCTTGAGTATATCTTAAACAGTTGCTTATCACTGCAATCGATACCCGATAGAAATCCATTTTCCAGTAGGTGTCGATATAAAAACCGTAAATGCTCAGGCACTTTCAAATCCTCAAATTCTTTTAGATCACCGCTTGAGTTAAGCTCCGGATAAACAAACATTTTAGTATTGTCTGGAAATAATTTACCAAACCCCTCTAAAATACCTCCTTCAACGCCTCTATATGAGGTTTCGTCGAAAATTTGTTTAATGTTAATCATGCCCACAACAATGCCGATTTGCATATGTGTATATTGCCTAAAATAGGCGCGCAACGAAAAGTATCGAGTGTAGTCAGATATCATCACGTTGTAACCAAGCTGATTTAGCAAATCAACACGCTGCACAAGATCTTCTTCGGGCACTTGATTGTCGAATCCCCGTAAATCGTTGAGTGTAATTTCAGCGATGGCTATCGTATTTTCAGGAGTCACCCCATCTTGCTCAAAGAACGATTTTTTACCTTGCTCAATCATATCCACATTGAGTTTGGTAACAGGTCGAAAAGATCCTCGAATCGTCAGTACATTTTTCTTGTAAAGCATTTCCGCAGGAACGCCAATGGAACCGTCTGCATTGAACATGATTACCCTAGTTTTCCAACTTCTTATCAAATGCAAATTGATAGCTCGATTGTCTAGGTCTTCAAAGTATGGCCCTTTAAACTCTATCGAGTCTATTTCTATTCGACCCGGTTTAATACTGTCGGTAAGTGAGTCAATCATCATTTTAGGATTTTCAAAATAATAATAAGCTGCGTAAATTAAATTGACTCCTAACACACCCAACGCTTGTTGCTGTGCCTCTGCGTTATCATCTCGCATTCTTACGTGCACTTTTATATTCGACGGCTCAGCTCCTGGATACATTTGAATGCAAACACCGCACCAAGCGTGACATTCATTGTCTTTATTGTAACTTTTAGCAGCAACCGTTGCGGCATAAGCGAAGTATCTCGAAGTTTTTGACCTAGCCTCACTGACCCTTTCTAAAACGAGGTTAAACTCTTGCTCCATCATGGCTTTTAGCCTAGATTTGCTCACATATCTGCCATCATCTTGTACCCCGTAAATAGCATCGGAGAACTTCATATCGTAAGCCGACATAGTCTTTGCGATAGTCCCCGCTGCCGCGCCCGCCATAAAAAACTGTCTTGCGACTTCTTGCCCAGCCCCAATTTCAACAATAGTGCCGTATTTCTTATCGTCTAAATTTAATCGAAGGGCTTTATCGGAGGTCGAACGAGAGCTGACGTTTTTGTGTTCCATAATAACTCCGCAAGTTTTGAATGAGTGACAGATGAAAAACCGCGGAAAGCCAATGCAGCTTGCGGCCTGTTGAATATACTGAATGTGTTTGAAATATATAGTATATTGGAGTTAGCGACTCGTAAAGGCATAACTTTAATCAAGCCGATGACCCAATTGCATTTAATAATTTAATTAAGCAAGTTAGAGCAGCAGGTCGGTCGCGCTTAATCATTTATTAATATTGTATTTTTGGCCAATAAAAGTAGTGCAAAGCTTGCAGTCTTTACAGCAATTACTTCATACTGCTGTTAACATTTTATAAACTCCTCAACAAAAATGTCATTAGAAATTGTCTTGCTGATAAATGCACTATTATTTGTAGGTGCATATATTCAAGGTATTGTGGGTTTTGGAATTGGAATATTCTGTGCGTCTATTTTTGCGGTTTTCGTACCACAAATGGTGCCCGGTCCGATGATTCTGCTATCTATTATTTTAGCGACCATCATGTTATTTCGAGGTCGTCACGATGTGAATGTTCACTTTATTAAATGGCCAATTTTAGGGAGTATCTTGGGGATCCTGTGTGCTGGTTGGATAGTCAGTTTGGTGTCAAAAGCTCAATTTGATATCATTTTTGGTGTTTTATTACTATTTTTAGTTGGCATATCATTTCACAATTACCACTTTACTGGAAAAGTCGCGTCTATTACGGCCGGCTATTTATCTGGATTGATGGGTACAATAACTGCAATTGGCGGCCCACCAATGGGTCTGTTAATGAAAGAAAGCGAACCCAGTATTATAAGGGCTAACCTAGCTTTCTTCTTCTTAACATCAAGTATCATCGCTATCATAACACTTATAATAATTAATGCTTTAGGTCGACAAGAGTTCTATCTTGCCACGATTAGCGCCCCCGGAATGCTGATAGGTTACGCTCTTTCACAAAAAGTGAAGCTATTTCAAAAACAAGAGGTTGTCAGCAAAGCAATTTTATTCGTTTCACTTTTTTGTGCAGTGTATGTCGTTATTCGAGGATTATCCGCTCTTTTGTAGTAAGCAAAAAAATTATCTTAATATTATATGAAGCCAATTTTGGAAAAAATTGATATCAAAGCGGTACCACACGTTTTAGCTAATCTATTACTTCAATTCGATTACGCCCATTTTCTTTTGCTTTGTATAAGGCGTCGTCAGCTCGTTCAATCCAAGAATCAATATCATCACTTGACTTCAATTGACCCACTCCAATACTCATAGTGACATTAATCCCTTGCTCAAAATTGTATTCTGCCAACCTAATAGTCAAACGCTTGGCAAAGCTTATTGAGTCATCTTTATTTGATTCTGGCAGAAGTATAATAAATTCTTCCCCTCCCCATCTAGCGACTACATCACCCGCTCTAAGCGATGCTAATATTACTTCAGCAAATTGTTTTAGAATTTTATCACCGATACCATGTCCGCATTCATCGTTAATCTTTTTAAAATGATCCAAGTCGATCATAAGCAGTGCGGAGGCGCCTTTTTGTCTGTGCGCTTGAGCCATATGACTTTGTAAATTAGTTAAAAAATAATGACGGTTATAAAGAGTTGTTAGATTGTCGTGAAAAGATAAATATTCTAAATCTTTATTTGCCTTTTCTAACGCTTGCCTTATTTTGTCCAATTCAGCATTTTTGCTACTCAATGCCATTAATACTTTTAGCGAAAGCATGTGCCTCCACAAAAACACAATGAAAATAGCCGCGCCTAAGCCGAAAATTATGTAGAACAGGGTATAATTCGTGTTTTGAACAACTTTTACATTACTCCACTTAGTCAAAATGTCATTATGCTGTGCGGCAGTAATTTTATCTATTGCCTGATTAAATACAGGCACCAGATTTTCATTGTCTTTCGTAAATCCAATACGGAGTTTGTCTTGGATAGAAACCCAGCCATTTATACGAAGTGAGCTTAAATTCAACCGCTCCATACTTAAATTAATGGAATACAGCGACCCGACAAAAACATCAAGGCGGCCTTCATCGACCGCTATCAATCCTGCCTCTTCTGACTCCACAACCTTTATGTTTACGTTTGGATAATACTTTGGAATTTCCTCTAAAAGGCGATAGCCGGAAACGATCCCTAAGCTCATATCACCTACTGCATTAACATCCTGCATAAAGGGAACATCAGCTTTACTGACTAGCACGTTTGGGCCGAAGAAATACGGCATAGAAAAAGAAAGGAATTTCTCTCGTTCAAATGACCTATTTAATAGAAGCGTGAGATCACATTTTCCTTGCTTTAACTTCTCAATGCTTTCTTGCCATGTGTCACTTGTTTTAATGTTGAATGAATAAGAGGTGAGTTCATCAAATAAAGCCAAATAGTCGCTAGCAATTCCCGTATGTTGATTGTTAATCATTGCTTCAAAAGGCATCCAATCTGGGTCGACACATACATCTAGTGACTGCCCTGTTGTTTGCGAGAAGGCGTGACTAATCAACGTGGCTACAATACATGCAAACACGGCAATATATTTGAGAGTCGCTTTATGGCCACCACCAAAATATTTAAGATAACTAATTTTAGCTTGTTTAATCGACACGCGTTTGACCTTCTATGTAATAACTAATCTTAAGGCTGTTGTTGCTATAGGTATGTGATTTTGCAAAGAAACTACCGATAAACGCGATGAGCGTAAGTACAATATAGCAATATAATTGAATGTCAATTGCCTTGAGGCAAATACACTGGAGCCAGGGCAAAATGACTCTCAAATGGGAAGCCATTCAATTGTTACCAAATGAAGAATAATCATTGGTTTGGAACCTTACAATACACCTAGTCAAAATATTATTGGTCGCAAAACGATAGAGTAGACGGACTGAATGTTGGCCCAATTACTCGACATCATATAGGGGCTCCATTTGTATGGGACTTACTTGATGCCAATGATATTAGGTGCGAAGTCATAAACATGAGTGCAACTTTTGGGACACAAGCTAAAACTAGC
>CBFIBG010000095.1:0-55209 GCA_965660815.1 Glaciecola sp.
CGTATCTGGGTTTGCAGCGAAACAAGATCCTTGATAGCACTTCTGCTTAAATAAAAATTAACGAAAATGAGGACTAAAAATAACACAGAGATGACAAGCCATGTTAATGTTTGGCTTTTTTTCAATTTACCTGAATGCGACGGTTTGTTATTCAATGTCATTGCTCTGAGGCTTTGTTAGCTGTTGAGCGGATTCGAATACATCGTTAAGTTGTGCGCTGCAATCTTTTGCATTTTGTACAATTTTGGTAGCCGCATCAATTATGTTTTGGTCTGTCTCTTTGGACTCTTCAATCATTTTTATGAGTTCTGCTTGCATTGTGATTGTATTGAGCGGCTTTCTAATATCATGCAGCTTTTTGTCTAAGTCTTTCACGGGCTTTCACCATAGGCATGAAGTCGGTTGTACAACGTCTTGGTGCTTATTCCAAGCATGTCTGAGGCCAGTGTTTTATTCCCATTTACTTCTTCTAATGTGGCGTAAATTAGCGCCTTTTCTACTTCTTCAATGGTTTTGCCCGCTTTTAGACCTGCGCCATTGTGTTGCGTTTTTACTTGTGAGAACGGAGAGCTGAAATCATTCGGCAAAATTATATGACTGTCGTTAGGCTTGCTCATAATAAACGCGCGATGAATAGTGTGCCTTAATTCTCTGACATTTCCTGGCCAGTCGTAATCATTGAGACGCTCGATTTGCTCTTTAGTTAATGAGTATTGTTCACCATGCTCTTCATTTAATTCAGTAATGAAGCTAGTCGCCAATAGATTGATGTCTTCTTTACGCTGCCGTAGGGGAGGAATAGAAATGGGAAATACTGCTAATCTAAAATAGATGTCTTCTCTTAAAACATTGGTCAAGGCAATATCTTCAACAGTTTTATTAGTTGCGCTTATTACTCTGCAATTGATAGGTATTTCTTTTGTTCCGCCTACTTTTATTACTTTTTTAGTTTCTAACACCCGTAATAAATTAGGTTGCATTTCCAAAGGCATCTCCGTTACTTCATCAAGAAATAACGTACCCATATTAGCCCGTTCAAACACACCTTGTTTGGTATTTACAGCGCCGGTAAAAGCGCCTTTTTCGTGTCCGAATAGTTCACTGCTTATTAGTTCTTTAGAAAAACCTCCACAGTTAGTCGCAATAAGATCACCTTGGCAATGACTTGCGTTGTGAATCGCTTGAGCGACTAGTTCTTTTCCTACGCCACTTTCTCCAAGTATCATCACATTGGCACTGCTTTTAGCCACCCGTTCAATAAGGGTGTATAGATCTAGCATGACTTTAGATTCGCCAATTAAGCAGTCATAGTGGGTATTGCTTGATGTTCGCTTTTGTTTGACTTCTGGACGGTGAGCCTTTGCTTTAGCCCTTGGATTAAGCGCGGCTTCAATGTCTTCTCGTTCTATCGGTTTCATCAAGTAATTTACTGATGGCCCGGCAATGTGACTTATTGCGCTCTTGATTTTTGGATTTCCTGTAATGAATGTGCAATTTGGCTTACGGCCTTGCTGTTCCAAATGTTCGTATACCAGTAAACCGTTGCCATCTGGCAACATGAAGTCTATAAAAATATGATCGTATTGGTTGTTATCTAACCATTGCTTAGCCTCTTCTACCGAGTTCGCAATGGATACTATATGTCCAAGATACTCTATAATATGTTTTGCGACATTCGTAAATTCGATGTCGTCATCTATTAAAAGAATGTTTTTCAAGCGTCTTTCCTTAGTAATAGCTGCTGTTTTTATTTTGTTGGGGCCAAGATCTTAGATCACTGTCCGCATCAATTTTATTATTGTATCGCTTTAATGTTTTCGGATTATACCAAAGTATATAATTCGACGTTTGTTAAGTATAGTAGTCCGCAAGCATAAATCCATTCTTTCGCTTCAGCCTAAGTACCTAGCAGTGTCAAAATAAAAAAACGTGTCGGGTCTTCATTGATGGATAGAGATTTATTTGAGAGAAACTTTGGAGTTTATGATGCTGACGCTATGTATGATAGTTGTATTCAATATGTAATTAAAACGAGATCATTCCAATTACTTGTAGAGCCTTTACTCTAAAAATCTAGGTATTAGGGAATCCGGGTGTTTTTAATGCATTGTTTAAGGGTTGGAACATAGTACTAATCCGACAGTGCCTATTAAATGAAACAACGTTTAGTGATTCAAATAACTCGCTAAAATAGGTTTGAATTTTTATATGACCTATGATGAATGTCTTTTAAAACAGGCACGGGCTGACGGTATATACCATCAACACCAAATGCCTATTGTTTATTAACACAGATTGATGCTAATTATTGTTTATCTACTTTTTTGGTTTCTTTTTGTCTGATAATTTCTATTTCAGAGGCATTTGAAATTTTGCGATAGGTAGATGTAATTTGATTAACCTCTGTGTTGTTAGCGTCCATAACTTTCAACATTACTTTCTTGGGACCAACAGGCAGAACCTCTACAGTCGGATCAACATTGTCCATGTCGACTCGTAATCTTTCAGATGGTTTTTTCACGGCAGCAAAGTTTTCTAATTCTTTACCTTTCAATAGGACAGCATCTGGCGTATTTTCATCTACTACGATATCGTTGTTGCTAGTATTTTCGCTTGCCCCAACACTAGGCGCGATATTCATCATTAGTAAACAAGTGATGATAGAACTGATTAATTTGATATGTTTTGTCATTATGTTACTCCTTTTAAAAATAACTTTGAGTTAAAAGAGTCAATATTGCAGCCTTAAGCTTTTCAAGTTTTAAATTGCTCAATTTGAGAAGAGAGTGTCTTGCCGCCTTTTGCTCCAAAATCGAGGGTACGAATTGGGAAAGGAATCAAAATATCATTTTCTGAAAGCGTTTTATGTACAAGGTTTACCGCGTCGCTTCTAGCTTGCATAAAACCAGGTTCTCCAGGGTACTGGATCCAAAACCAAACTAGCAAATTAACACTGCTGTCACCAAACCCTTCAGCAAAAATATTTATTTCTTCTTTTTGCGACACATAGTCCTCTTCTTTGAGCGCTGATTCTAAAACTGACTGCGCTTTTTCAATGTCGTCAGCGTAAGAAATACCCACCTCTATCTGAATTTTTCGTTCTCCCTTGATTGAATAATTGGTGACAATATTCCTGTATAAGATTTTATTAGGAACAATTTCTAATTGCCCATAAAACGTCTCGATTAAGGTATTCCTCAAATTGATCGACTTTACCTTTCCAAATACCCCCTCCGCTTCAATCACGTCACCAATTTGAAAGGGCTTTCTAATCCCCATCGCAATGCCTGCAATGAGATTTTCGGTCATATCTTGAAAGGCAAATCCGATGGCTAAACCAATAATGCCTGCGCCTGCTAGAAGCGATGTTACAGTGCCGGTCAAGCCCAAGAATTCGAGCGCGATAAAAAAACCAATTATCAAAGTGATAACGCGCAAAATTGCGGTAAGCAGGTTCGCAATTTGTTGTGATTCAAATATCCGATTAAAGACGTTTGAAGCCAGTCTAGATACTATCCTAGAAAGGATCATAAACAATAAAACAATTAAGACAGCCACCACAAAATTAGGCAGATGCTTAATCATCATTTCAAGCCAAGTTTCGACTTTATTGTGGATTAATGCTCCAAAATTATTAATCGCGTCGAATTCCATCTTTTTGTCCAAGTCGGTTAATTACCTTGTGTTAATTTTCAGGTTTACAGTCCAAGTAATTGGACCTTACATTAACAGTCTTGGTCTTTAGTTTCTGCTGCATCTTTTACGTTTTCGCAAGCATCCTCAACAGCATTTCCGACTTCTTGTACGGTATCATCTATTTCTTCTCCAGCTTCTTCTGCTGGGCCTTCCTCGCATGCGCCAAGCACAACAACAAACATTATAGTAAGTGAGGCAAGGGTTAATTTTTTGATCATGCTTTTCATAGTATTCTCCTTTTTTAAATCAATTTTCTAGCATTATAAATTCGTGAGTTAATGCAGATTAATCAAACCGTGGCTGCCCAATTCTCTCGGGTCAATTTCCATTCCCATGAATAGTTTAAATTGGGTTTTCATGTCCACACTTTGAGTCCAAATTTCGATGGAGTCGATGTCTAAACGCAACACTTTTAGATTTTTATCTAAAATTCCGTCATCAAAAAATGAGTCAATGACAGGCGTTGCAATTTCTTTGATTAACCCCTCGTTAGTTTCCTCATGCAATTGACCTATGATGCTGGCAAAGATATTTTCTTCACTGTTAACATATTGAGATGTGGCTTTGCCTCCTGTGGCAATGCGATTATTCTTGTCCGTAAAAAGCCAAATGTTTTGGATGTTTGTGTCTTGAGTCATCGCGTGCATTGGCTCGCTGTGCTCTGCATCACGATTTAACCCAATCATGATAGTAGGAGCGGTCTTGATCAGCTCAAATACCTTTTTATGTAATTCATTATTCGATAAGTTGTTCATATTTTTCTCCTTTATATAAAGGTTGTCTTTCATAGGTTTTCTAGTAAACCTATGAGTGTTTATGAGGGTGAGTTAGCGGTATTTACACACAGTATTGTTGCGGTTGAAATCTAATTTAGTCCCGCTGACTTAATCAAGTTGATAAAACCCCCTTAATCCAATTTACGATCGTCATTCTAACCAGACGATTTGATTTTGCTTTTGCATACTGCTTGGGCTCGTCCAATAATCTATCTTTCAATATTCCAGCAATAAAAAAAACGACTATGCCAGTCCCAGAACTCGTAAATTTGGTCCACTTCTGTCCAGCTGATCTTGCCAAAACTGTTTCTTGTTGATTCATTTCTCGACTCTGTGAATAGAGAGCATCAGCTTTTGATTTCAATGTACTCATGCTTTGCATCGCTTACTCCTACTCCAAAATTTTCCGAATTCGAGAAAGACCAATGAGCTGTCTTAATTGGTGAAGCTTAAAAATACAAAAAATTAAACCCATCAGGTGAAACCCTAGTGAAAGCGCTAACCCGTAATAGATTGAATTATAATGCTCCGTAGCGAACACAATTGCTGTTACGTTTATCAAAACCCAAGTGAAGCAAGCCAAAGCCGCAATCGCAGCTATCACGAAAGCACTGTGTATGCCTGCATGAATACTCAACTTAATCTCCGCTAATGCTAAATTAAATATCGAAACGGTTTTCTGTCCTTTAAGTGCAATCAAGTTGATTGATTCGTCTACCGCCTTAATAAGTGTCGCTAAATCATCATTAGGTAAAGTTTGCTCTTTTGTAGGAGCCTCCTCAACGCATTCATTTGTCACACTTGGCTTCTCACTCTTAATGGATGAACCACCAGTTACTTTATCGGACTGGTGGCTTTGATCTACCTCAAACATGGCTAACTTTTTCTCAATAAACTGCTAAGTAAAGCGCCTGCGGCAAAAGCCATTCCTGCTGTCGCGACTGGATTTTCAGCTGCAAATTTTTTCACTGTCGATTGATTCCATTTACTCTCTATTTGCTTTTGACGAGCAGATAAATTCTCAGCGCCTTCGTCAACTCCGTCACGGACGCTCTCTTCTGCTCTGGCAACAGTATTTGCCAACCGATCAATGGAATCATGTAAAGAATTCGACATTGACTCTGTAAATGGATGATTGGCTCCTGATTGTCCATTAGAGGCCGTCTTAGTCGTTGTATTTGCACTTTGATTACTCATAGAGCTTCTCCTGCTACCGTTAAAATGATATTAATGTTGCTGTAGGCTCACCACTAACCAATGATTTTCTTGGGGGCCTATGCTTTCAAAGATTAGAGTTGCAAACACCATTCCTTAAATAAATTATAAAATAATCAATATTAACAATAAGATAAGTTTTCTATTATGGATACTTTGCGCGCGTTTATGTAAAAAAGTAATGCCAGAAGAAAAGATTACAGATTTGTCATAAGGATTAATTGAATCGTTAATAAGCTAGATATTTTGATTCATGAATGTAAAGAACTAGCAAGTTAACAACTTCTTGACCCCAATAAAAAAGGGACCCTTATTTGGGTCCCGTTTTAATGGTTCTTGATTATTGCAGTGTTATGCCCGAGGCTTCTTGCCTCTCAAAGCACCAGATACCAGAGAAATTACCAATAGCACTAAAAATACAAAGAATAAAATTTGTGCTATACCAGAAGCCGCTCCGGCTATTCCAGTAAATCCAAATACCGCCGCTATTAGTGCGATAATAAAAAAAGTGATTGCCCAACCTAACATAATGTTTTCCTCTTGTTGTAAATTCATTGATGTAACGACACTAATACAGTAGCGAAAATTATGCCTACCTATAAACTCATGAAATTTAAAGATTAATTATTTTTAATTGTTCGAGCATCTCGGGATTGGATAAAAATTTTGCAATAAATTGAAATTTTTACAGGTGCAATTTACTGAAATTTAACATTCATTTTTGAATGACGGACGAACAGCTTTACACCCCCACCACTTATTTTCTTTGATTTTATTGACCTATATCAAAAAGCTTTTATACTTTCAGAAAATTCTGAAAGTTTATACAGGTTAGTGCAAATTGCTGTTCAGCGATTAATTGAAAGGTATCTAGTATGGATAAAGGCACAAAAGACGAGCAAAACAAAATATTAATGACGACTAAAATACAAAACTTTGTTTTTCATTTCGGGGAGATGGGAAGTCGATGGGGATTTAATAGAACAGTTGGACAAATATACGCATTGCTCGTCATAGTTGAAGATCCTGTCAGTGCGAACGAGATAGCAAGTGCGCTTGGAATTTCAAGAGGCAACGTAAGTATGGGCTTGAAAGAGCTTAACGGTTGGCAACTAGTTCAGACCATTCATAAACCCGGTGATAGGAAAGATTACTATCACACAAAAGGTACTATTTGGGACATGGCTAATAAGGTATTTGAAGAGCGAAGAAAGAGGGAAATGGATCCGACTTTAAGTTTATTAAGAGACTTGATGCTTGAGGCACCCGCGAACGAGCAAGAGAAATTTGCTCAAGAGAGGATCAGTGAAATACACGACCTGCTAGAAAACATCATTGTTTGGACTCAAAGTCTGCAAACCTTATCCCCAGAAAAAATTAAGACATTAATGAAGCTTGGCTCATCTGTTGGGAAAGTGATTGAATTAAAAGGTAAGTTTGTTTCTTAACCGCTTTTAACCTGCAGATGAGACTGTCAAATCTACAACCGAAGTGAGAAATTATGTTTTCTTACCTCGATTTTAGATTATTGCATTAAGAGGTGATTCCAATGGACGTACTTATTCTGTCTCGTATTCAGTTTGCTGCGAATATAAGTTTTCATATTTTGTTTCCCACCATAACCATTGCGCTAGGTTGGTTATTGTTCTATTTCAAACTTCGATATGACATATCAAAACACCCAGTATGGATGAGAGCTTACCGATTTTGGGTAAAGATATTTGCTTTAACCTTTGCTCTGGGGGTAGTCAGTGGCATAACCATGTCATTCCAATTTGGGACAAATTGGCCAGGCTTTATGGAGACGATTGGAAATATTGCCGGTCCGCTTTTGGCTTATGAAATTTTAACAGCATTTTTCTTAGAGGCGACACTGTTGGGAATTATGTTATTTGGCTTTCACAGGGTGCCTGGTTGGGCCCATACTAGCGCAACATTTTTAGTCGCTTTTGGCACGACGATGTCAGCGTTCTGGATAATTGTTCTTAATTCTTGGATGCATACTCCGGGCGGATTCGAAATGAAAGATGGTGTGGCATATGCGACAGATTGGCTAGCGATAATATTTAACGACTCATTTCCTTATCGTTTTGCCCACACATTAATGAGTTCAGCTTTAACGGTATGTTTTCTAGTCGCAGGGGTGTCGGCGTACAGAATTTACCGAAAAGACAATAAAAAAGCGCCAAGACTGGCATTAAAAACGGCACTTTTCTCAGCAGCGCTATTGGCTCCAACACAAGCTTTTATTGGTGATTTACACGGGTTAAACACGCTTAAAAATCAACCAGCTAAAGTGGCTGCAATGGAGGGACTTTGGGAAACTGAAAAAGGAGCGCCCTTGGTGTTATTCGCCATTCCTGACGAAGAGACAAAAGACAATAAATACTCCATTGAAATTCCTAAACTTGCTAGTTTGATATTAACACATAATCTAGAGGGTGAGCTTAAAGGTCTTAATGAATTTGAGGGTGAGCACCCTCCTGTTGCTCCTGTTTTCTATAGTTTTAGAGTGATGGTAGGGGTGGGGTTGGTGATGATATTGATTAGCTGGTGGTGCAGTTTTACTTTGAAAAGACGTAATAGGTTAAGCAATATCCAATTAAAAGTGCTCATTGCAATGACGTTCTCGGGATGGGTGGCTACGTTAGCCGGTTGGTATGTGACAGAAATTGGAAGACAACCATATTTAGTTAATGGCGTGCTTAAAACTGCAGAAGCGGTAACGACTATTGCTGGGTCCAATGTCGCAATTACTTTGGTTGCTTATCTTTGTATCTATGCTTTGCTATTAATCGCATATGTAAAAACCGTTTTTCTGCTCGCTAAAAAAGCCGTCAAAGTAGAAGAATACGACTTAACCTTGCCAGGTTTACCCGAGCGTTGTGTCAACAGCATTTCTCAGGAGGCGTAAAATGTCATTGTTAATTTCTAATTTGCCTTATATTTTTGCTGGCTTAACTGCATTAGCAATTCTTTTATATGCAATCTTAGATGGTTACGATTTAGGGGTCGGAATTACGCTACCTCTGCATAATGAATCATTCCGCGACCAATCAATTGCTTCTATAGGTCCTTTTTGGGATGCTAATGAAACTTGGTTGGTTCTGGCCGTTGGGTTATTACTTGTTGCTTTTCCAACTGCGCATAGCGAGATTCTAAGGGCGCTATATTTACCTGCTACATGTTTGCTTTTTGGTCTAATACTACGAGGAGTGGCATTTGATTTTAGAGCAAAAGTAAAACCAGAAAATAAACGGCGTTGGGACACTTTGTTCAAAACTGGGTCGATACTCGCAGCTTTTAGTCAAGGCTTTATGCTCGGTATCTATGTATTGGGTCTTGAATATACGTTAACTAGCGTTGTTTTCGGAACGTTTAGCGGGGCTTGTGTCACTGCGGCGTATTCATTAATCGGCAATGCATGGCTAGTAATGAAAACGAGCGGCGAACTGCAGCAAAAAGCAATTAAGAATTGTAAACGAGCCGGCGTCATCACTTTGCTTGGTATTTTATCTGTGTGCGCAATCAACCCTTTGGTTAACGCTAATTCTTATGCTATTTGGACTAAAGCGCCAATGGCGTATTTCTATGCGTTTATACCACTTATTTGCTTTGCTATGTTTTTAATGGGCTATTATGTTCTCAAGCGATTACCTCTTGATAACGATGCCGGTAGTTGGCTGCCATTTGTTATTACCATTATTATTTTTATATGTTGTTTTGCTGGATTAGCCGTTAGCTTTTTTCCTTACGTTGTGCCAAATAAGTTGACTATTTTAGAAGCTGCAAGCTCTCCAGATTCTCTGAGCATAATTTTCTATGGGGCTATATTTGTGATCCCCATTATTCTAGCTTACACAGCGTTAGCTTATTATGCTTTTAGGGGGAAAACCCAAGACCTCAAATATTATTGATAAGAGAAAAGCTAAGTGCATAAAGTAAAGTTTCAGTGGGCTTGGGTGTCTTTTACGTATGATAGTATTCAGCTCTATTTAAAAACGCCAGTCGTAAGTGCTCAATCAAAAAAGATATTTTTTTAGGCGTTTTCTTTGTAAATGGATGTATTGCATACACTCCCAATTTTTTCGCCACGTTGTTATCAAAAACAGTCACTAACTTACCAGATACAATATTCTCATGTACCAAGCATCGCGGTACATGAATAATACCATGATCCGCTAATGCTGCCTTTTGGAGAGCGCTGGTGTTATCAGTAATAATTGAACCTTTTATTTCCAGACTGACAGGCTTTTGGTCGATATTGAATAACCAATTTGATGGCCCATCAGAGTGGTAAGAATAAATGAGGCAATTATGGTTGGTTAGCTCATAAATAGTTCTAGGCCTCCCATGCTTCTCAAAGTAACTAGGCGAACCGCATATTACCCATTCAGACTCAATTAGATGACGTGCAATAAGACTGGAGTCTTCTAGCATACCTGTTCGAACGATCAGATCGTATTCATCTTCAATTGGATTAACAAACCTGTTATTAAGAGATAATTCAATAGTAATGCCATGATGCAATTCGCAAAACTCCGCAATCGCTTCGGCTATCAACAACTCGCCTGATATAGTGGGTACCGACATTTTTAAATGACCTACAATATTATCGTTGTCATTGACAATATCTTGGATGGCTTCTTGAGTGATTTGATGAATGCTGTTTGCATGGTCCAGTAAACTCTTGCCAGAGTCGGTTAAGGCAAGTTTTCGAGTAGAACGATAGATTAATTGTGCATTTAGATGTTGTTCTAATTGAGTAATTCGCTTGCTTACAGCAGAGCTTGTCAAATTATTGAGTTCGGCAGCTTGCTTAAAACTGCCCAATCGTGCAACTTGAGAAAATATAATTAAATCATTTGCATAAAGCATATTAAGCCTTTTTAGGAAATTATGTAATGAATTATTATTATTTATTCATCTAATGTAAAGTATTAGACTGACACACTAATATATCGAGGATACATTGTCATGATCATCTCTGCTACTACAGACTATCGCAAGGCCGCACAGTCTAAATTGCCTCCCTTTTTATTTCATTATATCGATGGTGGTTCATATACCGAAAGAACCCTTGCTAAAAACGAGGAAGATTTGCAAGACATAGCACTGAAGCAAAAAGTTCTAAAGAATATGTCTAGTTTAAATTTAGAACATGAATTATTTGGCGAAAAACTCGATTTACCTATTGTGTTGTCTCCTGTAGGACTTACTGGGATGTATGCTCGAAGAGGAGAAGTACAAGCTGCTAAAGCCGCTGCAAACAAGGGCATTCCCTTTACTATGTCCACCGTATCTGTCTGCCCAATTGAAGAAGTAACGCCCACAATTAATCGCCCAATGTGGTTTCAACTGTATGTGTTGAAAGACAGGGATTTTATGAAAAATGTGTTACAACGAGCAAAAGCTGCGGGGGTCACTACCTTAGTATTCACCGTTGATATGCCTATCCCGGGTGCTAGATATCGCGATATGCATTCAGGCATGAGTGGCTCTTTCGCTGAAGTAAAACGAGTTATTCAAGCAATGACGCATCCTTCTTGGGCATTTGATGTTGGGCTTTTCGGAAAGCCTCACGACTTAGGAAATATTTCAGCGTATCGTAAGCAAAAAACCGCACTTGGAGATTATATAGGCTGGTTAAGTAATAATTTTGATCCTTCAATTTCTTGGAAAGATCTCGAATGGATACGCGATTTTTGGGACGGGCCGCTCATTATTAAGGGCATTTTGGATAAGGAAGATGCAAAGGATGCGGTTCGCTTTGGCGCGGATGGCATAGTAGTTTCAAATCACGGTGGCAGGCAATTAGACGGAGTAATGTCGTCAGCCAAAGCTCTGCCAATCATTGCAGAAGCAGTAAAAGGTGATATTAAAATTTTGGTCGACTCGGGTATTAGAAATGGTTTGGATGTTGTTCGGATGTTGGCGTTGGGCGCTGATTGCACAATGCTAGGCCGTTCCTATATTTACGCATTGGCCGCTGATGGACAAAACGGGGTAGAGCATTTACTCGATTTATACAAAAAAGAGATGCAAGTGGCCATGACGCTAACTGGGGCAAATGCTATCAAAGATATAACTAGAAGTTCGCTAGTGAGCATTTAATCAGACTCTGTACGTTCGTCACGTCGCTATAATATATGCCTGACGTCTATCGGGCTTTTGGTTCCTGCAAAGGAGTCACCTAGAACATGTGTGTATATTTCAGTTGTTTTTTAATCTGTGTGACCAAGCAATTATTGAACAGTCCTTATGTCTGAGCCTTGTTTTAGCAATGCAGTTGCAAAACTGTGTCTAAAGGTGTGTGCCGTTACACGTTTGTCAATCTCACTTAATAAAACTGCTTACCGTAAATTTCTTCTAAATGCGCTTGAATGCAAATGCACTTTGAATATGCAGGCACAACGAAGCAATGAATTGGAAAGCGGTGAAGTTAGCCCGACAACGTAGGACAAAACAAGCAAAAACTTTAAGCTATATGCCTGAGCTACTATTTCACCCTGACACCACAGAAGAAATAAAATCGTCCTTTGATTGGTACCAAGAATAAGTAAAAGGTCGCGGTTACGAGTTCGTACAAGAGTTAGAAGATGCATTTAATTCTATCCTAGCCTTACCGCAAACTTGGCCAAAAATGGGACAACACCACAGGCGCTTTATCTTAAGTCGATTCCCGTATTCTGTTATTTATAAAAATGTAGGCGGAAAAATAATTTATGTTGTTGCGATTATGCATTATTATCGCAAGCTAGGGTATTGGAATGACTGCAATTAACAAAATGATTAAGACGGATTTTCACGAAGAGCGCTTGAAAACTGCTTATCGTAAGTGTTAGCGTCAGAGGAGATTTATGAGGTTGTTAAAAGTATTATTTGTAATCATGATGGTTGCATCGTTAATTGGATGTAGTTCGAGAGGCGTTTCATTTCAACAATTAGAAACACCGCAACAAGGAAATTCGGTCGTCTACTTGATGCGTGGTAGCTCATTTGTTAGTTCTTTGAACTGTCCTGACGTAAAAGTAAATGATGAATATGTGGGCTGTCTCAAACAAAATGGCTTTATTAAAATCGAAGTGGAAGCTGGAGCAAATAAAGTATGCTTTTGTAGATCTGCTTTAGAGATAGGTGAAGATACGACATTAAATTTGAATTTATCTGCTGGTGAAGTTAGATTTTTTGAGTGGAAGCCCGAAGTAGGCGATATGGTATTCATCGGATCGAATGTTTACGCCACTGGTGGTAAATTGGAATCGATTATTGAGCATAGTAATGAAACGGCTTTACCAATGCTGCTGGAACTTAAAGACTCTATTTAGTTTCGCTAAAGAAGCTAATAACAAAAGAGAAGAAAAGTTAACAAAACGATGAAAACGGATTTTTACAAAGAGCGGCGAAAAACCGCTTATTTTAAGGCGGTAGAAACCACTAGAATTTTAAATCAGGAGGTAATTTTGAAAAGATACATCTCACCCTTACTGCTTCTTTTAACAGGTCTTATTATTTCTGGATGCAAGAGTACTGAGAACTACGATTTAGTTAAATATGATTCTAGATGTGCAGACCATGCAAAGACGGTGGAAGAAAATATAAATAAACCCATGAATAGTGGTTTAATTTCGACTAGGCCACCCAACTATCCAGCAGAAGCAGCAAGAAAAGGCATAGAGGGATATGTAAAACTTGAATATGATATTGACGTGAATGGTAAGCCTATTAATATAAGCGTGACCGAGTCCTATCCCTCAACTATTTTTGAACGAGCAGCAATATATTCTTTGAAAGGCTGGCAATATGAACCAATTGCGAGCAAGTGTAATACCACTAGACTTGACTTTACATTAGGTTAAATCATTGCCGAGTGTTCTAACAAACAATTCAATTCTCTGCCTTCGGTCTAGGGGACAAATATGCGACCCGCCTTCGGTATTATGCACGTTATATATTCGCCCGTTAATTGACAGTTATGCGCAAAAGTAGTAAAGAATTCATTCAATTTGTAAATTTAAGAAAAGGCGTTTTAATGGGTATGCGTGGCATTATTATTTGGCAAATAATTTTAAATTGATCCTGATTGAAGTTTCGAATGTCTAGTTGCATTACTTATTCAACGAAAGATCTCGTAAAGACATTACGTTTATTTTCGGAGTACCTTCTTGATTAGGGAAATCACCAAGTCAGATTTTGAATTATTTTGGCCAACTTTTTCAGAGATCGTTAAAGCTCAAGAAACCTACGCACTTGACCCTAACATGACGCTAGATGATGCGTTTACTGTTTGGTGTGTATCTGTGTTAAAAGCTTTTGTGTTCGAAGAGAATGAGATGGTCTTGGGCACTTATTATATTAAACCGAACTCAATGGGTCCAAGCAGTCATATATGTAATTGCGGATATATGGTTGCAAACTCGGCTAGAGGCAGAGGGATTGCTCGTCTTATGTGTGAGCATTCGCAGAAGATAGCCATTAAGCACGGTTTTGACGCAATGCAATTTAACAATGTGGTTTCTACAAATGAACATGCAATTACGCTTTGGAAAAAGCTAGACTTTAATATTATAGGCACTATCCCAAAAGCATACCAGCATGGTCAGTTAGGTCTAATTGACAGCTATATTATGTATAAATGGTTACGAACATCACAAGCATGACGGGTAAGGAGATAGCAGAGGCCAGCGTAGGTAAGAAAATCATTAACTCAGCTTTGCCAGTGAATCCTCGCGATAGCCATTTATGCAAGAGATAAATTTATGTCTAGGTTTTTTTCGATAACGTCATAATTACCTTATCTTGGTCATTAATCAGGTGTACTGAGTTTTTCTCATGTTTTAATTTAACAACCGAATCCAGTGCTTTAAGTATACGGCGCTCTTGTCTCATCACGTCCAGCTCTACACAGGCTCGTTTTGTCGATATTAAACCTGTAAATTCAATAGAACCATTGGACTGAATGGCTTTACCGCCTAAACGGTTGCATCCAGTAGAACCAGCAATTTTGTCATTTTCCAAAAAGTCTATATAAGGTATTCTATTACCTTCTAAATCTTGATTATCTAATCTATCTAACACCCAAGTGCCTTTTAATTGTTCTGGCTGACTCGACATTGCTGTGCAAGCTGTAGTGAAGTAAATGCTAAAAAAAATAGCTAATGTTAATACTAAGCGACTCATTTTTAATCCTTTATTGATGGTTTGTCTTTGAACTTAAGAGCTTCTATTGGCTTGGAAAGTTCATACGGTTCTTAACTTTATCACTTCATTGGTAGCCGATCCGTTTCTCGCGCCTATCTCAAGCTTTTACCTGTGCACTAGTCTAAATTGAATGACTACGTAAGTATGATGAATCTTAAATCACCCAAATTTAATAATGGAGCGCACCTACCGTCCAAGTGCAAAGACCTAATTGACACAAATTCATAAGGGTTTATAGTGTAATGAGGTTATTAATTTAAATTTTGCTGTACTCGCGTTTCTGAGAGAAAATTCAACCGGTAATGGATTAATTTATGGTGAGTAAATCAGAAAAAAAAACAAGAGCGGATGACGTTAACGAAGAGTCCACTCAAGCCAATGACAAAGGCACCTCTGCAAAAAAAGAATTAAAACAAGCAGTGATTGTTGTACATGGTATGGGCGAGCAGCGTCCTATGGACACGATACGCGAATTCGTCAATCACGTATTTAAAAAAGACCCATCACTTAAAGATCCGCATTTTTGGAACAAACCCAGTTCAGTAAGTGAATCGTTCGAGCAGAGAAGACTCACTACAAATAGACCAGAGCGAACTTCTGGAGAACAGACTAAACAGCGAACCGATTTTTACGAATATTATTGGGCTCACCACACCGTTAATACGAAATGGGAGCATTTTATAGGTTGGTTCAAAACGCTGTTATTATGTTGGCCGACAAGATACAACCGCCATCCAGATACATTACAACCTGTTTGGTTCATATTGTGGGGAATTATTGCATTGGCATTGGCTTCGTTAGGTGTTTGGTGGTTTGGGGTAAATCATATCGCTGATC
This sequence comes from Glaciecola sp., assembly GCA_965660815.1. Taxonomy (GTDB): domain Bacteria; phylum Pseudomonadota; class Gammaproteobacteria; order Enterobacterales; family Alteromonadaceae; genus Glaciecola. The sequence continues at coordinate 15,726 of CBFIBG010000095.1, forward strand.
ATTATACAGGGGCAAAACAGTCATTCTTACTGGCATTGGTGACATTGATAGAAGGCGCAGTCTTATTTTTACTTAATGCTTGTAAGAGTTTTTTCACTAAATACTTTGGCGATGTTGCCAGGTACGTAAGAGCAGAGCCAGCCAATATTCTGATCAGACAGTCAATTAGAAAAGGTGGGATTGATTTAATCGAGCGTATTCATAACTGTGGAGACTATGACAGAGTTATCTTGGTCGGACATAGTCTAGGATCCATTGTTGCCTACGATATTTTGAATCACCTATGGGCTCGACACAACAAATTTAAATACAATAGAGGTAACCGCCAGTATACCACTCCATTGTCAAAACACGCACTATCCTTGATTCAGCAACTTCAATCTTTGTCAAAGAAATGTGGGAAAGAAGATTTTGAACAAAAAGACTATAGAAGCTTTCAAACTGATTTGTTTGAAGAGTTAAGAAATAATGATAAATCTAATAATTGGTTAATATCAGATTTTGTGACGCTTGGAAGCCCATTGACATATGCTGATATCTTACTATTTGACGATTTAGACCAGTTTAATAAACGAAAACTCGATAGGGAATATCCGACGTCTCCTCCAATGCCTGAGCAAGATAATTGGTATTATTCCGTAGGTACACGGCGCTACCTTCATCATGGTGCGGTGTTTGCTCCTGTTAAATGGACGAATATTCATATGCCGCATAAGACTTTTATCAAAGGCGACATTATCTCTGGTAACGTAAGTACAAACTTCAGTTATGACAATGTGAACGCCGGTAATTCAACTATTACCGCTCCGCAGTGCAACAGTTGCACGCCCATTAAAGAAGTTGAACTTGATTACAAAGAAGTGAAAGACGGGTTTACTCACACCGAATACTGGAAATCTTCAGAGATAAGCGACGACCATTTAGAAAAAGTCAGAGAGGCGCTTAATTTATATTGAATTGAAAATTGAACAATATTTTATCGTTCGTCAGAGAACTCGTACAATTCAGATAAAATAGACCCAAGTGAAGCTACTGTAGAGTTGGGTTGTACTAATCCATTTGATAATTTATCGATGGATAGCTCTAAATTTGCATCTCCTCGATATTTTACAGGCCATTTATCGAATATATAGCGATTAAACATAAACACGACGTCTTTCGCTCTAGATCTCAATGCCTCTTCTGGAGCGCCTACTGAATCTAATACGAAGTCGTTCTTCCATTTTCCAATATCGTCAAATGAAGCTACCTGTCCTTTTGACATAGCGTAAGAAAAATGTAGATTGCGTATAAATTTGTACATTGCATAATGTGATTCGTTTGTCTTTTCCCAAGTCATTGATAATTCCTTTTTTATTATACAAAATAGAGTATAAATTTTTGCTCAACTTATGACCATTTATTTCTATGACATTTTAAATAGATTGTAATTATGTATATTTATAAATATCTTATATGGTTTTACTTGTGTAATGCTCGAATATGTCCATAGTTTAAAAGCGCGACAAAAATACTGCCTCCCACTGTATTGCCTACCAACATTATCGCGATTGTCTTAACTGCCAAGGTTAAACTAAACATATCTGACACAAATAAGCCTATGAATATCTCCACTGATCCCGCTATAGAATGGTGAAATCCCCCTAAACCTATAATGAAAGTGGCAACGTAAATACACAACATTTGACTAGTAGTTGAGTGCGTCGATAATATTGTCCAAGCGCCTATGGCCATAAGCCAACCCGCTAGGATGGCGCTTAGGAAAAGGGTGATATTTGAATAAGCCAACACTTTTTCTGCAATTAGTATATAACCTTCCTGAGCCGACACTACATCATCAGTTAATACCAGTAAGCCAGAAATAAAGAGTCCTCCAGCCATATTTCCTGCAATTACTATCAGCCATAATTTGATCACACTTGATATTTTTGCTCTGCCATCTAACAAGGGATAGACTGCTGTCGCAGTATGCTCAGTAAAGAGTTGTGTCCGGCTCAATACACAAAGCACAAAACCCAGAGGGTAAACAGCTGCGATCCAAACTCTATTTATGCCTTTTAGGTCTCCAAGGATCGTAGCCATTACACTGACCGCCAACACCGTAAATCCAATAATCATTCCTGCCGCTACAGATGACATGAAAAGAGATAGTCTTGGTCTATTTAATTGCTCTTTGCCTTCATGAATGGCCATGGTCAAAATATCATCGGCGTGACGGAAAGTCTCGTCCGTACGTTTTATTATGACCGACTGATAGTTATCCGACTCTCTTTCTCTCTCCTCAGAACGACTAACTTCTTTATTGTGTAGGGTATCTAATCGATTTCGAAATTGCTTGACAGCATTTTGGTTATCGTGGGTTTTCAGGGGGGCTGGCTTCTTTTTCAAACGTTTTTTATGCATTATTGTAGTCTTTATCAAATAAAAGTTCGTTATGGTTAATATCTATTCTGTTTCTCTAGTCTCAACTATTAATCTCTACTTTTTGTTCTATCAATTGTTCTATCAAATGTTCTATTACATGTTCTATTACATGTTCTATCAAGAGTTATGCCATACTTCTTTCTAATAATTAAAGCCTGTAAAAACAATTGCTTAATTTTTTTAAATCATCTAAAAATGTTGTGCTTTCGATATCTCAGCATTTTTATAGTCTAATTTGCATTACATTTTGTAAAACTTACCGCTATGATTAATAAGAAAAAATCTAAATTTCGGGGTAAATAATGAAATGGGTCAGAGAAACATGCAAATAAGCATAGTGATAGGAACAGTGACTGGCACAGCGCTGAGTGTTGGACGGTTCTTAAAAAAACAATTAGCTCATAAAGCAAGTGTCCAAATACATGAATTTCCTTGCCTTGATGAAGTATTAGCGGATGAACCTGATTTGATTGTTTTCTGTGTGTCAAACACAGGAGTGGGAGAGTTACCGCCGTCAATGAAAAAATTTACTGTACAGCTTGCTGAGCAGAATCGTAATCTTAATCATCTTAAATATCTGATTATAAACTTAGCCGACAGTTCCTTTAAAAGCTTTGCAAAGTCGGGTGAAACTTTAGATGAGGCTTTGCTGGAGACAGGCGCTACAAACTTAAGTGAACGGCTTATTATTGATGCAATGAGCGACCGATATCCAAGACAAAGCGCGCTTAAGTGGATTGAAAAAGAACTGATATCCAATGGGTATTAAGGTAATCAAGCCAGATGCCTAATATGCTCGTCGAATGCTACTGCTTTATAGGTATGGCATAAACAAACTATTTGGTTCAAGCTTACTTAGCATTTAATGAGGTAGAACGTGAAATACATTGTTTTTTGCTTATTGCTCATTTTGGGGTCTTGTTCAGACATTAATTCTCCAGACACGGCAGAAGCTATAACGCAAGAGCAACCACTTATAATCGCAGTTGCGAGTAATTTTTATCTCACATTAAAAGATCTGATAAAAGAGCACCCTGATTTTAAAGAGGCTAAATTGGTTACTGGTTCCTCAGGGACGCTTTACGCTCAAGCACAAAACGGTGCTCCATTTGATTTGTTCATTGCCGCTGATGATTTATACACCACTAAACTGTTTGAATCCAAAAAATCCTCTCGTCCAATTACCTATGCTTTTGGAAAACTTGCGATCTATTCATCTGATGGTGAGATTAATTCAATCGATAATACACTGGAAAGCGCCCATAAGATTGCCATTGCTAATCCGGATATTGCCCCTTATGGAAAGGCGGCGCTAATAGTGCTTAACCAATATGCAATATCGATGGAAGATGTTGTATTTGCAAATAATGTTAGTCAGGCATTTCAATTCGCAGACACCGGCAATGCAGATTTAGGTTTTGTTGCTGAGTCATTACTCATTCACGCTCATCAAAATTCAGTAGATGATAAATACTTCAATTATCTACTGGTACCTGCGTCAACCTATCCGCTGATCCGTCAGCAGTTAGTTATATTATCATCAAGCCGTTCGCCTAATAGCGCATCACAGTTTGTTGATTTTTTGTTATCAAGCAACACCCAAGATATCATTGAACGAATGGGCTATTATTCCGCAGATAAATACTCAGTAAATGAGAATATCAAATGATGCTCATTGATATGACAGCAATGTTGCTGACTTTTAAACTGGCGCTGATAACTGTATTGATACTGCTTATTTTGGGGATCCCTCTTGCTTGGCTAATTAGTCAATACAAGGGACGGTTTAAACCTATTATAGAAGCGATAGTAGCATTACCGCTTGTACTCCCGCCGACAGTTTTAGGCTTCTACTTACTAATCGCTTTCTCACCTGATGCCTTTTTGGGAAGTTTATGGATTTCCATTGTGCAAGAGCAGTTCGTATTTAGCTTTGCTGGTATTCTTGTAGGCTCGATCATTTACTCAACGCCTTTTGTATTACAACCACTCATTGCAGCGTTTGAACAACAAGGTGAACAGTGCTTATTAACTACAAAAACTCTAGGGATACCCTTATATAAAGGAGTGTTGATATTTTTACTTCCTACCATTCGGCCTGCAATTATCACGGCTTTTACATTGGGCTTTGCTCATACGCTTGGCGAGTTTGGACTCATCTTAATGATTGGCGGTAACATTCCAGGTGAGACTCAAGTTGTTTCAATTGCATTATTCAATTACGTTGAAACATTAGACTATCAATCGGCACATATTCTGTCGGGTATTCTATTAATTACTAGTTTTATTATTTTGTCGCTGTTATTCAAGTTCAATAAGCAGTCTTTTTCTTTAACCAGCTATGAATTAAAAAATAAAGTACGAGCGAATAAAAAAGGTCTTGAGAATGAGTGAGACTCTGAGTTTTGAACTGCCTAGCTTAGGTGAGTTAAGCGCCCAGCGAATAGAGTTAACGACTACAGGATCACTTGCCATATTAGGTAAATCTGGCGCAGGGAAATCGACTTTGTTAAAAATATTGTCAGGGTTGGCTGGTAAGCAAAGACATGGGAAGTATGAGCTATTTGGATATTCCTGGACAGCGCAATCAACCGATAACCCCTGCGTATACGTAAATTCAACCTTTGGTTTGTTCGCAAATTGGAGTGTTCAACAGAATTTAAGTAACACTTATAAGCATTGCGATTCACAATATAAGAGAAGTGTTCCAGCGCTTTCCTTGGAGCAGGTTGTCACAGATTTAAATCTAACTTCTTTATTGGATAAACAAGCACTTTCGCTTTCTGGTGGCGAAATGCAAAGGGTTTTGATAGCAAGAGCGATGTTATCAAATAAACCTATAATATTACTCGATGAAGTTTTAAATTCATTAGATGGCAATATGAAAATTTTTGTAATGCACAAGCTGATTAAATGGCAAAAGCATTTTAAACGTCATTTTGTGGTTGTGAGTCATCAGATATCAGATGCGGCCTTTTTATGTCAACAGGCGTTAGTTGTGAAAAGTGGAAGTATCATAGGCTTTTCAAGTTTTGAAAGCGCGCTACTCGAATACAATACAGCTCCCGAATTGTTCATAAGTACGTTACAAGTTGAATATTCTAAAACAATAGCAACGGAGGCAGTCCATGTGTATAAACTCAAAAATAGCGATCAAACAATTTATCGAAAAGCCAATCCTCATGAGCTGATTGAACAACAAGCATTTAAGCGACTTCAGATTGCCGCTTCTCAAATAAGTTTATGCTTAGAGCAGGACATCAATATTTCCACGTTAAACCAACTAAATGGAATAGTAAGAGGCATCGACTATCTGAACAGTGGAGTAATTGTCCATTTAACCGTGGACGAACAAAGCCTGCAGGCATATATTTCCGTCAAGTCGCAAAAACAGATGAAACTTAAACAAGGTCAAAGGGTAACTGCCTTATTTAAAGCGGTGTAGTGATCCTAGTATCTTAAACGCTTACAAATACGTCGCCCATTTGCTGCATAACAATATCCAAAATATCCATTGCAGTTAATACACCCTCGAGCCTGTCCTCGTTTGTAATAAATAATCTATGTATATCTTGTACTTTTATTAATTGATAGGCATCGTAAACCGAGGATTTCGAGTCGACCGAAAACACTTTTTGGGTCATAATCAAAGAAACGGTGCAATACTCGTTGGCATGATTTTTCACTTGTTCCACGTTGTTTACGTCAATTTCTGCATTGTCTCCAAGATGCTTTCGAATATCATTCATGATCACGTCGATGTTTGGTGGATTGGTCTCAAATCGCACAATATCAGACTGGCTGACTACCCCTATTAAATGATTGTCACCATTTACTACCGGCGCACCCGTAATGCCATGTTTTAAAAAAAATTGCGATAGTTGACGCACTGACCAGTCTACCGATACCGTATGCACTTCTTTTCTACCTACTTCGTGCACACTGATTTTTGACAGCACATCTACCAGCGTATAGTTGGTTTCTTCCATCCGATTCCTCAACAAATGATAAATAGTTATGCGGTTAGGTAAGTGTAGTAAAATTATCAATATCTGCCATAGCCCGTGTAAGGCTAATCAATTTATCGAGTGTTACTCACGAAAGGTTAAAGTGCATTAGTTATTTGACAACAACTAATCTGCTCAAGCTATAGTTCAATTTGGTTTCATCATCGTGCAAGAGTCATCCAGTTGAATAGCTCCAATTAAGACATATTTGCTAACAAATATACTCTTTTTTTAGTGCAATCTTTGCTACTACAGACAAGTCAATTCCATTAGTATTTATGGTGAAAGTACTGGACCAAAAAGACATCAATATGTCTTCACCGCCTTTTATAAATTATGAAAGTCGTGCTTTTGGTGCATTTGACCCAACCAGAGAGAAGTTTCTGGCGAAATCAACTTGGTAAACTATGGGACTTGTATGATATCCAAAGCATAGATACGCCAAGATGGGCAATTGAAGGCTATGCTACTTTATTGGAGTCGAAAACCACCTCCAGAGGGCGTTTATTTAACAATCAAGTCGAAGCGATATTGACACAATTTGCCCGCGAGGGTGCTCTTCCAACCTATGAACAATTAAGTCAAACAGAGGGGCGCTATTTAGCTGGTTCTATGACTTATCTGGTTGGCGCAAGATTTTTGTCTTGGCTTGAAACCAATAAAAGATCAATCTATCTATGGGGGCGCGTTCTCGCTTGTTTATCCACTTCGATACGACACTCTGACTATTGACCCATTTGTAAGGGCTGTTGCCATCAAGGGCGATAACGAGCAGACCAATCTTTCTTAAAGCTCAATATATTAATACTGAGAGCACAACTTCTGCTATTATAATCTATCAAAACCACGCTAGAGAGTTATATTCTGTGCGCTCAGCATCCGGAGCAAAATTTGCGACAGAACAGGGACTAAACGGTAAAGATGGCCTTATTTGGTGGACACATCAAAACACAGGAACTCTCTACAAGATGATATTAGATGATAGCGTCTCGGCCAGCGATTATCCTATTTTGGTAACCTGTGTTCGTAAGACTCGATAGATTATTCTTTGATTCTCACAGCCAATACATCTTGTTTCACACCATGAAGCACGGAATTAGCAGTTGAACCTAATAGTAATTTAATGCCGCTTCTTCCATGCGTGCCTATTACTATTAAGTCAGCATGAATTTGATTAGCAATTGTCTGAATCTCGTCTGCTGCTTCACCTACTTTAAAGTGGACGTTTGACTCTTTAATCTTAAATTGACCGGCAATATCATGAAGTTTTTTCTTTGCGGCATCTAATCGTTCAGCGTCATCTACATGCGCATAATCCATTCCATAAAGATAAGGTCCTATATAGGTCATTGGAAGTGAAACATACACTAAGTTTATATCTTCTATAGAATGACTTATGGAAACCGCTTTATTAATAATCTGTTCATATTGTGCGTTAATGTCAATTGCGACAATTATTTTTTGATAGTTGCTCATAACCGTTTCTCCTGATTAAAATCTCGTTTCTATGAATGAAACTATCAGATCGGGTTTATAATTATATTGCGCGATATCAAAAGATTTACATTAAAAACTAATATTTTTAACAATTTTGTTGTTCCGCAGATTTAGTCTAACTACGCACTAGTCCTCTAAACTCAAATATCGACCCATTAGGCATGGCAAGTATTAGTGTAGGGTACTCTAATTAAGGTCGCTTTTAGAAAATAAATGGTTATATCGAATGTAAAAGGCGAAACAATCAATCACGATAAAGTGGATTAGAGTTGTATGTTTGAGTGGAATAAATGCCTTAATGGGTGGAAGGTAATTTAGTGATCTATATAGGCCGCTTTCGTTATTTTGCACTATTAGTTGGCAAAAAAAACCATATGAAAGAATCGCGCACTAAATAAGAGCATTTTTTCATTTTACCTGAGGTGTAATCGTGGTGCATATCTATATTAGCGGCAGTAAATTAGAGAGTGATGATAGATTTTGACTAAGTGGTCAGGATTTTGCATTGCTATAAACTTATTTACGCAGTATTTTCCGCAATGAAATCTAATTCAGACATAATCTATGGTATTGACGATGTTCCTAACGCGGCCAAAAGTACGACCGCGGCATTTCAACATGTTTTAGCATGCTTTGTGGGTATCATCACTCCGACCCTTATTATCGGCGGGGCATTGGGACTAGGCAATGAAATTCCTTACTTAATCAGCATGTCTTTATTCGTTAGCGGTGTTTCCACGTTTGTTCAGGCCAAGCGAATAGGACCGGTAGGCAGTGGGATGATTTCTGTCCAAGGAACTAGTTTTGCATTCATCGGCGCGTTATTGGTGGCAGGTGTCACGGTCAAAGAGCGCGGCGGCACCAATGAAGAGATACTTGCTATTATGTTTGGTATCGCATTCTTTGGTGCGTTTGTTGAAATTATTTTGAGTCAATTTATCGAGCAGCTTAAACGCATTATTACCCCGTTAACAACCGGAATCGTCATCCTTACTATCGGTATATCGCTTATAAAAGTTGGCATGACCGATATTGCGGGCGGGTATGGCAGTGACGATTTTGGCTCGGTTCAGAATATTGTGTTGGGCGTATCGGTTTTAATAATAATCTTACTGTTAAATTTATCCAAGTCAGTGATGCTGCGCCTGTCGTCTATTTTGATTGCGATGGTAATTGGCTGTCTCGCCGCCTCGTATCTGGGTTTGGTAGATCTCAGCCATTTATCGACCTTGTCAATACTGGCCATACCTGAGCCATTTAAATACGGGTTTGCGTTCGACATAGAACTATTTTTGCCCATCGCAATAGTGTATTTGCTGACCGCAATTGAAACGTCAGGAGACCTAACAGCAAACTGCTTATTTTGTAAACTACCCATAAAAGGCGCTGAATATTATAAACGCATAAAAGGCGGGATTCTGGCAGATGGTTGTAATTCATTAATGGCTGCAGTATTTAATACGTTTCCAAATAGTACGTTTAGCCAAAATAATGCAGTTGTTCAACTTACCGGCGTAGCCAGTCGCCATGTAGGTTTTTACGTCGCCGGGATTTTAGTGATTTTAGGTTTGTTCCCAGTAATCGGAGGTATTCTTCAAGCTATTCCCAAACCCGTACTAGGGGGCGCGACATTGGTCATGTTTGGCACGATTGCAGTGGGTGGCTTGAGAATTATTACCAGTGAACCGATTGATCGTCGAGCCAGTCTCATTATTGCGACGTCTATGGGCATGGGGTTAGGGGTTATGATGGTGCCTGAAGCCATTGCCCAGTTGCCGGTGTGGTTAAAAAATATTTTTTCATCTGCAGTCACTACATCAGGCTTATGTGCAATTATAATGACGCTAATTATCCCTAAACCGAATACTGAGGCAACAAGCTCTACGAATGACCTATCTACCCCAACCTAGAATATGGCTAAAACAACCAACAGGTATTTTCACGGCAAATACGCTTGATGCCACTGAGGGCATTGTGATCCAAGGCGATAAAATCGTTGAATTAGTGCCCCGCGGCCAGCATCCACAACATGCTTTCGATTCAGTTGTCGATTGCAGCAGGTTGGTAATCACGCCAGGACTCATTAATACGCACCATCATTTTTATCAAACATTGACGCGCTCAATGCCTGGGGCATTGAATAAGCCTTTGTTTCCATGGTTACAGTATCTTTATACTATTTGGGCGAACCTAGATGCAGAGATGCTACGTGTGGCAACAAGGTTAGCCGCGACAGAACTGATGTTATCGGGTACCACGACTGTTGGCGACCACCACTACGTGTTCCCCGAACATTTAAAACACGCTATCGATATTCAGGTTGAGGAAATTCGACAGTTAGGCTGTCGCGCGGTTTTAACTCGGGGCTCTATGAGTTTGGGGCAGAGCCAAGGCGGTCTGCCGCCAGACCATATTGTGCAAACTCCAGATACTATTATCGACGACAGTACTCGGTTAATTGACCAATATCATGAGCGAGATGAAGGAGCGCAGATACAGATTGCTCTAGCGCCATGTTCCCCATTTTCTGTTTCCACAGACTTGATGCAACAAACCGCAGTGCTGGCCAAACAAAAAGGGGTATTGATACATACCCATTTGGCTGAAACAAAAGACGAAAACGAATTTTGTGAGCGTATTTACGGCATGAGGCCACTGGATTATTTAGACGATTGTGGCTGGATAAGTGCCAATATGTGGTTGGCTCATGGGATACATTTCAACGATGAAGAAGTAAAACGCTTGGGTCAAGCGAAAGTTGGGATCGCACATTGTCCTAGTTCCAATATGCTGTTGTCATCTGGTATCTGTCGCACAGTGGAACTTGAGGAAGCAGGGTGCCATATTGCGCTTGCTGTTGATGGTTCTGCGTCCAATGATTGTTCCAATATGATCCAAGAAGTTAGACAGTCTTTGTTGCAACAGCGTTTGCGATATCCAGCAAACGAAATTACCGCCGAACGGGTACTGGGTTGGGGGACTAAGGGCGGCGCAAACTTATACCAGCGCAGCGATATCGGTGAGATAGCAGTTGGTAAGCAAGCTGATTTTGCATTCTTTAGTCTGGACGAAATGCGCTTTAGCGGCGTGGGTGACCCAGTGGCAGGCTTAGTTACCTCTGGAGCACATTGCGTTGAAAAATTAATGGTTGGTGGACAATGGCTGATCGAAGATGGTCAACACTACGCTCAATTGCAACAAGATTTATTGCAACTTCATGCCAAAGCCGCCAAGTTGTTGCAATCAATGTAAGTTAACCCTAGACATAGCCATGACAAACACCCGCCCATTACTCAAACATATTCGCGACCACGATGCGCTATTTGGAGACCTCGTAAAATTACGACTGCACAGTTTAAGTCAACTTAACCTAAGCAACTATGCGTTCCATAAAGTGCCTAAATTGGTCACTGAAAGTGGTGAACGATTAACGATTGAGCCAGAGCGAAGTATCGTTGTTCCCAACTTTAGGCTTCTTAAAAGCATTAAATCCATTTTGCAAGCGGAAATTCCGCAATTAAGTCTTATTTCACAAAGTGATATAGGGTTTCGATATCCGACTGCGGCAATGGCTGGACTCGATGCACCTTTTATCAAGCGGATTCGCAGCGAATATTTTCATCAAATTGATGAACATCGTGATATTTGTCGACCCATTAATTTTTCTTATGGGATTAAAAGTCGAGGAAAAGCGGATAATCGTCAAGAATACGAAGTTTATCTTCCTAATGAACATCTAAATCAACTTCCCTTGCCATTTCTACTGGAAAAATACTGTGATGATTTGCCCGATGATGTTCGTCATTTTGTGAATCAACCTAGTAAAATCTATGGTTGGATGGGAGTAAAACGCGCTGCATTTGAAATGTTCTATCGAAATCCTTCTGAAATAGGCGATTTAATCATTTGCATTGGTTTTTCTTTAGATGCATACAATATTGGCGCCAATCCGGATTTGTCTTATTCAGAAGCAGTGAAAAGTTCAATTGTCACTAGTAACGCGGAACTTGAATGGGAAGTAATGGGGTACTACGCGCCATTAGAAGAAAAGGTGCCGCACGATGCAATCTGGAGCGCGATTAACCACACATTGCATGCAATTGCACAACCGCTTGAAAACATCTATGCTCCCGTTATTTTGCCGATAAATGCCAGTAAAACTGAGAGGATTTTACATACTATGCAGGAAATTGGGGTGACGGAAGACTGGGTGAATGCGCTCGATTTACAACCTCATGAATTTTTAACAACAAGCAGTAAACGTCCTAAACGACATGATCCTACTCGCTCTATCAATTTTTTAGGTAGATTAAATCGCCTTTTCTATAATCCGCATAGTCCGTTACCCTCTCTTAAAACTCTACACGAACTCATTGCTAGCCCCCTGTAGGACCACGCGCGTATTATAGAATTTAGAATCATAAATAGCACTGCTTACTGATGTCTGTGAGATCATGCGCGTATTATAGAATACAAACTCAGTGGGATCTGCAATATAGTATTTTTGTTAGTAGTAATAGTTAATTACCAACAAATATTCTTAAGCACATTTTTCTAAAAGGCTGTGGACTCCATTAAAGTAAGATTGAACGCCGATGACAGCTAATTATTAACTAATTTGGTAGACAATAGATGGTATATTAATTATCCTGTCCAAGTGGTCAGTTTTTTCGTGGCCAATTAAATGATACTAGCTCAAAAATTACGATAGTTGGTTCACATTCTAACATTGGACTATGTTGGCAGTTGTCTGAGTGAATGGCCGAATTAAAACAGACATAACGTTATAGAGAAACGTTTTTTTAATAGTGCTGTTTTGGTTGACTTCGCGCGAATATCCTAATGCCCTTATAGAAAATTTATATTGAACAATACCGAGACTTTAGGAGAGCATTGTGGAAGCTTATATAATGGACATACTCAATCTTATCGTGAGGTTTCTGCATGTCATTACAGGTATCGCATGGATTGGCGCGTCATTTTATTTCGTGATGCTGGATAACTCATTGCGACCTGCTAAAAAAGCAGCGGACACAAAAAACGGCGTTTTTGGAGAGCTGTGGGCCGTGCACGGTGGTGGTTTTTACCATTCTCAGAAATATATGATGGGCCCTCAAAATGAGGCATTGCCCAATAATTTGCACTGGTCTAAATGGGAAGCCTACACAACTTGGATAAGTGGATTTTTCCTTATGGCCATAATTTATTGGTATGGGGCAGATATATACCTGATTGATAAAAGCATTATGGCATTGACTCAGCCGGTCGCCATTGCAATTAGTGTTGGTTTTATCATTGGCGGATACCTTATTTACGATAGACTGTGTAAGTCGCCCATAGCAAACAATGATTTAGCCCTAGGTATTACGATATTTATCCTCATTTCTGTAGCGGCATATGTGCTAACCCATACCTTTAGTGGACGAGGGGCATTTATCACCTTCGGCGCTATGCTTGGCACCATAATGGCTGCCAATGTATTTTTTGTGATCATTCCTGGCCAGAAAAAAGTGGTGGCTAATTTACGCGCATCAGAACCAGTCAATCCTGCTTATGGCAAAGCTGGCAAGCAGCGATCTGTACATAACACTTATTTTACCCTGCCTGTACTTTTTACGATGATCAGCAATCACTATGCGTTGACCTATAGCCATGAAAATAATTGGTTAATTTTGATTGCTATTTCGCTCGCAGGAGCGCTTATAAGGGTGTACTTTGTTTCACGTCATACAGAGGCAAAACCGCTTAGGTGGGCGCTAATGACCTCAATTTTTATTGTATTTGCTGTCATTTGGGCAATGGCGCCTAAGTCTATAAAGACGCCAATTAATGCGCTTTCAGACAATTCGCAGGGAAAACAGGTTGCAAGTCGTGCAGTAGAGGTTGATTTTGCAGATGTACAGGCCATTATAAATTTGCGCTGCGTGTCTTGCCATGCTGAATATCCAGTTCAGCCTGGCTTTGCAGCGGCGCCCAAAGGTTACATGTACGATACTCCCGAACAAATAATTGCACAAGCTGGTCAAATATATCAGCAAACAGTGGTGCTAAAGGCAATGCCCATCGGGAACCTCACCAACATTACCGAAGAAGAAAGGCAGGTAATTGCGCGTTGGTACGAGGGCTTAGAAAACTAACAGTGGTATGGAAGTCTTAATTTAATTTCCTCTTGCAGTGTAAGTATCAAGGAATAGGCAGAAGATGAATGAATAAAATATTACTTAAAGCTGAGCCGTTAACTAAAAAAGCCTTTGCCCCCTTTGGTGATGTTATAGAAATACAAGGTGCGACTCATTTTCCTATAAATGAAAATACGGTTGAGCGTTATCACGACTTAGCCAATGTGCAAGTAGATTCAGAAGCTGGCGGTCGCGCCATCATCAGTTTTATGGAAATTACAACGCCGCGAACACTCCCGCATTCATTTAATCTAGTTGAACGTCATCCCAAAGGTAGCCAAGCTTTCATTCCTATGTTTGACGCTCCAGTAGCATTGGTGGTGGGTCCTAAGGGTGATGATATTACTGGAAGCGATTTAAAAGCCTTCATTACCAATGGCAAGCAAGGATTTAATTTCCATGCCGGTGTTTGGCATATGCCTCTTATGTCGGACGTAAAAGGACGGCTAGTACTGATCGTCGACAGGTCTGGCCCAGGCAAGAACTGTGATGAAGTAACGTTAGAGAATGAACTCATTGAACTGCACGGATAAATCTGAGTAGTTAATAGGTCTAGGCTAAAACTCGACAGCTACATAAAAGTGACAACACAATGACAGATGAAAAGACGAATCACGCACCAAACTTCTATCCTCGAGACATGCATGGGTATGGTCAACAGGCTCCTCATGCCAACTGGCCGAATAAAGCTAAAATTGCATTACAATTTGTCATTAACTATGAAGAGGGCGCTGAAAATTGCATATTGCATGGCGATACCGCTTCAGAGACATTTTTATCGGAAATAATTGGCGCTGTGCCATTTCAGAACCAACGCCATATGAATATGGAGTCTTTTTATGAATTTGGCAGCAGAGCAGGATTTTGGCGATTACATCGCCTATTTACCCAACGTAACATGCCGGTGACTGTTTTTGGGGTGGCTATGGCAATGCAGCGTAATCCTGAGGTGGTTGAAGCCATGCTTAAAGCCGACTGGGAAATCGCAAGTCACGGGTACCGTTGGATTGATTACCAGAGTGTGCCCATAGAAATCGAGAGGGAACATTTACAAGCCGCTCTTTCTATTCACAAAAAGATGACAGGAGCATATCCTAAAGGGTGGTATTTAGGACGAATGAGCCCAAATACCAGAGACTTGGTGATAGAGCAGGGCACTTTTTTATACGACTCAGACAGCTATGCTGATGACTTACCGTATTATTTCGATAACCAATATTCAGTCAATAATAGGTTAAATACAATATCCGAAAACCCCGCTGTTAACGGCCATCTCATTGTCCCTTACACTCTGGATGCCAATGACATGCGCTTTGCCAGTCCACAAGGTTTCAATAGTGGCGACCAATTTTTTAATTATCTTAAAGATGCCTTCGATGTGCTATATGAAGAGGGCAGTACTGCACCTAAAATGATGTCAATCGGTTTGCACTGTCGAATTATTGGGCGTCCTGGCAGGTTTGCAAGTCTTATTAAGTTTTTAGATTACATAGAGTCATTTGATGATGTGTGGATATGCACTCGGCAACAGATAGCAGAACATTGGCGAAATCAGCATCCATTTAAGCCGGCTCATTTAGAATAATAAAGGCCGTTACGACAGTCGCCGCCAACATGTCATAAAGCAAAACAGTTACTCTCGTGAGTGGACTATCAGCTTAAATGGCTTGATAACAGGCCATTCACTTGCTTTATATCGTTTAGCTACCTCGATAAGTCGAATAGCTCCAAGGAGACACTAACAGCGGAACATGGTAGTTAGCGTTTGCATCCGATATGCCAAAATTGATTGGGACCTTATCTAAAAAAGCAGGTTGACTATTTTGCTCAGCTTTTGGTCTGAAATAATCTGCCACATGAAATACAATCGAATATTCGCCAACTTCTATAGTAGTTTCATCCAATAGCAGCTCGTCGGTTCGGCCGTCGCTGTTTGTGATCAAGGACTTGATCAGTCTATTTTCATTGTTTTGTATGCGATAAAAATCGAGTTTGATGCCTTGAGCCGGGATCCCATTTGCAGTATCGAGAATGTGCGTGGATAGTTTACCCATTGTTTACCTTTTTAATATTTTATTTCAATAATGATTCAATCTATGCTTCAAAATTGTGCAATAGTGCTGCTAACCGAATGCGCGCAATTAAGCCAACTTCTCTAATCGCATTTAATAACTCGTCGTCGCTGTTTAGAGAAATCCGTTTTCTGAACTCTCTAAAAATGCCTTCTTTAGTATGGTTTTTCACCGCAATGATAAAGGGGAAAGTATGTTTTTCAATGTACTGTTTGTTTAATTCAGTGATATCTTTGACTTCATCTTCTGTCAGTGCGTTCAAATTGGCAGCGGCTTGTTCTTCAGTTGATGACTGGGTCAATGTACCTGCCTTAGCTTCTTTTCCGGCCAGTTGCGGGTGTGCTCGGAGTAGCGTGAGCTTTTTATCAACATCAGCCTGTTTGACTATGTTCATCATGGTCTGGTGCAGATCCTCAACGTCCTTGAATGGCCGATTTTTTAGCGCTTCTTTAGGTATCCAACTAGAGTGTTCGTAGATTTCAGCCAGCGCATACGTGAAATCTTCTGGTGAGGCTTGATTCAAGTATTCAAGGTGTATCTTGTCGGACATATTGGGTAATTGCCTCATTGTTTTAAAGGTATAGCCTATGGGTAAAGCCGTACTTGTTTACTTCGGTCTTTGCTTGATCGAACCAAAATCAATAACCGCGTCTGTGTCTTACCTACCGCAATTATAAACTTTTGGCATTATATTTGTATAGCATAGTATCTGTATTAATAGTATTCGTAACGTGAACACCGCTAGTTACACGATTAACAGTAATAATATGACCACTTTAATGAAATTTAACGAAGCATTAATATAAAAATTATATTGACATAAATTCGGTGCAGAGAATTCAGTAATACGGTAAAAATGGCGATTCACTATATGAAAGACAATATTATGTTGTCAACAATATTGTTTGCAAAAAGTTGACACTGTTGACAGTATCTTCAGAAGTATTTTTTTATTCTCTCATAATAAGGACACATCCATAATATGCCGCCTAATCATAAATATTACTCGCCTTCAGGCGGTCTGCCGCCGCAAACACAGCTATTATCTGACCGAGCTATTTTTACTGAAGCTTATGCCATTATTCCCAAGCGTGTTTTAACTGATATTGTTATCAGTTATCTACCCTTTTGGACAGGCATGCGAATGTGGGTAATAGCAAGACCAATGTCTGGTTTTTCTGAAACTTTTTCGCAGTATATCGTAGAGGTTTCGCCTCAAGGTGGTTCCGACAAACCCGAGCTTGACCCTCAGGCTGAAAGCGTTTTATTTGTGGTATCCGGTGTTATGCACTTAGTTATTGAAGGTAAAGAATATAAAATGGACGAAGGCGGTTATGCTTTCATTCCCCCTGGCGCAAAGTGGACTATTAAAAATAATGAAAACAAAAATTTAAAGTTTCATTGGATCCGAAAAGCGTATCAATATGTTGAAGGCATCGATGTGCCCGAGGCATTCGTAACTAATGACAATGAGGTAGAAGCAATCGCGATGCCTGATACTGATGGTGTGTGGAAAACTACACGTTTTACCGAACAGTCGGACATGCGTCACGACATGCATGTAAATATTGTTACGTTCCAACCTGGTGGCGTCATCCCTTTTGACGAAACACATGTGATGGAACATGGCCTCTATGTACTCGAGGGCAAAGCGGTTTATCATCTTAATGGTGAATGGGTGGAAGTGGAGGCCGGCGACTTTATGTGGCTTAGAGCTTTTTGCCCTCAATCTTGTTATGCCGGTGGGCCAGGTCCATTTAGGTATTTATTATACAAAGATGTCAATCGCCATATGCCGTTTATACGGCCGCGTAATTAGACTCACCAAAACACATTTAAGCTTCACTATGAAGAATAAAATTGGTTTATTTAACTGGTCTATAAAAGCCCATAAACCAAAACATTGGAAAGCCATTACAAGCAGTTAAGGACAAACATGATTTCGCGCTGGTTAGAACATTACTTTCAACTCAAACAACATGCTACCACTATTAAAACTGAGGTAGTTGCTGGGTTAACTACGTTTGCTGCAATGTCATATATATTGATCGTCAATCCAAGTATTCTTGGATTAAGCGGTATGCCAGTTGAAGGGTTAATTACTGTAACTGCACTTGCAGCTTGTATTGGGACCTTACTCATGGCGTGGTTAACCAACTATCCTATTGCTTTGGCTCCGGGCATGGGGTTGAATGCTTTTTTTGCTTTTACCATTTGCATGGCTCGAGAAGTACCTTGGGAAGCTGCATTAGGCATTGTATTTTACAACGGTATTTTATTTTTTATTTTAACGCTATCTGGCATTCGAAAAAAAATAGCCGACGCTATTCCAGCGTCATTAAAAATAGGTGTGCAGTGTGGCATTGGCTTATTTATTGCGTTTATAGGATTAAAAAATGCCGGCTTAGTGGTGGATAATCCTGCTACTTTTGTGTCCTTAGGCGATTTATCTAGCCCCTCAGTATTGCTTGCCTTATTTGGCATTATATTAACCGTTATTTTAGTGATCAAACAAGTCACTGGTGCAATTTTAATTTCCATCATTGTATTAACCCTAATAGGGTTTGTAATACCCACACAAAGCGGTTACTTAACTGCGACACCTGAAGGCATATTAGGCATGCCTGAACCTATAAGTGGGACCTTATTGGCGATGGATTTAGTGTATCCAATTGTTAATTTTGCCACGACTTGGGATTTAATTTTTGCGCTAATGTTCGTCAACATGTTTGATACAATCGGCACATTAATCGGGGTCGCTAGACGTGCAAAATTGAACGATGCCGACGGTAATCTACCCAAAATAGGAAAGGCTATGACTGCGGATGCCACAGCAAGTGTTGTGGGGGCCGGATTAGGGACTTCACCGGTAACCAGTTACGTTGAGTCCGCAGCAGGAGCCGCTGCAGGTGGAAGAACCGGCTTAACTGCAGTCGTCGTTGCACTGTGTTTTGTTGTGGCACTGTTTCTCACGCCATTAATGGTTATTATCCCAC
Source organism: Glaciecola sp. (assembly GCA_965660815.1). Lineage (GTDB taxonomy): Bacteria > Pseudomonadota > Gammaproteobacteria > Enterobacterales > Alteromonadaceae > Glaciecola. Next base: position 34,901 of record CBFIBG010000095.1, read on the forward strand.
TAATGGCGACTACGCCTGCATTGGTTATGGTAGGAATTTTTATGATGGATTCGATACGAACGTTGGAATTTGATGATATTGCCAGTGTGGCCACTGCAACTGTCGCATTGATGGCGATGCCACTAACTTTTAGCATTAGTGAAGGGATTGCTTTAGGTTTCATTACCTATGTGGGTATTCAACTTGGTATAGGAAAATACAAGGAAGTTAGCGCAATTACCTATGTTCTAGCGCTCGTGTTTTTGCTGCGGTATGTATTGAATTTGAGATAGTCGTTTTACTTGCAACCTTCAGGTGTCTGTCTGTACTGTTCGGGAATAGATAAACCACACCCTTTTAATATGATAGATACGACGGTCCGAGTAGCGTCTTGGAATTCTTTTTTACTCATCGGCTTGCCGCGCAGCTGGTTAATTTGGGCTGAAAAATCAGCATAGTGCTGCGTGCTGGACCAAATGTTATACAGTAAATATTCTGGATCTATTGGATCCATTTTACCTGCATCTATCCAGCCTTGCATGACCTCTATTCTGCTACTGACCCAGTCAGCATGAGATTGTTTAAATGACTGATCGAGATTATTTGCACCGTTAATAATTTCAATAGCAAATGTTTTAGATGAGTATGGATTGACTCGAGATATTTCCATTTTATCTGCGATATAGTTAGCCAGTGACTGTGACGGGCAATCCTCCACTGTAACATTGTCAAAACTTGAGTTCCACAATGTTAATATTGACCGCATGGCTTCTGAGTAAAGGTTCTTTTTGGAACTGAAGTAATATAATACGTTAGGCTTTGATAAGCCTGCATAGTCAGCAATTTTTTGAATAGATGCACCTTTATAGCCATTTTCTGCAAATGCTTTGAGTGCGGAAGACAAAATAAGTGCTCGTCTTTTTTCACCAATTTGACTTGTGTTTTTTGTTTTTTCAGTCATTCAATTGTTAACTTATTAACTGCGATGGACATTTAATGCTGGCAGGTTTTTTGTTTTACTATAAAAACCAGCCGCTTGGTCTAAAGTTCTGTTTGTTCTATGAGTTTATAACCTATAAACAAACATATCAAACCAAAGATACTCACATAATTTGACTCTAGTAGTGTAAGATATTTGTTGAAAAACCTGACCGTTTGGTCTATTTTTTGCTTGGGCACTTATGAAAACTTACATACGTGAAAACAAATTGCAACGAAAGGGCGTTTTATATCCATGATCCAATTTTTATTAAATAATGAATTAGTTCAGATACAAGATGAGCCCGCAGATTTAACTTTGCTAGATTTTCTAAGAGAGTACAGAGGGTTAACTGGTACAAAAGAGGGCTGCGGATCAGGTGATTGCGGCGCCTGCACTGTTGTCACTTCAAGTGCAGGAAACAATGGTCTTGAGGCTTCAGACGGATCTTTAAAACTGGATTTCCAGGCGATAAACAGTTGCATAACTTTCTTATCAGCGTTGCATGGTAAACACGTCACTACAGTTGAATATATCAATCAAGACATACAGTGCAATGGGTTACATCCAATTCAAGAGGCATTGGTTGAGGCTAATGGGTCTCAATGTGGTTTTTGCACGCCTGGATTTGTCATGTCTATTTATGCGCTTTACAATACAGCCAAGCTAGGCGCAAACAGTGTAAATAGAAACGACGTTATTAATGCTTTGTCTGGGAACTTATGCCGATGCACCGGATACCAGCCAATTATTGAAGCTACGTTGCAGGTGTGTAATTCTGCTTTAAAAATAGAAGATAGGCTTATCCAGAAATGGGCCGATACTTATAAAAAACTAATAAAAATTAATGAATTAGAAGCATCCTCTGAACATTCTTTTATACCAAAAACTAGAGAGGATTTAGCTTACGCCATCGCGCAGCATCCAGACGCAAAATTAGTAGCAGGTAGCACGGATTTGGCACTTATCCACACTCAACAATATGAAGACTTACCCAAACTTATTTCGTTGAAATACTTACCTGAACTCAAGCAAATATCAATTAGTCACAATCAGTTAATAATAGGTGCAGCATGCACATTTAGTGAATTAACTCCTATATTTGCGACTCACTTTCCAGATTTAAATGAACTGATTGAACGGTTTGCAAGTGTGCCTATTCGAAATCAGGCGACGCTAGGAGGTAATATTGCTAATGCCTCACCCATTGGTGATATGGCGCCCGCTTTACTTGCGTTAAATGCAAGCCTATTGCTTGATAATGGTGAAATGGTTCGAGAAGTTGCACTAAAAGAGTTCTTTCTTGATTATAAAAAGACTCAACTTACGGGCACAGATTGGATAAAAGCGATTGTTGTCCCATTGTTAACCGAACAAGAAATATTTAGGGTATACAAAGTGTCCAAACGCATTGAAGATGACATATCAGCGGTGTGTATGGCAATGCTGCTTTGTTTAGACAACGAGGGTAAAGTAAAAAGAATGACAACCGGCTTTGGTGGGGTTGCCGCAACGCCTACCAACTGTGTCGAGCTTGAGCATCAATTTCTAGGGAAGTTATGGCACAGTCAAAGTCACGTTGAAACCGGTAAGGATATTATCGAGGGCGTATTCAACCCAATTACAGATGTAAGAGCCAGCGCTTCTTATCGTAAGAAAGTCCTACAAAATCTATGGCATCGATTCTGGTTAGAATCTAACTCGCAACACCATAGCATTGAGACAAGAGTATCCCATCATGCGTAAATTGATTAACCCTACTCATAAGTCGTTGGATTTTTATTCAAGTAAGTCTCTGCAAACTCCTCATGAAAGTGCAGCAAGACAGGTCTCAGGTTCCGCCAAATATATTGACGATATTACGCCTGCAAGTAATTTAAAACATGCAGCAATAGGTTGCAGTGATTTTGTATGCGGCAAGATCAAAAGCATTGACTTATCAAGAGTTAAGGCAAGCGACGGTGTGATTGATGTAATTATGGTCGATGATGTCCCATCGCATATCGACATAGGTCCTGTTTTTCCAGGCGATCCGGTGCTAGCTGATGGCGAAATAAAGTTCCATAAACAACCCATTTTTGCTGTTCTTGCTCATACCACTCGACAGGCACGAATGGCTGTAAAACACGCCGATATTCAAGTTCAAGAAACGTGTTCCATATTGTCAATAGAAGATGCTAAATCCGAACAGTCATTTGTACGTCCTCCTCATAACATGACAAGAGGTAACGTTAAAAAAGCGTTGAACGATGCATCCAACCAATTAAGCGGCAGATTATCTATAGGTGGCCAAGAACATTTGTATCTTGAAGGGCAAGTTGCCATGGTGATACCCGAGGAAGAAGATAGGATGTTAGTGTATTCGTCTAGCCAACATCCTAGTGAGGTGCAAAAGCTTGTTGCAGAAGTGCTTGGTATCAAACTAAATAAGATTACTGTTGATATGCGCAGAATGGGCGGCGCATTTGGGGGGAAAGAAACTCAAGCCGCGCAATGGGCTTGTATAGCGGCTATTTTCGCAAAACGAAATCAATGCGCAGTGAAATTAAGGCTACCACGGCAACAAGATATGCAGGTAACCGGTAAGCGTCACCCGTTCGAAAACTCGTATCAAGTGGGGTTTGATAACGATGGGAAAATACTAGCCGCTCAGATAGACATTAATGGAAACTGCGGTCATTCGCCTGATTTATCTGACGCCATTGTCGATAGAGCAATGTTCCATGCAGATAACAGTTACTATTATCCATCGTGTTCCATTGACGGTCACAGATTGAAGACTAATCATGTTTCTCATACCGCATTTCGCGGCTTTGGAGGGCCTCAGGGTATGATAATGGCTGAGGCGATTATGGATAAAATTGCCAGAGCGACCAAACAGGATTTATTAACGGTAAGAAAACGTAATCTTTATGGTGAAGATAGAGGCGTCATTACGCCGTACGGCATGACTGTAGAGGATAATTTACTGCCAGACATTATTTCGACGCTTGAAAAAACCAGTGATTATTGGGCAAGGCGCGACAGCATTACCGAATTTAATCTCCACAGCCCGATTATCAAAAAAGGGCTCGCCTTAACACCGGTTAAATTTGGAATTTCATTTACTGCAAAACATTTAAATCAGGCTGGTGCGTTGGTGCATGTATACACAGATGGCAGCGTTCAAGCGAATCATGGCGGTACCGAAATGGGGCAGGGCTTGCATACCAAAATCAGCCAAATTGTGGCACATGAATTTGGTATTGACGTGGACGAGGTTGACGTTACCTCAACCCGAACAGACAAAGTGCCCAATACTTCACCGACAGCGGCGTCAAGCGGCAGCGATTTAAATGGAAAGGCGACCCAAAATGCCTGCATAAGCATCAAAGAGCGACTTGCAAATTTTTACGCCAATTTAGTGGGGGGGGATCCTGAGAATGTGCGATTTGCCAATAATCAAATCTATTGCAATGAACATACATTGGCATGGCCTGAACTAATACAAAGTGCTTATATGGCAAGGGTGTCACTTTCTGCGAGCGGATTCTATAAGACGCCTAAGCTTAAATATGACCGAGACACTGGCAGCGGTAGACCGTTTTTTTACTTCGCATACGGTGCCGCCGTCAGTGAAGTATCAGTTGATACACTAACAGGTGAAAACAAACTGACAAGGGTCGATATATTGCACGATGTCGGCAATAGTTTAAACACCGCGATTGATATTGGACAAATTGAAGGCGGATTCATTCAAGGAATGGGATGGTTAACCACCGAGGATCTTGTCTGGGATAATCAAGGAAAGCTTGCAAGTAATAACTTAGCTACCTATAAAATTCCTGCTATCGGTGATACTCCGCCAAAATTCAATGTAGCGCTGTTTAATAGGCCTAATGCTGAAGACAGCATTTATCACTCCAAAGCTGTGGGTGAGCCGCCTCTAATGCTTGCTATCTCAGTGTGGTGTGCAATCAAAGATGCGATTGCCAGTCTGGATAACTATCAAACCGATCCTAGCTTAGATACTCCTGCAACGCCTGAGAAAATATTGCAAGCCATTGACAAACTGCAAGGAGTAGACGCATGAAGCTCAATACTTGGCATGAAGTATTATATGATTGCGAGCAAAAGGGGTTAGGCTATGTGTTAGTCACGGTGTTAAAAAGTGCGGGGTCTACGCCCCGAGATTCTGGCACTAAAATGGTGGTCACTAGTGACAATTTCTTTGATACGATTGGCGGCGGGCATCTAGAATATGAGGCCGTATCAAAGGCTCGAGAATTCTTAGTCAAGGGAAAATCTTGCCAAGAAATTGTATCTTATCCACTTTCTAGCAAACTCGGACAATGCTGTGGCGGTGCGGTTAAACTGTTGTTTGAAGTGATGTTGAGTCATCAACAACGCATCGCTGTTTTTGGTGGCGGGCATGTTGCTCAAGCACTTATTCCCATATTAGCTCAATTACCCCTTCAGATCAGCTGGATAGACAGTCGAGAAAATATGTTCGATAAGGACAGTCTTTACCAAGACAGTCGCGCTGGTTTAGCGCTTTCTAGTTTAGGTGATAAGGCTCAGCAGATTGCTGATTCTTATAATAATGTTAATGCAATTATGGACGATGAGCCGAGCAATCAAATAACGCATCTAGCACCCAATTCTTGGGTAGTTATTTTGACTCACAATCATCAATTAGATTATCTATTAGTCAGTGAAGCGCTGAAGCACGGCAAGCTTGATTTTATTGGTATGATAGGCTCTAAAACCAAAGCTAAACGTTTTGTTACTCGGCTTATTCACAGAGGATTTACCAAGCAGCAAGCAAAGCAACTAGTATCGCCCATAGGTTTGGCCGGTATCCAAGGTAAACGACCTATAGAGGTTGCCGTTTCTATTAGTGCTCAAATTATTGGCTTGATGGGAAACCAAAAAAATAGCGGCAATCTAAATCTACCAAATCAACACACACCAAGCGCAAGCGAAAAAGCTAACCAGACCGATAAAGTCAATCTCTGTGACGAGCAAAATAATGTCTCTCGTTAAGCAATTATACCGAGCCAGTATTCTTCATTTTCCCGTTAAGACTTCCGATCCTGATAATGACGTCGAATATTTTCAAGACGGCGCACTGATTGTTGAAGGTGAAACAATTTCTGCTTTGGGTGACTACCACACTTTGCATCAAAAGTTTCCCAACTGTGAAATACACAATTATACTGGACAGCTCATTATTCCTGGATTGATAGACAGTCATGTTCATTTTCCTCAAACCGAAATGATTGCAAAATATGGTGATCAGTTATTAGCTTGGTTAGAAAACTACACGTTTCCAATAGAAGGGAAGTTTAAGGATGAAGAATACTGCAGGATAGTTGCCCAGCATTTTATTAAGCAGCTTATTAATAATGGGACTACCACCGCGTTTGCTTATGCAACCGTGCATCCACAATCTGTTGATGCGTTATTTGCTTGCGCCACTCAATACAATATGAGCCTTATCACAGGTAAAGTGTGTATGGATAGGCATTGCCCAGAGTATTTGCAAGATACTCCAGAAAGTGCGCAACGAGACAGCCAAGCATTGATTGAAAAATGGCATGGTCATCAACGTAACTTGTACGCATTGACTCCGCGCTTCGCCCCGACAAGTTCACATAAACAGCTGGCCTTGTTGGGCGAGTTGGCCCAAGACCATCCCAGCGTATTTTTACAAACGCACTTATCAGAAAATTTGGGTGAGATTGAATGGGTAAGGCAATTATTTCCTAATGTTAAATCATATTTAGATGTGTACGATCAATTCAATATGGTGCACAAGCGTTCTTTATTTGGTCATTGCATACATTTATCTGATGATGAATGGCAACGGATATCTGATTCAGGCGCAACCTCGGTATTTTGCCCCAGTTCTAATTTATTTCTAGGCAGTGGACTATTTTCGTTGGAGTCGGCCTATAAGCATCAGGTCTCTATTGCTTTGGCCAGTGATGTGGGCGCAGGCACCTCATTTAATATGTTAAAAAATTATGGTGAGGCATACAAAATTGGGCAATTACAGCACCATCAATTTGGCGTGCTTATGGGGTTATACTCAATGACACAAGGACCAGCAAGTCAATATGGTTTGGATCAGGATATAGGCAATTTAAACCCCACTACTTATGCCGATTTTGTTGTTCTCAATCCTCACTTCGATGAACTAAGTTCGCTAAGGTGTGAACCAATAACCGACCTAGCCTCTGTCAAAGATAATTTGTTTGCGTTAAGTATTATAGGAGATGACCGGGCGGTTGTTGCGACCTATATCGCTGGACAGCGAGTTAAATAATCTCTCTAATTTTGAAGGGATTGATTGGCCTTTGAATCCAGTATGCAAATAAAACGTCGTTATACGTAGATTCAAAATCAGTCAAACTCAAGCCAAAATTGGATTCACCATGAGCGTACTGGCGATTATAATAAGCTTATAAACGCGTTATTTTAACGCGTAATCCAATTAAGCTTCATTCACCATTGGGTCTTTAATAATTCGATGGAAAGCAAGCAAATGATGTCAATATTACTTGTTACCTAAACTTTAGTATAGTGCCCTTAAACGCTCTTAAAACGTGCAAGACTTTGTATCGTTGCACGTTTAATACGCAATTCAAATCTTCAATCAGCCAATACACATTAATAAATTATTTATTAGCAAAATCAAAAAACTACTAAGTTTATATATTACAGGGGTTTACAACAATAAATCAAAAACTGTCCAAATGGTCAGTAAATTGGCATTCTTCCTGCTTTTGCTCGTAAAGTCGACGAGCATCTTTTAATTGCAGCTCATACGCACGAAAAGACGTGAACTTGTCGCGACAACACAATCACTCTAGCTAGGAACAACACAATGAGTAAAAACAACTTCAAGTTAACACCTCTCGCCGCTGCGCTTTCTGCTTCATTCATGCTGATGCAAGTTGCACAGGCTCAAGAGGCTGAAGAAAACACGAATTCAGACCGCGAAATTGAACAAATAATCGTCACAGCTGAAAAAAGGAATGAGAGTCTACAAGATTTATCGCAAGCGGTTACCGCCATAACTTCAGATGACTTGGACAAAAAATATATTTCGTCATTCGTCGATCTAAGTGCCATTGCTCCTGGCGTAACTGTTGCAAAAAATGAAGGTTTCAAAACGATTATATCCATTCGAGGTGTGGGCAATGAGGCGAATCAAAACGCCACGGCAAATCCATCAGTTTCCTATCATATGGACGGCATTTATGTTGCCTCGCCTTATGCGTTGCAGACCGACTTTATTGATATCGAACGCATAGAAGTATTGCGTGGACCACAGGGCACATTATTTGGTCAGAACTCAACGGGTGGTGCGATTAATATCATCAACACAATGCCCGTTGCAGATGAATTCTTTGGTAAAGCAGATTTGACTTTGGGTAACTATAACATGCGCAAAGTGCGCGCAACCGTAAATGTGCCAATCAGCGATAGTATTGCCACTCGTACTTCGTTTAGTATCGTTAATCAAGACGGCTATACACAAAACGTGTATAACGGCCCAAGCGTGACAGAGCCTGGAGAGACATTCGTAGGCGAAGACATGGACAATATCGATAATATGTCATTTAGAACCGACTGGTTATTTGACGTCACTGATACATTCAGCATTCGCTTATTGGCTCAATTGTTCTCTGGAGAGTCTAATGGTGCAGGGATAAAAGGAATTGATGACCCTACACCAGGAGCAAGAAATCTCTCACAAGATACTCCATCTTTATACGAGCTAGATTCGCAGATATTTGGCTTAATAGCCGAATGGGATGCAGGATTTGCTGTTATAAAATCATTAAGCAGTTATCAAGAAGACGATATTACGGTTATCAGAGATAATGACCGCCATTCTTTCTTAACCAATCCTGAAATACAAATTAGTCAGTTTAATCCTGAAAACAACGTTCAAACTACTTTTACGCAAGAATTAAACGTGATTTCAAATGAGCCATTGTTTGGCAAGTTAGATTGGTTAGTAGGCGTATTTTACTTGGATACCGATATCGAAATTACGATAAGAGAAGAGCTAGACGTGGGTCGCGACGGGTTTTTGGACGGCTATGCTACCACTTTCCCTGAAGTGTTTGGGGGCGACCGAGGATTTATTTCTGATTCGAACCCGCAGCGTACATCAGTGTCTGTATATGGCCAAACTACCTATCCCTTCAGTGACGATTTTCGTCTGATAACAGGCCTACGTTATACAGATGACGAAGTGGAAAGTACTGTTGCAAACTTTTTTACTCCTAACCCCTCTTTTATTAATCCAAAAACCACAGATTTAACCGGCCGTATTGCAGTAGAATGGGACATTGCGTCACGTGCTATGACATATGCATCTTACACTAGAGGCTTAAAACCTGGCGGTAGTAACCTTACATTTTCCGAAGGTGACGACGCTCTTGTACGAGAAGCATTTGAAGATGAAACAATTGACGCTTATGAGGTAGGTTACAAAGCTGATTTGATGAATGGTCAGGTCAGAACTAACGTGGCTGCGTTTTACTATGATTATACCAATCTACAGTTTCAAGCTTCCGACTTTAACGAGTTTGGCAGTGGCGTATCTAATATTCCTGAATCAGAAATTTATGGCCTTGAATTTGAAATGACAGCGTTAATTGGCGATAACTTTAGCCTTGATGTAAAAATAGGGGCGATGGAATCAGAAGTGTCGGCAGATTATTTAGCGCTTGATAACAGACTATTGATTGAAGATGTATTCTTAGCCGATGGTGTCACACCCGCAAAAGAGGAAATACATGGTGCAACGCGCGATGTCGAAAGATTCCTGCAAAATTTAAATGGCAACGAACTCGCAAAAACACCAAGCTTAACAGCTGATGTAACTCTTTCTTATGAAGACGAATTTGCTAATGGTGGATATATCATTGCAAGCCTCCAGTACACTCATCGGGGTGACTTTGAGCAACGAGTGTTTAATAACCCCGAGGTTGATCCAGTTGATGCTTATAACTTATTTAACATCAATGTGTCGTATGATTCACCTGATGAAACCTGGGGCGCCGATGTTATGGTTTATAACCTGACAGATAAAGACGGTATAAATTCTTCGATGACGGACGTATTTGGTGTTAATGAAACTGGGTTTCAGTACATACCGCCTCGCATGGTTATGGCTCGACTTAGGTACAATTTTTAATTACCAAGCAGCTTTATTGACAGCATAACCTTTAAATTAAGAGTCTGGCTATATAACCAGACTCTCAATTTAATATTACCTTTTTCGTTTACCAACAAAGAACAATCAGGACAAAAAATGGCACAACGAGCAATATTAAATAGCCGCAGAAAACTACTAGGCTTTGCCAGTGCTTCGTTTTTAGGAGCAAGCCTATCGTCTCCGTTATTTACTATTGCAGCAACAGGAGCGAGAAATAACTCAACACTCAATCCCCCTGGCAATGATCCAACACCAGAACAAATGCTGCGTCACTTAAGACGAGCTAATCAAGTCGCTAAATTAGCAATGGAAAAAGGGCACCTCCTTTTGGAGCAGTATTGGTCGCAAACGATAACGAGACAATACTTATGGAACAAGGCAATATTAGCTCTGTTTCCCATGCAGAGTCGACATTAGCGCAAAGAGCGGCAGAAACATATACTCCAGAACAACTTTGGGGCACCACACTTTATTCTACTGCAGAGCCTTGTGTAATGTGCTCAGGTACTCAATATTGGGCCAATATCGGACGTTTGGTATATGGGATGTCTGAACGTCAGTTATTAGATTACACAGGAAATCACAATGAAAATCCGACCTTAGATGTTCCTAGCCGCTACGTGTTCTCACGCGGCCAAAAAGCGATCAAAGTGTGGGGACCCATTGACGACGCTGTAGAAGAAATCGCTGCGCTTCATAAAACATTTTGGAAGCAGAAAAACTCTTAGTTTAAGCGAAACGATAACGTCAACACCAAAGCGATATTTTTCAAATTAGTTTGAGCTAAAACCAACCAAAATTTATGCTCGCCTAAATTGTGCCTAACTAAGGTCTGCAAGCCTGTACGTTTAGTGAGTGTGAACAACCAATAGATTCTAAAAACCCAATATAGCTGCTTAGATAGTAATTGTGTTAAGTTAGACACAGAAGTTAGCACCGTTAACTCGCCACTAAGACACTACCGACCGCTCTTTTTAAATGAAGTTGAGATAGCTATGAAAACAACATATGTTATTGTTTCTGTAATTCTTGTATGGATTACATGTTCCACTTTTGAAGCTAATGCTTATACTAACCAACCTGACTCTCGTGTCTCTGCCATATATTTAATACGTCACGCTGAAAAAGCAAGCAATGCTAAAGATAAACGTAACCCCCCATTGTCTGATTGCGGCATTAAGCGGGCGCATTCATTAGCTACTTTATTTAAAGACATAGATTTGAAAGCAGTCTATAGCACAGATTATTTAAGAACTCAGTTGACTGCCAAGCCGGTAGCAATTGATAAGAATTTAAAGGTGTTAAGCTATAAGCCAAGAGAGTTGAAGTTGTTTGCGCAGCAACTTATTTTCAAACAGCAAAATGCTTTAGTAGTGGGTCATAGCAATACAACTAATGTGCTAGCAGGCTATCTAGTAGGCAAAGAGTTAGAGCAAATTAATGAAAAAATATATGATAGAGTCTACTAAGTGACCATAATAGACGATTTAAAACAGTTCACCCACTTACAATTATTGCATCAAACATTTAACTGCAATGAATAAAAAAGTAATACGGTCAACGCCCAGCGAATATCAGTTGTAAAGTAAATAGCTCTATTCGAATTATAGTGCTTGATAAAAAAGCAAATTGTATTGTTTGGCCAAGACCAATCATCAAAAGCAAGTAAAACCTAGCTATCCCCAAAACCATCATTAAATTTTGAAATAAGTATTGTTGCTTTATTAATCAGATAAGGTATGCTCAAAATTCATACAATTTTGAGTTTTAATAAATGCAACCTGTTGAACCCAATGTATCTGGTGTAGCGAAAACTCATCTTGATCGAAGCTCTGTTCCCTCGTTAGCTGACCATAAAGTATCGCGCTTCTGTGCAATTATTCTGTTGTACTTCTTACAGGGTATACCTGTCGGTTTGGTATTAATTGCTGTACCAGCGTGGTTGGCTGAAAATAACGCTTCGCCTATTGCCATTGGGGCGTTTGTTGGGACAGCTATGCTTCCTTGGTCGTTAAAGCTATTTGGTGGTCTGATAATGGATCGCTTTACTTTTAAAGCTATGGGGAGGCGTCGCTCTTGGATATTACTAGCGCAACTTTTTATGGTATTAAGCTTTGTAATCTTGGCGATTGCCTCTCCTAGCCCAGAGCAACTTGCATGGCTAACCTTACTTTTTTTCATATTGAATCTATGCGCTATTGTAAATGATGTCGCGGTCGACGGCATGACTATTGATATTGTCCCTGCATTTGAAAGAACGAGTGTTAACAGCTATATGTTTGCAGCACAAACCGTAGGCATTGCTGCTTCTAGCTTTTTAGGTGGCCAGCTACTGGTAAAGGGCGATATTTCTATACTAGCGCTAGCTTGCGCTTCCCTAATCTTTCTGGCGACCATATTTATTAGTGTTTTTCGAGAACGTAAAGGCGAAAAGCTTTTCCCTTGGAGCAAAGGTGAAGCATCACCTGAATGTAAAGATAGGCAACAAGATGCTTGGCTGCCTATCTTGAAAGGTATATTTCACAGCATAGTAAAACCAAGCACGCTGATTTTTTTGATTTGCTTGGCGCTATCACAAGCCTCCTTTACTTTTATTGACGCAGTTGCCCCTGTACTGTCGGTTCAACACTTAAGCTGGGCGAGTAATGAATATAGTAGTTTTGCGAGTGCAGTAAGTCTATTAGCCGCCTTTATTGGCGCATTGGTAACCCCATTTTTGGTGTCGCAGTTAGGCTTGAGAAATACTAATATTGGCTTATTTATCGCGCTGATCTTGGTAGCCATATACGGCGGCGTTACCTTTTTAAGGTGGCAAAATGATTTAACATTCATTGTTACCTATACATTGCAATACGTGTTGGCGACCCAGTTACTGATAGTCACTGTGGTCTGGAGTATGCGAATATGCAATCCGGCCGTTGCTGCTAGTTTATTTGCTTTATTTATGGCGGTACCAAACTTTTCACGGTCTGTCATGTCTGGTTGGTCAGGGTTTGCCGTTGAAGGGTATGGTTACGACACTACCTATTACTTAGTGGCTGCTACTTCATTTTTAGGCCTATTATTTTGTTTCTTTGCTAAGATTGACAACCAAATAAAAGATGCCACGCAATAAATGTTGAGCAACGCTAAGCAGTTAATATATTCGCCGGTATTTACAGCGGCTAGCAACTAGTAAAGATACTCATTAAATTAATAACGTTTCGAGCTTTCTCTATTTCAATATCAAGTCAAATTTTCTTTAATATGTATATGTTCATCATTCATTCGTTTAGGCGCGCCGATTGCCAATTGCAAAAGTGTGTGTAAAAAGTCTAATCAACATAGGACTTTGATTGTCTCACTGTGTCTAACTATTGATTGCGAAGTATAAGAATTAAGAGTGCACAAATTTTTTCGTTATTAAATTGCAGTTTTTTTGGGCTTATTTGATTTTATTTGATTCTTAACTTTATAACTAATTGTTTTGTAAATTTAATTTCAACTTCTTTTTGCATTGTTTTATACCGTTTTTTACAGTCACTGGAAACTGGTGGAAAGTTAAAAACATATCAATCAAGGGCCAAAAATCATGGTTTATGTTACGAGTTGGTCACGGCGTTAGGCAACTTTGGTCACGAAATTTTGGTAGATACCACACTACAAAGAAAAAGAGCGAAATTTACAAAATGTAGTTTAATACGCTAATTCAATATAACAGGAATGATTTATATTGGATTCGAACTAGCCACATAAAAGCTAATTAGCTCTTTACAATAAAAGCATCTAAACATTTACTTATATGCGCAATGCCTTGTGATAGAAAACGCTTGGGTCTAAACTTATTTTGAATTTGTTTCAAATCTTTCTTACTTTTTTTATTTAAAGTGTTTTTTGAAAATTTAGCATTCTGGCAGAATCTTATTGTGAAAAACCAAACCAATTAACAGCTGTGTTGAATAAGTCCATAACTAACTTGCTTTCACATAATTTTGTTAAGGATTTCATTGGTTAGAGTTTTTAATACGATGTTGGTTTTTATATAGCGAATTGTTTTGTGACTTAAATTCACTGACAGTAATATAACATTAATAAATGTATGTTGTGGTTTTCCGATGGTTGATCGATTATTGTAGATTGGATTTTTTCAATGATGCTGATTCTTAATAAGCTCAAAGTATTTATTAAGGTATAAAGTGTCAACTAGATAATAATGATCGAAAGGTAATAACATGATGTATGCTCTTTTAGTTTTTGTATTCTTATGCCTTGTTCTCTTTACCGTAATTACATATTGTGGATACCGAGCAATGCAGAAAGACAATGAAGAAATTCATCGATTAGCTGAAATAGAAAAAAGCAAAGTAAGACATCAGAAAAAAGAATTTTAATGCTAATTTATTTGATTAATCATCTTCAATAAACAAATTTTTTAGTTCATTAACTTTATGTCTGGTTGCAAAATTTGGTTGGAATTATGCGGTTTGTCATGAGTTGCCCAATATTTGCTTTATAAAACTAGATTGAGGCCTAGTGTTTTTAATCGGCTTAATATCCAATTTAGCACCACCAGGCAGACCTATAAAAAACCTAATTTTTAGCGCATGACCTATTGTCATAGGAGGTATACGTCAAAACTTCCAGATAATTGCCCAAAGCATGTTAAACCAAAATCATATACGGCCACAGGGATATCTGCAAACAAGTCATTTCCGGCATTCGAAACCAAAAGAGTATGTGGCAATGCAAAGGTTTCGCGCTGGCGCAACTGATAGGCTGTTGTTAATCGTATTCTGTCAGAGGCCAATACTGGTTATCTCAAAGTCTGTAAAATCGTCAAGCGCCTCTTCACTATTGATTTCAGCTAAAATTTCAAAATGGTCAAAGTAAAAATTAACATACGCAAGAGCTTTTACAAAGGAGTTACGTCAAAAACGTATAAACCTTTCTTTATTGCATATTTGCCTTGTTCGCGAATGCTGGATGGTTCAACGTCCGTGAAAGGTTGGTTATCGCTTAGGCGCAAGTTAAATCCCTTAAACTCAAAACCATGAGGTCGCAACATTCTCTCAAGTGTACTTCCTCGAGAATTAGACCCGTCACTGACAATTTTGCCGCCTTTTGGATTTATTTTCGCTAATAATTTGGGTAAGAATGTTTTTGTGCCTAAAACCCAAATAGCAGAGCCTCCTTCCGCCCCTGAATCTTTTTGATGAAAAACAATATCAATGGGTATGCTTATATTTTGAATCACATCATTGGCGTCTGCGACGATACATTCATAGGATAAATCTTTGGGAAATTGCTTTGGTATTTTATTCAGGTTTGGGTGTATGTCATTAAAGATTTTAAAATTGCGGGGTAGATGTATTGTTCTTACAAATATTAGTGTAAATTTAAAAGACTTAGGATTAGTAAAGGTACTGTCAAGTTAACCAGCGGACTCAGAAACATGCGATTATCAGGGTATGAAAAATACTAATATTTATGCCGGATATTGCTATCCATCCCAAATAATCAGTCACGCTGTATGGCTTTATCATAGATTTACACTTAGCTTCCGTAACATCGAAGAATTATTGGCATTAAGAAGCATCAAGTTCAGTTACAAAACTGTCAGAAATTGGTGTGATATACTCGGGCAATGGCATTGCAGGCAAATTAGGATGAACCGAAGGCAATTAGGTGATACCTGGTGTAATTATCAAGATCAACGGTGTTCTGCGTTACCTTTAGCGGGCCATCGATCAGAATCGTGATGAAATAGATATTCTTGTTCAAAAACGTAAAGACAAAAAAGAACGATCCGGTCCTTCCGAAAGTTACTCAAAGGCCAGCAAGCAGCGCCATTAAAGATAGTCACCGATAAACTCAGGAGTTATTCAGCAGCAAAGAATGAACTGATACCGTTTATAGAACATTCAACCCAGCAGTATGAAAACAACCGATGCGAATTGTCCCATCAACCTTGTCGGCAATAGGAGAGACAGATGAGGAAATTTAAATCACAAGGACAGGATCAACAATTTCTTAGTTGCCATGGAGTTGTTAATAATCTGTTTCGTCTTGGCCTTCATTCCATTAAAGCAAGTCATTATTTGTTACATCATTACAGCCAAGATTCATTTCGTAATGTGCGAATGGCTTAACGTCAAATTAAAACGCGGTCATCCTGTTGGATTATGACGGGGCCTCTGCATGTAAAATAGGATCAACACGTTCGGCCATAAGTACCTGCATTCGCTCATCTCAGCTTCAAGCTGGCGTGGGTGGAGTAGCAGTTTTTCAATTTTTTGCGGAGAAGTGGTGAACTTAATGTCCCCCACATAGTTGAATTTACTGGTCGTTGGTATTTAAAACTTGTTTGTGATTGCCAAAGGTGATGCCTCAACATCTTAGTGTTCACGCTATATTTTACGGTAGTGCACTTAGGCGCCAAAGTCAAAATTTCGTTGGATAACGTAGTCGTTGGTTGAGGAGGTTTGTGTTAACGCATTTAGCGGTGGTGATCTGGATGATTTTGCAGTGATAGCTGAGACTGAGTTTATCTAGATGCGTCAATATCTTCTCGATGATGTCAGGCTCTAGAATGCAGGCGATTATTTTGACATTGTTGCTCTCACACACTTCGCAAATTGTAATGTCAATATTGAATGCTCTTTTTAACCTCTGCGCAGTCCCTGCTAGCCATGACATACTGCGGGCATGGTATGGCTTATCTGAATCTTTCAGGTGCTCTGCTAAGTGAGGACTGTTGTGACTCCGGGCTTCCTGCCCTTCGCCCTGCGGGCCAGCCTACGGCTGTTCAAAATCTTTCCAGAAGATTTTGTACTACGCTGAGAAGCCGTGACCTCTGAACGTAAATTGCTGTTTGGAGCAAACACCCCATACTAGTGGGTAATCCGAACCGAGTAAGGTTGAGTCTAGACGGTGGCACCAGAGCGGCCAGCTTACTAATAAAATCAATCGGCGAAAAGAAGACGTGAGTGTAATCCGGTTACCTAAATTTGGCACACCTCGAGTGACTGCAATTGAACAGTCATTTCCTCTCTGCACATGATTAATAGCAGTAGTAGAAAGGCTTAGATAAATTTAGAGGCTATTGGTAATTAATCTTAAATTCTTCAGCGAGTTTAGAAAGGCGTTTATCTAAGGTCCAGAGCTTTGTTTCTTTTGATAAAATGGTTGATGCAAGCAGAGAAATATCAACATATCCACAGCCCTTTCCGTAAAGAGTTTCTTTTTCTATAAAGGTTAATACTTCATTCATGGTTGCAATCGTTGCATTTCTTAAAAGAGAGAAGTCCTTTAAAGTTTTACTTCGGGGCTCAGGCGGTGTTCCACAGGCTAATTCAGCTATTATCAAAGGGTGGCAGCAAACATCGTCTGTTTTCAATAGATCGATCAGCTGACTATTTGCGCGTTTGAAATGAGCTACCCAAACTGAGGTATCAACTAAAACCATGGTTCAACCTTTACGTCTAGGTATATTCTCCATTTGTGGATTTACTCCACCGAGTGTCGCAAGGCGTTTTGCAGCCTGCAATCTAACAAAGGTTTGCATTGCTTCTCTAATAACACTGGCCTTGTCGCTATTTGGTGGACAAAACTGTGCAGCTTGTTCGAAAAGTTCATCCTCTATACTGATAGTTGTTCTCATATAAAACCTCTTCGCTGTCTTTAAAATTGATGTATTACTGTATCATATTTGATGTTAATCTGGTATGAAATATTGATTGAGGATTGAAAAGGCAACTGACCAAGACGCGTCTTTAAAAAAATAAACTGAAATATGGACTTCGTGATTTAATTTTCTCGGAAGGAGCTTTTTAATTAATAATGAGCGTCCGCTCCTGATACGGCCGTTCAGCCAGTCGTAAATTAGCCCTTTTTTTGCCACACTCGTCGGTACATAATTCAGGGATGAAGGAATGTGTTGGCATTACAACAAAGTGAAACATACAAGCGCCATCGACCAGAAACAACGCTACTCTATCAATTGGTCGAACGCTACTACCCAGATTTTATCGCAAACTTAGCTGACCAAGGCAAGTATTTACCCAAGTATGTTGAGCGTGAGTTCGATGAGTTCTTGCGTTGTGGTCGACTAGAGCACGGCTTTTTACGCGTGGTATGTGGTGACTGTAAACATGAGAAGTTGGTTGCATTTAGCTGCAAACGACGCGGGTTCTGCCCTAGCTGTGGTGCCAGAAGAATGGCTGAAAGTGCAGCGCTTCTTGTAGATGATGTATTACTTGGTTATCCAATTCGCCAGTGGGTCTTAAGCTTACCCATTCCACTTCGGCTGTTGCTAGCAAGAAATCCAATTGAATTGAGTAAAGTGATGCAAATCATTCACCGCGCCATTTCTACTCACATTGTGACCAAAGCAGGCTTTACTAACAAACAGGCAAAAACCGGTGCGGTTACGCTCATTCAGCGATTCGGCAGCGCCCTCAACCTAAACATCCATTTCCATATGCTGTTCTTAGAAGGAGTAATCAGTGAAAATCTATGGGGTGGTACGACTTTTACCCGCATCAAAGCGCCGTCCCATAGCGACATGGTCGAACTAGTTCACACCATCAGTCATCGCATAGCTCGATATCTTAAGAAAGTAGGTTTGGTTGAGCGTGATATGGAAAACAGTTTTCTCAACTTACCTTTTGATAACGAAGATAGCCTCCTCCAATTGCAAGGGGCTTCCGTTAGCTATCGCATAGCAATGGGGCCTCAACAAGGGCAAAAGGTGTTTACACTACAGACACTCCGTGCAAGCAATGAAGGCGAATATGGTCAGGTAGCCAATACCTCAGGTTTTTCGTTACACGCAGGGGTCTTCGCTAATGCCGATGAGCCATACAAAATTTTCTGGAAAGATTTTGAACAACCGAAGGTTGGCCCGAAGGATGGAGGGCAGGACGCCCGGAATAAAAGTTAGAAAGGCTATGTCGCTATATTAGCCGCCCAGCGATTAGTGAGCAACGTTTGAGCATGACCGACCATGGAAAAGTACGCTATGAATTGAAAAAACCTTATAGAGATGGTCCCGGTAACCGGATTAAACACATGTGTTCTTTGACCCTATCGATTTTATTGGCAAACTAGCTGCTCTCATACCGAAGCCAAGACTTAACCTCACCCGTTTTTTTGGCGTATTTGCGCCAAACAGCAACCTTCGCGCCCAAGTGACGGCCTCACAGCGGGGAAAAAATAGCCCTAAACTAAACAATAAAGAAGATAGCCAGTCTGACAAGCCATACCATGCCAGAGGGATGACGTGGGCACAGAGATTAAAACGGGTCTTCAACATAGACATTACTGAATGTGAGAAATGCCAAAAGCACAATGTAACGATAATTGCCTGCATTACAGAACCTGCCATCATCCACAAGATATTGTCGTATCTAGACAAGCAAGGCTCACCCATCACTGGCAACAATACCAGAGCACCGCCCGTTGCCGCTTTAGAGTAAACGCCCCTGTTTGATGATTTCACCACCCAAAGAGATTTTGACTTTGCTGAGGCGGTCACCGACGCATGACACTCAAAAAATCAATGATGCTTGAACATGCCAAATGTTGAGGCAAAGCTCTTCGTACCTCACTATCTAGATTTCAGTACCAAAGGCCAGCTTACTCAATCACTGCAATAACAAATGTTTCGCAAATTTCTTCAACACCACAAATGAGTAACTACAAAACCACCCGCAAATACAGCTGTCACAGCGACTAGTCGGTAGCGTTAATTTGTCCTATACTCAAAAGAGTGTTCAATATTGACATAACAATATGCGAGGTGTGTCAGAGCAATGATATCAAAATAATCGCATGCATTACAGAGCCTGCAACCATCCAAAAAATATTAACGCATTTGGATAAACAAGACTCACCGATTACCGCTATCTCATGCAGAGCGCCACCGTTAAATGAGTCAATGCGACCTGTGCTGCTTGATGATTTTGTCATTCAGCGCGATTTTGACTTTGGGGCTTAACAGCCAAACCACCTATATAGCTTGAACATTAATGTATTGAGGCAAGGATCTTCACATCTCACATTCAATATTCCAGTACTTTTAGCCAGAATATTTACCTATTCTCATGACATGTGCCTGCCTACTCTCTGCAGAATCTCAATTTGAAACAGGAA
>CBFIBG010000096.1:0-36800 GCA_965660815.1 Glaciecola sp.
TAGACAACCAAGGGGATTTCAGTGAACAAAATTCTAACCAATACAGTGTTGAGCTTAAGCGCGATTTGAGTCAGGATTTTAGCGCCTCTATCATTGCTAGTTACTTAAATAGAAATGGCGACACTCAATTTAATAATCAATTTCAAGGCCTAAACGGTTCATTAACTGAGCGTCGCTTAACATTCAGAATAAGCTATCAATTCGCCAACGGACGGTTCCAATAGTTAATTAACGACTAACTTGTGCTTGTCATAATTGGCAAGCACCTGCAAAACTTTGCTTACTCGTCAAAAAGGGCGAATATCTTTATACTATCCCTGCTCGTCGTCTTTCAATCGAATATAGTTTTGATATTTCTTCTTAAGCAGTTTATCAATATATTGGCTCAATTTGACTTTATGCTTAATGGCATCATCTAATGCGTCGACCAATTCCCCTAACATCTCTTTGTAGTGCTCTATCGATTCCAGTTCATTCCCTTTGGGCGTTACGAACTTTTCATGCACTTGTTTAGGCACTTGAGACTGTTGTGAGGGTTGAACTTCTGACTTATCGTACGACGTTTCTACCTGCTCACTGACCGATTCGTCTTGCAATGTCGACGCTACTTCGTTGGATACCTGTTCGCTGTCGACTAATGGTTTTGATTCAGTTGCAGATTGACTATTACCTGCATCACTTTTTTCCGCTTGAGGAACAAACATTTCCGCGGCGACTTCTTTAATGACTTCGTCTACTTCAGTTTTGGTGAATTTCTCGACTTCTTCCAAAAACCCAAACAGTAGGATCCTGTCCATTAAGGTATTTATTTTCCTAGGTACCCCTTTAGAAAACTGATGTATCGACTCATAAGCACCTTGGTCGAATAACTCTCCTTTTTCCCAGCCGGCATGGCTCATTCGGTATTCTATATACTTGCAACACTCGTCAAAATTAAGCGGAGCAAGATGACATGAAGCCACAATTCGCTGTCTAAACTGCTCCATATTAGGAGCTCTTAATATTGGCTGTAATTCTGCTTGTCCTAATAAGAAACTCTGTAATAGCGGCTTTCCTGATTGCTGGAAATTCGACAGCATACGAAGCTCTTCTATGGTTTCTAATGGCAAGTTTTGCGCTTCATCCACAAGCAATAATGCGCGCTTTCCAGTTTTTGATAGGTCTTCTAAATAATTTTGAAGGCTCTCTAGTAGGTCTGTTTTGGTTTTATCAGTGGTATCTATTCCAAATTTCGCTGCCACCATTTTAATTATTTCGTCCGGTGACAATTTAGGAGTAACGATTTGAGCGGCATGGATATCTTCTTCGATGTTGTCCAAAAGACTGTTTGCTATGGTTGTTTTACCAGTGCCTATGTCGCCGGTGATCACAATAAACCCCTCGGCCTGAGATAGACCATATTGCAAGTACGACATTGCCCTTTTGTGAAGCTTACTCGCGAAAAAAAACGCTGGATCAGGGGTAAGTTGAAAAGGTTTGGACGTTAAACCATAGTAGCTTTCGTACATTAATTTCTCTTCCGTCAATTTAGCTAGAGTTATCCATGTTACCTAACCCTAACTTACTTTTTCTTAAAAGGGTATTATTAATTAGATTGAGTCATTCTACTAATAATATCAGTTGTCGATATGCCATCCTCGTAATCGAGCGCATAAACCTGCCCTCCATTATCAAGTACTTGTTTTGCACCAGCTATTTCTTCTACTAGGTAATCGCCCCCTTTTACTAAAACGTTAGGTAAAACTTCAGTAATGAGTCGCTCTGGAGTATCCTCGACAAACTCAACGACCCAATCTACTGACGCTAACGCTGACAGCACTGACATTCTTCTTAAAACAGAATTCACCGGGCGCCCACTACCTTTGAGTTGTGTTACCGTTTTGTCGCAGTTTACTGCAACAATTAATCGGTCGCCTAACTTTGCGGCCTCTTCAAGGTAGGCAACGTGCCCGCTATGCAATATGTCAAAACATCCATTGGTCATAACTACCTTTTCACCCAACGCTTGAGCGTGTTTAACCGCGTGCAGCAGTGCTTGTTCAGATAGAATTCCTTGGGGAAGTGACTTGTTAAGATTTGTCATTTTTGCTAACTCTTCAACCGTAACGGATGAAGTACCCAGTTTCGATACAACAATAGAAGCAGCATGATTAGCCAACGAACTGGCAAACGCTAAATTAGCACCTGTGGCGATTGCACAAGAAAGTGAGGAAACTACAGTGTCACCTGCCCCAGTAACATCGAAGACTTCCTTTGCTATTGCAGGAAAGTGGGTGACCTGGGCACTTAAATCAGCTTGCTCATAACCAGACCCCGCATATAGTGTCATACCTCTTTCCGAGCGGGTCAACAAAAGACTGACAAAATTATGCTTTCTACACAGTTCCAAGGCCCGTTTGTGCATATCCTGATCTGACTCCGATTCACCCGCCACCATGTGAAACTCTTTAAGATTGGGGGTGATCACAGTGGCGCCGGCATACTTTGAATAATCGGTTCCCTTTGGGTCAACAATAATTGGTTTATCAATACGCTTGGCTGAAGCGATCATGCTAGCGATGTCAGACAATGTGCCTTTGGCATAATCAGAAAATACGATTGCATCGGCCTTTTCAAGACAATCTTTGTATTGCTGAATTAGCTCAGTTTTATCCAACTCTTCAAACGATTGCTCAAAATCCAACCTAATTAATTGTTGATTACGGCTGAGTACTCTAAGCTTGGTAATCGTTTCAAATTGCTCGTATTGAGAAAAGTGGCATTCGACGTTTAAAGACCCCAAGGCTTGCTTAATTTTTTCACCACCGTCATCCTTTCCCACAATTCCAATAAGTGTTACTTTTGCACCCAACATAGCCGCATTTAGAGCAACATTGGCCGCACCGCCTGGACGATATTCAACTTTATTGACATTAACCACCGGCACAGGTGCCTCAGGCGAAATTCGGCAACTGTCGCCTTCGTAGTATTTATCAAGCATTACATCGCCCACCACTAATAAATTGATAGCCGAAAAATCAGGGATGCCAATTGAGTGTTTTTGTGAGTTCACTGAGGTGTGTTTTTCAGACATAATATCCATTATAAAAATTACAAGTTTAGGTTGATTAGTGGCAGATTTTGAAGAACAAGCTGTTTGGTTCGTTTACATTATAGAGACAAAATATAAGCATTTATATACGGGGATTACATTAGATTGGAAAAGGCGTTTTCAAGAGCACAATACCGATTCTTACAAAACAGCCAAAGCACTAAAGGGTAAAGGCCCTCTCACTCTAAAATACGTGGCACAATTAAATAGTAAAAGCGATGCTTTAAAAGCTGAAATATGGATAAAAAGACTAACTAAAACTAAAAAAAATCGCATTATAGAAAATAAAGACAGCCTTCCATTTGAACATCAAACCTGTCCGTTCAACACTTTCTAAAGCAACCTTATTGATTGGGTCATCACCTAAATTCAACATTATCTTTATTTTATTGATAGCGATGTATACAGCGGACGCGACCGTCTACTTCGCTATCACTCACCTACTCGCTAAATTCAGTTTGTCTGGTAACGTTTGAACTGAACATTGGTTTAAAATAAGTTGGAAAATAACAGTGCGATGCCAATAGCCAGCATAGCTTCAATGCTCGCTAAGCCAATATTGTGTTGCAGAACAATTTCTTTGTTGCGCCCTACTCCTAGCAACACGATGCGTTTGCAAATACTGGTCAGTATCATTAGCGACGCGGCCAATGCAAAGCCTGCGATCAACCAACTTGTGGCATTGGTGACGTATGCCTGCGGCGTATATATTAGAACCTCTTTTGCAGTGGATACTGCAATGGCAATTGCGATTAAGTTACCACTGTGAACTATGGAGAGCGCTAACTGTCCATCGCTCAAGGTTTTCTGAAACCCGCTGTTTTGACTGTTTTCGGCAAATCTGTATTCGTACACTCGCGTGGCAAACAGTAATACCGCCATAACCATCACCACCCCTGAAAATAGGGCCACAAAAGCATCTATATCGGTTCCCTGAACCCAGTTAATGATGCTGTGAGCAACGATTGCACAAGCGATGGATGAGCTTGCATCCACCATCGCAACGGACACGTTTTTCTCGGCTATCATCTTGTCTTTATCAAGCTGGTTTAACACGAGTTTATCGTGAGCAAAACGCCCTATTTTTACTAACAGGATCCCGCTTCCACCAAACATCAACATGCTGAATGCCGCCGACATAAAGTCCATATCGCTGTGACGCCCCACTACTGCGGACAAGACAATCAGCAATGACAGCATCTTCCCTGCCAGACTTATCCCAAACGCAAAATTGTCTCTTTCCTCAAGCTCTTTACGTACGCTTATGCTTGAAAACAAACCAGACAATGCTCTTAATGAAAAAAGTAAAATTACTGCAATCACAATATCAATGGCTAAGTAGATAGCCAGATCAGGGGAAAGCGGGATAATTTTTATAAGTTGTTCCATGAATAACTTAACCGTATCAAGTAGAAAATTATACTAATCATAGTAATATCATTATTGAAAGCAAAAATTATTTTCTATGTGAACGATGGGCGTAAACATCTCAGGTGATTGTTGTTAACATACCGCAGTAAAGAACTTATTAAACGATTCAGCTTAAAAGGCTAAAAGGTATTTAAATTGCTAGAAACACACAAGCATGCAGTTCAAACGTTTGAATTATTGTACAACGCATCAGAGAATGCTCCGTACATTCTTAACCTTAAAGACAAACTAGTCGAAGTATTTCAGTTATCCGATTTTGTGCAAAAAATCGCAACGCAATACCCTATCGCCTTTTGCGACATGCTTAGCGGTCTAGATGCATTGCTAACGAACACCACTGAATGCGATCAGCAAAGCTTACAGGCACATCATACGCATCGTCGCCAACATATCACTGAGACACTTCGTCTAGTGCCTCAGAAACACTCAATATTGCAATCACTTGAACATGAACTGGTCAAGACCATTCGCCAAATCAGGCAACTTCACATGGCTGAAATAGCCATATTAGATTTACTCAAAGCCCAAACAATCAATACCTCGTTGCTCGCCGTTTCTCATTTGGCCAATTGCCTAATAAACGCCACATATGATGCATTATATGCTGGCTTTTGTAAGCGTTATGGCAATCCAAATAATCAGCCACTAATTATTATGGGAATGGGCAAATTAGGCGGACATGAACTGAATTTTTCATCTGATATTGATTTAATATTTGCGTATCCAAGCCAAGGGGAAACCGATGGCAAGAAACCTTTGGAACACCAAGTTTTTTTCACTCGGTTGGCTCAAAAAATCATTTATGCCCTCGACCACATCACCGAAGATGGTCGAGTATACAGAGTCGATATGCGTTTGCGCCCGCTTGGAGACAGTGGCCCTCTTGTACTGCCTTTTTCCGCCATTGAAAATTACTACCATGAACAAGGAAGAGAGTGGGAAAGGTTTGCCTTGCAAAAAATGCGCATAATCAATGACACGGCTTACAACGAGCAGTTTATGGCCATAATAAAACCATTTATCTATCGTAAATACATCGACTTTACCACTTTAGAATCGATAAAAGAGATGAAAACGCTCATAGAAAAAGAAGTGAGGCGCAAACAAATTGTCAATAATATAAAATTGAGCCGAGGCGGCATTCGGGAAGTCGAATTCTTTGTTCAAAGTATCCAGCTTATTCATGGTGGCAGAAACCCTGAATGTCAAAAAACATCACTTCTTGATTCATTAGTTGCCATTCAAAAACTGGGGCTTCAAGGGTCAATTGACCTTAAAATGCTTGAACAAAATTATTTATTTTTGCGTCGGGTAGAGCATTATTTACAAATATTCAATGATGAACAGACCCAACTGCTGCCCTCAGAATCCGTCGACCAACACAGACTGAGTCGCCTATTAGGTGAGAGCGACTATTCGCAGGTAATACAGCAAATCAACTCTGCTATGGACAATATCCATGAGGTGTTTGCATCCATCATTGACGATAAGCAATCTCTTGAGCCGTCGGCATTTGAGTCATCTGACAATAAACAAGAAAAGGAACTGTTCAGCGCACTGGAAGATTGTTGGCAACTGGATATGACTGAACAGGAAATGGCTAAAACGCTCATGGATGAGGGATTAGAGCTAGATACCATAGATTTAGAAAAATTGATTGACTCGGTCATAAAATTTAAAAAGCGGGTTTCTCGTTCTAACGTGAGCACAAAAGCAATAAAATCGATTGATAAGCTACTGCCCACCCTTTTATTCGAGTTACTTTACGCATTCCAAAACAATTTCCATGATAATTTTTTAGAGCAAACAACCGGCGTCTTTACCATCCTAAATACTATCATTGGTCGGGTTACCTATATTGACCTACTCATAATGCAGCCAAAAGTTAGGGAGCGTTTGTTGCACTTATGCCAAAAAAGTACTTGGGTGAGTGAGCAGATATCACAGTATCCATTGTTGTTAGATGAGTTGTTGCATCCAATCTACCTTGAGGAAAATCAATCCAGTTTGGCAGATTACAGGCAAACCTGCATAGACCAGCTTCATTTAGCCTTGCTAAGAGTTGACCCAGAAGATCAAGAGCAAGTTATGAATGCATTGCGGGAATTTAAGCACGTAAACCAACTGAGAATCGCTGCTTCTGACTTATCCGCTACATTGGCAATTAATCAAGTCAGTGACAGATTAACCATATTAGCAGAAGTAATTTTAGAAAAGGCAGCATTTATTGCTTACCAACAAATTTCAAACTTGTTTGGCCAACCTAAGCTTCATGCTAGCGAAGACGAATGGCTTGACAATACCGACTTAAACGACCGATTCACTTCTTTTGCCGGTCTATCAAACTTGGCCATAGTCGCCTACGGAAAATTTGGAGGCATTGAACTAAGCTATGGCTCTGACCTTGATATTGTCTTTTTACACAATTCAGATCTAGCCGGTGAAACAACGGATACTGGAACCAGAAAACAAATTTCTAACCAAGAATTTTACATTAAATTGGTTCAGCGAATTTGTCACATATGCACAACTAAAACGTACAGTGGAATACTATATGACATTGATTTAAGGCTACGTCCGTCAGGCAATGCAGGCTTACTCATTAGCCATATAAATTCGTTTAATGAATATCAACAAAACACCGCGTGGACATGGGAGCATCAGGCACTGGTCAGAAGCAGAGCCGTATTTGGCTCAAATACAATAGTTCAAGATTATAACCAAGTTAGACTCAGAATTTTAGGCAAAGCCAGAGACAAGCAATTATTACAACAGCAAGTCTATGGCATGCGAGAGAAAATGCGAACACATTTACTTGTTAATAAGACCGACCAAATTGATATTAAACAAGCAAGCGGAGGCATAGTTGATTTAGAGTTCATCGTTCAATATCTAGTACTAGCTTACACCCACACTTTTCCAGAGCTAGCAAAATGGTCAGACAATTTGCGCTTATTGGAATCACTTAATGATGTTGGGGTGATTGAAGATAATACTCGAAAAACGCTTACAGATTCTTACTTGACGATACGACATGTGAATCATCGGGTCCAACTGTCAAATAAAAAATTTGCCAGAGGCGGACAAGACCAAAACAAAGCGTTAAAAGAGGCAATGGCTAAAATACAACGCGAATTCGAAATTGTGTTCGCCCAAGTAATAGACACTAAATGCAACACACAATTAGATTCTAGTAGTTTTGAAATGAACCCTGACTTTTTTGACAATTGAGCTTTAGAAAAGAAGATTCTCTCTCGGTGAAAATAATCACGGCCTTTTGCTCGCAGTAATATACGTTTATAGGATTATTGTAATGACTATCAATTGCCGAGGCGATCTCTTCTAAAGTACCAACAAAAGTGGATGTAGAGAGAAATCTGTTCCTGATCTTAAAATCCTGATTTAAGTCCCATAGGAAATTGACGCCTTCTTCCTTAGCATACTGTTTTAGTTCAGTCATTACCGTACTGCCTCGCTTGAAGGCTCTTTCTCGGTAAGCGCCATCCCACTGTGACACAGCCGCATAGCGACTGTCTGGCATTTGCTCAACTTTACTTTCAACCGTAATTTTATTGTGGTCTTCTAGAATAATGGTGTCGTCACCAAAGATTTCAGCAATAGGATCTCTAGACGATTGTCGAAACTCTGCGTAAAAGCGAGTAACACCGGCAGCCACGCTGTTCTCTTCTTTTTCTCCATTTGCAGAACTTGAGTTTGAATCGTTCTGAGGAGGTTTGGGGCCATAAATTAAAAATGAGGTAGCGCCGACCATTACCGCCACTATTATGACGATGTTCTTTATCCAAAAACCTGTTGTGCTCTTCTTGCCCATAAATCAACTACTTAAATGAAATAAATTGCATTGAATTTAGGCGAAGACCTATCTAATACAAGGATTCAGGCGATTCTTTAGGTCTAGATTTAAATCGCTTATGCATCCATAGATAACTTTCAGGTTGTTCTTTAATCAGCTTCAAAATATCTTGATTAAGCAGAGTCAACGCCTCTTTAGGATCGTTATCGACCAAATAATCAATCGCTGAAACAAACTTAACCACATAGCCATTTTTAGTATATTGAGGCGTTATTAAAAACGGGACCGCATCCGTTCTCGAGGCAAACATTAGGGTGCCTGTTGTCGTTGCGGTTTGTTCGACCCCACCGAAGGGCACAAATACTGATTGTTTTGCTCCATAGTCTTGATCAGGTAAATACAAGCATAACTCGCCTTCATTCATAGCCTGTATTAGAGCCTTAGAATTGCGCTTATGGATCATATATTTGTTTGACCGATTTCTGCCACGATACTGCAAGTAATCCATTAAAGGATTGTTATGAGGTCGGTAAAAGGCAATGGACTGGTGTGCGTACCCTACTGCCCTGCAAGCCATCTCAAGATTCACATTATGAATCGCCAGCCCAAAAACGCCCTTGCCACTATTAAGGACTTCTTGCACTTGTTCAAACCCTTCAACTTTGCAATGTTTTTTAATTCTCCACGCAGGCCACCACCATCCCATCGCGGTTTCAAATAAAGCCAGTCCGGTGCGCTGCAGATTGTGTTGAAAAATTGTCTCTACTTGCTCTTCGGACCATTCTGGAAATGTGAGTCGAATATTTTTCCGAGCCACAGTCACCCTTTTCTTAGCGAATTTAGCCAGTAAGAACGCAACGCCTTTTCCGAGTGGTTTTATCAGGCTGTATGGTAGCCAAGTTAAGGCATATAAAAACGCCGCGCCAATCCATATTGGCCAATAATTAGGTAACAAAAAAGACAGCTTAAATTCAGGTGCCTTTACCTTCTTATTATCGGGGACGCTAGATTGACTTTTGGGCTGTTTAGTTTGGTTTTCGTTTGGGGGAATTGCCATGCTTTACGTGTGTTTGCGAGATATTTGCGTATCATACCTGACGCAGACAAAAGGCGCTATTTTTATTACAAAACAAAATAGCGCTGAGTATATGCAACTTCTAATCGCCTATGTATGTTTAGCACAGGCTACTTTTCAATAGTTTTTGTCTATGGCTTTTAGCTTTTTTTCAAACGCGTCATACTGACTGGATGACTCGTAATCAAAATGATATTGATTATGAAACCCAAAGCTTAATTTAACCAAGGCATCTTCAATGTAAAGAGTATAACCATCAAAGTCCGTGTAAGCTTTAATGCCGTCTAAATGATAGGCACCTTCTTTCTGCTCACCGTGCTGACGGATTTTGTCAAATACTGCTAATAAGAATTTACTTTGTAACTCATTTTTCATTGTTGGTCCAAATTACAGATTGCTTATAAAAGGCACTCGCTAGAAGCGTCACTACAACATTTCTCCTAATACGCAAAAACGCGTTTCTCGTTTTCAAGCCAGTTAGCCTAACTCGCATTTACATTGAGCAATCCTGTTTTAAAAAATAACTGTTCAACACTTAGTATTAATTGTTAAGACTCTTATCGAAGTATAGATCAAATATTTCAGTTCAATTTTCTTATTCAATCTAGGGCTTACATTCAAGCTGTACAGAACAATCTAGTTAATTGTCGCTTAGTCACAACCGGTGAAAAAATCTCACTAGACAATGCATGGAAGAGAAAATTTACATATTTTTTATATCAAAACTTTGACCTTTTCGTTTGTTTGTGGTTTCATACGAATCCCAACTGGTCAGATGAGCGGATAAGTTAACATGAGTTTAAGAACAAACCTTAAAAAAGTATTACCACCAATTTCAGTGACAGAACAAGAAGCACTGGACGCTGGTGATGTTTGGATTGAGTCTTCGATTTATAGAGGCAAGCCTGATATGGATGCCGTTAGACAATTGCCAAAAGCGACGTTAAGCGCAGATGAGCAAGCCTTTTTAGACGGACCAGTACAACAATTATTAGAGATGATTGACGACTTTGAGCTAACGAATTCAAAGCACATCCCCGACGAAGTATTGGACTTCTTGGGCAAAAACAAATTTTTTGCCATGATCATTCCAAAGAAATTTGGCGGTTTAGAGTTTAGCCCTTATGCAAACTCCACTGTTGTAACCACAATCGCTACCAAAAGCGGCGCAATTGCCGTTACTGTGATGGTGCCCAATTCACTTGGTCCTGGCGAATTGTTAATGCATTACGGCACAGAACAGCAGCAGAATTATTGGCTGCCTAAATTAGCCGTAGGTGCAGACATACCATGTTTTGCGCTTACAAGCCCTGAAGCGGGTTCCGACGCAGGTTCAATTCCAGACGCTGCCATTGTCACTAAAGACAAGTATCAAGGCGAAGAAGTGCTAGGACTTCGAGTTAGCTGGGACAAACGTTATATTACGTTAGCGCCAATTGCGACCGTTTTAGGATTAGCGTTCAAAGTATACGATCCAGAACAATTACTAGGGGATAAACTTGAATTAGGCATTACTTGTGCTTTATTGCCAAAGTCTCACCCAGGCGTTGAACTTGGCAATCGACACGACCCAATGGGCGTGCGATTCTATAACGGCACCACACGCGGTAATGATGTATTTATTCCAATGGACTTTATTATTGGTGGCCAGAAAAACATCGGTAAAGGTTGGCAAATGCTTGTTAGCTGCCTTGGCGCGGGAAGAGGCATATCTTTGCCTGCGATGGGCGTCGCAACCGCTCAGTCCGCGTTTAAATCCACCGCAGAATATTCGTTTGTTCGTGAACAGTTTGGCGTGCCAATTGGTCGATTTGAAGGTATTCAAGACAAGTTAGCCGACATTGCTGGCAAAACCTTTTTACTTGAAGCTATGAGAGTGCTTACTACCGAGGGTCTTGGTCAAGGACTTAAGCCATCGGTTGTCACCGCAATTGCCAAATATCACATGACCGAACTGGGTCGAGATGTATTAAATTCAGCCATGGACGTACAAGCGGGCAAGGCAATCCAAAGAGGTCCTCAAAATACCTTAGCAAATGGCTATTCTGCGCTTCCAATTGCAATTACGGTTGAGGGTGCAAATATATTGACTCGAAACCTAATGATTTTTGGTCAAGGTGCAATGCGCTGTCACCCACATTTAAAAGATATGGTCGATTTGATCCATTCTGACGATTCAAGCGCAGACGCTAAGTTCAATAAAGTGTTGGGCTCGACGGTTAAGTTCAGTGTTAAAAACGCGTTCCGTTCTGTGGTGAATAGCTATGCGCCCTTTGTTCGCTCTGCCGATTCAGCATTACCAGAAGTGAGACCCTATGAAAAACGCCTAAATGCACTGTCCGCTAAATTGGCGCCATTAGCCGACTTGTCACTGCTTGTGTTAGGTGGCGATTTGAAAAAAGCTGAGTTATTGTCAGCAAGATTAGGTGACGTCATCAGTTATGTATACGCGGCAATGGCAACCATACGCTTTTATGAGCAACGAATTGAAAATAGGCAACAAGCATTGCCCTATTTCGAATATGCGATGCAATGGTCTTTGCAGCAAGGCGAAAAAGCGATTGTTGATTTTGTAAGCAACTTCCCTAACCTGCCAACGAAAGGGTTAATGAGATTCTTAACAAATACTTACACAACATCGGTAAGTGGTATTAGCGACGATCTAATTAGAAGACTTTCTGAAGCAGCGCTTCAAGACAGTAGCGTAAAAGATCAGATCACCCACGCGGTTCGGGTCATTCCTGGCGATGGGAACGATATTAACGAGCAAGCATTTAAAGCGAAACACGCGGCAATGCCTTTATTGAGCAAAGTTCAAAAAGCGCTTCGAAAAGCACCTGTAGTGCCTTTCTTGTCGTTCGAGAATGCAGTGAATAAGTTGCATGAAAAAGGCGACTTAACAGACGCCGAAAGAGACACGCTTCTAGACTATAATGAAAAACGTAAATTGTCGGTAAGAGTCGATGAATATACGTTTGATTTAGAACTAGTCGACGTAGATGGCAACCCATTTGAAGAAACTAATGCAAATGCCGCCTAAATTTAGCTAAAATACAAGAAGCGCTTGTTCGCATTGGCAGCAAGCGCTTTTTTTATGTTCAAATGTTGCGTGCATTATCTCAGTTTTGCTTAGCTTGCACCGCACAATAAAATTTAGGAACAATTACCGCGCATGGCACAACTGTATTTTTACTATTCAGCAATGAATGCTGGAAAGTCAACCTCCCTACTTCAGTCTGCTTATAACTATAAAGAAAGGGGCATGGACGTCACACTTTTCACCGTCTCGTTTGATGACCGATTCGGAAAAGGAAAAATTGCGTCTAGAATTGGTTTGGAATCATCTGCTGAGCTTTTTGATAAAAGCACCAATGTGTATGAAACGGTAAAGCACATCAATCAGGCAAAGAAACAGTCTTGCATATTCATTGATGAAGCTCAGTTTTTGTCCAAACAGCAAGTAAAGCAATGCCTAAAGATTGTAGATAAGCTCAATATTCCTGTGTTGGCTTATGGACTAAGAACGGATTTTAAAGGTGAAACATTTGAGGGCAGTCACTACTTGATGGCATGGGCGGATAAAATGACT
Source organism: Glaciecola sp. (assembly GCA_965660815.1). Lineage (GTDB taxonomy): Bacteria > Pseudomonadota > Gammaproteobacteria > Enterobacterales > Alteromonadaceae > Glaciecola. The sequence continues at coordinate 13,001 of CBFIBG010000096.1, forward strand.
GAGCTTAAGACGATTTGCCACTGCGGAAGAAAAGCCAATTTTGTCGCTAAGCTCAATGACAAAGGTGAAATTATGTCCGAGGGCGTCCAGGTTGAAATTGGCGGTAACGAAAAATACGTATCTTTGTGCAGGAAGCACTATTGTGAAAAAGCGAACTTTTATTAACACTTTTTACCGTTGCATATAAATAATGTACAGCCCTAAGTACGAGCTCATTCACTACCAAATTTTCAGTCTTGACGCTTTGCAGTCAAACTTAACCATCAACTGGGTTCATCACTTTCATTTATGAATTAGATTAACAATAAGCAATTGTTGTGATGGTTATTTTTGAACTAGTATTTCAATTAAACATTGAAAACAATAGATTTCAGAGGCTTGTATGGACTTCTCGCATAATTCAAAAACCATTGATTTCATCTCTCGCATGAGAGAGTTTATGGATAATCATATATATCCAATTGAACAAAGGGTATATGAAGAAATATATCGCGACAACTTAACCGATGATTGGACGAAATGGTCTATTCACCCCGAAATTGAACGGTTAAAGGGACTGGCTAAGTCACAAGGTCTATGGAACATGTTTTTACCCGACGACAAGCTTGGACAAGGTTTAACCTGTCTTGAATACGCGCCACTTGCAGAAGAAACTGGCAAAGTACTATTTGCCCCCGAAATTTTTAACTGCAATGCGCCAGACACGGGAAATATGGAAGTACTCTATCACTTCGGCAACCAACAGCAGCAAGAGCAATGGCTTACTCCATTATTAGCGGGCGACATTCGCTCCGTTTTTGGAATGACTGAACCTGATGTAGCCTCGTCTGACGCCACCAACATGGCCGCCACCATTGAATTAAAAGAGGACAAATTGATCCTTAACGGTAAAAAATGGTGGACGACTGGTTTAGGGCATCCTAGTGCCAAAGTAATGATTTTTATGGGGCTGTCCAACCCCGAAAATGACAAGCACAATCAACATTCTATGGTGTTAGTGCCCCTAGATAGCGAAGGGTTGGAAATCAAAAGAATGTTAACGGCCTATGGAGATTATGATGCGCCGTTCGGTCATGGCGAAGTCCATCTAACCAATGTTGAAGTCCCTAAAGAGAATCTCTTGGTTGGGATGGGAAAAGGATTTGCCATTGCACAAGGGCGCTTGGGTCCAGGACGAATTCACCATTGTATGCGTGCAATAGGCATGGCCGAAAGAGCCTTGTCTTATGCCATTAATCGAGGACTTGAGAGAGTCGCTTTTGGCAAGCCCATTATTGAACTAGGGGGAAACAAAGAACGTATAGCGGAAGCTAGAATGTTAATCGAGCAAAGCAGATTATTGACCCTTCAAGCCGCTTGGAAAATTGATAACCTCGGCATCAAAAACGCAATGGTAGATGTTTCGGCTATAAAAGTTGTCGTGCCTAACATGCTACAAAAAGTTGTGGATATGTGCCTACAAATGCACGGTGGTGCGGGTATGAGCCACGATTTCCCTCTCGCCAGGTTTGCAGCCGGTGCGCGTTCATTGCGTTTGGCTGATGGACCTGACGAGGTTCATATGGCGATGGTTTCTCGATTAGAGCTTAAAAAATATAAATAGGTAAACATGACGAAGAACGCTAATACAACAGGAATGGATGCCGCAGGAAAAGTACGAGAAGGTGAAGAGCTTCCCAATCAACCTCTTATAGATTGGCTTAGAGAGAACATTGCCCAAGAATTAGACGTTGATTTTGACTCAGACATGAAGGTCACTCAATACTCTGGTGGAGCATCGAATTGGACGTATTGTTTGTCATTTGCAAATAAAGACATTATTTTGAGACGTCCTCCTGCAGGCACTAAAGCAAAAGGCGCTCACGACATGGGGCGTGAGTACAGATTGCAAAAAGCATTAAAACCTGTGTACGACAAAGTTCCTAGCATGCTTGGTTATACCGACGACGAGAGCGTAATAGGGGCTGAATTTTATGTTATGGAAAAACTAAACGGCATAATCCCGCGCAAACACTTCCCTAGGGGTGTATCAATTTCCGAAGAGCAAGCCAGTATTTTATGTAAGTCTGCACTGGATGAGTTGATTAACTTGCACAATGTGGATATTGAAAAAGCTGGGCTTTCTCACTTAGGTAAAGGAGCCGGTTACGCTGAGCGGCAGATTTCAGGTTGGATAAAACGATATACAAACGCCAAGACGTGGAACGTACCTTCGGGAAAGAAAGTCATGCACTGGCTCGAGGCTAACTTGCCCGAAACAGAGACTATTTGCATGACTCATAACGACTATAGATTTGACAATCTTGTACTTGATGTCAACAACCCTACTCGCATAATAGGGATACTAGACTGGGAATTAGCAACGCTCGGCGATCCTCTTATGGATCTTGGCAACAGCTTGGCTTATTGGGTGCAAGCTGACGATGACTTTCTTGCTAGAAGCACTCAAAGGCAACCCACTCACTTAGCAGGCATGATGACCCGCAAAGAAATAATAAACTACTATTGTCAAAAACAAAATTTGGAGCCAAATGAGTTCGCGTTTTACGAAGTATACGGACTGTTTAGGCTGGCGGCCATAGTGCAACAAATCTATTACAGATATCACCACAAACAAACAAGAAATAAAGCCTATAAAAATTTATGGGTCTTTGTGCATTACCTGTTATACCGTTGCAACAAAGTGATTAAGAGAAAATAATGAGAAAAAACATCCTTATTACGGGCGCAAGTTCTGGGCTTGGCTACGAAATGGCATTGCAATTTGCGAAAAAAGGTCGAAATTTAGCATTGTGCGCTCGCCGTTTAGAGCGATTAGAAACGCTAAAACAAGAAATAAAAACCATCAATCCCAATGTTCAGATTTGCATTAAACCTCTCGATGTTAACGACCACGAATCAGTTTTTAGCGTTTTCAAAGAATTCAAAGAGGAATTTGGCCAGCTCGATAGAGTCGTAGTGAATGCAGGTATGGGCAAAGGCGCATCAATAGGCACAGGGTATTTTCACGCCAACAAACAAACTGCGGTGACCAATTTTGTATCGGCATTGGCTCAATGTGAAGCTGCCGTAGAAATATTCAGAGAACAAAATAGCGGTCACCTTGTGACCATATCGTCGATAAGCGCAGTAAGAGGCTTTAGACGAGCCCTGACAGTTTATGCCGCCACTAAAGCCGGTTTAACCTCGCTTAGTGAAGGCATGCGGATTGATTTAGCGAACACAAACATTAAGGTGTCGACCATCCATCCAGGCTTTATTCGAAGCGAAATAAATGAAAAAGTAAAACATGTGCCTTTTATGGTAGATACAGAAACTGGCTGCAAAGCCATTATCAAGGCAATAGAAAACGAAGGTGCGAACAGTTATGTTCCGACTTGGCCTTGGGCATTTATGCAGTTGTTAATGCGCATAGCCCCCTTATCTGCTCTTGCAAAAATGAGTTAATTTATAATGCAAGAATCGGTGTTTACTGCAATTCTGTTGCCTGTGGTACTGGCACTTATTATGTTTGGAATGGGGTTAAGCCTGCAAATTGCCGATTTTGTGAGACTCGCAAAAATGCCCAAATTAGTGTTGACTGGCTTGGTGTGTTTTTAGCTAAACTGTTTTTGTTTTCAAAAAGAGATGGTGTTACTTTAGGAATCGAAATTGGAACGCAAAACGCTACTTTAGCCATTTTAATTGCGGTCACTTTTATCGGCGAGCCTGCATATGCGATTGTAGGCGGAACTTATGGGCTGATGATGTACCTTGGGGCTAGCTTGCTTCTTGTATATTCAAAGCAAAACAATTCGCTGTAAAAAATTTCGATTAATTGAGTGTTTATCAAAATAAACAATTTTCCCTTTGAAGTTAGAGTTTTTTAATTTTTTTGAGGCATTTATAAAAATTTATGTTATTTATTAAGGACACAATACGGTCATGAGACTTCTCTTTTCATCGCTTAGAAACATCACCGAACGCAAATCGAAGTTCATTATTTTTGCGTTCTTATGTGCATTGTCAACACAGGTTCTGGCAAACAATATTAATGACCTAGAAGACCTACCCCAGGTAATTCATAAAGCATTAAGTGAGTACCACACCCCCGGTATGTCTGTTGGTATTGTGTATAAAGACGAAATTGTTTTCTCTGAAGGCTTTGGTGTAGCAAACATTAAAACTAAGCAGCCAGTCGATGACCAAACCTATTTCAGGTTAGCGTCTACCAGCAAAGCCTTTACCGCGGCAGCGGTCGGTATTTTAGTTGAAGATGGCCTGATTAACTGGAGCGATAAAGTCATTCAATATCTGCCAAACTTTCAATTATACAACCCCTATGTCACCTATGAATTTACGATTTTGGATTTGTTAACCCATAGAAGTGGACTTGGCAGTGGAGCCGGTGACAGCATGATCTGGCCTGAGCCTTCAGGATTTAGTCGAGAGGAAGTAATTGAAAATCTGAAACATCTCAAAGCGCAAAAAGCGTTCAGAAGTTCCTATAGCTATAGCAACGTACTGTATATAACCGCAGGCGAGTTAGTCGAAAAAGTGTCGGGTATGACATTTGAAGAGTTTGTCGAAACAAACATATACAAACCTTTGAAAATGGACTGTTTTGCTGGAGATGTCCCCAGAAAAGCCCTTAAAGCCAGTGCTATGTCCTATGGACACAACGATGAACGAGGAATTTATCCAATTCCTCGTAACAGCATCACTGAGCAAGGACTGATGTCTGCTGCTGCCGGCGGTATGGTATGTAACGCACAAAGCATGCTGAAATGGGCTAAATTTTTGCTCAACACTTACAAAGCCGGTCAAACTGATACAGACGAAACTGCTGAACCTACCCAAAAAGAAAGACACTCAGATGCTACGCCCTTTTCTTACAAAACATTGAATTATATGTGGGCTTCGCACAACATACTTGGTGTGTCTGACCTAGACGAAGAGTGGAATAACACTTTGTTTAGAAGTTATGGCTTGGGCTGGAGACTTGAAAACTTTGGGCGTCTAAAAGCGGTTTCACATACCGGAACATTGTCTGGTTACCAAGCGTATTTGATGTTAATACCCGAAATCGAACTTGGTGTGATTATTCTTAATAATGGTTCAAACTCAGCGGCCCGAGGCTCGGTGATGCAAACCATTGTTAAATTATACATGCAAGACAACAGTGTTCTGGACTACGATCTAGTGAATATTGACTGGATCCAACAATATAACGACTACTTAGAAGAACGCGAACAGCGTTACCTCAGCAATCTAGATATTCCTGAAGCAACGTCAGAAATGATGATAAGCAATGAGCAGGTAGTTGGGGTGTATGAAGATAAGTGGTTTGGCCAACTTATTGTGCAAGCGGAAGATGCTTCTGATGAAAGTCTAAGGATCCATTCATCGAGAATGAGTACCCTAAAAGGCACCTTAGTTCCCTTTCAAGATACGTCTTATAAAATTGTATGGGATAACCAAAATGCCGCCAGAGATGCTTTTATGCACTTTAGTTTAAATACCAAAAGAGAAGTGACCCATGCGAAGTTACATCCTTTTACAAACAAACAGTTTACCAATCATGCTTATACCGACATGCTGTTTGTTAGGGTGGAAGAAAACCAAGCGTCAGACTAATTCGCATAATTAGCAGGGGCGCAGGCTGGCGCACTCAAAGAGGGTCAGCCTTGGTTTGGTTTATGAAAATAAATTAAGCGTTGCCCAAGCGTTTAACTCTGAATACGCGGATTTTATGTATCTTTAAGATGACCGTCTAATTTTTTGGTCATCTTCAAATAATTTTTTAAGCTCCTCTCTTGAAGCATTAGCTTGAGACACAATATTTTCAAACTCAAGGTTTTCTTTAGATACTTTATCAATCAGTTTATTGTCGTGTATTTCAAATAAATGAGTAATGTAGTTGGCTCTGTCTTTTGAAAATCCATAGGTTTCCAGAACCTTTCTACAGGCCTGAAGGCCACCGGCAAATACTTCTCTTATAATAGGGGAAACTTCGAGTCGACCAAGCTCAGCAGCATGTAATCTATTTCTAGCCCTGACGATAAGGGTGACGTTGGGAAATTCAGATTTTACGATCTTGACTAGCTTGGTGGTATCTTCAGCACAGTCTAGCGCGACTAACATCACCTTCGCGCTTTCAATCCCTGCTTTTTTTAACAGATCGGCGCGCGTAGCATCACCGTAGAACACTTTGTTTCCAAATTGTCTAACAAACTCTATATGCTCTGCATCTTTGTCGATGGCGGTAAATGCGATTTTATTGGCGGCCAATACCCTACCTGTGATTTGTCCAAAGCGACCAAACCCTGCGATGATGACTTCTGGTTCGTGACTCAGTGGGGCGCCGTCATATACTGGGGGGCTATTCTCGGCATCAAAAAACATAGCATAAACAATCACCATAGGAGAGGTCACGGCCATAGACAGACCAACTACTAAATTAACCATTGAAGCGGTGTCTTGTGATAATACCGAACCGCTTACTGCTACTGTCATAACCACAAAAGCAAACTCCCCTCCTTGAGATAACATCAATCCGAGCCTGAAAGAGTCTCTTTTTAACTGCTTGTTTAAAACTAAAATGAGTGAAATGACTAATGCTTTTGACACAACCAGTGCTAAGCTCAATCCAATAATTAACATGGGATGACTAGAAAGCAAAGATAGGTCTAGAGTCATGCCGATGGCAATGAAGAAAAGACCTAGAAGTAGGCCTTTGAATGGTTCAATTTCTGTCTCAAGTTGGTGCTTGAAGCTGCTCTCTGCCAACAAAATTCCGGCAATAAAAGCCCCCATTCCCATTGATAGGCCTACCTTTGACATCGCAAGCGCAGTCACAAGCACAAGAAAAAGCGCAGAAGCCGTCATTACTTCACTGCTACCATATCGCGCAACTACCCGTAATAAAGGGTTGACTAAGAAGCGACCCACGACCAAAACCGCTATGACGGCCAGCAAGCTTATATACCATGCGACGCCCTCAGCATGCTGTGTTGGCGAAAAACTGGCGACTAGTAATAATATAGGGATCACTGCCACATCTTGCATTAACAGGATTGAAAACCCTTGTTGGCCAGGTTGGGTATAAAATATTCTGTGCTCGTTCATTAATTGAATGGCAAAGGCAGTCGATGACAGTGCTAACGCTAATCCAATCGTTAAACTAACAATATGGCTAAGGTTCAATGCATATATACAAAAACCGGCAATAAGAGCCGTTGTGATAATAAGCTGACTGCCGCCGCTGATCAGAATTTGATTTCTCATTCGCCACAACTTAGATGGTTCTAATTCCAAACCAATTACGAACAGTAGCAATACAACGCCTAACTCAGCAAAGTGCAATATAGTATAGGGGTCGTCAATAAAGTTTAATACAGATGGTCCTATCAACACGCCTGCTATTAGATAGCCTAAAATAGCGCCCAGTTTTAGTCTTTTAAAGAGCGGGACAGCAATTATGGCCGCCCCTAAAAATATTGCCGCTGAAGAAAGAAAACTCATTAAACCATAATTTTATAAATACCAATGCCTATCAGTGTAGACTATATATCGGGCATCCATCGAACTTGTTATTTGATTTTGAGCCTGTTGTCGAACGATATTTTTTCTGCGCCCCAAATAATGACAGCCGTCAGCATCAACCCCCAAATTACATGTAAGTTGTACGCCGCTGGCGCAATATCTTCTAAACTTAAAACCGCTACGTAATTGACTATAAAAAGTGCGACTGCCGCCTTTCTTGTAAACAACCCTATTGCTAAAAACACAGGAAACACCAGTTCACCAAAAGTGCCTAAGTATGCTGCGCTAGTGTAATCAAGATATGGAACCGCATATTCATATTCAAACAACAATAAAGTATTTTCCCAATCGTTAATTTTGGTTAGACCGGCTTTAAAAAAGACCCATGCGACGTAAAGACGCGCCCCAAGCAAAGCCGGGATCGCCAAGTATTCAAGTTTCGAAAAAATAGGGTTATAAAAGTTGATCAGGGCTCTCATATATGTCTCTTAGTATTAATAGATAACCTTTGGTTTTCTATTTTGGTTAGTAGATAACAATCAAATTGTGGCAGCCCGCTAGCAAACTACAGACATGAACTGACATTGTTCGCAATGTTAGAACAAGCGAACGTTTAGCCTTTAATTTTCATATCACTAGGATTTGAGTATGCAATGAAGGTATATTTTAAGATTACCCAGAACTAGCCTTGGTAAACACCAATAATCTGATGATGTTTAATACTCGTTTGTAACCAAGTGGTCAGTGCAGCCTCTTGGTCAAAGTGAGAAAAAACCTGCTCAATACTTTCTTTGCTAATCACACTTGCAAAGGCGTTGTAAGCTTGCTCATTACAGTAAGTGAATCGACCTTTAAATTGCTCTCGCCACATAACAACAGACCTGTATTGAGGCGACTTTATTGCACAGTTCAATAAATTATTTAGTTTTTTTATGTGGGATGCCTTTGGATTATGCTCCACGATGTCTTCATTAGACGAATCGTTGTGGTTATGCACAAGCTGATACAATTCAACTATTGGAAATACCGACTGAGTAAGCGATAAACCGGTGGCTGAGATAAAAAATAATTTTGAGAAGTCTACGTGTTGCATTAAGTCAAATGAATCATGACTTAACGGTTTATCTGGCAATCTCTCTATTTGAAGTATTTGAGAGTCTAACTGAGCTATATCTGATAAAAACGGCTGTGTTGATAATGCTTCAACTTGCAAAATAAATTCGTTTAAATTGTGTCCATAATCAGACCAATCGAAGCATGTTTTTGGATAACGTATTAAGTACTGGTAACACAATCTCCTAAAATCGTTAGGATCTAACAGACCGCTCAAAGTAGGAAAACCAATTTTTAAAGCATTGATACCTGTTTCTATGTAGTTATTGTGATAAACCGTTAATGCCCTTGTGTTTTGATCTGTCGACAGCCGCTCGTCTTTATCGCTTTCGCTTAATTGTGTATGGGTCCCAGAACCATCGTTATCGCGTTGCCTTTTTTGCGTGGTGACGACCTGTTGCACAATGGCCTGTTGGTAATTCATAAAATAACCATATTGAAAACTTTAAATAAATCCTAGTGATTGAAAGAGTGTTCGGGATAATGCTCATTCATAATTGTACTGGCTTTCTTGGCCTCTTCAGTTAATACCGCCCAAGTAGGTAAGTTATTATCCCATTCTACCAAAGTAGCCACCGGCCCAAAATGAATCAGTGCTTGTTCATACAAACGCCAACATAGTTCAGATACAGGATGCGCATGATCGTCAACAATAAAACCTTCCACTTGCTGACGACTAAACCCTGCCAAATGAATTTCGCCAACGTATTTCGGTTCGATTGCTTTTAACTTATTTATAATATTGGTAAAGGCATTATCAACGCAAAATAAAGTGGATTTTGCTGAGTGGTTCCACATATTCATCTCATTCACTATCATATTATTAATGTCAACGAGCAAACCACACCCCGTTTGTTGACAAAGCGAATGGATAAACTCTAATTCAGTGAATTCATTAGAACTACCTTCAAGCTCAGTTGCGGATACATCAAGATAGGCACTCAAGTTTTCAATTAAAATGGGACGTTTTATTGCGTCTTGAACCGCTCCCACGTTGAAACACACCGCATCTAGGGCTTGCTTGTTAAATGCAAGTGGCAGCAAATCGCCTGTGTGGACTATTTGTCCATTGAACTGAGCTCGATTAAAACACAGATGCTCAGAAATAAGGGAGGGTTGGGTATATTCAATGAGTTGGGTAAACTTTTCTATTGTTGATTTTGGCAATGGCACTAAGGACCCCAAGCCGAGTGATGTTCCGTGCACACTTAACTCATACTTAGAGCAAATATCGTCCAGCAGTGCGCGTTTAATACCGCCCTCAACAAAAAAATTTTCCGCATGTATTTCAACAAAATCTATGCCTTGATTGTGTAGATTTTGATCATCAAGGGCTTCGTTGTAGTGTAAGTGACGAAGCCCAACTCCTATCAAAGAGTTGGGCTTGTTGACTGAATCAAATGTTACCACGTAGACTAATTAACTTTTTTGTTTCGCCTGCATCTCTTTAAACATCTTTTTAGCTTCAGCTTTGCTGTAGCCTCCTAAATCTTTGCAGGTGCCTGCGGGTACTAAACGCCACTCGGTTATATCATTATCTACAGTAGATTGACCTGCACAACTATGGGTGCCGGCTAAGTTTCCACAATCATTTTGACCGGCTAATGCGACCCCATAGCATTTCTCTTTTTTCTTAGAAGCTGCTTCAACGGCATTAGCCACCCCTAGTGACATTACAGTTGCGATAGCCGCCGCGGCAGCAGTATTCTTGTTCATGTTAATTCCTCTGAATTTATATATAACAGTTAGACGTAAAAAGCGCGTAGAGTTCAAATCGCTTTACCACAAGATAAAACCGGACTAGCCAATATTAAATTTCATATTAACTGCATTTTTTTAAAAATAACATATTATTTACACAAACATGCGCGCTTGAGCAGTGTCTAATCAGTGCTCAAAGCCCAAAAGCATCGTGGCCAAATCCACCCTCCATTCAAATTGGTGCATATTTATTCTATTGTTGTTAACCAATACCCCTTCTTCTCGTAGTAACGTTGACTGCAATAGTGACTGTCTACTGCCTTTATCAAATGCCAATTGACCATTTGAACGCACTACTCTGTGCCAATTTACCTTCATATCCGTTTTAACTTCACCTAAACTCTTACCTACTAGTCGAGCCCTGCCGGGTAAGCCTGCATAATCAGCAACTTTGCCATAACTGCAAACACACCCTTTAGGTATGGCATTGACTACCTTGTAAATGCGCTCATAATTGGCATTGACCGGCATTAGGTAACCTTGTTTGTTACTTGATATTCAGGTTGCAAATAATGTTTTGAAACCAGTATTTCAGCTAAGATTGTCACCGCTTGATAAACGTCATTGTATGATAGAAAAAGGGGTGAAAAACCAATCCTTAATACATTAGGCGCGCGAAAGTCGGGGATCACTTTTTTGCTTATAAGGGCTTGGCATAATGCATATGCGTGTTCATGAAGTAGGCTAATTTGGCTCCCTCTATGCGAGGCTGAATCGTTGCACCCTAATGTCAACGATATACCAGACTCAGTAAGTAGTTCGGACATAAAACTCTGAAAAAACTCATTTAGGCCGATGGATTTTTTCCTAATATGCTGAATACTTAGCCCATCAAATACATCAAGTGCAGCGTCTAATACGCTCATTGAAAGGATACTTGGAGTGCCGCACAATAACTGCTCAATGCTCTCGGCTTTTTCATACTCTGACGAAAATACAAAGGGCTGCTTATGACCCATCCAACCTGTTAGTGGTTGTTCTAATCTATCTAAGTACTTTGATGCCACATACACAAACGCTGGCGCGCCCGGTCCGCCATTTAAATACTTATAAGTACAACCTACTGCAAAGTCGACGTTCCATTGTTCCAGCTCTAAAGGCAAAACACCCGCACTGTGGGCCAGATCCCAAACAACAATAATATTGTGTGCATGGGCTAACTTTGTGATCTTTTGCATATCGAAAATGTCACCTGTTTTGTAATTAACATGGGTGAGCAACAACACTCCGATATTTTCAGCGTCTTCTTTTATTGTCCGTTCAATGTCTGCTGATGAAACACTTTTACATGAATAAGTATTATTGGCTGAGTTAGTGTTCAGTAGATTAACTAGGCCATCGATCATGTATAAGTCGGTCGGGAAATTATCCGACTGAGATAAGATAGTCGTTTTATTGTTGGCCAATTTGAGCGCACCAGCCAACACCTTAAACAAATTGACAGAGATAGAGTCACAACATATTACCTCACCTTCTTGGGCGCCAATTAACCTGGCTATCTTATTTCCAACGGTCGTGGGTAAATCAATCCAATTATGGCTATTCCAGCTTTCGATTAGATCCTCACCCCACTGATTTTCTACTACATCTTTTGCTCTTTTTTTTGCAGAAATTGGCAGCGGACCCAACGAATTGCCATCTAAGTAGATTTTGCCCTTCGGTATTTGAAATAATTGCTTTGTAAATCTAAGCGGATCGCTTTTATCGCGCTCAAGGGCTTGCTGATGAAAGCGACTGTTTATCTCATCTTTAATCATAAATTACTGCATAGTTTCTAATTGTCGAATTAACGTATTAAACGCATCAGACCCAGGATGGATCCAATCAAAATGCCCGACAGAATTTAATTCAATATTCTTGGCATTAGGGTGCTCAGTCATTTTTGATGGTACGATGGCATCCTTCTCTCCGGAAAACATAACCGCTTCATCCACATTGTTCAAATCAACCTCTAATGGATTCGCATCGAAAAAAATCTCTGAAGGCTTGTTCTTCATAAATGTAGGAGTCGCTTTTTGACAACTATTTTCGCCGAAGGCGTAGGCTGGCATATCAATTATCGGCGCAAGACCAATTAAATAAGTGTGATCAAACAGAGGATATAAATCTTCTTGATTAATCAGCTTGGTAGTTGTTCTATGGGCCACTAAACTCGCTAAATGCCCTCCCGCGCTATGACCAATGAATATCGCCTTAGTTTGCTTGGCCGTGTTTGAATTGAGTTGTTTTGCGATAACTTCCAGCGCAGAAAGTATGTCATAGTATGCGACTGGCCATTCCCCACCATTCCCTGTTCTTCTATACTCTATTGAATATACATTGAAGTTATTTAAAGCTAAAGCGGAAGTCAGTGGAAGGCTATGCTGTATGTCAAACTGAGCAAGCCAACACCCACCATGAATAAACACAATGATTGGTTTTCGACTGGCTTGGTCTGCATCACGACCAGACCAGTGTAATATCTTTTGTTCAGGGGAGTCGCCATATTTAATTGTTTTTCCAGCGGCCACATGAGGTAACGTCTCTACTTTTGAATAAGGAACATTGGGCTCAACAGCTTGAAATGAAACTTGCTTTGAATTGGCCAATGCAGGCGTAAAAAAAACCTGAAACAGAAAAGTCAGTGCGAGTAAGAGCGTACTAAAATAGCATCTTTCTTTTTTTCTAAATAAATAGTTCAGACGGATGTTGTTAACCCAACAATGAGTGTCACCAATACTTGCTTCAGCCATAGAAAATTACGCTCACTTTTTATTATTGTGTAGATGATGCCAATCAAATCGCCAACGGCCGAGTCGATAGGCTAAATCTAGACCATCGATGCAGCACTGGAGTGACAGATATTTAATTAAAAACTTGTGATTTAATCCCAGAAAAATATACACTTGTTCGCCAAGTAATAACTGCAACAAGCGATAATATGGTTGAAAATATATCACTAAGACTGCCCGAATTCTCTAGGGGATTTCATTTAATCACGTCACACATAGAAAGCGCAATCAAACACATGCCTGAAAACGGCCTGTGCCATGTATTTATCCAACACACATCGGCTTCATTGAGTATAAACGAAAATGCCGATCCATCGGTTAGAGCAGACTTGGAAGCTTTTACCAATAAACTAGTGCCAGAAAATGCGCCATACTTTACCCATGTGCTTGAGGGAAGCGATGATATGCCCGCTCATATAAAAGCATCGCTTTATGGAAGTAATGTGTCTATTCCAATCCAACATGGCAAATTAGCCCTGGGTACGTGGCAAGGGATATATCTTGGTGAACATCGAGATTATGGCGGGCAGAGAAATATTATTATCACTTTAGCCAGTTAACGTAATAGACAACATCGCTTGTATTTTTGTCCGCTGCCGCAGATGCATGGTTGGTTTCTTGACAACTTGAGCTTTCCTGTTTTATGCAAGATTTCGCCTTTGTCGTACTTCCACCTATCACTTTCAAAGACAAAATAACTGTGTTCGTGCATCTGATAACACTCATTGTTAATTTTGTAATAAGCAACAAACTCAACCTCTCCTTCGCTCTGCATTGCAAATGAACTTAACACATTTAGCCCAAGCCAAATGGTCCCTTTGCCAGATTGCTCGATTTCTTCAACGGTGTGTTTTTTCTGGCTTGCGCTACTGTAAGTATCAAGTATATAGGCATAATCTTGCAGTACATAGGCTGAATATCTTGACCTCATTAAGGCTTCAGGGCTTTCAGGCATGGTTATTCCACGAATAAGCGGTTCGCAACAATGCTTGACTGTTTTCATACTTCCACATGGACAATAATTTTGCTCAGACATATTCTACTGTGTTTAAAAAATTAACTGATAAATTATCGCTAGTACAAATAGAGCGCTTAAATAAGGTATTGGTGAGGACCAAATAGTTAATGGTTTAACTTTTGAAGTATCTCCCTTTTCATGAGAGCGCCTAATGAATGCACCGAAGAAATACAATGGGATAGGGACTAGAGCAACGTAGGCTATTCCCATCCAACCAAATGCTGAATAGCCCATAAATAGAGCAAAACTAAAAATTAAACCTAAAACGACGTATTTCAACAAACTGACCACCCGCTAATTGACGATAAAAGTGAATAATTATCTTATAGAGCATATAGCAGGTTAATGTTCAAAACCAGAGACCTATATTATTAATTTGTGCGTTATTATTAACCTCAGTGCGGTTTAATTATGACCACAAGAACACAGCCATCAAATACCACAGCCTCTGTGAACAGGCCTTTTTTTAATAGTCTAATTGATATTAGACGCCAAAGAACTCTACTAGTTTGTTCATACTTTTAGACTGCACACCTAACTCTTCGCTTGATGCCGTCGCCTCTTCTACCATAGCGGTATTTTGTTGAGTGAGTTGTTGCAAGACTTCAATTGCTTTTTGCACTTCTGACACACCTTTACTCTGCTCGTCAGTGGCAATTGAGATCTCAGCGACAATGCTACTTACGTTTTCTACCTGTTTTATGATTTCTTTTAGAGTATCCCCTGAACGCAGCACTAACTCAGAACCTGCATCTACTTTTTTCACGCTATCGCCTATTAACGCGGTGATTTCTTTTGCAGCATTAGCAGAGCGCCCTGCCAGATTTCTAACTTCACTGGCTACCACAGCAAAACCACGACCTTGCTCTCCAGCCCTGGCAGCTTCAACCGCGGCATTCAAAGCTAACAAATTTGTTTGGAATGCAATGGCATCAATCACATTAATTATGTCAGCAATTTTACTGCTCGCCTGATTTATCTGGCCCATCGCCGCGATGGCTTCATCCACTACAGCGCCACCTTTAGATGCTTGATTTTTAGCGTCTGAAGCAATTTTATCAGCATGGGCGGCATTTTCTGCTGTATTTTTTACAGTACTGGTTATTTCATCCATGCTTGCTGCAGTCTGTTGAAGGCTAGATGCTTGCTCTTCAGTTCGTTCGCTCAGACTGACATTACTGCTCGCAATGTCCTGAGCACTATCGCTTACGCTGACAGACGCTTGTTGAATTTCCGTCACAACCTCGTTTAACTTTTCTATGGTCACGTTAGTACTCGATTTCAATAGCTCAAGACGACCTGGGAAGCTACCTTTAATGCGCTCGCTTAGTTGTCCTTTTGCTAATTCAGTCATGACTTGTTCTGTTTCACTAAATACTTGATCAATGACTTTTAATGAAGAGTTTAAGTTACTCTTTATTTCATTAAGTTGGCCAGGAAGATCCTGTTTAATGCTAGCGGTCAAATTACCTTTAGATACTTCTGACATTGCAAAATCTATTTCACAAAGAGCAGTATCAATAGAATTCATGGCGCTTACAGCTTGATTATAAAGTTCTTTGTACTCGCCCACTAAGACTGGATTAGACTTAAATTTAAAATCCCCACTGCTCATAGCTTGAAGTACATTGCCGATGACACGTATTGCATCCCCAATGGCATGGGCAGAGTTATTCACGCCTTGTTTTAATGAGTTGAGATCACCTTTTAACTCGATGTTTATCGTTTTGCTGAAGTCACCCTGAGCCAACGCCCCTACCACGTCATTTACTGCATGTATAGAGCTTTCAATTGCCTTAGCAGAGTCATTCACTCCATGCTTCAAACTGAGCAAATCTCCCTTAAAGTCTGATTCCACTCGTTTACTGAAATTACCATTTGCCATTGCAGACACCACTGAATTAGTTTCATGAATGGACGCTTCCACTGTAGTCAGTAATTCATTGAGACTTGTAGCACTCTGCCCAATTTCATTTTCAGAATTAATGTCCACTCTAACTGAAAAATCTGTAGTGTCAGATATATTTGCCATGGCGGCTTTCATATCGCTTACAGGTGTCACGATAGAGTCTGTGATTGTCTTAGCAGTATGGATGATTGCACAAACAGCCACAAAACAAAGCGCAAAGATAATCCAAGTTAATGTTGACACACTGGCATAAGCTTCATCTAGCTCAATTTCTGCTAGTAAGACCCAAGTTAATGAGCCAAACTTAACGGGCACAAACCCCGTCAAAACATCTTGTCCTTTGTAATTTTCTGTTTCTATAATGCCTGACTCGCCAGAAAGACCGCTTGTTATGGCATCATTCACAACTTTTCGCTGATTTCTAAAGCTAGCGTCTACGCTAAATTCTTCCGGAAATTTTATTGAATCAGAACGCATTAAATTATCTTGTCCAACAAGGTAAGACTCACCTGTCTGGCCTAACCCTCTTCGCTCCGACATGACCTGACTTATTGTATCTAAAGGCATCTGAAAAATAAGTGAGCCTATTCTCGTATCACCAAGCATAATTGGCGATGCGATAAAACTGGCAGGGGCTTCATAGGATGGCGTATATTGCGCATAATCAATAAGTACGTAATCATCTGCAGCGGATAAACTCAATGATTTTTGAAAGGCCTCGCCTAACCCGCTATCTGCATAAGATCCGTCTATCAGATTCGTTGCATAATCCAATTCTTTATACACTGAGTAAACCACTCGCCCTTTAACGTCTACCAAAAAAATGTCGTAATAGCCAAATTTTTCGAGGTAGGGCTTAAAAGTCTTATGAAGTAATTCGTGTGAGTCGTCATATGCCGAATTTAATGAAGACCGATACATCTCATGCTTACTGCCCAGAGGAGCTGGGTTAGCTTGAATATATGCATGCTGTAAAACAATTGCTTCTTTGTTAAGTGCATTAAGCAGGGCTTGAGTGTTTAATGACTCCCCACTGTTCATCTGATTATACTGAGGAAGAAATTGTCCGTCATAATATTGAGAGAGTGATTGTTTAAGAGAAGAAAAATCAGATGTTATTGCTACGCTATCCTCAGACAGACCTTGACTGGTGATTGAATCAAATCCCTCGACCAGTTTAACCATATTAATGGCCAAGTTAGGGTCTGATGATTCAGTAATCACTTGGTTGACGATGGCGTCAGCATAATTTTCGATGGCCACTATTTTGTTCGCTTTAATGGCATCTAAATTTTGCCCTACTTTATCACTGACAATGCTGGAAGACACCCATAAAGAAACCACGCTTAAAATAACCAAAGGAGCCAAGCCAACGCTCAAAAATGTGATCATTAGCTGCTTTTTAAGGCTTTTTTTATCAGTGAACGATTTTTTTAAGTCTGTAAAATATGAAGAAGAGATCATTATTAATCAAATTCCTTTGGCAAGTGTGAGGAAACAGGACTTAACATGCTATCGGCTTAACTTAGATAATAATTAAGCATAAGTATGGCAATTAATAATATTTAATGAAAAAGAAGTCTTTTTCTTTTAGTTTAATGTTTGTGGCATTTTTTACGATGGATAGTTGAAGATTTGATTAACACAAAGAAGCTAAACATTCTTGCTTTGATGATGAGTAAATGACCGTTCAGAACACCGCGAATTAAGTAGAACGTTGCATTTGCAATGGCGCTAGAAAATCAATAAAACAAATGGGAAGTCTGAAACTTATGCGTTCATTGATTGTCTGTAAAACACTATTAAAACGTTAATGACGGCCCCAGACTTCATTGCCTTAAGAGGAAAATATACATGCTAACCTATGTTTTACATCGCACAACCCGATTAAAAAAATCTTTTATTGTTTCGTTAGTTTTATGCCTATGCAGCGGTGTTTCACAATTACATGCAAAAGAGATAGTTAGATTATCTGAACCAACCTCTTCAGACGCTAAGTCAGAGACATTTGGTGCCAAGCTAGACACCTCGTTACCCAAAACAACATTAATGAAATTGATGAAAAACGCGCGCACTAATCTCGATAAACCATTGCTAATAGAAACGAAAGTATCAAAAGTGTGCCAAAAAAAGGGATGTTTTTTTATCGCCCAGCAAGACGATGTTTTCGTGCGAGTATCATTTAAAGATTACGACTTCTTTATCCCGACAGACAGCACTAATAAAACTGTGCTGTTGAACGGCACACTCATCAGTAAAAACCGGACTGATGAGCAAGCTGCGCATTTTAATTCTGATCTTAAGACAGACAATGTTTTAGAATCTGGCACAGTCTATGAAATTGTTGCCAGCAGTATCAGAGTGCCGCGGGCTTAAGGTCCAAAGACATTAGGAGGTTTAAAACGCTAAATACAGCGTTTTAAACCAGATACATTTGTCCATCTGGCGTTGTAAATTCTCTTTTCATGGGAAATTCAACAAACACATCAGATAATTTTGATAGGCTTTTTGCTTGGCGCTTATCAAAGGTTAACTCTATGTGGCTATCTTTGTCTTGAAGCAACAGAGAAGTTGGAGATTCTTTGCCTCCAGTGAATGCAACGAACTGGCTAGCATTTTCTAAACCGCAATGTGATCCATCTTCAAAAAACACCATAAGATGCCTAAAATAAACTACGTATTGTTTAACTTCTTTGTGTGATCTTTCATGCAAAGGGAATGCAGAATCGAGCATTTGAAAAACGGCTTGTTCGTTTTCGAATAATTCAAAAGCACTCTTCCAAATGCTGTTTCCTTGCACTGCAGACGACTCGTTAGAAACGTTTGTCTTTTCGATATTTAAGGCTGGCATATTCATATTTGCTCTCCACTAATTCTGAACATTAGCAATATTTTCAGTTGCAATAGGAAACTCCAAAGAGCTTCACAAAAAACAGGGCGGTAAACAAAAGGTCTTTTAATTACCTGTTTCCACCGCAACTTCATAGTAGCGCAAATATGTGAATAATTTTACAAATAAAATTTTACATAGTAAATTTTACAAATTACTTGGCCAGTTTTTCATACATGCCAACCGCTTTGTTCATTTCTTTCAACAGGGGAAGATTTAGAGTTGCTACTAATTGAACTTCATCAGGGGTAGGAGTCACACCTTCTTTTGAAGCATTCGAGAATACGGGCTTCGCTTGCTTCCAAAGCTCATCAACAACTTTCAATTGAGCATTAATGGCGTCATTATTGGTGGCTGGTAAACCTAACGTTGAGTCTCCTTTTTCCAGTCCAACCAAGGTCCTTTCAAATAAAGTGTATGTCTCTAATAAGTTCAGACGATTGGATTGAGGCTCATATCCATGGGCAATCATAAGGAACTCTTTACTCATTTTTTGTGTCAACATCCGTTGCTTTCCCGACAAATTAATGGTCGCAGCAAACCCCTCTGCAGCAGCAATACCGCTTTTAGCCGCTTCTTTTTCATACGCACCAACGGCTTTATTCATTTCTTTAAGTAAAGGTAGGTTTTGTGCTGCAATCGCAGTTAATTGTTCGTCACCTACATTTTTCTCGGAAATTATGTGTTTGATATGGGGGTAGAATTCTGTCCAAAGCTTATCTATTTTATCTAACTGGCGCAGGGTACGCTTTGAAGCAATTGCAGGTAATCCCAAATCGCTGTCTCCGTTTTTTAACCCTTTTAATGTTTTATCAAATAAACTTGATGTTTTACCCAAATTCACTAAATTTTGCTGCTTGTCGACACTTAGAGCAATTAACATTACTTCTTTCGACATTTTTTGAGTCAGCATTCTTTGTTTACCGGCCAAATTGATCACCACCCCAAACTCTTCTGCCGTTTGAGCTTGGACATGTTGCGACAGAAAACTCAATGAAAGCAGAAAACACGCTAACAAGGCAGTAAAGGTGGTTTTAAAGTCTGAATAAAGTTTCATGATATTTTCCCTGAGCTATATTGTGAATTGATTAAGTTGCGATGCAATGCGTTGACTTAATTCTTTTAAAGAGGAACTCTTATCAACGACGTCGTCGGCCATGCGGTGAACATTTTTTGTCCCAAACTCAATGCTTTCCATACGCTTTTGAACTAATTGAGAAACTTGGCTTTGTTCCTCGCTCGCGCTAGCAACGGTGTCTATTCGAGCCTTAATATCAGCCACTTTTTCAGAAATAACCTCAAAGACACTGTTAATTTTCTCTGCCTCTTGAGACGTCTCAAGCACACCTTTTTCACTGTTTTTCATGTGATTAACCGCATTTTGGGAAGAATTTATCAAACCTTGAATAATATCGGTAATTTGAGTAGTACTGTTTTGAGTTCTAAGCGCAAGTTGACGGACTTCATCTGCCACCACCGCAAAGCCTCTACCTTGTTCACCAGCCCTAGCGGCTTCAATAGCGGCATTCAATGCGAGCAAATTCGTTTGTTCGGTAATGTCTTTTATCACTTCTAAAATTTTATAAATCTCTTCTGTGTGCACTTGCACATTAGTCACAACAGAAGCCGCTTGATTGAATTCTTCAGCAAGCAGATTTACCTTTCGAATATTTTCTTTAACAATTTCTACACCTTTAGCAGAAGCATCGCTAGAGGCTTGAGATGAGAGCAGTGATTCATTTGATGCCTTCGTCACCGAGCCTGCAGCTTGAAGCATTTGTTGAGTGGCGCAGACCACCGAGGTCACCTCATCTTGTTCTTTTTGAACTGCCACTTTGGTGTTTTTGCTGTTTTGCTCCATGTTCCCTGCGGTCTCTAATAACACCCTTGATTCTTTTTGAATTTCAGTCAGGGTATTTTTAATGTTTACAACTGTGTTGTTCATGGCTTTAGAGAGATCGCCAAATTCATCATCACGTATTACTTCAAATTGAGTGGTGAAATCCCCTTTGCCTAGCTTGGCAATGCCATTTTGTAAAATTGTTAGAGGTCTTGTGACCAAAAATATGATGTATAAAACTATGCCGATGACCAAAGATGCGATTACAAAAATGGTAACGGTGAGTAACATTTTAGATTGCAAGTTTTTATCTTTAGTCGCTTCAATGATGCTGATTGCCGTTTGATTGTTTTGTGTATTAGCTGCATTGATGGCAACGAGTGATTCAAATGCATTTTGGAACTCTAGGTTTAAATGGTTAAGTTCATTTGCTCCCTCTATCACGTCATCAGCAGCGTTATTATTCGCTTGAGAAGTAATTTCAATATTAGCTTGAAGCTCTCTTTTTAATTCGCTTTGAATATCTTCCAACTCGTATATTGCGTCTTCTAATTCGTACAGTAAATCGTCATCTTCACTCAACAACGCAGTGGCATTTTGTAATAGCTCTCTTAAATCATTGATACGAATTGAAATATTTTCAGACTTTCTAGCAAGGATGGATAAACGTTGTTTGTTTAACTGTAAGGGTTCGGTAACAGAGCTTAGGCGTTCAGACATAGTATTAAGCTCTTCTTGGCTATTTATAATGGTCTGCTCTACTCCATCTGACGAGGCGACTGCTTTTTTTGATAAATCTACTGCTGTCTCCAGCTTATCTTGAACTGAATTTGTAACTATGTAATAAAAAACGCCTAAGCCAAGCAATGCTATGCTAATAATGAAAGCGAAAGAGATTAATTTTTGTTTTACAGTCATTGAGAAGCACTCCATTGCAGGATGATAAAATTGCAATAATTCATTCGTTAAACAAAACCGAGGAACGTATAAGGGAGTATCGGCTGATGGATTTTCTACTTTAGCGCTGAGGAGCTAGTTTTTAAACAGTGGTTTACCGAATTCTTAGTATTGTAGATGCATTTGCAAGTGCTAAGTGATTAATTATAAAAACATATTCATTTAAGATTATCGCAGCTAAGGTGACTGAAATATAACCTTGACTGATAGAAAAGTGATATGAAAAGTTAAAAAAACGAGCCGTCGTTGGCTCGTTTATAGATATATTATTACGTACCGCTTAATGAAGACTAAAAACAGCGTTAAAAGAGTGCGACATTCTCTTGCTGAAACGCACCCGTTACGTAAAGTTATGCTTTAGCCATACTTATTATAGACTGGGAATATTTAGCTTTAAATGCCTTAAATTTTTACTTCAAAAAAATAATCAAAGATTGGGAAAATGAGTTACTCAACCAATTTTTTTTACGGTTCATATTATAGATTAGAAATAGTATGACGCTCTCCAATTTAGTAATCATTGACTGTTTACTAGAGGTAATCTCTTAATGGTTTACAAAAAGTGTTTACTATGAGTAACCAGTATTTGCTTAACACCCGCGGATTCATAGTCAGGTACAGTTGTTAAACTCGATATACTGTCTTAAAAATGCTTACATTTATCCTGAAACATCCTTGAAAAGAATTGTTGTAACGAACAATCTTTGTTATTGTATTTATGGTTCTATTGAAAATGTAACAGACGTTGAAAAAATTAATCTCCATCATACTACTCATTTGTTTTACGGTACAAGCTCCGATGCTTGCGGTCGCAAGTGCACATGATGAGCATCATCAACTTGAGAATGAAGCACATGAACTTTTTCATCACATAGGACAAGCCCACGAGCACGATGATGAAAACGAGGCGGACTTCGAGATAAGCTACAGTAAAGAAGCCCAAGAACATGCGAATTCAAATCACGATGGTGGTTTTGTTGGCATATTCTCCTTCTTTGACAATGCCTTATTTGAAATAAAACCCGAAGTGAAAGTATTAAGTTTTTTATCAACGTGGTCATCTCCATTCATAAGTTACGACACCCCTCCACCCAAATTTTAAATTCATATTGATTATTGCGGGCTTTCATTTTTGCAAGCCAGAATGTTCACTCTTGGATTTATTTTTCTATGATTTTTCGACAATGTATATCTCTTGCGTTTGTTAAAAAGACGCTCGTACTTAGTTTAACGATAGTTACTTTGCTATTCGTTTCTGTATCAACGTATTCATCCCCCGGCGCACATGGCCCGAATGGCGAGCATATTGAGCTTAGCCAAAATAACAACACTTCACTACGACCTACGTTCGAAGCGTTCAGTGAATCTTTTGAATTAGTAGGGGAAGTCGTTGACGACGCAGTATTTGTGTATTTACACGATTTTCAAAGCAATATACCGGTTCAGTTTGCAGATATTGAGCTTGAGGTGAATGGCATGGCGGTCAGCGCTTCGTTCGACGAATCACTGAATTATTATCGAACCAAAAACGAAGACTTTGTGACGCAGTTCAGCACACCCGGTGAGCATGAAATAACGCTAACCATTTTGACAGAAGATAACGGTGATTTGTTGGTAGCTAACCTAACGACACCATCCATTTCATCGCAGCTTGATGAACAGCACCATAGTCATGATGACGACCACCATCACTTTCCATGGTGGGCACTAGGAATGGCTATAGTTTGCATATCGCTTGGTTTTTTTGTTGGCCGTAAATACCCAGGGAGAAAGCCATGAAGCGGTTTATATTTCTAACTATTTTCCTTTTTTATACATGCTTGGTATTTGCATCTCCGGGTGCACATGGCCCTAATGGTGAGCACTTAACCGATACAAAAACATCATCAAGTACGCTCGGTAGGCAAGCTGATGGTTCGGTATTGATTCCGATGCCAGACCAAGCGGTGCTTGGTATTAAAACTCAGTTTGTGACCAGTGAAACACATAAACAAAGTATTACTTTAAATGGGGTTGT
>CBFIBG010000097.1:0-115546 GCA_965660815.1 Glaciecola sp.
GGGCATCATACATTGGGTACTGAACAAAATTGGTTATTTGGCGTTGATTTTGGCAGTTGGAAGTATCAAGACTATGTTGGAGAAAAAAGTATAAATGCTATATTTTCTTTAAATTTTGGTAGTGGCAAACATAAATTCTCACAGCGAAATAACACAATGAAAGCTGTGTTAGCACAAAAAGGGATCACACTGGCAACAGGTTGGGGAGCAAGACCAGCATGGCAACTGCATCATATGGCACTTGGTAAGTCAATTGGATATAGCCACTTCCGTACTGTGAACAACAAAATGTTGCTCAGTTCAGGACTATCAACATTAGAATATAGGTCTACGGGCAACTACAAATTTGTTAATTCACCATGGATAAATTTACTGGGCGATCCTACCCTACGCGCTTTTCCTTTGCCATCGCCTAGTTCGCTATCAGCAAGTAAAGAAAAAAATGCCGTTCATCTAAAATGGCAAGCGCCTGACACTAAAGAAGCGCTAAGCTATCAAGTTTATCGAGCATCAGATAAATTAGGGCCTTATACAGTGTTAAATGCAAGACCGACCCTAAAATTAGAATATGTAGTTAAAAACCCAAGTAACAAAGAAACTTGGTACATGGTAAGAGCACTAGCAACCAAAGAGGTTTACGCTGGTTCTTTTGATACCTTCTCTCAAGGCGTGTTTATATCAGTCAATTAGAAAAAATATTAAAATTGTCCAAGCATTTTTTACAGGTACTTGTTAAAAACAAATAAGTTAAACCCAAATTTAATATTAATAAGAGTAAGGCGAAACAATTTGTCGCTATGACTAGTGCTGATAACATGCCAGTAAATTTTAAAATTGCTACGTTAACTTCTGAACACCCGTTTACCGATACTAAACAGACTATTACTTTGCCCGTTGCTATTAACTCAGTTGAACAGATAGGTTTGAATAAAAAGTGCAAAGTACTTAGAAACGCAACAAGCGTTGCCTGAGTGCTATCAGCAAGCGGATAAATAGTTAAAAAACTACTATGACAGCAAATATTTTCGATGACATTAATAATCATTAGGCTGCTGCCCGCGCTGCGGCTTTTTTGTATTTACAAGTGAACAAACTACCAATGACAAGATACTATTCATTAAAGTTCATTGAGTTGACGGATATGAGTCCTACCTATCGACTACCTATCGCTCAAGAATAATAAACGAATCTGGCTTATTGTCGTCCCATTCTGTCGCCACATTTAACGATATTTTTTGTTTTATTGTTTCAATACTTTCCTAGCTTGTACAACACTGAATATGTCAAATAAATTTACACAATTTTTAATATCGACAAAATTTAAATACAAAGCCCATTTATATTAGATACTTAACAGGAAGGCATGCAATTTGCTGTATCAGTGTTTACACACATTATTGATTTTGAAACACAATTACGTTGGAAATAAATAAACCCAGTGTAAAAATACAATAAGGGAACTATAAAATGATAAACCGCCTTCAGATAATTAGCATTGCTATGCTAGTAATGTTCACTGGCAATGCATATTCAACCTCAACCACTTTTACCCCATACAGCGGAAATGATAACAATAACGCAGAGTTTTTAGGAGTATTGGACAATTTAGGTTATGAATTCTGGGCAAAAAATGATGTTGGTGAAGGTTTGACCGGCAACAAGTTCACATTCAATATCGGCAACGGCCGTTCAGGGTCTTGGGACACAAACGGCGTCGACATTGTAGGTTTTACATACAAAGCGGGCAATGACTTTGTTTTTGTCGATTATGGTATTGGTCACGAAAGAACTTTTGATAATTGGTGTACAGACGGTGGGTGTGAAATAGGTGATGGTAAAACAAGCCCTATATCAATTACAAACAAAAACGGAAAAGCAAAAGACTTAAGTCATATATCTTTGTATACGGTAAGCGCAGTACCAGAAGCGTCCACTTATGCACTTATGCTAAGTGGCCTAGGTATCGTTGGTATGATGGTACGTCGTAGAAAGAAATTAGACGTAGCCGCTTAGTACTTAAAGCTACCGACTCTGGAAATTACTAGACCTCCTGCTTTGCAGGAGGTTTTTTTTGGTTCACACTCATAGAGCGAGCCCTGCCGATATTGATAAGCCAGATGGTTAGCGAATTGAAATAACATTCGTATGCAAAGCGGCTAAAAATGATTACTTATACCTGAAATTGTTTATACTAGCGTTAACATAATATAAACATTGTATGGTAATGGGGTTTGATGTATTACTCGTTGCCAAAACGGTGTCTACAGCCTAGATTTTGTGTCAGTAATATACAAATCACGGTGTTTATACCGTTCAAACTAATTATTCATTGTTTGTCGCTTATTAATGAAAAATAAACACTCAGCTTTCTATATTATTGCCATTAGCCTGCCTTTTGTCTTTTTGCTTTTACTTGAAGGTGGTTTGCGCGCTGTCGGCTACGGAAACGCCTACCCTTTGTTCGTTGACGTTGACACTATGCAAGGGTACATTCAACCCAATCCTGAATTAATCAAACGCTACTTCCCCGCCAATAGCTCTACTCCCAATGTCGCGCCCGACACCTATTTTTTTCAAACACAAAAGCCCGATAACACTCTACGGATCGTAACTATGGGCGGCTCTACCATGGCGGGGTTTCCCTATGGTCGCTTTGGCTCTCCTGCGGGCATGCTAAAACAGCGTTTAAAAGCGACTAATCCTAGTCAAAACATTGAAATAATCTCCGTGGCCATGTCGAGCATTAATAGCTATACATTGCTTGATATTACCGATGAGGTAATTAACATAAACCCAGATGTGGTGCTGATATATGCTGGTCATAACGAGTATTTAGGAATAATGGGCGTGGGCTCTGTGTTTGCCAGTAAAGGCGGGCATGCAGCCAATCTATTGTATTTAACGTTAAAAGAAGTGCGTATTTTCCAACTGCTGCAAAGCATCTTACATTCTTTAAGAAGTACTAATATAGATACTAGCACCCTTGACCAGCGCACAGTAATGGCGCAAGTCGCTAAGAATAAAGATATTGTGTATAACGATAGTGTGTATCTGGCAGGCGTTAATCAGTTCGAGTCAAACTTAGGTAAGATATTAGAAAAGTTGGACCAGGCTAATATCAAAACGGTAATAAGTAACCTAGTGGCGAATGAGCTTGATCAGCCTCCTTTCAACTCTATTACCGATGCAGCTTTAGATAATGCCGCGGCCGACTTACTTCACCCAGCCACACAAAACCGCACCGCGGTTACCGCTGAAGACATTTCTAAGGCGAATGATATTCTGCATGCAGACTATTTCTATGCAGTGGGCAAGCGCTATGCAGCGGCTGAAGATTCAGACAACGCACTTGGCTACCTAACAAGGGCAATCGATTTAGATCTGTTACGATTTAGAGCCCCTTCTGAATTTAATCAAATTATTGAAAAGTTAAGTCACAAATACCAGGCTACTTATGTGGATATGCATGCCTATTTTAGAGATTACACACCACTTATTGGCCACAATTATATGCTTGAACATTTGCATCCTAACAACCAAGGCTATTTTATTATGGCCGAAGCATTTTTTAAGGCGTTAGTATCTGAAAAGTTAATTATCCCTGAATATACGATCAGCGAACATACGGCCAAACAACTCACTGCGGTGACCAGCGCGGACAAAATGCTCGCTCGCTTTAAAATTGACGGCTTAACCTCTGACTACCCCTTTACTGATACTAAACTACAAGTTAATTTGCCCTTAGCGACAACTGCCCTTGAACAAATTGGACTAGCTCGAGTAAAAGGCGCGGAATATTTAGAGACGCAACAAGCGTTATTGGCTTATTATCAGCAAGCCAATAAGCCTCTAAACGCAGCTACTGCGGCCGCCAATATTTTTGATGCGATACCTTATAATGTAGAGGCTGCGCGCGCAGCCTCTATGCTGTACTTAAATGCTAAGCAATGGCAAATGGCCAAATATTACGCCCTAAAGTGTGTTGATTTAGAACCGAAAAACGCCAATTTTAGGCTGACATTAGCGCAGATATATTTTCAACTTGGTAAACGAGATGAGTCGGTTAATCAATTAAACGCTATTTTGCAATTTGAGCCAGATAATCACAGAGCATTGCAAATTAAACGTCAGATCAGTGGGTAGTTTCACAGATGCCTTGTTAGACATAACGCAGTTCGTTTTAGATAAGATTGCGGTGTATTAACGGTATCAGGCGTTTACGTGTGTATAGGTTTAAGATAAAGGGCAATATGACGAACAATCATAAAAACAAAACACAAATCGGCTTCTATGCCGTTGGGATTAGCATTCCAATTATATTTTTCCTTTTTCTTGAGAGTGTGTTGCGCGTTGTAGGCTTTGGGCAATCTGTGCCACTTTTTATTGAAAATCCGGCTAATCCAAATTACTTAGTCACCCGCCCCGATTTGATGACTCGTTATTTTCCATTTTCCAAAAATCCACCGTCGGTCACTATGGAAGCCGATTTTCTGTTAAAAGACAAACCAGATAACGGGTTTAGAGTGTTTGTTCAAGGTGGCAGTACCGCCGCTGGTTTCCCTTATGGCTTGGGGGCATCTTTGGCTGGAACACTCGAGCATCGTTTACGACAAAGTATGCCGACCAAGCACGTAGAAGTAGTGAACACCGCCATGTCTGCGGTGAATAGCCATACGCTGCTGGACATCGCGGACGATATTATTGAACAACAACCTGATATGGTGCTGATTTATGCAGGGCACAATGAGTTTTTAGGGATATTAGGCGCTGGCTCTAACTTTGCTACTAGTCAAAGTTATTGGTTAACTCGAATAATGCTGAACTTAAAAAACTGGCGTATTTACCAGCTTTTTCAGTGGCTATATGCCAGCTTTCAAGCACCAATCGCGCCCTCCCCTAATAGTGCTATGGCTCAAGAAAATCGCACAAGCAACCGTACAACTATGATGGCAAAGGTCGCGGCAGGGCGCAGCATTGAGTTTAATTCACCTACTTATCAAGCCGCTTTGCATCAGTTTAAACGCAATATCTCTAAACTATTAACCAAATATAAAGACGCTGGCATTCCAGTATTTATTAGCAGCATTGCCAGCAACTACAAAGACCAACCGCCGTTCAAATCGGTAAGTGTTGAGCCCAAGTTTGAAAATTTAGTGCAAAAGCTCACTCAATTAATGCGTACGCCTTCTGCACAAAATAATGACTTGTCGCAAATCAAGCAAATAGCTTTAGCGCTTAAAGCCAGTGAGTCGGCGCTGTTGCATTTTGAACTGGGTAAATTTTTATTATCGAAATCGCTGAATAAACAAGCCAATACGCATTTTGAGTTGGCCATACAGCATGACCAATTAAAATTTCGGGGGCCTAAAGAAATGAACGCGATTATTCGAGAGGCTGCAAATAATTACCAGGCCAATTTTGTGGATGCCAAAAGTTTCTTCACTCAACGCAGTCAACATCAGATTGTTGGCAATGAGCTTATGCTTGAGCACTTGCATCCAAACTTGCAAGGTTATTACGTGATCAATGAAGCCTTTTACCAAGCGATTTCTCGCCTTAAACCGGTTGCTCAATGGCAAAACATAGGCATTTCACAAGCATGGAGAGAACGTTTGATATTACCAAGTGAAGAATATGCTGGCTTTGCATCTGTCACGGCTTTAATGGCCGATTATCCTTTCGTTGACAAACCCCAACCGCTAGAGCTACCCGCGCCGGCAGATCCCTCTCAATCTTATGGATTAGAGTACTTTAAAAAGCAGATAAGTTGGCAACAAATGATTGAAAAAAACCTTGAGTACTATCGCCTAACAAACAATAAACTAATGACGCTTAAATCCTTGCTTATTCTGGCGGATGCTTTACCGCACCATGGTTTATATAACGCCCAAGCGGCGGATGCACTTTCGACGCAAAACCCTGAGCTTGCGACTTACTATCGTCAGCGTGCCAAGCGTGCAGGTTTAGTGGATATTAGATAGACCAAAGCTTTTGTACAAAAAGCTTTGTTAAGAGTTAACTTTGCTGCTTCAAAAAAAATATCTGATGAAAGAAATGGTAAGGCTCTGTGCTAACAAAGCCTTACCTGTATCATTAGTTTGTGGTAACTCTTCCTCTAACAGTAAAGGTTAAGTTGCTCTGTCCTTCTATGTCAAAGAAGAAGTCCATGCTGGCATCTTGACCATTGGTTGACGTGCTCAATAATTTAAATGGCACCCCGTAGCCTTGAGGTATTTGTTGGCCTTCGGTAAGTCCATCAAAGCTCATAGTTGAAACGTTATTTAAATCTTGTGCACGCAAGTTAGCGGCGGTGTAGTCTCGCCCAATACTGATAAATACAAACTCAATTAATTCAAATTGAGCGGGCAAGGGAGTTTCACTTTTTTCAATTGTGGTGCTAAGGAAACGAGGAAGGTCGCCTAAGGTACACTCGGCAAAGAAACAAATCACTAATTTAACTTGGTTTTCAACTTGGTAATTAGAGAAATTATCTGAGCCATCTGTTCTTATTGCCCACGAAAAGGCGACTTGACTGCTTTCTGCGTCGCTTCCTTGCAGTCTTACTTCATGAATTTGCAACACTCCAAATATACCATTGGCATTTTTCAAAACAGCAATAGACTGGGTGCCGTTTTGAGTCAAAGTGAGTGTTCCTGAGCTAAAACTTAGCGTGTCGGCTTGTGTTAAGCTTGTAAAGTCAGACACACCGTCTGCTAAAGCAATTTCCCCGCCATCCAACACTTCTAAGTTGATACTGGTTCCTGACACTTGAGTAAATTGCACCGTTGTCTGAGCACTACCCGCGCCTAAGGTAACACTTGGAGTCGAACCATAATTTAATAGAAGGAAACCTTTCTCCATCGGCTCGACCTCTAGTGCGGCTGAATTGGTCAGCTCCCCTCCATTGTAGCTAGCACTCATTATCGTGCTGCCAGCGCTTTGAGGACTAATTAAACCTTCATTTGGGCTACTGTTTTCAACGGTAGCAATATTAGTATTGTCAACCGTCCAAATAACGCTATCGGTGGCGTCGCCAGTGGTGTTGTCCGTAAAGGTAAATTCAGCGGTTGCTCGTTTAGTGGTATCGTTCAAAAATACCGTTGGCACGGTAATTGACAGTGACTCAGGCTCAGCGTCTGTTACCGTAATATCGAAACTGACGCTAAATGAAAGATAAGTAACCGTGATACTAAATGAACCGGTTTGGCTGGCAGAGACGTCCGCCACACTGCTGCCATCAGCTCCGATACTGCCGATACTTGGATCGCTAACTTGCCAAGTCACGCCGGTCGCTTGAGCTAACCGTGAACTATCTGAATACTCCACCAGTACTTCTAGTTCGCGAGACGAGCCTAGTGGGAACTCGGTAGTTTGGCCGCTTTCAATCACTAAACCCGTTGCCACAGCGTCAGTTACGGTGACGTTTGCATTAGCAGAGAACGACTGAAAACTGCCGGTTAATACTGCGCTTCCCTCTTCCTCACCAGACACGTTAACTTCTTGGTTAGAAGGAGAGCCGACGCTGGCAATATTACTTGGCGATACCGAGAATGATGCATTATTAGTGACATCACTTTGGCTACCATCACTTAGATTAGCAAGCAAACTTACCGTGGTAGATACCCCTACCGGCAGGTTAATATCGCTTTGAGTTAATTCAACACTTTGTACGACAGCTTCTGTGACCGTTGCCGTGAAACTGGTTGAGAAACCTTGTGCCTGAGCGGTTATTGTAACGCTTCCAGACATATTTGCTTGCAGCGTTGCCACATCGTTGTTGACTGTCACCGACACAATGTCAGTATCTGAACTTGACCACTGAACCTCGGTAGCCGCTTGGACGGTGTCATTTGAGAACTGGAGTTCTGCGCTACGCTGAGCATTTAATCCTAGTGCAATGGACGCATTAGCAATAGGAGATAAGCCAACAGCAATGGCGTCGGTGACGTCAAGAACAATTGGGTCAACTACAATGCTGTCCAGTACTGCTGAAATTTCTACTTGCCCTACGCCGACAGCTTCAATGGCGCCTTGGTCGTCGATAGTGGCGATGGACTCGTCGCTTGATTGCCATGTCACAATGATCGGCGAGCTGCTCGAATCGGTAAACGTGCCAACGGCGGAGGCGATTGTACTTGTGCCCTCCGCAATGCTTAAATCGTTTATTTGAATGTTAATGCTAAGTAGTTCTGCCTCGGTAATGATCAGTTCTATTGTATCTGAAACGCCCGCTAGCTCACCAGTAATGGTTACAGTGCCCTCTTTGAGAGTAGAAACGACGCCTTGCTCGGAAACAGTCGCGATAGTTTCGTCACTGGAACTGAATTGAATATTTTCAAGCACGCTGGACACACCATTGTTAAATGTACCAGTGCCGCTGATTTGCGTGTCCAAGCCCAGTGCCAAAGAACTTAGCGCACTGGATAGTTGCATCGATGTTAGCGTGGGAGGATTGATCGTGACCTCTTGCGACGTCGAAATACTGCTTACTTGCGCCGTTATGGTCGCAGTGCCAGGCGCCACTGCATTGACAACACCGCTTGACGTTATCGAAATAACGCTTGCGTCGCTTGAAGACCAAGTAATACCAGTAGAAATAGAATCTTGGGTGTTATTGTTAAATTCACCAATTATGGATAATTGCGCCTGCGTGCCCTGCACGATGGTATCGGCTAGATTATTGATGCTGATAGACTGCAACTCGACTGGCGGTGGCTGCACAGGTGGAGCCGCAATGGTCACTAGGCTTGATACTGAAACACTGTCTACCTGAGCGGTTATTGTCGAAGTGCCCGCTGCAACGGCATTTAATACACCACTTGACGATATCGTAACGACGCTTTCGTCGCTTGAAGACCAAGTAATACCAGTTGAAATAGTTTCTTGACTGTTATCACTAAATTCGCCCACTAAGCCTAATTGTACCTGTGTGCCTTGTACGATGTTGTCGGCTAGATTATTGATGCTAATAGACTGCAAACTAGGAGGCGGGGGTGGGGGCGGTGGATTAGGAACGTTACTTGGCGGTGAAGAGCTTCCACCCGAACAGCCAAATAGAAATGCGATCAATATTATTGAAATTGGTATTTGTAATGCTTTCATTCTATTCCTTGTTTACTAGCGACATTTTCTTATGTCGAATGTTCAATAGTCTATATGTCTTGCTGATTTTATATTGTAATTAATTGTTAATACAAAGTGAGGAGTTTGTGCCACACACCAATATTACGGCAAATTTAGTCAAAACGACTACCTTTGTGCACATTAAATCATTTACTGATGGTTAAACTGTAGCTCAAGATAATAATGGATACTAATAATGTTTACTAATTTTTTGAAATTATATCCAAATCACGAAATCGTTATGTGCTGAACATAAAAAAAGCCAGCTAATTTGGCACTAGCTGGCTTTCTCTTTTTACCTAGATTTGATTGTGGCGTTTATTCAACCTCTTCAACCAATATAGTAGGTGACGCACCGTCTGGCCCAATTACTGTAAACTCATAGGTACCCGCTGCAGGAATGGTCATCCTTAAATCGCTAGTGCCGCCACCTTGAACCAAGACTTTTTCTTCGCCTAGCACATAGGTGTTGGTTTCAGCGTTTTCAGCGCCAAAGTTCAGCGTGCCCCAGTCTGCGTCGGCGACTTTAAAGGCAGCGTCTTCCGTTAACTCCAATTGGACTGAATAAACGCCATCGCCTTGATACATCAACTCGCTTTCAGGTAAGGCTCCCCAGCCGGTCATATTGCCGCGGATAAACACAGGCACTCCGCCGAAGAACTCTTCCTTGAACACTCTTAATTCTGGTGCAGCAAGGTCGGTCATATCAAACACCACGACGTAAGGTTCAGCATCGGTGATGGGCAACTTAATATTGGGTCCACCAGGCGCAAGGAATTGAGTTTGCCCAAGGGTGACGACCTGGTCGGCAGGATCTTCGCTGAAGGCTGCCCATTCAAAAGACCAATCGTTATCAGCAATCTTAAATTCATGCTCTTGAGCATTCAGCTCGATTGCTTTGGTGTAAACACGACCACCTTGATACTCAAGCTCTTGTGATGCACTCCAGTCGCCATTTAACCCTCTTACGAAAATTGGGGTGTCTACATAAGGCTCTTCGTTAACCACATTCAATACCGGTGCGCTTGTATCAGAAGCATCTAACGAGAATACCCAGGTAGCGTCTGTGTCCAAGGTAATGCTTAAGTTACCGCCGCCTTGAGTCAGTGTTTTCTCTGTACCTACTTCAACTGAACTGTCGCCACCGTGACCAAGGTCAACAGTATCCCAACCAGCATTGGCTACTTTAAACTCATAAGTACCTGCGTTGATTTGGATAGCGCTCTCGTACACCCCTTTACCTTTATATTCCATTGCAGGCTGACCGCTGTTACCCCAATCGTTAAACGCACCTCTTACAAAGATTTCAACATCGCCGTAAGGCACAACGTCTGGAGCCCCTGCCGTCGCTGTGGCGGCAAGCCCCTCACCTTGAGCGCCTTCTTGCGCTTTTACAAAGACAGCAATGCTTAGAGCTGGCACCGTAAAGCTGCCTTTAACTGTCTCACCTTCGGTGGTATCAGTAAATGATGCGCCACGTATAGTTGGGTCAATAGAGTTTTGTAACCTTGGATGCAAGCTAAAGCCAGCCGCGGTATTAATTTCGATCGACTTCTCTTCAGTGCCAGAGTTAATGATGACAACAAGCGCGTCATTCATCGGATCTAAGTCCGCTCGTGTTTGTCCTTCTGGCGCTATACCGTCATCGATGCTCATCGCAACTAAGTTTTGTTGCTGACGAGCCCCTAGGTTATGAAAACCGACTCTATCTGTGATTTCATCAGCACTGGTCAGTCTAAACAATTTGCTATCAGAACGAATGGACAATAATTCTTGGAACACTTCTTTAGCAAACTCTATTTCAGTCATTGACGCAGCACGCTCTGGTAAGAAAATAAAGGTTTTCATTTCTTCCCAGCGACCTTCGTTATCTTGAGCTAAAGGTAATCCAACGTTCCAGTTATTGGTATTGAACGTAAAGTCTACATAGTTAAACCAGTCGCCGCTATCAAAGGTGTTTCTGTCCATTGATTTCGAACGTAAGAAGTCTCCACCCACTTGCAAGAACGGAATACCTTGTGACATTAAAGTAATGCCCATACCCACATTTTGAGCTCTAACGCGCTGTTCAAGCGTGTAGTCACGAGGCAACACATAGTTAAATTGATCCCAAAGTGTTTCATTATCGTGCTTTGACACATAATTTATGATGTCCGCAGGGTCTTCGGCGTACCCACCAAGATTAGACGTTGCGGTATCGTTTCCGGTGCGCGTTTGTAGCACATAATCGCTAAGCGTACCCGCTAGGCTCATCTTGATCCGGTCTTGAGCATCCAGTGCTGTATCTCTATCTTCGGTATCTTCGTTAAAGAATTCACCTTGTCTGACCGCTTCACGGATCCTATCGTTGAAAGTGCCAATTTCGGTGCCCGCCATGTTAAATTGACTGGCGATTTCAAAATCACCATAAGGCGCCGTATTTTTGCCCCAACCTTCGCCGTAGAAATACATATCAGGATCAATTTCTTTGATGGTTTCAAATAAATCTACCATAGTATCTTTTGATGCCTGGCTCATGATATCGAAGCGGAAGGCATCGTACTTATAATGCTCAGTCCACATTACCAATGAGTCTTCCATGAATTTTTCCATCATGCGGTTACGTGGCTCTGTATCGTCACAGCATGTTTCACGTACGATGTCGCCCGTGTTTATCGTATATCGGTGATAATACCCAGGCACGACTTTATCAAATACTGAGTTTTGGAATAATCCTGAGGCGTTGGTGTGATTGTACACCACGTCAAGTGCGACTCGTAACCCAATGCTATGCAGCGATTGGATCATTGCGCGCATCTCAACAATACGAGCGGTGCTATCGGCATCAGAGGAATAACTGCCTTCTGGTGCGTTAAAGTGCTTAGGATCATAACCCCAGTTGTATTGGTCAAAGTCACGTAGTTGATTAATTAAATCCTGTGCTTCTTCTAGCTCACCAAAAGACGCCAGCAAATCTGGAATACTCGTCGATGGATCAACATTTCCGGTGCACACATCACGCGCAGGCGCTAACGCACATAACTCAGAAATCGTGCTATCCCAATCGATGGTTCTAGCAGGATCTTCATTGATAGTCGCGATGTCGTTTGCAGGCAAGATATGAAAGTGCGTCAAACCAGCTTCCTCTAAATCTTGTAAATGCTGCATTGGCGCTGATTCAAGCTCAGTAAATGCGAGATACTTACCACGGTTTGCTTCAGAAGTAGATTCATCGCGTACGCTGAAGTTTCTTATGTGCCCTTCGTAAATAACGATGTCTTCAAAGTTTTCAACAGTCGGAATATCGTGTGAATCCCAGCCTTCTGGCTTCAGATCCTCGTCGTCTAAGTTCACGAACTGAGAGAAACGACCATTGACTGATAGGCTTACAGAGTAAGGGTCAGTCACATCTAGTACTTCAATTTCATCATTAACAGGTGAATACACAGTGACTTCATATCGGTACAGCTGCCTGTCCAAGCTCATGTCGCCATCAAATGACCAAACACCTGTCATTGGGTCGTAGTCCATTGCATTCGTAGACGCTAGAGATTTGTCTGCGTTGTACAGTTTCAGCGCAACATTTTGAGCCGTTGGCGCCCATACCGCAGCAGTAATTCCACTGTCGGTATAAATTGGGCCTAGCATTGCTTCGTCAGCGTCATTTTCGCCTTTGGTGTAGATTTCATCCAACACGTTAGGGATCTGCAAACGCGTGGCGGCTACCAACTTACCTTCGCTGTCGTACGCGCCGACTATGGCTTGTGTTTTAAGTACTGCTTTGGCGTCGTCAACGGCCCAATCCCCTGCAAATGCAGTTAAACTGTTCAAGTGTGGGGCGATGCTTTGCTGCTGTTCGCTTAAGTCTACTTCCGTTAACTCAACGGTGGTGCTATTTAATACACCGTCTGCAAGCGTAATCTCAATGTCAGCAGCAGCAGAATAGTGAAGTTTGACTGTATCCACTACCGCGTCGTCTACGTTCCATAAAATGGTTTGCGCATCTAGCCAATGAGCTTGAGCACCTTCAACACCGACTGGACGTTCGCCTAGTGAGTCGATTGGGAACTCGTAAATTACTGGCTCACCCGAGAAGGTAAAGTTCATGCGAGCAAAACGTTCATCATCTTGCTGTAGCTTGCCTCTTTGGTCAGCACCGCCCATTTCTTTGCCCGAATCTTCAGTACCAATGTGAATAATGAAGTTATGGCAAGCACCCGGCGTGTCTGCATATCCCGGCTTCAGATCGAGGATCCAGTAAGCCCCATAAGTTGGGTCAACGCCGTCGTGAATGCGTCCGTTTTCCCACGCAGTATCTGGATCGGCATACGCGTCACAGGCATCATTGCTCCATGTGTGTAATCTCCAACCATCATAAGCAGGATCGTTTGGCGAGTTATCTGCATCAACGGCATTACGATTATAGTACAACACCGCCTGATCAGGACCTGGGAAAACCGCCGGATCAGGAAGACTTGGATCAAAGCCGACTTCGCAGCCATCGTTAGCCGCATTTGGCACAGTAGGTGCGATACAGGTAATAGGTGGTGGTGCCACACAGGCAGTACCCTCTGCATTAGGAATTTGAGGTACATTACAGGCCAGTGCTTCAACACCAGGTTCAATATCTGAACCACCGCAACCTGAAAGTACTAAGGCACTAAGCGTTAACGCCATAATACCTAACACTTTTCTAAAATTAACCATAGTTGGTAACTCCACTATTTTATTGGTCATATTGCTAATGTTCTGGGTCGCTTGAATGAGTTTGCGACGTTGACGAATTAATTTATTCATAACTGGTACGTAATCCCTAGGAAGTACTGAGTACCGAAGTACTGAATAGTCCCGGTTCTGTCTTGGTTACCGAAGTATGATTTGGTAGGTTCGTCAGTGATATTATTGGCTTGAAACAGCACTCCAAGATTTTCATTTACTTCATATGATGCTTGGAAATCAACTACCATTTCAGAATCGAAGTTTACTACCTGAGCATTCACCGCAACTTGCTGAGACACAAATGGGTCGCGATAGCGAGCGTTGATTCGAGTTTCAAAGCCTTCGCCATCGTCATAGAACAAGGTCGCAGAAATAACCTCTGGCGATAACCCAGGTAAATCAGACGAATATATGCCTTGGTTAGGGTCAGAAATACGCGTAATTTCAGTTTGAGTGTAGGAATAGCTTAAGTTCGTGCCTAAGCCAGACCACATGCCGGGTAAAAAGCTAAAGATCTGAGTGTAAGCAAGCTCAACACCTCTTATGTAACCGCCTTCACCGTTGTTCACTGCGGTCGTATACGCGCCATCTAATACTGGAACTGTTCTGGAGACTACGTTGCCCGCTTCGTCTCTCACTGGCGTTAAAGGTGTGTTAGGGTCGTCGTCTAAATCTTCACCTACCACAACGTCAATGGTTTCAGGTACAACAAAGCCATTGGCTCTAAAATCATACGGGTCAGTTGTGCTTCTATCTACAAATGAACGAATGTCTTTGTAGAAAAAGGCGGCAACGAATGCACCGTCAGTTTCTGTGAAATAGTGCTCGTACGATAAATCGTATTGATTGGCATAAAATGGACGCAAATAAGGGCTGTTATCCGATTGCCCACTGACTCTGGCTTCGCCGGTGACCGTGATCGCGCCAGTATCCACGTTACGCTCAGCAATAGGCTCACTTATTTGAACCCCAGAGTTGGCAAATAGTTGATTAATAGGCGCTCTGCCCATTACTTTTGCAGCTGCAAATCTTACATAAGAGTTGTCTGTGATCTGGAAGTTCAAGTTAAGTGAAGGCAAGTAATCTGTGTACTCGTCCACCAATATTTCAGGCCTAAAAGAATCTGCAATTAAGCCTACTTCGTCGGTAATAAACTGAGCACCGTCTTCCGGGTCTCCATCTACATTTTGTAGGAAGGTAGATGCCTGTTTAGAGTCCACCCGTCGAATTCCTATGTTACCTGTTACTGGAATACCGGCCACTTCCATGTCCAAGTTAGCCATAATATACGCAGACGTGACTTCTTCAAATACCTCTCCACTTTGCAATACAGACCAAGAGGTGTCGTTACCAACGAAGTCTTCAGGCGCATTAATGACACCGTCAAAGCCTCCCCAAGTTTGTCGCGGTTGCGGGATACCCGTTGGGAACCATGCGTTCAATGCGGAGTTTAAGTCAATGGACAAATAACTGGGGAAATACGAAAAGTCGCCTTCCCAATTCACAATTTCTGCAAAATCGTTGGTTAATCGCAAAGGAGGTTGTGAGCTAGATACTCCAGCATCACTTCCATATTCATACACGCTGCGGTCGTTTGAATAGGTTCTATCTGAATAACGCGCACCAAATTCAATGGATGAAATATAGTTGTAATCATCAAACTCGTATTTGAAATCTACTTTATACGCGTCTAATTCATCTTCGTTTTGGAACGGATATATACCGTATTTGGTGGTTAATACGTTGTCGATACTCGAGAATAAGTCTTGCTGGCTGAACCCTAAATCAGGTAAATTTAAGCCGTTTAATTGATAAGTAATAGACACATTAGGATCAATTACGGCATCAGCACCTAAGGCAGCATCATCCACCACTAAAGACCACAACAAACCATTTCTGAAATCACTTTCGGCTGACGAGTTAGAGACGTCAAATGCCATGCTCCAATTGTCGTTAATTTGCCACTCACCGCCTAGACCTAAGTTAAGAATTTCATCGAATTCTTGGTTATCATCGTTTACGAGCTCAACACGAGTGTTGCCATTTGTGGTTCGCCCAAAGGTGCCGCCAATGACGTGGTTGTCTACCACCACTGGATTGCCAACGGCAACATTTGGGCCTTCAAGCTTAACTCGGAACCCTCTTGCAAAGGCTTCGGAGTCGAATTTTGAATAAAATGCGTCGGCTTTAAGCGTAAAGTTATCCACTGGGGCCCATTCAAACGCTAGTACGTAGCCGTCGCGAGTTTCCGCGCCGCCTTTGTGTTGCATTTCAAAACCTTCACTTAAAATTTCGCACTCAACGCACTGGTCTTCTTCAGGTAGGTTAGGATTGAAGTTATCTCTATCTCCCTCTATCCCATCTACGTCTAGTTCACGATTGTATGCTAGGCCAATGAATTGAGTCGATACACTTGGCTGGTAGAGTCGAGCATACCCAACTGCGACGCCCAAAGTGTTGTTCAAAAACTGACCTTGGTAGGAAAAGCTTAGTCTATGACCAAACTCGTCTGCATCTGATACTTCACTGGCGCGGTCGTTGTACATGCCGCGCAAGTTCATGTTAAATTTGTGTTCTTCGGTATTAGAAAGTGGACTGGCCGTTTTTAATTCAACGGTACCGGCTACGCCACCCTCAATTAAAGACGCTTTGGGCGACTTGTAGACCGCACCAGACGATATTAACTCCGATGGATATTGGTCAAACTCGATAGAACGGCTGCCGCTAGTAGAAACCTGCTCGCGGCCGTTAAGCGTCGAGAACACAAAATCTCCAGATAAACCACGAATATTGATTTCAGCCGCCTGACCACCCGTTCGAACCGCGGATATACCTGGTAAGCGTGTAAGTGCGTCGGCAATTGATACGTCAGGCAAACCACCTAAATCGTCAGCAGATAGCTGCTCGGTAACCGTATCGCTGAACCTTTTAGCGTTTAATGATTTAATTAAACTGGTAGAGAAGCCTTTTACTTCGATAACTTCCAACGATTCATCTTGGTTCTTGTTATCGTCTTCTTGGGCTTCTTGTGCGTATAACGTGGTGCTCCCGAGTAACAGGCCACTAGCGAATAGCGCGCTAGTAATTCTGTTGGGTTTAAATTTGTTCATACGTGTGTCTCATATTATTGAAATGTGGTTTCGTGGATTTGAGAATGCGAGTAATACAAAAGTCGCAACTATTTCCAGTGTCGAAATGTTACATTTTTTAAACAAATTTAACATCTTGGTGCATACGTATTCATCGCGCTATGCATTGTCAGTGCTTATGGTGAACTTATCTAACAAAGCTCTACAAATTACTGTTTAGTCTCGTTTTTTTGACATACCTTATGTAGCAAAAACCTAATATAAGCAGTTAACATGCATACGTATTCAGGCATTTATGCATAATTTTTGTGAATGTATGGAGTGTTTTTTAAAGTATTGAGTATTAAAGATGCATCAATAAGCTTTTCGATAGTTGCTGGCGCATCGGTCAAGAAAATTACCAACGTCTTGCTCAATATAATGATCGCCCGTTCCAGGCTGGTTTGGCGCTAACGCAGGAAATACACCATACCCAGCAAACATGGCGTTCCAAGAGTTTGCATCAAAGTGAGAAGGTGTTTTTTGTTGTTTTATAAATTGCACCATATCTTGCTGCGTGTACCATGCATTTAATATTTCAAACAAAGGCTGTGACAGTTTGTCATTGTTACGATTGTCTACCCAATACTGTGAATCATTTCTGGTATTAAGTTTGTAATGAGCAACAATATAATCGCGCACTCGTTCGAACTTGTCATGAATAAAGTGGTTAAACCTTGTTTGTCCCTGCGCACAAAAACCTGTTTGTCTCGCAGACTCGCTAAAGTTCTGTATCACATCATCTGCAAAATACTCACAGGTGGCTTGAACTAAGTGAAGAGCAGTCGCTTCTAAAGGCTCAATAAAGCCTTGTGCTAAACCTAA
The DNA here is from genome assembly GCA_965660815.1 of Glaciecola sp. Taxonomy (GTDB): domain Bacteria; phylum Pseudomonadota; class Gammaproteobacteria; order Enterobacterales; family Alteromonadaceae; genus Glaciecola. The sequence goes on from CBFIBG010000097.1 coordinate 17,775, forward strand.
AGCAACGCAGTTTTTATTCCAATGTTGCTTGCGTTGCCCCACCCTCATTTTAAGATGTCTAGCCTGGGCGTTTTCATCTAAGCCAAGGTGTTTTCTAAGCTCACTTTCAGCTTGTTGCTCGCTGATGTAACGACTGCTATAAACATAGCCATTGCCAGTTCTATTTTGCAAAGGGATTTGCCATGCCCAACCCGCGCTTAACGCCGTTGCTTTGGTTTCTAATGGTGGCTGTTCAAAGGCCTTAGTAGGGAACACTACCGCAGAATCGTTAAATAAATTTTCTGCGAAGGATTCAAACTCAGTATTTAAGGTTTTACCAATTAATAAAGCTCGAAAGCCAGTGCAGTCGATGAAAAAATCGGCTTCTAAAGAAGAGTTATCTGAAAATACTAGTGACGCTATGTTACCGTCACTATTTTGCTTCACTTCATCGATGGTTTTTTGGTGTCGTTTTACGCCCAATTTAACTGCGTTTTTTGCCAAAAACTCGCCTAATAGATAAGAGTCAAAGTGATATCCATATTCAATTTCAAACGGAAAATGGTCTGGCTGATGAGGTAACCTTCTTTGTTCTGCTAATACCGAGTTAATGAAGAAATCAGCAGGCGTAACTTTAGTATCTAAACCTAAACGACGCGTTCGGCAATTGACATTAAACGCATTAAAGGTGAATGTATCAACCTGACTGCTAAACGGATGAGAATAAAACGAAATGTTAGACTGTGGGCTCCAGTCATGAAAGCTAATGTTTAATTTGTAGGTAGCATTGCATTTATCCATCCACTCACTTTCGTCGAGTTCTAAAATCTGAAAAAAGCGTTTTAAATTAGGCGTCGAGCCCTCGCCTACTCCGATAATTCCTATGTCTGGAGATTCAACCAATTCAATGTCTATTGGCAAATGTTGCCATTTTTTTGCAAACAAATTGGCCGCCATCCAACCGGCAGTGCCCCCACCCGCTATTACCACTTTTTTATTCATTGATCGTTCTTTTTCTTAACTAGTGATAGATTTTTAATACTTAGAAAATATAACATTTTGAACCAAACATAAACGTTTGATTCAAAAAACGAATATAAACTTCGGAATCACTCAATTCCAATGCTTACAGATGGACTGATGAATACGATTAATCATGTAGGAAGGTTCGCATATTTTGTGCTAACGCAATGGTTTATTTCTACTGCTTTATTATTGCTTAATATAGAATAATTTTATAAAGACTTTCTTTTTTGCGCTTAATAAAATGCAATACTAAAAATTGCATAGTGACGTTCAATTTACTCTATACTGATCAAATAAAAGCCTTCGTCAGAGATGGCTACTCTGATTAGAAAATACTAATAATAAAGGTGAACCCATTGGAAACCGCCCATCTGCAAGACACAATTTATGATATTTACAACAAATCGTTAAGTGCATTAACAGATCCATCTAGTTTTTATCAGTTAATTTTAGTATCCACTGCCTACTTGCTTGCAATACTGTTGGCCAGCTTTATTAAAAACAACATAAACGCTCTGAATACACAACCTGACTCAAACGCCCACCCGCTTAAGCGATTATCGTATAACTTTGGGATTGTGCTTAGTCCATTAATAGGCTTATTTTTTATAAAAGTAATCTATCAAATTTCGGTTTTGTATGAATATCCTAATTGGCTAATTAACCTCACTCTGATTGTTGCTCTGATGCTGTTTTTCCTGTCTTGCATCAACAATTTTGTGACTAGCCACTTTCCAGCAACACTGTTTAAATGGCTTGGTTTACCGATCCTGTTTTTGCACTTAGTTGGGCTTCTACCAGCTCTTATACGCGTATTAGAAAGTATCTCGATCAATGCCGGGAATGTGAGCATCTCTGCTTTTGGCGTGACGCGTGTGATTATTTTCGGCGCTTTTCTATTCTGGTTGGGACGCGTCTCAAACAATTTTGGCAAAGCTATTATCAAAAAGCAGCAAACCTTAGACGTACCAACTAAGGAAGTCTTCAGTAAATTATTCGAAGTTACCTTATTCTGCATTATTGTTTTGTTGCTACTAAATGTTATGGGAATAAACTTAACCACGCTGGCCGTGTTTGGTGGGGCAGTAGGTGTGGGATTAGGCTTGGGACTGCAATCCATCGCTTCCAACTTTATTTCTGGCATTATTATATTACTAGACAAGTCCCTTACCATTGGAGATTACGTAGAATTAGACAGTGGGCAAAAGGGATTTGTCAGAGAGTTTAAAATGCGCTACGCAGTATTAGAAACATACGATGGTAAAGATGTATTGGTCCCAAATGAGACGTTCATTTCTAATTTAATCGTCAACTGGACTCATAAAGATCCTAAACAACGCTATAGGGTAGATTTTTCGGTAAGTTATAAAACTAATATACGCGAAATGTGTGAACTAATAAAAGAAGCCGTAGGTAAGCACCCGCAGGTGATAAGCGGCGAAGACATTCCATTCGAGGAGCGTCCAGACTGTGAAATTGACAGTTTTGGAGATTCAGGCGTTAACATGTTCGTTGAATTTTGGATGGAAGGTGTAGACGATGGTAAAAATCGAGTGGGTGGAGACCTTTTATTGTCAATATTTGAAACGTTGAGGGAAAACCAGATTGAAATTCCATACCCTCAACGTGAAGTTAAAATCATCAAAGTATAAACAATCTCTATTTTCAAATGGACATAAAAACGCCATCGTATTGATGGCGTTTCTGGCGGTAAAGATGAGGTTATTTCTCTGTTACATAACCTGGCATGGCTAGATAATCTATGTACTCGTCATAACTGACGATTTTATCTTCGTTTTCGTCCATGTAGCCAAAATGCATAGCAAAGTCATGTCCCTCGGCTTCTTCAATAGAAACGCTGCCGCTGTTATCGTTGTCTATGTCATCAAAAGAACTGGTAATTTTATCCAACTTAGCGATAAAAGCATCTTCGGCGGAACCTTCAATATCTCTATCATCTATGACTTTCATGCCATATATATCGATGTAGGTACTGAATTCTTGTCTTGAAATTTTTCCGTCATTGTCACCTAAACGGTCTATTTCAGAAAAATGTTCCCATATATTATCGTCGTTTGCTTCATACTTACCAATATATCCATCATTGTCGTTATCTAAAGCTCCGAAACCAGCAGAAATTCTTTCCTTCATTTCTTTGTTGTGATGCCCCATTGCCATATCCTCATCTTCCATATCTAGCAATGTATCTATTTTGTCTTGGGCGGTCGCTGACAAAGAAAGCAACGTGGCTGAAATAATCGTAGCGATTTTTAACTTATTCATATAAGACTCCTTTTTAGTAATCTTAATTAATTAGATACAAATTACATGCCGAATGTATTTCTTATATTTATCAGATAGTTAAAAATCTGACGAGTTAGCTTAAGAGAGGTTGTGTGTAAAAAGTAAAAAAAGCATGTAGCATTTTCAAATACGGCGTAAAGAAATATTCAGTTGGCCATTGGATGTCCCACAAGCGGGCTACCATCTAAGCTTCGTTGTTGAACCAATGTCTAGTGCGGTTGGCAAACCAGACCAGCGATAACATAACCGGAACTTCGACCAACACGCCCACAACGGTAGCCAAAGCCGCACCAGAGTGAAGACCAAACATCGAAATAGCGACAGCAACGGCCAATTCAAAAAAGTTTGATGTACCTATCATGCATCCAGGAGCCGCCACGTTATGAGGCAATTTCAACTTTCTAGCGGCTAAATAAGCAATAGCAAATATGCCATATGTTTGAATCAATAGAGGAATTGCTATCAAGCCTATTATGAGTGGCTTTTCAATTATCGTTTCTGCCTGGAAACCAAACAACAATACTACAGTGGCCAAAAGGCCTATCATAGACCAAGGCTTTAATGCAGATACAAAATTGTCTAGACGGCGCTGATCGCGTTTTTTATCCAATTTTTTGCGAGTGAGCACGCCTGCGATTAACGGCAGTACGACGTACAATGCGACCGATATTAAAAGTGTTTCCCAAGGTACTTCTATTTCACTAATGCCTAATAAAAAAGCGGTGATAGGGGCAAAAGCAAAAATCATAATGATGTCATTGATGGACACCTGTACCAAGGTATAATTCGCATCACCTTTCGTCATTTGACTCCACACAAAAACCATAGCAGTACAAGGGGCGACACCCAGTAAAATCATTCCGGCTATATATTCACCGGCCGATTGAGGATCGACCAAATCGGCAAATAATACTCTAAAAAATAACCAGCCTAACAAAGCCATAGTGAACGGCTTAATTAACCAATTGACGGTTAATGTTAGAATTAAGCCTTTTGGCCGTTTACCCACGTCTTTCAGCGAAGAAAAATCTACTTGGATCATCATTGGATAAATCATTAACCAGATAAGCACTGCTACAACGATGTTCACATGAGCGTATTCAAGCAAAGCGATGGATTCAAAAATAAATGGGAAAAGGTTGCCTATTACAACACCAAAACCAATACACAGTGCTACCCACAGTGATAAATAACGTTCAAATAATCCCATTGTTATCCCTCTTTATATATGTGTGGGCACAGCATAAACTTGAATAATGATTTAGCGTTTCAAATGCTAATAAAAATAATCGAACGAAAGTCAAATCTTTGCTCCTAGAGATGCTAGCTGTTCTTGCCAAGTACTTCTCTTGCTTTGGGCAATAAGTTTCAATGCATCTACGCGTTCTTTGATAATCTCAATCGTCTGTCTAAAGGCCTCAGCAATGTCTTCTTCAGTTCCAGATAGTTTAGAAGGATCGATTAATCCCCAATGTATCTTCAGACTTTTTCCAAACCACACCGGACAAGTCTCTCCCGCCGCAGAATCGCATACGGTGATGACTAAATCTGGGGCGAACTGCTCAAACTCGTCCCATGACTGACTTGTTAACCCTTGCGTAGAAATGCCTGCTTCTTTTAGGTATTTCAACGACAGAGGATGTACCTCACCGCAGGGCTGACTGCCAGCACTTTTTGCCTGAATAATGCCTGTTGCATGTGCATTAGTAATGGCTTCAGATAAGATGCTACGGCATCGATTATGGGTACAAATATACAAAATTTTCATGTGTTCATTCACCTGTGTCGTCGCAGCATTGAGACAACTTATTAAGGCAGTTCTTTAGATAATCAGGGTTTTCATTGACTGTATTTAATAACGTCTGACAAGCCCAATTGGGTAAAAGAGGATTTAACCTGTAATAGACCCACTTCCCTCTTCGTTCATCTACCAGCAATCCGCACTTGCGCAATTCAGCTAAGTGTCTAGACACTTTGGGCTGACTTAGCGATAAAGCATCTTGAATATCGCATACGCATAACTCTTGTTTGCTGGATATTAACAACAGAGATTTCAGTCTGGTCTCTTCAGACAAACACTTAAAAAATGTAAGGGGAGATAACATTACAGGCTCCTTCATATATGGATTATCATATATATGAAATTTCATATGTCAATGTTAGATTTGTGTATTGGGAAAATATTTTTTATTTAGGCAGCAATATAGTTTAGTTGATAAAGACTGCGGTCCAATGCGATTATGCTAAAGATGCGTTTAGAATTTAGTTTAATGAACCACAAAAAGAAAAAGGAACCCACTGGGTTCCTTTTAATAAGTAACTTAACTGCTTACCTGAAATAAGGTTAGAGACTGTATCGACTAGACTCATCGTTTAAGCTTTTAAGAGTCTTAGCTTGTTAGCCTCTAGGCAAATTACCAACCCGTAATTTCACGAAGACCTTTACCGATTTCGGCAAGTGAACGAACCGTTTTAACACCAGCATCTTCAAGTGCTTTAAACTTCTCGTCAGCCGTTCCTTTACCGCCAGCAATGATTGCACCAGCGTGACCCATACGTTTACCAGCAGGTGCAGTTACACCAGCAATGTATGAAACAACCGGCTTAGTGACGTTCTGCTTAATGAACTCAGCGGCTTCTTCTTCTGCCGTTCCACCAATTTCACCGATCATTACAATGGCTTCGGTAGCCGGATCTTCTTGGAACAACTTAAGGATATCGATAAAGTTAGAACCTGGGATAGGGTCGCCACCGATACCTACGCACGTAGACTGCCCAAAACCTTCATCTGTTGTTTGCTTAACCGCTTCGTAGGTAAGCGTACCAGAACGCGATACAATGCCTACTTTACCAGGCTTGTGTATGTGACCAGGCATGATACCAATTTTGCACTCTCCAGGGGTAATTACGCCTGGGCAGTTTGGTCCAATCATACGAGCGCCTTTTTGGCTAATGTACTCTTTAACATAGAGCATGTCGATCGTTGGAATACCTTCAGTAATACACACAACCAACTCAATACCAGCGTCTACCGCTTCAACGATTGAATCTTTACAGAAAGGGGCTGGAACATAGATAACAGATGCTGTCGCGCCTGTCGCTTTTACAGCGTCTTTTACTGTGTTAAATACTGGAAGACCTAAGTGCTCTGTACCGCCTTTACCAGGGGTAACACCACCAACCATTTGTGTACCATATGCAATTGCTTGCTCTGAGTGGAAAGTACCTTGACCACCAGTAAAACCTTGGCAAATTACTTTAGTGTCTTTATTAATTAAAACTGACATTATTTGCCCTCCGCAGCAGCAACAACTTTTTCAGCAGCGTCTGATAATGACTCTGCAGCGATGATATCAAGGTCTGAGCTTGCTAGAACCTCACGACCTAAATCTGCGTTAGTACCTTCAAGACGAACCACAACTGGTACTTCAACACCCACTTCTTTAACCGCACCAATGATGCCTTCTGCAATCATGTCACAGCGAACAATGCCGCCGAAAATGTTCACCAAAACGGCTTTCACATTGCTGTCAGAAAGGATGATTTTAAACGCTTCTGCAACACGCTCTTTAGTCGCGCCGCCACCTACGTCTAGGAAGTTTGCCGGGCTACCGCCGTGCAAGTTAACAATATCCATTGTTCCCATTGCTAAGCCTGCGCCGTTTACCATGCAACCTACGTTTCCGTCTAGAGCAACGTAGTTTAGTTCAAATTTTGCCGCGTGTGCTTCACGAGCATCTTCTTGAGATGGGTCGTTCATTTCAGCTACTTGCTTTTGACGATAAAGCGCATTGCTGTCCACGCCTAATTTAGCGTCTAAACAATGCAGATTTCCATCTGCTTTGATGACCAGTGGATTAATTTCGATGAGTGCTAGATCTAAATCTTCAAACATTTTGGCAAGGCCCATAAAAATGTTTGCAAACTGACGAACTTGTACGCCCGTTAGGCCTAATGCAAATGCAATTTCTCTCGCTTGGAAAGGTTGCGCGCCTACAAGTGGATCAATCTCTGCTTTTAATATTTTCTCTGGTGTTTCTTCTGCTACTTTCTCAATTTCTACACCGCCTTCTGTCGACGCCATAAAAACGATTTTGCGAGATGTACGGTCAACCACTGCGCCAAGATACAATTCTTGGGCGATGTCTGTGCACGATTCTACCAATATGCGACTAACTGGCTGTCCATTTTCATCTGTTTGATAAGTAACTAAATTTTTGCCTAGCCAGTTTTCAGCAAAGGCTCTAATTTCTTCTTTTGTCTTAACTAATTTTACGCCACCTGCTTTTCCGCGACCGCCAGCGTGTACTTGGCATTTTACTACCCATTCGTCGCCGCCTATGCGGTCAGCTGCTTCTACAGCTGTTTGTGGTGTATCAGCAGCATATCCGTCAGAAACAGGTAAACCGTATTCTCTAAACAGTTGTTTACCCTGATATTCATGCAAATTCATGGTTATTATTCCGATTGTGTTGATTAATAAGGAGTTGAGACAAAGTCTCGATTTACATCGCGCCGTATGGTAACAAAAGTTAACAGGCAAAACACTTATATGATCTCGTTTTTGCACACTCCCTGAGCAATTAAAACTACCAACAGAGATAAGCTTTGAGCGTTAATTTACAGCGATTTTTTAATGACCATATCACAAGCAAAGTGAGTTTGAGAGTTTATAGACCAAAGTCTCAAACCCATTGCTTTGTATGGATTTTTATTACACGTCCAAAATCAAACGTGTTGGATCTTCTAGCATTTCTTTAACTGTTACTAAGAAGCCTACAGACTCTTTTCCATCAATAATTCTATGATCGTAACTTAATGCTAAATACATCATTGGTAAAATTTCTACCTTACCGTTCACTGCCATAGGGCGATCTTGAATTTTATGCATTCCAAGAATCGCGCTCTGAGGCGGATTAATGATGGGCGTTGACATAAGTGAACCGAACACACCACCGTTGGTGATAGTGAAGTTTCCACCCTGTAACTCGGCCATTGACAACTTACCGTCACGGCCTTTTATAGCGAGATCTTTAATGCCTTTTTCTATCCCAGCCATACCCAATGTATCTGAGTCTTTTAACACAGGGGTAACTAGACCGCGTGGAGTAGATACCGCAATTGAGATATCAAAATAGTTATGATACACAATATCGTCGCCATCAAGTGACGCATTTACTTCTGGGTAGCGTTTAAGTGCTTCTGTAACCGCTTTCACATAAAAAGACATAAACCCTAAACGAATACCATGGCGCTTCTCAAATCCATCTTGATATTGTTTACGAAGGTCCATAATAGGCTTCATGTTGACTTCGTTAAACGTGGTTAACATAGCCGTAGAGTTTTTCGCTTCTAGCAAACGCTTAGCAATGGTTTTACGCAAACGAGTCATTGGTACGCGTTTTTCAGTGCGACTGCCTGCCGCAATGCTAGGTGCATCACTGGTTGATTCTGAAGAAGATTTGGCTGGGGCTGGAGCAGATTTGAGATGCTTCTCAACATCTTCTTTCGTAATTCGACCCCCCTTACCCGTGCCCTTCACAGAACTTGGGTCAACGTCTTTCTCAGCTAGTAATCTGCGAACGCTTGGACTAAGCGCGTCCGAATCTTCGTCACTAGACGATTCGTCAGCAGTTGCTTGTGTTGCTGCGGTAGAGCTTGAGGCGCCTGCGACAAACTTAGCGATCACTTCTTCTGCAGTAACGGTGGCACCTTCGTTTGCAATTATTTCACTGACAGAGCCGTCAGCGGGAGCGACCACTTCAAGTACGACTTTATCGGTTTCTATGTCGACTAAATTTTGGTCACGAGACACAGATTCACCTACTGAAACGTGCCAAGTAGAAATGGTTGCGTCGGCAACAGATTCTGGTAATACAGGGACCTTAATGTCAGACGCTTCAGCAGAAGGAGCACTGGTTTCTGGCTTGGTTTCTTCAGCAGGCTTTTCCGCAGTACTTGCTGCAGTAGAGACACCTTCTTCGTTAACCGATGCAATTACCTGCTCACCAAGCACGGTATCGCCCTCTTTAAATAAAATTTCGCTCAATACACCATCAGCAGGTGATACGACTTCTAAAACAACTTTATCTGTTTCGATGTCTACTAAGTGTTGATCACGTGTAACCGTGTCGCCTGCTTGAACGTGCCATGTTGCTATAGTTGCGTCTGCAACCGATTCAGGTAACACGGGAACTTTGATATCTTGTGCCATGTTGTAAGGTTCCTTATTTAATTGTTAGTGCGTCTTCAATCAAAGCTTTTTGTTGCTGATTGTGTACTGATATATAACCTACAGCTGGTGAAGCCGAAGCTGCACGACCTGCGTATTTTAGATTTGCGCCATTTGGAATTGCTTGCAAGAAGTGATGCTGACTACAATACCAAGCGCCTTGGTTTTGTGGCTCTTCTTGACACCAAACCCAATCAGTCACGTGAGAATATTGATCGACTATTTTCTCTAGTTCTTGTTGAGGGAATGGGTATAACTGTTCAATTCTAACAATAGCAATATTGTTTAGTTTATTTTCGCGTCTTTGTTCGAGTAAATCGTAATAGACTTTACCAGAACACATTACCACACGCTTAATCTCTTTATCTGGGATATCGTCAACTTCGCCAATGACGTTGTGAAATACCCCACTAGAGAGTTCATCCAGTGTGGATACCGCCAAAGGATGACGTAATAGCGATTTAGGAGACATAACGATAAGTGGACGACGCATAGGTCTGACCGATTGCCTTCTTAACATGTTGTACACTTGAGCGGGTGTTGAAGGCACGCATACTTGCCAGTTATGGTCTGCGCATAGTTGTAAAAATCGCTCAAGCCTAGCAGAACTGTGCTCAGGCCCTTGACCTTCATAACCGTGAGGAAGCAATACCGTTAAGCCGCATAGACGACCCCATTTTGCCTCGCCAGAACATAAGAATTGGTCGAATACAACTTGTGCACCGTTGGCAAAATCACCAAATTGTGCTTCCCAAATGGTTAAGGTGGCGGGCTCTGCAGTCGCAAAACCATATTCAAACGCCATTACGGCTTCTTCAGATAACACTGAATCGTAGATTTCAATGTCGCCTTGCTTAGAATGCAGGTGTTGTAATGGCATGTAGTCTTGAGCATCTGTTTGACTATGCAGCACGGCGTGACGATGGAAGAAAGTACCACGGCCAGAATCCTGTCCAGTAATTCTAATCGGCGTTCCTGAATCTAGAATAGTTGCGTAGGCCAAGTTCTCCGCCATTCCCCAATCCAGTAGTTTTTCCCCTTTGACCATAGATAAGCGGTCGTTATACAGCTTATTAACCCTAGAGTGAAGTTTGTGATCGTCAGGAAAACTGCATATAGACGTGCCCAGCTCAACTAATCGTTCTTTACTGACGCTGGCGTCGTATTCAGTGTCCCAGTCATGTCCTAGGTATGGAGTCCAGTCGACCGAATGTTCAGTCATTGGTCTCCATTCCTCAACTACGCAAGCGCCGTGATCTAGGGCAGCTCGATACTCTGACATTAGTTTATCAACTTCATGTTTCGCAATGGTGCCTTCAGCGATGAGTTGATCAGCGTAGATTTGTCTTGGTACCGGATGTTTTTTAATTTTTTGATACATAAGTGGCTGAGTCGCATTTGGTTCATCAGCTTCGTTATGCCCATGACGGCGATAGCACACCAGATCGATGACGACATCTCGCTTGAATTTATTTCTGTAATCTAGCGCTAACTTTGTGACAAAAGAAACGGCTTCAGGATCGTCAGAATTAACATGGAAAATAGGCGCCTGAACCATTTTTGCAATATCAGTGCAATATTGAGTAGAACGTGTGTCTTCAGTTTTAGACGTCGTAAAACCGACTTGGTTGTTGATGACTATTCTTACAGTGCCACCAACCGAAAAACCTCGGGTTTGTGACATGTTAAATGTTTCTTGTACAACGCCCTGCCCAGCTATTGCAGAGTCGCCGTGGATGGTGACAGGTAAGACCGCACTTCCGTCGGTACAATTTCTACGTTGCAAACGAGCGCGAACAGACCCCATAACAACCGGATTAACAATTTCTAGGTGAGATGGGTTAAACGCAAGTGCAAGATGCACATCACCGCCAGGAGTGGCAAAATCTGATGAATAACCAGCGTGGTATTTAACGTCGCCAGCGCCTAGAGAGTCGTCGTGTTTACCCGCAAATTCGTCAAATAAAACCGATGGGTTTTTACCTAAAACATTCACAAGGACATTCAATCTGCCGCGGTGCGCCATGCCTAGTACGACTTCTTTTGCGCCTGCAGTGCCCGCTTCAGTAATTAAGCCTTTTAGCATTGGAATAAGCGCATCGCCTCCTTCGAGGCTGAATCGTTTGGCACCAGTAAATTTGTTGCCTAGGTACTTTTCCATGCCATCAGCGGCAATAAGGCCTTTTAATATTTTGATTTTGGTTTCGCGTTCGAATACTGGCTTAGCTTCTACCGATTCAAGTCGCTGCTGTATCCAACGCTTTTGTTCGGTATCAGTGATGTGCATATATTCAGAACCAATTGACCCGCAGTAAGTTCTGTTTAGTGACTTAAATAAATCACCCAATGCCATTTTTTCTTTGCCTACGGCGTAAGAACCTAAGCTAAAAATAGCGTCAAAGTCAGAGTCAGACAGATTGTGATGAGATAGTTCGAGATCTCTAACTCGTTCTTGCTTCCACAAGCCCAGAGGATCTAAGCTGGCATGTTGATGTCCGCGAAAACGAAAAGCATTGATAAGCTGCAAAACTTTTACTTGCTTCTCATCTCCTCCGGATGAACTTGCCGAACCTGCCGATGATGAGCCTATTCTTGCAGCAGGACCAAGAGCTGCCATTTTTCTAAATTCAGCCCTTATATCAGTGTGGTTAGCCTCTACTGCGACGCCGTCAACTTTAGGGAGTTCGTCAAAAATGGTTTTCCAAGTATCTGGAACATTAAGTGGATTATCTAAGTATGCTTCGTATAGCTCTTCAACGTAAGCGGCATTAGAGCCAGCCATGTGTGAAGAATCCCACCAAGCTTGCATCACGCTATTTTGCATCATTAAGCCTTGAGTTGTGTGTTGTTAATGTATTGTATTCTATGTGAGAAATAAATTAAATTGTCTATAACCAATGTCTTAAGCATTTTTAACAAATAAAAAAAATAGCTGTCTAAAATATAGACAGCTATTTAGGATTTAATGGCCAAAATACATTCGACCTATCAATTAAACTGCCCTTTGCAGCAACATCGACTTTATCTGACCAATTGCTTTGGTCGGGTTCAGTCCTTTAGGACATACACTGACGCAGTTCATTATGCCGTGACAACGAAACACACTAAATGCATCGTCTAGGTCATTTAAACGTTCATCGGTAGCCGTGTCGCGACTATCGATCAAGAATCGATACGCGTGTAAAAGACCTGCTGGGCCAATAAACTTGTCCGGGTTCCACCAAAATGACGGACAAGAAGTAGAGCAGCAAGCGCATAATATGCACTCATAAAGACCGTCTAGCTTAGCTCTGTCTTCAGGCGTTTGCAAATGCTCTCTAGATGGAGGCTGCTTGTCGTCATTAATTAAAAATGGCTTAATTTTTTCGTACTGAGTATAGAACTGAGATAAGTCTACTACTAAATCTCTGACTACAGGCAAGCCAGGTAAAGGACGTACTACAATTTTGCCTTTTCCTAAAGCTGACAGCGGCGTAATGCAGGCCAAGCCGTTTTTGCCATTCATGTTCATGCCGTCTGACCCACATACGCCTTCACGACAAGAGCGTCTAAAAGAAAGTGATGGATCTTCTTCTTTTAAAGCCAACAGTGCATCAAGCACCATCATGTCTTGTCCTTCTTCGACTTCAAGAGAATAATCTTGCATACGTGGAGCATCGTCTACGTCTGGATTATATCTGTAAATAGAAAATTCTAATTGCATTATAACTACTCCTATTAGTATGTACGAGCTTTAGGAGGGAATGCCTCTCTAAGCTTCGGCGACATATTCACTTCACGCTTACGCATGGATTCATCTTCAGGTACATAAACTGAATGACATAACCAATTGTCATCGTCGCGATCTGGATAATCGAAGCGGCTATGGGCACCACGACTTTCCGTTCTGAAGTTGGCTGCAACGGCAGTACTGTAAGCCGTTTCCATCAAGTTATCTAGCTCTAGACACTCAATACGCTGGGTATTGAAATCGCTGCTTTTATCGTCAAGACGTGCATTTTGAAGTCTCTCTCGGATTTCTTTGAGCTCCTTGAGACCTTCAGCCATTGCGTCCCCTTCTCTAAATACTGAGAAGTTTAGCTGCATACATTTTTGCATGTCTTTCTTGATTTGTACTGGATCTTCGCCTTTGCCTTTTTCAGAAGACTCCCAACGATTAAGGCGAGCCATGGCTCCTTCCATATCAGATTCTGAAGCGTCAGACTTGATATCGATTTTATCGATACTCTTACCTAAGTGCAGGCCAGTTGCGCGACCGAATACTACTAAGTCTAATAAGGAATTACCACCCAAGCGGTTTGCACCATGCACAGATACGCATGCTATTTCGCCACAAGCAAACAAACCATCCATTGGACGTTCGTTACCTTGAGCATCAATATCGACAACTTGACCGTCAACATTAGTAGGTATTCCACCCATCATGTAATGGCAAGTAGGAATAACCGGTATGGGTTCTTTTACTGGGTCAACGTGTGCGAATGTTCGAGAAAGCTCAAGAATGCCAGGTAGTCTAGACTCAAGTACTTCTTTACCCAAGTGGTCTAATTTCAATTTAATGTGAGTTCCCCACGGACCTTCACACCCGCGACCTTCGCGTATTTCCGTCATCATTGAACGAGCTACGACGTCGCGTCCTGCTAGATCTTTGGCATTTGGTGCATAACGCTCCATGAAGCGCTCACCGTCTTTATTCAACAGGTAACCACCTTCACCGCGACACCCTTCTGTTACTAGAGTACCAGCGCCAGCGATTCCAGTTGGATGGAATTGCCACATTTCCATGTCTTGCAATGGCGCACCTGCGCGAAGCGCCATACCAACACCGTCGCCAGTGTTTATGTGAGCGTTTGTCGTAGATGCGTAAATTCTTCCCGCACCGCCAGTCGCCAAAACAACCGCTTTAGATTTAAAGTATACGACCTCGCCAGTTTCTATATCTATTGCGGTACACCCGACGACTTGGTCATGTTGGTTTTTAACCAAATCAAGCGCATACCATTCAGAAAACACTTTAGTCTTGTTTTTAACGTTTTGCTGGTAAAGCAAGTGCAATAACGCATGACCGGTTCTATCTGCGGCAGCGGCCGTTCTGGCTGCTTGCTCACCACCGAAATTCTTAGACTGACCACCAAATGGTCTTTGATATACCTTTCCTTCATCTGTTCTCGAAAAAGGTAAGCCCATGTTTTCCATTTCAATAATGGCTTCAGGACCGGTTTTACACATATATTCAATGGCTTCTTGGTCACCAATGTAGTCAGACCCTTTAACGGTATCGTACATGTGCCATTCCCAATTATCTTTATGAGAATTACCCAGTGCTACCGTGATACCGCCTTGTGCAGATACTGTGTGAGAACGTGTAGGAAATACTTTTGAAAGCAAAGCGCACGAGCGCCCTGACTCTGATATTTGTAGCGCAGCACGCATACCTGCGCCACCCGCTCCAATTACAACTGCGTCAAACTCATGAACAGGTAAGCTCATTTTAAACACCCCATAATACGAAAAGACCAACCGCCACATAAGCGAAGGCCAAAAGATTTAATACAAATTGCAGAACCGTTCTTAACTTGTAAGCTTTTACATAGTCAGACAATACCTGCCACAGTCCTATGCGAACATGCATAAGAATGGCAATCAACGCGATGAGCGTGAATGCTTTCATATATATAGAGGCAAATAAACCTTTCCAGATCTCAAAAGTCACTTCTTCTGTGGAAACAAAAAAGTACAGCATGAACAAAGAGAACGCAGATATTACCGCAGCAGATGCTCTTAGTGTAACGTAATCTTGAATTCCGTTACGTTTAATTGACGCTTGATTCGTTACCATAGTACAACTCCTAGTATCAGGGTTATTACTAACCACAAACCGATCGCAACGTTTGCACTAGTATTACCTGATTGTAATTCTTCCCAATGTCCCATATCCATAATTACGTGTCTTACTCCGCCGATGAAATGGTAAGAGAGCGCGGATAGCGTACCGAGTGCAATAACATACCCGATTGGCCCAGCTAATAACTCCTTGACTAAATTAAAGCCGCTTTCAGAACCAACTGAAGTGGCCCACGCCCAGACGACAAAGATAAGGGCAAAGAACATGGCTACGCCAGTTATTCTATGCAAAATTGAAGCTTTGCCTGCAGACGGTAATTTGATTGTGGTTAAATCTAGATTGACTGGTCTTTGTTTTTTCACAATTAAAAGCCTGTATTATTTTAGTTGCGCTCAAAACAACTTAACAAAAAAGTACTTTGTTAAATTGTTTATAAAAACACAAAATGTGTGTGTTAATTAGATTACTCGTTTAAGAGCAGTGCTTATTGTACTATCAAATGGTATAGGCTTGCATTTATGCTATCGTCTAATAACCAAATGACTTATTTTAGATAACAATTTGTTTACCAAATCAAGAACGATGTGTAAACGAAATGTTAATGCCTTATTACTAAAATATTAACAAATATCCCTGTAAAATCAGCGGGTTCGAATATATCAATGTCATGAATGATTATCAATGTTTACTTTAAAGTTTGGACATTAGTCGTAAACAACACTTTAATGCAAAATTTAAGATTCATTTAGGGATAAGATAATCAGAATATATATTGAGCATTTTTGCATTACAATTGACTTAAATGTTAATTAAGTTAAAAATACGACCACTTTTTCTTTCGAGTGGCATGTTAATAATAATTATAAACTAGGCGTCACACAAAGCTTACAAGCGTTTTCATTTATTTGAGTGAACAAATAACACACTTTATTCGTTTAACGGATACCAAAAACTTAGGAGAGTCATTCATGTCTAATAAGACCGCAACCCTAACTGCCGGGGATACTAAAGTAGAGTTACCAATTATGGAAGGTAGTGAGGGTCATCCAGTCATAGATATCAGAACCTTAGGAAGCCATGGTTATTTTACTTTTGACCCAGGCTTTTTAGCGACGGGTTCATGTGAATCATCCATAACATTTATAGACGGGGCAAAGGGTATTTTGCTGCACAGAGGCTATTCTATTGAAGACCTCGCACGCGATTCAAGTTACTTAGAAGTTTGTTATATGTTGCTTCACGACAAGTCGCCGTCAAAAGAAGAATATGAAGACTTCAGACAAACAATTACAAGACATACCATGGTGCACGAGCAACTTAACATGTTCTTCCATGGATTTAGAAACGACGCTCACCCAATGGCTATGTTATGTGGCACCGTTGGCGCACTATCTTCGTTCTATCACAGCGACCTAGACGTATCCGACCCAGACCAACGCACTCGTTCAGCACATCGCTTAATCGCTAAAATGCCCACCTTGGTCGCAATGTGCTATAAGTATAATGTAGGCCAACCGTTCGTATATCCAAGAAACGATTTAAGCTATGCGGCAAACTTTTTGAATATGATGTTCTCAGTTCCTGCCGAAGAGTATCATATCAGTGAAGCGGTCGAACGAGCGATGGATCGCATATTCATTTTACATGCTGACCATGAACAAAACGCTTCTACATCAACCGTTAGATTGGCAGGTTCTTCTGGGGCTAACCCATATGCTTGTATTGCTGCAGGTGTCGCATCTTTATGGGGCCCCGCTCACGGTGGCGCCAACGAAGCATGTCTTAAAATGCTAGAAGAAATTGGCAGCGTTGACAGAATTCCTGAATTCATTGCTAGAGCAAAAGATAAAGACGACCCTTTCCGTTTAATGGGCTTCGGTCACCGTGTGTATAAAAACCACGATCCGAGAGCAACTGTAATGCGTGAAAGCTGTCATGAAGTAATGGCTGAACTTGAAGTGAATAACCCGTTGCTTGACGTTGCTATGGAATTAGAAAGAATCGCACTGAGCGACCCTTACTTTTCAGAGAAAAAATTGTTCCCTAACGTCGATTTCTACTCTGGTATCGTACTTAGCGCAATTGGCATACCTACCAATATGTTTACATGTATCTTTGCATTAGCAAGAACAGTTGGGTGGATTTCTCATTGGCATGAAATGATGAGTCAACCTGGGCAAAAAATTGGTCGTCCTAGACAGCTTTATACAGGCGAAAGCGCGCGACCTTACACGCCAATAGATAAGTAAATCGCTTATTCGCAAATAAAATCAGGCGCATTTTGCGCCTTTTTTTATGAGCTAAACGTACACATATTATTTGAGAGACTTAGTTTATATATGCATAATTCTGCAAAACTTTTGGGTTATTTAGGCCTAACACCTTTTATTGTTATCCCATTATTGATTGGCATCGGTTCAATCGAGTATTTCCAAGGTTTTCTCTATTTTGTGCAGTATTCAGCCATTATTCTATCATTTTTTGGCGGAATACATTGGTTAGATGCCATACAAAACAATCGAAACAACCACCAGCTTTATGTCGCGATGTTGCCGAGTATTATTGCTTGGCTGTCCTTGATTTTTTTGAAAGGTGATACACTACTGAGCGTTTTATCTGTATCCTATATTGCTATATTAATGTACGATAAGTTCGTCCTAGCCTTGGCTAAAAATATATTGATTGACTATATCCAACTAAGAGTAATATTGACGACGGTTGTGGTCATCAGCCATTTGACTATGGCAATATTTTAGCGGATTAAATAAATTTAATATAATTGCGATTTTTTTGAGCATTTTTTGGTTAATTATCGATTCAATCAGACCAAGCCAATTATTCCCGATGCTTGGAAACTACTGGTATTAGGCTCTACAAATGGACGGTACACAAACTTAGACATAAAAAAAGTGGGATTAACTTCCCACTTTTTTATCTTCAATGACAAATGTTGCAATACATCAACATTGCTAGCTCATTAAGCCGTAATCAATGCCTCTAACTCTTTGGTTTTTTCTTGCATAAGAGCAATATCACTTCTGCTTTCAACGTTTAATCGAATTACTGGCTCAGTATTGGACTTTCTTAAGTTAAATCTCCAATTGCCAAATTCCATGCCTATGCCATCGGTTCGATCGATATTGTCTGCCTTAGATTCATAATGTTCAATGATCTTTTTAATGGTTGCTCCGGCGTCTTCAACCGTATAGTTAATTTCGCCAGACGATGGAAATTTAGCTATGCGCTCTTTTACCAGCGATGATAGTGTTTGCTTAGAGTTACACAGAAGCTCTGCTACTAACAACCAAGGGATCATGCCTGAATCACAATAAGCAAAATCTCTGAAGTAATGGTGCGCGCTCATTTCTCCACCATAAACGGCGTCTTCTTTGCGCATTCTTTCTTTAATGAACGCATGACCGGTTTTCGATTTTATAGGTTTACCACCGGCGTTGAGAACAATATCTTCTGTATTCCAGAAAACTCTAGGGTCGTATATTATCTTGGCGCCTTTGTTCTTGTCTAAAAATGCCTGAGCTAACAAACCCACGATGTAATATCCTTCAATAAACTCACCGGTTTCATCAAACAGGAAACATCTATCAAAGTCACCATCCCAAGCAATGCCCATATTGGCTTTATTGTCTATAACAGCTTGGGCCGTATCGGCTCTGTTTTCTGGTAACAGTGGGTTCGGTATGCCGTTTGGAAAATCGCCATCTGGGTTGTGGTGTACTTTAATGAATTCAATGGGGACATTTTGATGTTTAAAGAATAATTCAATAGCGTCTAGTACATGACCTGCACTGCCATTACCTGAATTCACAACAAGTTTCAGCGGCGTAATATTGTGTATATTGATGTATTCATTCAAATGTAAAACGTAATCGTTGATGCAACTGACTCTTTCATAACAGGCCGACTCAAGCAAGATCACTTCTTTTACGGAATGTTTTCCTTCGATAAAATCATCCTCTGACACTAGGGTCTGTGCTGAAAAATGCAAAAGCCTTTCTTTGACCAAATCATCAGAGTATTTTTCTGCCGCATTTTTAATCGCGTGAAGACCAGTGTCGCCACTAATAGGAACAGAGCCGGCTTTTACCATTTTCATTCCGTTGTAGTTAATTGGATTATGACTTGCGGTTACTTCGATTCCACCGTCGACTTCTAAATGCTTTGTGGCAAAATATATCTCTTCCGTGCCCGCTGCGCCAATGTCTTTGACCCTTGCACCTCCATCAATAATTCCAGCAGCAAGAGCTAACTTTAAAGGCAAAGAAGTTTTACGGGCATCGGAACCTAAAACCACGGTTTTTGCGTTCAGCTGTTCGGCAAATGCTCGACCAATTCTGTACGCGATAGATTCATTAAGCTGAGTAAGAAGTTCGCCTCGTATATCATAGGCTTTAAAACATGTAATAGTTGTCATAGCTGATTCTATTTATTCTGGAAAAATTAATTCAAACAACCTGTAACGCCAATAGTTCAATTTAGTGTCTGTAGCACAAGGTCATCAAGTGAAGTCGGTAAGATCAGAGTAAAATAGTAAGTAAGAAGGTGTCTACATGCAATCTATTTTAACGATTATTTTGCAAGATTGATTCAACTTTGAAATTGTCTGCTTGTATTTATAGCATGAGCGTCTATCCAATGAAATGCTCATTCTAATAATACAGATAAAGGTTTTGCAACGTCAATTGGGCATTGTAAACATAGCTTCTTTTGAAGCGATAAAATCATGACTTTGCGAACAGGCGCAGTTATTAGGGCGTCAATGAATCCTTGGATACTTTGTCAGTGCCAGTATTACTGCTTCTGTACCGACAAAGCATATTTAAGACAACGCGACCTTAAGGCTAACTGCTCGCAGTCATCGGCCAAGTTAAGCCGTCAACCTGTTGGCTCGATAATCGGCTATCGCTTGATTGATTTCTTCAGTACTGTTCATTACAAAAGGACCGTATTGTTGAACAGGCTCACCTATGGGTTCACCGGTCACTAATATGGCCTTGGCGTCGGTCTGGGCAATCAAATTTAAATTGTCATTTAATTCAAGCACTGCCAGTTGTCCTTTGCCAATTTTATTGCCAGCCAAAGATAATTCTCCTTCGTAAACGTATATAAATCCATTGTGATGAGCACTCACTGCAATGTCTATTTGATCGTTCGCCATAAGGTGTAAGTCATAAAATTGAGGCTTAACTGCTTGCGTGGTTACCGCCCCTTCCACCCCATTTAAGCTGCCCGCTAGCACTCTTGCTTTTGACGAGCTGCCTATAGACACTTCTTTAATATGCTTACTTGGAATATCTTGGTAACCTGGTGCAGACATTTTTTCTTTTGCAGGCAAATTCACCCAAAGTTGAAAACCTCTCATTCTGCCTTCAGTTTGCTGTGGCATTTCCTCATGGATAATCCCTTTCCCCGCGTTCATCCATTGTAAGCCACCGTCCTCAATAATGCCTTGGTTCCCCACCGAGTCTTTATGCCCCATTTTACCTTCTAACATATAAGTGACAGTTTGAAAGCCTCTATGCGGGTGGGGTGGAAAGCCAGCAATATAATCGCTAGCATCATCACTGCCAAACTCATCGAGCATTAAAAATGGGTCCAATCGCTGTAACAAAGGTTGGCCTAACACTCGTTTGAGCTTTACCCCTGCACCATCTGAAGCTGGCATGCCTTGCACTATTTGTTTCACTTTTGAGTTTTTCATAATTTCATCCTCGATTCATCAAAGAACACACGCGCAAAGATGTATCATTTTATAAAACCTTAAATTGACCGTATTGCCCTATTGCACTATGAACGGGCAATATTAAGTCGTTAAAACGAATCTCGACCATGTGCTGAGGTAAGATCCATCATTGGTCCTTTTGGTACCACCTGAGTTGGGTTGATCATGGTGTGGCTGTAATAATAATGCCTTTTAATATGATCAAAGTTTACCGTTTCAGCGATGCCTGGCACTTGATATAAATCCTTGACGTAACCAGAAATAGCTGGATAGTCAGCGATTCTTTTTAAATTACACTTAAAATGCCCCACGTACACCGGGTCAAAACGAATTAAAGTAGTAAAGAGTCTCCAGTCTGCCTCAGTAATCGAGTTCCCCACTAAGTATCGCTGCTTATTCAACCGTTGTTCAATTACATCTAACGCTGAAAATAGCTCCGTCACTGCCTCTTCGTAAGCGTCTTGAGTCGTTGCAAAACCAGATTTATACACACCATTGTTAATCTTGGGATAAACGAAGTCATTTATGCTGTCTATCTCGGCCTTAAGCGCCACCGGATAATAATCGTCTGTATTGTTGGTTAATTCATTAAAAGCAGAGTTTAATATTCTAATAATTTCGGATGATTCGTTATTTACAATTTTGCTAGTCTTCTTATCCCATAACACCGGGACAGTGACTCTGGATGTAATGTCTGGTGTATCTTTAGTGTAGATTTGATGCATAAAATCAAAATCAAACAAATGATCCTTAGTGGCGCCCTCATATCCACCAAATTCCCATCCGTTTTCCAGCATATCGGGGCTTACAACCGATACAGATATATGCTCTTCTAAGTTTTTAAGTTTTCTAAAAATAAGCGTTCTGTGTGCCCACGGACATGCAAGTGACACATATAAGTGATAACGATTTGATTCAGGCTTAAACTCACTGTTTGTATCGTTTGATACGGAATGTCTAAACATCGAATCCTGACGTTCAAATTTGCCGCCAGACTTTTTGGTGTCAT
Organism: Glaciecola sp.; assembly: GCA_965660815.1. Classification (GTDB taxonomy): domain Bacteria; phylum Pseudomonadota; class Gammaproteobacteria; order Enterobacterales; family Alteromonadaceae; genus Glaciecola. Next base: position 39,910 of record CBFIBG010000097.1, read on the forward strand.
ACCATTTATCTTGCCAGTTACCCTCTACTAATAAACCCATAAAAATACCTATATAATATTGTTGAATTGATTATGTATGCAAACGTCTTAAGTTATTGATAACTTTTGCTTAAGCTTATGGTTCAATTAAAGCAATAAATTAATTGAATGAAAATTGCTAAAAATAACTTAAACGTTTCGATTTTTTAGAAAATGGAGAGATATGACTTATTCAAATAGGTTTTCTGGTTTGGCTAGATTGTACGGCAATGACGGTATTAACAAACTGATAAATGCAAGTGTTTGTATCATTGGAATTGGAGGAGTTGGATCTTGGATAGCAGAGGCCTTAGCTCGTTCAGGCATTAATAATCTAACACTTATCGATTTAGACGATATCTCTATCAGTAATGTGAATAGGCAAATTCATGCGCTTTCAAGTACGTTAGACACCAGTAAAGTGGAGACAATGAAAAGCAGAATTGCAGATATAAATCCAGAATGCGCAGTAAGCGTCATTGAAGATTTCGTAACCGCAGAGAATGTGAACGACTATTTAAAAGGGCAATATTCAGTCGTCATTGATGCGACCGACAGCGTAAAAGCCAAAGCAGCCATTATAAGTTTATGCAAAAGACACAAACAAAAAGTGATTTGCATTGGCGGTGCGGGTGGTCAAACTGACCCTCTATCAATCACCCGTGGTGACCTAGCAAAAACAAAACAGGACCCTCTTCTGGCCAAGGTCCGCTCTACGTTGAGGCGCTTTTATAGATTCAGTCAAAACCCCAAACGAAATTTTGGTGTAGAGGCGATCTATTCTACTGAGCAGCTTAAGTATCTAACGCCTGATGGTGGAGTGACTGAAGCCAAACAATCTAGCCAAGGAGCAAGTAAAATGGACTGCAGTACTGGTTTCGGGGCATTTGTTGGCGTTACCGCAACGTTTGGCCTAGTTGCCGCAAGCCGAGCAATAGATCATATAGTGAATTCGTAAATATCCCAAAAACTATACTTTCTGCGAATTTAATCTTACACATAATTGGTGTAACTTCTAACTTTAATGATAAAAAATAAGAAATTCATGAAGATAAGTGAAATGCGTATATTACTTGTAGACGATATGGAGTCTATGAGGAGTATTATAAAAACGTCTCTTAATCAGTTAGGCGTAGTCGATATCCATACGGCGATTAATGGTTACGACGCTATTAAAATGCTGTCAAAAAAAGAAGTTGATTTAATCATTAGTGATTGGGATATGCCTAAAGTAACTGGGATAGATTTTTTGAAGTATGTGAGAAACACTCCCCAATTTAAACATCTACCGTTTATCCTATTGACCGCGTCAAATGAAAGAAGTCGAGTCAAACAGGCAATAGAAGGCAGGGCGACAGATTACTTAACAAAACCCTTTAAAGCGTCTTCTCTTGAACAAAAGCTCACCAGAGTGTTAGATAATATCAATCGACTCGATGATGATATCGAGTATGTTGAACTTGGGTAGTTTGACTGGTCCTCTTATTTGCTTGGGATGTCAATGGGCGCTGTTCATATTAAATAGATGGTCAAGATACACTCGTCATGCAAACGCATAATACTAACACACTGCATCTTAACCGGAAGATGCTTAGCAGAATCTGCCATGGTTGCTTCAAGATGCTTCTGCAGAAGTTTTGTGTTTTTTAACGTCAAAATATATGGATGCGAGTAACCAAAGACTTATCACGCTTACCAACAAATAAGTATTTTCAGCCATCTGCATAACTTGTTCACTTAACACTGCTGTGGCCGCTATTAAAGCAAGATAATAAGGTAAATTGAACAGCCCAGCCAACCAAACAATTTTCATCGGCTTTTGATTAGCGCCTTGGGCGAACATGAAAAACGCTAATGAGTTGATGTGTATCATCGCTAACAATAAATTGCGAATTTTGGTTGGAGAATCGTCATTGTCTTCGTCAGATTTAGAGAAGTATCCCAAGAAGTAATTAATGATGCTTCCTATCGTCGCCGCAGCGACCATCGCAATCGTCATGAACCCAATATCTTTTGCGCTTGGATTGGCGCCAACCACTAATATCACAGCAAAGAATTGCCCAGGAAAATAAAACCCAACATAAATGATAGACTCTAAAAGAATAATCAAAAATATAATTAGATAAAACGAGTCGTCGAAACCTTCTTGCATGGTTTTAAGCAATTCCATACCAGGAGGAATAATATCTTGCTGCACCAAAAAACCAATTAAACCGATTGCTAACAGCGCGGATAGTGGGAGTAAAGAGTAATATTTCATAACTAAATAAATAGAGTATTGTTGAAATTTATACATAATGTCAGTCATATAAGATTAGAAGACTGCATTACTGAATTTTAATGTGAGATCGTATTTAATGCGTTTAAGCCTTGACATCAATGTACGCAAACGTCTAAAAATAAATATTGTAAGTGTTTCATTTCCTATATTAACTATATGTAATGGCCTTATAATCGTTGGAGTTGCCCTAGCATAGTCGTTAATAGCCTGAATCTACTATGTGTAATGCATTTGATTTAACTTGTCATAAACGGAGTTTATATTGTACCGAACCAAAACCACATTGGAACAATGGCGGATCTTACAAGCAGTGGTAGATTACGGAGGCTATTCTCAAGCTGGAAACGCGCTCAATAAAAGTCAAAGTTCTCTTAATCACGCAGTGGCTAAGTTGCAAGATATGTTGGGCGTTCAATTACTTGAGGTAAAAGGCAGAAAAGCTTTTTTAACGCCTGCGGGTGAAGTCATGTTAAGACGCTCAAGAGAATTGACTCAAAACGCAGAGTCTTTAGAACAACTGGCCATAAACATAAAACAACAATGGGAGCCAGAAATTACACTTGCTCTTGATATTGCCTATCCAAAGGAGCATATTTATCCGGCCCTGCAGGCTTTTTTACCAGAAAGCCGAGGCAGTCGAGTAAAAATATTGGATACTGTATTAACAGGCAGTCGAGAGGCCGTCACACAAAAAAAAGCAAATTTAGTGGTCGTCATGGATGTACCAAAAGGCTATTTAGGAGAAGCCCTCTGCCATGTTAAGTTTTTATTGGTCTGTCACCATGCTCATCCACTGGTATCTATTAAACAACCTATTGAGCCAAGCATACTTGCTCAACATTTGCAGATAGTCATTAAGGACTCTGCTGCTAACCCTCAAGAAAGCACTGGTTGGTTAAAATCAGAAAATAGATGGACCGTGAGTCAATTTCAAACCGCAATTGACTTGTTAAAAAGAAATATAGGCTTTTGCTGGATACCTGAACACATTGTGAGACCCTACATAGAACATGGGGATCTCTGTCATTTGCGTGTTTCAGGAGGGTCGTTTAAACAAGTCACTGCTTTTTTGGTCTGCCCTGAACCAGAACAAAAAGGACCCGGAACTAAATTATTGACCGAGCTTATTTTACAATGCAGGCAAATTAATTTACCTTCTTTGTAATATTAATCAAAAAATACAGAGTTATGAACGAACAAGAACTTAATGAATTAATGATTGCCAGCGCTGATGATGCTGTGAGAATAAGCCGAGAAGAATTTAATCTAGATTTAGATTTCAGCGCAGACAGTATTCTTTTAATAGACGAAATAATTTTACGTTACCTCAATACATACGAAGAGCAGGCATTGGAGAACAAAGCAGTTTTTACCCTGTGTAATATCTATGGAGCTTATATAGGTGAAACCTACAAGCAACTTGTTGGAGGCAATTGGAAAATTGATAATCATAATCCAGAAGCCCCAAGCATACTTTTGCATGTGAACGACAACTCTTATGCTTTTGCGGGTATTTGCTATGAAAAATTAGTCAAGGATAACAGCATCAGCATCGCTCAATATTTCCAAGCGGCGCTTGATGCACATTTGAAAACTTAGAAACTGGCGATAATTCGCTTACTACGGCTATCACTTTTTCCAATCAACAAGCATATCTCTGACTCGATTACCGCGAAGCCAAAATAACAGACCCGTGCTTGCAATTAGTATTGAAACTCCATGAGTGGGAGAAAATACGAAGTTTATCTGGTTCAAAATGTATGATTGAACAATAATATCAATAATAAATGCTGAGCAGCTAACCGGAATAATAAGATCAAACCATTTCGTTCTACCACTTTTTATAATACTTGCGCGCTTGCTTAACAAGGCAAGCGAAAGTAATGCCGGAACAATCGGTAATAAGGAAAGATAAAAATGGTAAGTTTCTGGGTAAAATACTCTAAGTAACCTATCTCCGTCTTGTCTCAAAGATATGGCAACGATAAGAACGATTAGGCCTCGGCAGGCGAAAAGCAAAAAACCATACGACAAAAAAGAAGGTTTTAATCGTCCGGCTTCATCGTAGTGGCTTAATGGGTACTTTAAATTCATCAATCAAATTCTATCTAACGTGTATGAAAAAAGAGCCTTTGTGACAAAGGCTCTTTTTATTTCAATACTCAATCGAGAAAGCATTTCCGGCTCTAATGAAACGAGTTAGTGATGATCTAAAGTCACGTTAGCGCCTTGCTTTTTGAATAATAACGTCATGCGATCGCTTTCGCCGATTTCAATCATTGCCGCACGTTTAGCTTCATCATCTCCCACTCCATTAAAACTGGGAGGCAATCGCCAAACTATATCGTTTTCTTTAGGCTGATCTTTCGAATTAGCATTAATTTCACTGGCAGCTAACAGCTCAAAACCTGCATCTTGAAACGCTTTCACTACATCTAGTTGTTTTAAATATCCCCGACTGCCGTCTGCTCGTTCTGGACTTGATGTAGCAGGCGCTCTGTGCTGAACCACGCCAACTAATCCATCGGGTTTGAGTAAGTCATGGGCGACTTCTAGCGCTTGTGACATCGTCTGCGCTCGGTCTTCAAAACGACTAAGATTATGCAGTGCTCTGATAAATAACACTCTATCTAGGGTCCCGTTTAAAGCATCAGGCGCACTGGCAAAAGTAAAGCCATCCGTCGTTATTCCATTGTCGGTTATATCTGTTACCAGTTCCGGAAAAGCGTCGGTCCTGTCGATCATAGATTGCATGCGCTCTTCTGTGAAAAAACCAAATAACGGCCACATACTATCATTGTAATTAATGCCATAAATAGCGCCTTCACTGCCCAAATAAGGCGCTAATATGCGTGTATACCAGCCACCTCCAGGAAGTGCTTCGGCTATCTTCATGCCTGGCTCAATGTGAAAGAAAGAGAGCGTTTGCACCGGTCTACGATACTTGTCTCGCGCTCTTTGCTCAGCATCTCTGTCCATTACAATGCCTGCGAGCAGTTGGTTACCATCGTGTGCATTGATTTTAACGGACATAGTTAAACTGAGCGCAGCAATACAACCTGCTAATAAGGTTTTACTTAATTTTGGAACAACTCTACTTGCTAGCTTCGACATGGTTTCACCTTTGACTTTTTATTTTAGGTTATTGGTTACCTTGTATAAGAGCGATAAGATAACGATGCTTTATTATTGATGATAGCTAGACGAATAGCTAGGGCGTTATGCTCTTATTTGCCCATCGCCATTCACCAAATATTTTTCAGTCGTGAGAGACTCAATCCCCATAGGTCCATACGCATGCAATTTAGTAGTCGCTATACCAATTTCAGCTCCTAACCCTAATTCGCTTCCATCAGAAAATCTAGATGAAGCATTGACCATAACGACAGATGCATCAACGCACTGTTGGAATAGCACTGCATTCTCGGGTTTCTCGGTGCAAATTACTTCTGTATGATAACTGCCAAATTCATCGATATGGTCGATAGCTGCATTAACATCATCGACGATTCTGACCGCTATTTCGGATCTAAGATACTCGACACCAAACTCACTTTCACTTAATTCAGTGGCGTCATCAAAATATTTAATGCTGTTGGAGCACGCATTTATTTTAACCTGTTTATGCTTTAAGGATTCAGCGACGGTAGGTAAAAATTGATCGGCAATGTCTTTATGAACCAACAAACATTCAAGGGCATTACATACGCCGGTTCTTTGAGTTTTGCCATTTAACAGTAGGCTCAAAGCCTTGTCTAAATTGGCTGATTCGTCTACGAACAAATGGCACACGCCTTTAAAATGTTGGATAACTGGAACCAGTGAATTTTCAGTAACAAAGTTTATAAGCCCTTCCCCGCCTCTAGGGATAATCACATCTATGTAATCCTTTTGCTGCATAAGGTCTAACATAAGCTCGCGATCAGGGTTTGGGATCACAGAAATAAGTGCTTTAGGTAAGTCATGCTTAACCAACACATCTTGCATCACTTTGGATATGGCCAACGAAGAATTGAGTGCCTCTTTACCCCCGCGCAATACAATTCCATTACCAGATTTAAAGCAAAGGGCCCCCGCATCGGCAGTTACGTTAGGTCTAGCTTCATAAATCATACACACTACGCCCAACGGAATGCGCATTTTCGACACTTCTATGCCATTGGGTCTTGTTTCAATTTTTCGAATTTTTCCTACAGGATCTGGCAAACTTGCTACCACTTCAACGCCCTCAGCCATCGCTTCTATTCTTTCAGATGTGAGTAGCAGTCGATCTAGCATTGCGTCATCCAAGCCGTCTTGATGCGCATTTTGCATATCCACTTTATTCGCTTCTAATATTGCAGCCTGATTATCTCTTAAGGCCACAGCAATTTCTGCAAGTATCGAGTTTTTCTGTTGCTCACTGAGTCGAATTAATTGCTTTGCCGCTTTAGCCGCATTTGCTGAAATGGTGGTGACAATACTCATTTATTCTCCATAATGATTATCGTAAAGATTCATAGAATTTCGCTGCGTTTTTAATTTGCATAGACAACAGGTAAGCAGCAGCTGACATTTCTCAATTTGTTATTACATATTAGCATAACAATATTTATAGACACTATATCTCAGCCGACCTAAAGTTGCGCGCTCATGCACAAAAAGGTTAACAAAAATAAATACTATTGGTGTAGTAAACAGAAATATTTAGCTAACTATTCGGGTGTAAAATGCAAAGAAATTCGATCATAGCAGCGTTTTGATGTACTATCCGCGCGAGTGACTTATCCGCATTTTTTTTGACCAATTAAAGGCCAATTATGACCGTTGAACACTATAAGCCCAACAAAACCACAACGTTAGAAACACCTGTTAAAGTAATAGAGCAGCAAGCAGAAAATAACAGCAAATTATCTGCTAATGCACGCATTGGTTTTATCTCCCTGGGCTGCCCCAAGAATTTGGTTGACTCCGAGCGTATCCTTACTCAATTGAGAACAGAAGGATACGATGTGGTTCCTAGTTACAATAACGCAGATTTAGTCATCGTAAATACGTGCGGGTTTATTGATGCCGCTGTGGAAGAGTCTCTAGATACCATCGGTGAAGCATTAGCTGAAAATGGCAAGGTAATAGTCACAGGTTGTTTAGGGATTAAAGAAGACGAAATTAGGGAAGTTCATCCAAACGTATTGGCGGTTACTGGACCGCATGCTTATGAGAGTGTGGTTGAGCAAGTTCACCAACATCTACCAAAGCCTAGCTTCAATCCTTATATTGATTTGGTGCCTGACCATGGTATCAAACTCACTCCCCGTCATTTTGCCTACTTAAAAATATCTGAAGGATGCAATCATAAGTGCACTTTTTGCATCATTCCTTCTATGAGAGGAAAGCTTGTCTCCAGACCCATTGGAGAAGTGCTTGATGAAGCTAAGCGCTTAAAAGCGGCAGGGGTAAATGAATTACTGGTTATTTCCCAAGATACCAGTGCCTATGGTGTGGACGTTAAACACCGCACGGGATTCTGGAACGGGATGCCAGTCAAGACACATATGCAACAATTATGCGAGCAACTCGGCGAAATGGATATGTGGGTGCGTCTGCATTATGTCTATCCTTACCCTCACGTCGACGATCTTATTCCGTTAATGGCCCAAGGCAAAATACTGCCTTATCTGGACATTCCCTTTCAGCATGCTAGTAAGCGAATTTTAAAACTAATGAAACGCCCTGGAAGTGCCGAAAGAACGGTCGAGCGAATTAAACAATGGCGAACTATATGCCCGGACCTAGTGATAAGATCGACCTTTATTGTGGGTTTTCCAGGAGAGACTGAAGAAGAGTTTGAAGCGCTGTTGAACTTTATCAAAGAGGCTCAACTTGATCGTGTAGGCTGCTTTAAATACTCACCCGTTGAAGGAGCTACAGCAAACAATTTACCCGATCCAATAAGCGAGGAGGTAAAAGAACAAAGGCTTGCTCGATTTATGGAAGTACAATCACAAATAAGTGCTCAAAGACTTCAAGACAGAATAGGAAATGAATACTTCGTCACCATCGACGAGGTGAATTCCGAAGGTGCAGTAGCAAGAAGTTTTGCAGAAGCACCTGAAATAGACGGGGTAATACACCTAAATAACGTCCACGACTATATGCCAGGTGATCGTTTATGGGTAGAAGTTATTCACGCTGACGAACACGATTTGTGGGCAGTTCCAGCCGAAGATCAATAAAGATACTCTTGCTGGATCTGCTTGGCTAACCAATACGTGTAGCTTGATAATGTATTTTCCAGCAATTCATTGTATTCTTCGATTTGTTTAGCGACTTGCTTCTCTGATAGATTAAACAAGGTGCTGTAATGTTGCGCAAAGTTGGGCAACTCGTTCACGTTTGCCATAGGTTTTGCGCTATCTAATAAATTTTTCCAATCGTGAGTCCACATTTTTTGAAGCGCTAAAGCACGAGTTTTATAGACGTCGTTTAAGTCATTTATTTCTTGCAAACGTTCAGCGTTAGACTCCTTTGAAGCGGTATTCAGTGCTTGCTGGAAAAAATCTGAAAACTGTCTGAACATAGCGTTTTGAAAGCCCGTCGCGTCTTGCGAATTAAATGAATATCTCAATGTATTATCCTTATTTACAATTATCTATGATAGCAGCGCTCAACCATATCGTAACTTCGACGCATTATAATTGAGGCTTATTGCTAAAATTATGGTGTATCGACTCAAAACCATTATTAAAGTAGGGTATTAACATCCCGTCACTTTTACATAATAGGTAATAATAAGAATAAGCAAAGATTTCAAAAATACCAAAATTTTTACATGGAAATATTAAAGTATTCGCTCAATACAAATAGGGGGGATAGCCTGTGCTCACTTGGCATGTTGATGTGGAATGCCGTTCCCTTGGAATATTTTGTTTTTGTACGGTCAAATACCGTCATTTTCCATCGTATTACTGCAGGTTAAGAGCATCCAGATCTTCGGGGGTATCAACACCATGGGGAGGTGCTTCGCACGCTTGCGCTACCTGTATGTCATATCCATGATATAACACCCTTAGTTGTTCAAGCGATTCAATATTTTCATAATGGCTGGTTTCCAGTTCCACATAGTCACACACAAATCCAGCGGTATATGCATAAATTCCGACGTGCCTAAAATACGCATTCTCGGCCATACTTTGAGTATTCTGCATCCAGTTCCTATCATACGGAATGGGTGCTCGGGAAAAATATAACGCCTTTCCATTGGTCGCAAACGTGACTTTTACAATGTTTGGGTTATCAATTTCTTTTCTGCTACCTATTGGAAAGCACAGCGTTGCCATTTTTGTATTGGCACTTGTTTGATTAAATAACATAGAGGCGACTTGAGTGATATTGGCCACGGGTATAAAAGGTTCGTCTCCTTGCACATTGACAATAATTTCATCGCTTTGTATTTGTTCAGATTGAATGACTTCCGCTAGGCGTTGTGTACCCGATTCGTGAGTGTCACGGGTTAAGCAAACATTGCCTCCAAAATTCTCCACCACTTCACTAATTCTTGTGTCGTCGGTTGCCACAATGACTCGTTTAGCCCCTGCCTTTTGACAACGCTCAAAAACATGTTGGATCATGGGCTTATCGTGAATATTAGCAAGAGGCTTACCTGGGAACCGACTGGAACCGTAGCGCGCTGGAATAATGACTGTAAATGACATCGCTTAACCTTTATTTTTTTATTTGTTCCATCTCATCTAAGCTAAGTGTTCGAGCTTTATCTTCTAATAATACTGGAATGGAATCTTGTATTGGAAAAGCCAGTCGGTCAAATTTGCAGACGAGCTCATTTTCATCCTGACCATCTACCAATGTATAAATCAGTTCACCTTTACATACCGGACAAGCAATTATATTCAAAAGCTTTTTGTCAAATGACATATGTTTTCCTGTTCTTATGTGTTAATTATTTAATTTGCATATTATCACGAACAACTCCCATCACTCATTATTTCTTGAGCGGTTGATTTAAGTATCCTTTTAATTCGATTGAACGATTGATTGTGTCAAGTAATGTTTGACTCAAATTCGTCCCCACTTTTAAAAACCAGCAGTGTTCATGAGCAAACTCAGCGCATTTTACCGCGTCTTTTTCAGTCATCAACACGCAATGGTTGTTGGGAATATCTTGCTCGCTAAACGCGTAATGATCAGGAAAGCCTGTTTGGTTATGCGCATGAATGTTTAATGCTTCAAGAGTATCAAAAAACCGTTTGGGATCACCAATGCCGGCTAGAGCTGTCACTGGAAGTCCTTTATTATGAATCAATTCACGAAATTCTGACATAGACAACTGACGATGGTTAACTACATTTATCCATGCGGTCGGCAGCAAATTAATCGCATACGTTTTTGACAAGTAATGTTTCATTAGCCAAGCAGATGGAATGAGTTCCGAGCGGCTATTGATCCCATTCGACGCTTGATTTTCTATTATCAAATCGACGCTTTTTAGCCTTGTCCCCGGCTCTCGAAGAGGCCCCATAGGCAGTAAATATCCGTTACCAAGTCCCCTCTTATCAATCACGCATATTTCGAGATCACGGTATAACGCATAATGCTGCATACCATCATCACAAATAATGACATCAGATTTCAAATGATGTTCTATAAAGCTAAGCGCTCTTGTTCGCTTAGGATCAATTACCACATCACATATCTTGCGCCTTGCAATTAATGCTGGCTCATCTCCGACTAAAGACGCTGTATCTTGTAATCCCACTAAGTGAGGAAATTGCGTCTGACTGCCGCCGTAACCACGCGATAAAACCGTTACTTTTAGACCAATATTGTTTAAATATTCAGCTAAAGCCAGCACAATTGGTGTTTTCCCATTTCCACCAATTCCTATATTGCCGACGACTATGACGGACTGATTTGCGCGTTTTTGCTTTAAAATACCGCGTTGATAGAGCCAGCGTCTTAGTGTTGACAATAACCAAAATAACGCTGCAACTGGCGCCAATAACCAAATCCATTTTTGTCTGCTAAACCACGCTTCTTGCAATGCTTTACGCATATCTTTATCCGTCTTTTATTCGTGGTACATTAGTGTTAATAAGAATAGAGCATGATAATGAGTATCGTTTCTCACACTTGAGTGAACTGCAAAGCATGCAATTGAGCATACATTCCATTTTTCGATAATAAATCCGCATGATTGCCAGATTCAACTATTTGCCCTTTGTCTACTACTAATATCATGTCCGCATTTTCTATGGTAGATAACCTGTGAGCGACAACGATACTGGTTCTGGATTTTTGCAATTCATCTAACTGCTGTTGAATGAATTTTTCTGACTCAGTATCCAGTGCTGATGTCGCTTCATCTAACAGTAAGATAGGCGCATCGGTTAAAATAGCGCGCGCAATGGCTATGCGTTGTCGCTGCCCCCCTGACAACATCAGCCCATTTTCGCCTACCAAGGTATCAAATCCTTCATTGAGTTGTTCCACAAAATCGGTAACGTGAGCCATATCCGCCGCGTACTTTATCTGCTCTGGCGTGACTTCGTCTTGCTTGCCATATGCAATGTTATTGGCAATGGTATCGTTAAACAGCACAACCTGTTGTGACACAAGTGCAAACTGTTTGCGAAGACTTCTAAGGGTGCATTGGTTGATATCATGACCATCTATGCTAATTAAGCCGCTGTCAATTGTGTAAAATCGCGTTAATAAGTTTGAAAGCGTCGATTTTCCGCTACCAGAGCGTCCAACCAATGCAACCGTTTGGCCCGGCTCTACTTTAAATGAAACGTCGTTGATAGCGGGCGTACTTTTAGTGGGATAAGTAAAGTAGACATTCTTAAGCTCTAATTGTCCTTTAACTTTATCGAGTTGAAGTTCACCATCATCCGCTTCGTTTTCATTGTCTAACAAGTGAAATACACTGGCGCAAGCCGCCATGCCTTTTTGGAACTCAGTATTAATAGTGGTTAATTGTTTAAGTGGTTTTAACAGCATCACCATACATACAATTACATTGATAAAAATACCGGCTGTTAACTCTTCGATCATGGTTGGCAAACTAGCCGCAAAAAGCACAAATGCAAGCGCAACTGACGCTATAATTTGAATCGTTGAGACACTCAGTATTTGAGAGGTAACGAGTTTCATATTTTGAAGGCGATTCTGATTATTTCTTTTAGCGAAACTTTGCGACTCTAGTTCTTGGCCATCGTGCATAAGAACTACTTTATGCCCTTTCACCGCTTGTTCAACGCTAGTGGTTAACGAGCCCATAGCCGCTTGAATCGCATGGCTTACCTTTCGAAACCGTTTGCTTACCACTGTCACAATAACTGCAACTAATGGGCCTATCAGAATGAATATAAGGGATAGTTTCCAAGAGTAGTAAAACATGACAATTAATAGACCAATTACAAATACCCCGTCGCGCACCAGAGTTAATAAAGCTTTTCCAGCCGCGCCGCGCACCTGCTCGGTATCGTAAATAACCTTTGAGATTAAACTGCCTGAAGAATGATGATCGTGGAACTCAATTGGCAAGTGAATGAACTTATCGAACAGTTCTTGCCTCATTTTCATGACCACCTTAGTCCCGATATACTGCAAGGTATAGGTTCCCATGAAATTGAAAATACCGCGCAACACAAATAAGGGGACAATGAACATAGCCGCGGTTCGCAAGTAATCATAATCGCCTGCGTTTAAACTTTGGTCAATAAGAGGACGAACCTGAGAAAACACAAATGTGTCTACCGCTGCATAGCCCACCATCCCGATAACAGACATTAAAAATAAGAGCTTAAAAGGCTTTATATAGCTAAAAAAGCGCCTGATCGTTTCTCTCGATGGCGTAGGTTTCAAAGCAGTGGTTTTAACAGGTGAAGGCATGCATCTCTTTTAATTTCTTTAACCATTTTATTAGTTTACTTATTTTACATGTGGTTGGCTAACATAATATCGCTAAGCGCTGTTGCCAACCTAGCTTTTATAGTAGGTCGTGGCGTCAAACTACAAGGCGCTATTGAGTGTGTTGTACCATTTAGGATCAATATCTTGTCGGTAAGTTTTTACTTGAATGGACGGAACATTGCCACTTGTAAACGTAAATATTAATTGTCCATTATCGCCAGTATGGAAGGTTTTAATTCCTCGTTCATTATATCGCTTGAGCACTTCTTCATTAGGGAAGCCCCACCTATTTCTATATCCTGCACTAAAAATCACGTACAAGGGGTTTACCTCGTCAATGAATGCGGCACTTGAAGAGGACTTACTTCCATGGTGAGGCGCTAACATTACATCCGCTTTTAGAGCAAAGGTGCCTTTGTAATGAGCCATCAACGCTTTCTCGGCTTTTTGCTCGATGTCACCTGTCATTAATACTGAGTGATGCTCAGAGGATACTTTAACCACGCAACTATTGTTGTTGTGTTTCAAGCTAGAGGGTTCCAACGGCCACAATATTTCAATATTTAACTCATTTAGTTGCATGAAACCGTTATCTTTTTCTCGCATTGAAACAAAACTACTTCTATTGCAAAAATTGGCTGGGTCGTATACTTCGGTTACGTCCATTGCTTGCTTTATATCGCCTATACCACCACTATGGTCATTGTCATAATGCGAAATAAGAACATACTCTAGCGACGTAATATTATAGTGATTAAAATATGGAATGAGTACATTTTGAGCCATGCTAAAACTGTCATTCCCCCTTCCTGTATCGTATAAAGCGACTCGATTGTCACTTTGGATAATATGGGCACTGCCCTGTCCAACATCAAAAGCAATGAATCTCCATGTTTGAGGTTCGGTTAGAGGCTTGTCACTTTGTGTATATGCATAGAGCATAAAAACACATCCTGCACCCGTTATGATAAATCGCTTGTATATGATGGGAGGCAATAAAATCACAAGCACAAAAAAATAAAAAAATGGTGTACTTACCCAATCAATTAGATGGCTAGTAAAACTGTTGCTTGTCGTGTTCGGGAAAAATTCGTCAAACATGCGCTCTATGTAAAACTCGGTAGTATGATGAACTAAACGAAGTAAACTCAGTGTGTATTCAAACGCCACATCTAACACCCAATATAAGTTTGTAACAGGAATAGAAAATACACTAAAAACAGTGCCTAAAAGACATAGAGGCAGCAATAAAAAAGTGGTAATGGGTATCATCAATGCGTTCGATAGCAATGCACTAAACGGAAGTGTCTTAAAAAAAATGAGAATAAGCGGAAGAGTTAACAAGCTTAGAAATGACTGCAATTTGAGTGCATAACAAATTTTATCTTTCAACAAAGCCTTACGTGTGAGTGGATATCTCCAAACAAAAAATATGATTAAACAGACCGCTGTCATACTAAACCAAAAGCTTAGGCTCAATATGGATAATGGAAATACCATGCCGATAATACTCAACATAGTCAGAATTATGTTTGTCTTAGACCAATTTTTGCCGAATAATGCCAACAATACTAGTAGACAAAGTGTAAGCCAGGCCCTGATTACCGGTATCTGGTATCCAGCAAAGTTGGAATATAATAGACAGGCTAATAACGACACCAATAATAAACATTTTTTAAAACTCTTTGTGATCATGAAAGGAGCATTCACCCAAGCACAGAAAAAGTTTACCCCTTTCAACGTAAGGGTCACAAAAAGTAAGCAGCCGGCAAACACAGTGGCCAAATGCATTCCTGAAATCGCGAACAAATGCGCTGTACCTGTATCCTGCAGCAACTTCCAATCTTGATCAGTTAAAAATCTCCTATCACCATAACTAAGCGCATGGATAAATCGCCCATGCTCTATGTTCAATGACTCTAATTGGTTCACCAAGAATTGGCGATGGGTGGGACGATTCGACAGTAATGCATTTGAGGGACTCTTTTTCACATATCCTGTCGCATTTATTCCTTGGCTAACCAACCATTTCTGATAATTAAAACCGCCTTCGTTAGCTAACCCCGCCGCCGGTTTTAATTTCGCCAAAAGTTGAACGCTGTCTCCTTGCGACAAACTAAGAGAGGATTCATACCAAGATAGCCGCACCTTCGGCCTTAAAAAAAGCGGATAATAAGAAAATGAATTATTCCCTAGCTTGGATAGTCTTAAATTAAGTTTAACTGGCTTTCTGTGCGCAATGTTTGTAGCGTTAAACTTTTGCAGATTAAGAACATCTCCTTGTATTAGAATATTTTGACTAAAATAGCGGTTTTCAGCCATTGTACTGATATGATAATGCCCAACGCTACTAAACCAGATAAAACCTAATAATACCCCGACGATTTTGGCCGATACTCTGAAATAATATGCTAAGATTAATACTAATGAGGCACAAGCAATGAGTGAAATGTTTGGCAAACTAGGCCATAATGGAAAACTGAAGAAAATGCTTACAAAACCAGCTAGGGTTTTATCAAAACGTGTCATTTTGTCTCAAATAAAATGTAGTATTTTATATGCCTAAAAAATTTATCAGTCGTTTCTTGCCCGATCCAAAAGCGATCAAAGAGAGTAACTCTCTAAAGCTTTTCGGCGAGTTATTGCATGATCCAAATTTATGGCATTTAAATAGACGCTCGGCGAAAGGTGCGTTCGGAATTGGCTTATTTTTTGCGTTTTGGCCAGTCCCTTTTCAAATGTTCTTATCAGCAGGTTTAGCCATTCCTTTGCGTGTTAATCTTCCATTGTCCGTCGCGACAGTGTGGATCACCAATCCTCTCACTATGGCTCCAATATTTTATACTGCTTATTTGGTTGGCACTACTGTACTTGGGACCGAAAAGGGAGACTTCCACTTTGAATTGAGTTGGTCGTGGTTAGCAGATTCCGTGACCACAGTAGGTCCCGCATTCATTGTAGGATGCGCTATTTGCTCGGTGGTGGCTGGTCTTATTGGTTATTTTGGTCTTGACTGGATTTGGCGCCGCTCAGTCGCCAGAGCTTGGCAGGCACGTCAAGGCGAAAAGCCTTCAATCAAATAGCATCAAAGGCGTTAACGTTAGCTTTTACAATATATTAAAGCACTTATAATTAAGTATTTTGTTCAAGAAACGCCAGCAACTTAGCCTCATCCCAAATTTCGATCCCTAAACTTTGAGCTTTCGTCAATTTAGAACCCGCTTTTTCGCCCGCCACAAGGATATTGGTTTTAGCGGAGATGCTACCTGATACTTTTGCGCCTAGTTCTTGCAGTATGCCTTTTGCCTCCGATCTACCCATTTTTGACAATGTCCCAGTAAGCACAATAGTCTGATCAAGCAAAGGCTGCGCGTCTTGGCTAGGTGGTTCTATTTCAGGCCAGTTAACGCCTCTTTCGATTAGTCTTTCAACAATGTCCAAGTTCGCTTGCTCATTAAAAAATTCATAGACATGATTGGCCACCACCCCTCCAACATCTTGTACTTCTTGCAAATCTTCAACCGACGCTGTTTGCAGGTTTTCTAGAGACAAGAAATGCAAAGCTAAATTTCGAGCCGTAGACTCACCTACTTCCCTAACGCCCAAGGCGTACAAAAATTTTGCTAATGTGGTCTGCTTGGAATGATCAATCGCTTGTAATAGATTCACGGCTGACTTTTCAGCAAATCTTTCTAAATTAAGCAGTTGAGTAAGCGTGAGCGTAAAAATATCGGCGGGGTTCTTGATTAATTCAGCATCTACGAGCTGATCAACAATTTTGTCTCCCAAGCCTTCAATATCAAAAGCTTTTCTAGAAGCAAAGTGCTTGATGGCTTGCTTGCGCTGAGCTTGGCAAACAAGACCGCCTGTGCATCGCATAACTGCTTCATCAAGCACGCGTTCTACATGAGAATTACAAACCGGACAATGACTGGGAAAGACGACATCTTTAGCGTCAGATTCACGTTTATCAAGTACAACAGATACGATTTGAGGTATTACATCACCTGCCCTACGTATAATTACTGTATCGCCTATTTTGACGCCTAATCTAGCCACTTCGTCTTGGTTATGAAGCGTAGCATTTGACACTGTTACACCGCCAACAAACACCGGTTCTAATCTAGCGACAGGGGTGATTGCCCCTGTTCGACCTACCTGAAATTCTACATCTCTTAAAACAGTAATCTCTTCTTGAGCAGGAAACTTTTGGGCCAATGCCCAGCGCGGCGCTTTGGCAACAAATCCCAACCTTTGCTGTAAATTAATGTTATTGACTTTGAACACTACGCCATCAATGTCGTAAGACAGGGCATCGCGCATTTGACCAATCTTTTTAAAATACTCGATGCACTTTTCAGATGACATCACCACCTCCGTTTCCTTACAAAGGGGTAAGCCCAAATCCGCTAAACAGGCTAAGCGTTGACTGTGAGTTTCAGCGTTTGAGATTGCCCCACCTTCCAACACACCAACAGAATAGGCGTACATTCTTAGTGGCCTTGAAGCGGTAATTTTCGAATCTAATTGACGCAAGGAGCCCGCCGCAGCGTTTCTAGGATTAGCGAATACTTTCCCGCCCTGTTTCCTTTGCGCTTCATTTAATTCCTCAAATCCTTGTTTAGGCATAAAAATTTCGCCTCTTACTTCAAGACGCTCTGGTAAATTGCTGCCTTTTAAGCGCAGAGGAACGTTAGCAATGGTTTTTACGTTTTGAGTAATGTCTTCGCCTACTAGCCCATCGCCTCGAGTTGCTGCGCGCTGAAACAAGCCATCTATATATAAGATGGATACGGCCAAGCCATCTAACTTTGGCTCACAGGCAAATTCTAGGCTGTCAGTGGTATTTAAGCGATCTCGCAGGCGCTTCTCAAAAGCAATAAGATCCTGATCTTCAAAGCCATTGTCTAGGGAGAGCATAGGGATTTCATGCTCGACTTGGCTAAATTTGGATAAGGCTTCACCACCTACCTTTTGGCTGGGTGAATCGGGTGTTTTTAGCGTGGGGTATTGAGTTTCAATTTTAATCAAGGTCTGCATTAACCTGTCATACTCAATATCTGGCACGCTGGGATCATCTAGTACATAGTACTGATAGTTGTATTTCTCTAAAGTGAATTTAATGTCGTCTAAGGTATTTTTAGCTTGATTTATATCACTATAATCAAAGGTCATGCTAATCCTGTTATTGTGCTTTTTGTTCTATAGCTCTGTTTTGATATTACGAACCTGAGCAGTTCAATTAATAAGGAGCAAAATTGGTTAATTCGTTTTGCGCTTACGCTCAAAATCTCGAATGCGCTCTACATACTGTTGCAAACTTTGTTTGCTCAAACCCACTTTATTGCCATCTAATATTCGACAACCAAACTCATCAGATATTTTGCGGGCAGCATTGTGCATCATATTGAAGACTTGCTGAGCGTCTCCTTCAATGGGAAGCATCATAAATAGCGAAACGCCATAAGTTTTAAACGTTTCCATATTATCAATGTCAAAAACACCAGGTTTAAACATATTTGTTAAGCTAAATAATATGGGGCCTTTGCCATTTGTATTCACATGCCTATGGAAAATATCGTGCTCACCAAATTTGAACCCAAGGGTAAGTAATAAAGGCAACAGTGCTGCTCCCTCTATCGGATTATCGTCAGGCGCTCTAACATTGAGAACCAGAACATCTGTTTCTTCAACTGGTTTATGAGTTGCATTTTGAGCAGCATCTTTGGTTTGAGGCTTAGGTTCTGATTGAGCAGTGCTCTTAGTCGAATCAGCAGAGTCATCAAAGTCAATGCGCATTTGATCTTCGGAATCTTTTGATTTTAAAACAGGTTCCTTTCGAATTTTTTCTGCAACGGTTTTTTTATTTCTACGCACAAAGCGTTTGGCTTGCTCTGTGAAACTGAACTGCTTCTCTGGCTTTTTTTGTGTCTCAGCTGTATTGCTTGATGCGGCTTTGCTTTTTGCTGATTTTGCAGAGCTTGGACCATCTTGAATATTCAATGTAAAGTCAGGATCGTTTGCAATGTCTGGAATATCATCAATGCTAGTTTTAGCAGAAACCCTGTCATCGCTGTCTTTTACAGTAGGTTGCTCGGCATCGTTATTATCATTCGGTTTGGCCGATTTTTTTAGCAAAAAGTTGGGAGGGTTAGAAGAAGCAGCAAGATTTTCTTCGTCGCTGTCTTTGCCATAAATTGGTTTATTAAATTCAGGTTTGGGCTGAGTAACTACGTTGCTGTATACAGGTTTGTCCGCAGTGTCATCTTGGTATTGCTCAGTGTCTGTAATGTTAAACCCAGTGGCGTGGGTTTCTGAGGGTTTTGCTTGAAAGGCACTGGTGTTTTTATCCAGTGCGACCACGTTTTCACCATAAACGCTAGATTCTAGACCTTTACCAATATCCTCAAATTGCTCGGGATGCTGATTTTCTGTAGCGGCTTCAACGGCTGTGTTTGACTCTGCTTGAGGATCCGCATGATCTTTTTCGCCGGCAAGCTTGGAGCCTTCACTTGGAGGCTCATTAATGATTTCATGCTCAGTACTACCACCATTCGTCTCAAATGTTTGATTTGGTGTATCTACTTTGGGATCTGTCAGTTCCGGCGACTGTTTGGAAGTGGGATTAATCACCACCCTTGCTTTACCAACGCCAACATCGTCGTACATGGGAGCATCGTCTATTTCATCTTGGTGATCAAAACTTGGATCCCAATCCTTAGATTCGTATCTAGATTGTTTAGATTGTTTGCTCGACTTTCTAATTTTCCATAAGCCATGCAAAAGTACGGCTGGTATGGCGATCAAACCCAAGATAAAAAGAGTGAGTTGTAAATCTTCTTGCATTATTGACCTTTTGGTTTGTTATCTTTTTTATTCCGCAATCTCTAAAGCTTCTTGTATATCAACCGCTACCATCCTTGAGACACCTGGTTCAGCCATCGTGACTCCTGTCAAGTGAGTGGCCATTTCCATCGCAACTTTATTATGAGTTATGTAGATAAATTGCACTGTTTCTGACATTTGAGATACCAACCGACAGAAACGATTTACGTTTGCGTCATCTAGTGGAGCATCAACTTCATCCAATAAACAAAAAGGCGCTGGATTTAATCTAAATATCGCAAATACTAATGATAATGCGGTTAGCGCTTTTTCTCCACCAGATAATAATTGAATCGTGCTATTTTTCTTACCAGGGGGACGAGCCATAATAGTGACCCCTGTGTCTAGCATATCATCATCGGTTAGATCTAGATACGCCATACCACCGCCAAAGACTTTTGGAAACAGACTTTTTAAGTCTGCATTTATTTGGTCGAAGGTTGCTTTGAACCGCGTTCTAGTTTCGCGATCTATTTTTCTCATCGCGTTTTCTAACGTGGTAAGTGCATCAGTTAAGTCTTGATTTTGTTCGTCTAAATGCTCTTTTCTTTGCGATTGCTCTTCGAACTCCTGTACCGCCGCCAAGTTAACCGCACCTAACCTTTGTATTGCAGATGTTGTTTTATCAAGTTGTTGTTGCCACTCTTTGTCATCCGCGTTTTCGGGCAACGATTCCAATACTGTTTTAATAGGTTGCTGTAATTCGGCTACTTGATCGATATACGACTGTGCTCTAACGCTGGCCCCTTCTTGAGAGATCCTTTGAGAATCAATTTCAGCTTTAATCTTGTCCATTTTAATCTGAACACCTTGTTGACCCTTTTCAAGCAAACTAATTTCTTGTTCTATTTCTGAAAGTTGAGACTGTTTAGCATTCAATGAAGCTCGAAGTTGTTCTTGTTGCTCAAGCATTTGCTGCAATTTGCCCTGCTGTTGTGCCTCTGGAACATTTAAATCTTCAATCTCTTCAACTAGCATCTGTAATTTTTCTTGGTTGTCAGAAGTGATGCTCTGTTTAGCCTTTAGTTGCTCCTGAAGCACTTGAAGGGAATTTCTGGTTTGTTGAATTTGAAGCGCTAGCTGATGCGATTTTTGCTGTAACTCACTTTGCTTTGATTGCAAAAATTGGACTTCTTGATTAAGGCTTAACGACTTTTCCTCAAGCTCTGTTTTAACCTGTTCAGCCTCGATTACGCTAATACTTAGCTCTTCTACTTCCTCATTAAATTGTTCAAGAGACATCCTCTCTTGCTCAAGATTGGTCTCTTGTTCTCTAATTTCAGTCTGAATATTGACTAAACGCTGCTCGAATTGTTCTAATTTGAATTCAAGGTTCTGTTGATTCATGGCCTTTTGTTGAAGTTTTTGCCTTAGATTTATCAGTTCGGCGGATTGCTGCTCAAGGGCAGATTGCGCATCATTGTATAAGGTCTTTAGTCGACTAGAATCATTTTTACTTTGTATGTATTTTCGTTCTTGCTCTGCTTGTTGAATTTTGAGCTCTGTTATCTGAGACTCTCTAGAAAATTTATTGTCTTGCTCGGTGTAAGCAATAAAAAGGTCGACTCCTACAATGTCACCATCCAAAGTAACAAAAAATTGGTTTTTATTGAGCGTATTTTGGAGAGAGTACGCTTTTTCTAATGAATCAGACACTAAGTATTGATTAAACAAATGTGGGACGCGAGCGTTTGATAGTAACTGAGCCACTGAATTATCGACTTTTTCTGACGTAAAAGAAGATTCAAACAACACATTTTGTTTGAACCTCTCAGCCAATATCCGTTTGATATTGTGGTCTAGTTGATTGCTTTGCTTGACGACAACGCACGGCTCTATGTGTTTTAAAACCGCATATAAGATCTTACTATACGCGCCTTTAACTGGAAAATAACTGTGCAAAGATTCACAGTCTACTTCTGAGTCAATTCGCTCTTTTAATGGTTGCTCAGAGAATTCTTGCTGTAAATTGGTCAGAGCGTTTAGATTAGCTTCTATTTGAGTTAGTTGCTTTGCATGTATTTGTAATTGTGTTTCTGCCTCGTCAAATTTTACCTTTTTGCTCGCACTTAGTTGTTTCTGCTCCTGTATTGCTAGCTCTTGTGTATGAACAGCTGTTTCTAACTCATTGACCTGTATATTGACTTCTTTGAGTTCGAGTTTTAGCTCATCACAATCTACATTTTGAAGTTGGTGAGTCAACTCACTCAAACGCGACTCTGTCCGAGCTTGTAGACTGAGGGTTTGTTGAATTTGGCTATGTTTTTGCTGTAACTGTTGGTTTTTTTCAAAATAAACTTGTTCGCAATTTTTCAGCTTAGCGTTTATTTCATGATAGCTTGAATCTTTTTCATCCTTTTTCTGTTCTATTTCAAAAAGCTGCTCTTCAAGTATCTCGCGCTCTGGTTCTAATTCCAGTGCCTGATGCTCATTGATCGCTAATTCTGATTTAATCGCTTCGATGTCAATGCTTAAGCTCTTTTCCGTTTGTTTAATTTGCTCTATTTCTGCTTGGATTTGAGCACTGCGCTTTTTAGCAAATAGTTGTGACTGTTCTAACTTTGTAATTTCAGTGCCTAGCGTATAAATCTGCTTTTGAACGTCGTCTATGCCTTGTTTAATAATAGAGTATTCATTTTTAAAAGACTGAAGACCAGATTGCTCATTATTTTGACTTGCCTTTAGGTCATCTAACGCCAGTTGCTTTTCATCTATTATCTGTTGCGCCTGCTCAATCAATCTAGTTTGTTCTAACCATCTAATAGTGGCTAATTCAAGTTTGAGTCGTCTCTCTTCTTTTTTTAACTCAGTATATTTAGTCGCGGCTTGAGCTTGACGTTTCAATTTAGTCAACTGTTCGGCCAACGACTGTCTGATATCATCTAAACGGCTTAGGTTTTCGCGAGTATGGTTGATTCTATTTTGAGTCTCTCTACGCCTTTCTTTATATTTTGAAATGCCAGCCGCTTCTTCAATAAATACGCGCAATTCTTGCGGCTTAGACTCAATTAATTTAGATATCATGCCCTGTTCAATAATAGCATAGCTTCTAGGTCCTAGACCTGTGCCTAAAAACAGATCTGTGACATCTTTTCTTCTGCATTTGCTGCCGTTTAGAAAGTAGGTTGAAACAGCGTCCTTGGTCACTAATCGTTTTACTGAAATTTCATTAAACGCCGCATACTCTCCCGTGATCCTGCCGCTTGAATTATCAAACACTAATTCTACAGAACATTGTGACACTGCTTTACGTGAGTTAGACCCGTTGAAAATAACGTCGGTCATAGCATCGCCGCGCAGATTTTTTGCAGAAGATTCACCAAGTACCCATCTTACGGCATCAATAACGTTTGATTTTCCACAGCCGTTTGGGCCGACAATAGCGGTCATATCCCCAAGAAACGGAATATTGGTAGCATCAACAAATGATTTAAAGCCGGCTAGGCGAATTTTTTTCAAGCGCATGGTGCAAGTGTAGGGCATTACACTAAGGTGGTAAACCAAGTTTTTATCTGTTTTAAACAGATAGAATGATAGATAACCTGTAACATAGTATCCTGAAATAAATGCTTACTTAAAGTGACAATATGTTACTGGAGGCTGTTCACCGAAAAACATATACTGTGAGCGTTAACGAACATCTATTTTATTCAAAGGGAGGTTTATGCATTCGAATGCCCCGTCGCCCAATCAACACAAAAGTGGCGCAAGCTATTTTTTCTCAGGGTTCGACCTTATAAAAACCAAGGGTTTGAAGCGTTTCGTTTTAGTACCACTTGCAGTAAACGTGGTTTTGTTTGCCAGCGCGTTTTATTTTCTGCTCGATTACATCCAATTGTCAGTCGCCTATATCATCGACTTGATTCCCAATTGGGCATCAATGATAAAAGATGCGCTTAGTTACATACTTTGGCCCATTGCTATTATCACCGTACTCTTAGTCTTTGCCCTCATTTTTGGCACTTTAGCAAACTTTATCGCAGCGCCTTTTAATGGCTTGTTGAGCGAAAAAGTAGAGCGGTATCTAACTGGCGAATCCATGGGAGACGAAGGACTACTTGATGCTTTAAAAGATACGCCAAGGATGCTGGCCAGAGAATTTTCAAAACTGGGGTATTTTTTGCCACGAGCGATTGGATTTCTCATTTTATTTTTTATTCTGCCTATAATAGGTCAAATCATCTGGTTTTTATTTAACGCTTGGATGATGGCAGTCCAATACGTTGATTACCCAATAGACAATCATAAATCTCCGTTTTCCTTTACTCGCGATACTTTGAGAAAGGACAAATCCAGAGCCTTTAGCTTTGGTCTAATGGTAAACATTTTTTCGTTTATTCCAATCGTTAATTTCCTTGTTATGCCAGTAGCAATTTGCGGGGGAACGGCGATGTATGTCGACCATTTCAGAGAGAAAATGCATAGAATTGCAGATTAAAGAAGGGTTTCCCAAAATTCCCTAGCCCCGTCCGTTTTTGAATGCTCGTATAAAGAATTGGCTACCATGATTTTTTGATGGTAGTTGGCGAGCTTTTGTTGCCACATCAACTTATAGAGCTTAGGGATATGTTGCACATCGTGAAACTCCATGAAGGTCATTTTACGGCTAGGTCGATAAGCCACAATATCTAACTTAGAACAAGTATTTGTTCTTGATATAGACAATGCACCGGTAGTGTTCTCCCCTTCTTGAGACACCGAATTAGCCTCATAAATTGGCTCAACGATAGTTGCTTGGGCCGTTTTTAACCAATATAAATACTTCTCTTCATTCTGGATCGCATCTATTTCTGCATTAGAGATAAGTAAGTTTGGTGCGCTTGGGAATGCAGAATAACAGTATTGCGCCGCCAACTTACTGGAAACCGCGTATTCGTCAACGAATCCAACAAAGTGCGCCAATTCATGAATAAACACAGAATACGGATCAGCAGTATCTAAATACATGACACCTTTGTTAACGTATGCCTTACCCCTTTCAAGGAAAAATACTAAATGAGTGAAATGAGGAGCTTTTTGTGCTTCTGCCAACTCGCTAAGATCGCATTCTCTCCTTCCATTATCAAGTTCACAGACTAAATCAGATTCATCTATCCAAACAATTGAATCAATACATATTGGAAGTTCATTCAGTCGAACATCCGCTTCAAATTTTTGTTTAAAATCGTGTGCTTGAACGGCGGTCTCAAGATTAGTTGCTACAAATTGAATATTTTGAGAACATTTTGCAGGGATCCTTTGTGTCAAGCCTGTTTTCAAGGGTACAAGATTTGACAGCTGTGTTTGTTTTAAATTATCGAGCGCATACACATATTTATTTGCCCTTTCCAAAGATGAACTTAGAGCCCTAAAATGTTCTATTGCAGCGTCTTTTTCCCCTAATTTATACTGTAATTTAGCTAATTTTAAACGACTTAAAGGATCATACTGCGATGCTTCTAGCAAGTATTTTTTTGCTAAGTCAGTCTGGCCGGTATCAAAATAGTGTTTTGCGAGCGCAATGATGGCCGGCGGATAGTGTTGAGCAGCGGATAATTTCTTAAGACGAATTGATTCTACTTTATCTGAAGCAATCAATGATAATTCAAATTGACTGGGCGCATGACTGCTCATCGCAGCTTGTTCCAGCCAATAATGTGCCCCATTGGCAGTGTCTAAATCAATCAAGGCTAAGGTTGCTTCCAAGCTGCCTAATTGCGCCATCCGCTCCAACCAATATACATTCTTATTAGCAATCGCAAGCTCTACTAACGCTTTTTGTGATTCTTCGGACGTTGCTGAAGCTTTAAAAAGCCAACTGTAGGCAGCTGTAGACTCGCTTGATAACAAATAATGGTTAATGGTTGGCGCATAATGAGTTTGACTCGCCCTAAGCACGAAGACCAAAATCAATAAAGTAATAAGTACACTAGTCTTGACAGCTGCTTTAATCATTTAAAAACCAAGTAAGAGTGCATCTTTAATTAATGAGTCACGGCATGTCTTGAGTTCGGGCTCTGCGGATATTATCAAGCTCAATGCGCGCATACTTATGCTCTACGTACTCATAAACGTTTGTACTAAGCGATAGCTTGAAGTAGTTCTCGGCCAAATTAAAATTACCTTGCTTAGCCTGATATTTGCCCAAATAAAAATACGCCTCGCAAAGTCTATAATTAAGTTCGGTTTGACTTCTCACATCTTTGATAAGGCGAGCAATTACGTCTGTTTCAGAGGCTTTATTTAAATAATAATCGACTAATATTGTTGCCCATTTATTATCTGGTAAGTTTTTCCGTGCGTTTCTCAGCATGGTCAATGCTTGGTCAACCGTATAGTCGTTGCTGGAATTTGACGCAATATAATGCCACAACACTCTTATAGGGTCGGACTGATCTTTTTCTAAAAATGAGGATGTATCGGCTGTCGCTAAGGACTCTCGGCCACCGTAATACAAAGCTATTCCTCTGTTGAGTAACGCAAAGTCGTATTCAGGATTAATTTCTAAAGTAGAATCAAAGGCTTCATAGGCATGCATATACATACCAGCCTGAATATAGTGAACACCGATAGAGTTATGTGCTTCTGCCAACTGAGGGTTTAATTTTAAGGCTTCAGAATAATCCATCCTTGCCAAGCTTGTTAACCCCATCGAATCGTATGCAATGCCCCGTTGAAACAATATTTCGGCCCGCTCTTCAGGCGTCATTTTCATTTGAAATAAAGTGTTTGTGTAATGCGCTATTGCTATTTGAGAGCGAGCACTTATTTCTTCTGGTTCAGTAAGTAATAAGCCGTTTAAAGTTGGGCTGTTGTTTTGGTGAGTGGCGCTGCAGCCCAAAGTTGCTATAAGCGCGATTGAAATTACCATCGCTTTCGATTTGTGATTGAAGAAACATGCCAAAACTTTTTGAAAAAAGACGCTAAGCCTTTGAAAATAATTAGGATAATTCAATCTCTTCTCCTCGCTGTTGCCACATACTTAACATCTAAAGTACTGCATGCTTCAAATCCATCAACACTGTTGATCAAATCTATTGTGTACGGCGTTACTTAAAATTAGGTGATACTGTTTCCAAATCACGAGTAAATGTAAACGGTAACTAACTCATTCCACTCATAAATTTCATGTGGGTGCAATGTGAACTAGCGCTGTTCATACAAATACACCACCGTTAAGTATACATGGTTTTATTTTGAAAATCTGCGAACGAGCATGAATAGTAATGCAAATTTATCCGGTTCTAATGATCATAGATTATATGACTCATTTTATTTAAGCAGCCTTCAAACAAAAAAAGCCAGCTACGAGAGCTGGCTTTAATAGTATCAACCTATTTTAGGGAGAATTCAGTCGTTGAGATTACTCTGAATCGCCTTTTGGTGCCGGCTTTTCAATAAGTTCCTTTATGCTTAGACGAACTCTGTTCTGGCGATCGATTTCCATGACCTTAACGTCAACTTCTTGTCCTTCAGAGAGGAAATCAGTCACTTTGTTTACTCTTTCATGAGCAATTTGTGAAATATGCACTAACCCTTCTTTACCAGGAAGTACTTCTACAAACGCACCAAAGTCGACAATTCTCATTACTTTGCCATGATAGGTCTTTCCAACTTCAAGCTCGGCAGTTACTTGCTCTATTCTAGCAATAGCTGCATCAGCTTTTGTTTTCTCAGTGGCGAAGATTTTAATAGTGCCATCGTCTTCGATTTCAATATTCGTATCAGATTCTTCGGTAATGGATCGAATGGTCGCGCCACCTTTACCAATGACATCTCTGATTTTGTCAGAATTAATTTTCAAAGTATAAATGCGCGGGGCATATTCGGACATTTCATCTCTGTGTCCACCAATTGCTTGGTCCATCACACCCAAGATATGCAATCGAGCTTCTTTAGCTTGTTTCAAAGCTTTTTGCATAATTTCATGAGTGATGCCTTCAATTTTGATGTCCATTTGAAGAGCAGTAACACCTTCGGTAGTGCCAGCCACTTTAAAGTCCATGTCTCCAAGGTGGTCTTCGTCTCCTAAAATATCTGAAAGAACAACAAAATTATCATCGGATTTGACCAGTCCCATTGCAATGCCTGCCACAGAAGCTTTAATAGGTACACCTGCGTCCATTAATGCCAATGACGTACCACAAACAGATGCCATAGATGATGAACCGTTCGACTCTGTTATTTCAGACACTACGCGCACAACGTACGGGAATTCTTCAGCGCTTGGCATAACTGCCTGTATACCACGCTTAGCAAGTTTACCATGCCCAATTTCACGACGCTTAGGAGAACCAATCATCCCAGTTTCGCCCACACAGTATGGAGGGAAGTTGTAATGCAACATGAAACGACTGTTTGTTAAGCCGCCTAACTCGTCAATCATTTGAGCATCGCGTTCAGTGCCTAAGGTCGCCACGACTAGGGCTTGCGTTTCACCACGAGTGAATACCGAGGAGCCGTGAGCACGAGGCAATACGCCGGTTGCAACGTGTAAAGCACGAATTGTATCAGGATCTCTTCCGTCAATTCGTTTTTCACCCGCTAGAATTCTGGACCGAACTACATCGCTTTCTAGCTCATGCACCAAATCTGCAATTTCTTTTTGATCTAAGTCTTCGTTTTCCGCTACCAGTGCATCAACGGTTTTTACCGTAAGAGCTTCTACAGCGTCTTTGCGAGCTAGCTTATCTGAAATTTGATATGCTTCGGTCATATCTGCTTCTGCCAAAGCTTTGATTTTGTCTTTAAGCTCTGTATTCGGCTCGGGTGCTACCCAATCCCATGCATCCACGTTTACTTCCGCTGCGAACTCTTTAACTGCATTTACGACAGTTTGTGATTGCTCATGTCCGTAAATAACGGCTCCAAGCATGACTTCTTCTGACAAAATTTGAGCTTCAGATTCTACCATTAATACAGCACTTTCAGTTCCAGCAACAACCAAATCTAATTGGCTTTGTTCGCTTTCAGATGCTCGGGTATTAAGCACGAATTCGTCGTTAATATAACCCACTCTTGCGGCGCCAACTGGACCGTTAAATGGCATGCCAGAAATCGCAAGCGCGGCAGATGTACCAATCATTGAAATGATATCAGTTGGAATTTCTGGGTTTGCAGATACTACAGTAATGACAACTTGAACTTCGTTTTTAAAACCTTCTGGAA
The DNA here is from genome assembly GCA_965660815.1 of Glaciecola sp. Taxonomy (GTDB): domain Bacteria; phylum Pseudomonadota; class Gammaproteobacteria; order Enterobacterales; family Alteromonadaceae; genus Glaciecola. The sequence continues at coordinate 69,155 of CBFIBG010000097.1, forward strand.
ATAAAGGTCTTATTGGACGGTCAATCAGTCTAGCGATCAGCGTTTCGCTTTCAGAAGGACGCCCTTCTCGTTTAAAGAAACCGCCAGGTATTTTACCTGCTGCATAGGTTTTTTCTTGATAATTTACGGTCAATGGGAAGAAGCTCTGGTCTGGTTTTGCTTCTTTTTTTCCGACCACAGTAACAAGTACTGTCGTATCGTCCATACTTGCCATAACGGCAGCCGTTGCTTGTCTTGCGATTACCCCAGTTTCTAGGGTGACGGTATGTTGACCATACTGGAACGTTTTTGTAATAGGAGTCACACTCTGTCCTTTCGTTTAAATATTTATTTACGCTTTTAAATGCGAGGCATAGTATATTAGTTATCCATATGTAATACCATTGCTTTCAACGATATTTAACACATTTCCATCGCTAAACCAATGTGATAGATACAACTCTCTACTTGAATATTACGTCTCTGGCAACGCTGCATATGGCGGCAACTGCTGGGTGGGTGACTTTCCGTTCGGCAGAAATCGCGTAAAATTTTTGTTTAAGGGTAGTGCTGCGCCCTATTACCTCTAAGTTATACGCTGCCTTCACCTCGTCTTCAATAATGCTTGGCATAAAAAATACGCCGAAACCAGAACCGCCAAAAGACTTCATTAATGCGCTATCATCGTATTGTCCTCGGACTATGGGAAAAATTCCGTGATCCGCGCACCACTTGTCAAATAGCTGTCTGATCGCATACTGTTTTGTGGGCAATAAAACTGGCGCGTCTTGCAAACACGCCGGAAATTCTCCCTTCAATGACTTTGCCATTTCTGGCGAGGCAAAAAAAGAAAGCGTTGATTGCCCTAAGTAATGATTATATGCCTTAATACTAAACGCACTGGTCAAAGGGGTGTCGGTTAACACCATATCCACTTCATGCACTGCCAGTTCCCCCAAAATGGTTTCCACTGGGCCTTCTTTGCACGTTAAACAGATGTCGTTAGAAATAGTAAGCGATGGCTCTACTATTTTATAAACGATGGTTTTTGGTAGAGCACTGGCTGCGCTCACAATAAATTCTGACGTGCCTGCAAGAGGCGCTCCTCTCAGAACATCGCTCAACTCACGACCTAATTCAAAAATATCATCAGCATAGCGCAATACCAACCTGCCCGTCTCGGTGAGCCGAAGTCGCCTCCCGACTCTATCAAACAGTGGCTGCCCAATGCGCTGCTCTAACATACTCAACTGCCCACTAATCGTTTGTGGAGTGATGAATAGTTTATCAGCAGCCCTAGCAATACTGCCTTGGTTCGCCACGACCCAAAAATAATGCAGGTGCTTGTAATTTAAGTTGTCGGTCATGTATCATTTTCCGTACATCATAATGATTAGATTGTTTACAGATACGTGTTATACCTCTACTCGATTATATTTGTTCACTTTTTATTGCTATAATGTAAAAAAAGTAAGATATTTCCGAATATTAATTTTTTGTCTGTAAAGAGACTATACTCACAAGTAGGAACATTATTAATCTTTCATGGTGCGAATATGCAATACCAGATAAACGATAACGGGATTCTCTTAGGTAAGCTTGAAAAGGAGGCTGTAGACGCCAAGATCGGTTTATCTCTTGGAAGGTTTACTAACTTAATTAGCGAATGCGAGCTGACATTTTCTCAAGACCAGCAATCTGCTTCACCTCTTTATTCTTGCTCAATCCACGTAGTGTTAAAAAACAATGTCGATTTTGTCGTGAGCGATTTTGGTCAAACTAAAGTCGACGGCTTCAGATCTGCTCTAGAGCGCATCAAAAGAAACATAGAGCGCCATTTAAAACGCCAGAGCATGGCTAGGACGTCTAAGCTCAACTCAAACCGTTTAAGTTGAATGCGAAGCATAATATATTTTAGCGTTTAGCGATTTAAAGGCGAGACCACACTTTTAGTGTTGCAAACCGCAACCCATTGTTATTACAAATTCATACACTTACGCTATTAGCTTGGCAACAGTGCCCTACTAGATTGCGCTATTAGGTTTGTCATGTCTCCCACTACAGACGTCAAACTAACTTTCATAAGTGTTGAACACTAAACCATTACTGAGCGATTACGCAGCCACAATAGTGAGTTGTCTAGCGAAACTCAGATTTTATAATAGATAATCCACTGTGACAGGCGTCCAAATAGCCGTGTCCAAATAAATTAAAATGATTTAAATTGTGATACAGGTTATAAATGGTGCGCTTTATTGGATACTCAGCGCAAAGCGGTGACCGTTCATTATAAATCTCATAAAATAGTGAGCTAAATCCACCAAATAGTTCTGTCATAGCAATGTCAGCTTCTTTGTCACCCCAATAGACGGCTGGGTCAATTAGATGAACATTGGAGTCTCCTGAAAATAAGACATTTCCACTCCATAGATCTCCGTGCAATAAACTTGAATACTGCGTAGTTGAGTTTAAGAATGCTTCAAGCGACTTTGAAGCGTTTTCTAAAGACTCTCTAAACGGGTCTCTTATGGATTGGTCTGAAATCATTTCAATCTGCTGACAAAGCCTAAACTGAATAAAGAACTCTCCCCAATTATCGCTAAACTCGTTAGTTTGGGGCGCAAGACCAATATAGTTATCTTCATGCCAACCAAATGTGTCTCGCTTTTTATTATGAAGTTCTGCCAATCCCGTTGCTAATTCATGCCAGTGACATTGACTTGGTCTAGTAGTATTGATTTTTTCCAGCTCAATGACAGCCTTTTCTGAACATTTAACATTGGGAATCTGTAGCTCAGTTATGTTCAGGTCGCTAATTGCTTTAGATAACGTCTGTAAACCTAATAATTCACTTCGAGCTGCATGCTCATTTTGGCAATGTTTGATAAACACGCCAGACTGGTTGTCCATTTTATTTGTTTTCCGAACCGCTTCTATGTCTTGTTAAATAGGTACCTGATTACTTCTCTTTTTGTTTATAAAATTAACAAAAAATATAATACAAACAGTAAAATGTATCGATTACTGGGTCACACCCCCAAAATTGACCAATTAATTTTAAGTTACCAAACACAAAGAAGCCCGTAACTATTTGAGTTACGGGCTTCTTTAATTGGTGCGGAAAGCGGGACTTGAACCCGCACGAGCATAGCTCACCACCCCCTCAAGATGGCGTGTCTACCAATTCCACCACTTCCGCGAATTCTTTAAGGTTTGTCTTCTGGCTTAGGCTCTTCTGGGTTGTCTTGGGTATTATTACCTTCTACAACATCTTCCTCAATCGCCACTGGAAAGTCACCTGGGCTTTGTTCTGGAGCAGTTTGTTCTACCGGTGCAATGGTCTCAAATTCATCTACTGTTTTAGAGGTACCAGAGGTTATGCCACCGATCACTAAGCTTATGCCAAAAAACAAAGTGGCCAATATTGCCGTGGTTCTAGTCATAAAGTTACCTGAGCCACCTGAGCCAAATATAGTGTTTGAACCGCCCGCACCGAATGAAGCACCCATATCAGCGCCTTTGCCTTGTTGAATTAACACAAATCCAACTAATAGTACCGCAACTATCAAATACGCTACTAATAAAATTTCATACAACATACATATCCTCTTACTTCGCTGCGCTTATTATCGCATTGAAATCGTTAAGTTTTAAACTTGCTCCACCGATTAGACCGCCGTCTATATCTTGTTGAGCAAATAATTGTTCTGCATTCGCCGCATTGACGCTACCACCATATAAAATACGAGTGTTGACCGCGACATCGTTCCAACCAACAATGTTGTCTCGGATAAATTGATGGACTTCTTGTGCTTGCTCTGGTGTAGCCGTTTTTCCAGTGCCAATAGCCCAAATAGGCTCGTAAGCAATGACGGTATTATCAAGGAAAACGCTTCCACATACGTCTTTAACAGCTGATAGTTGTTTTAATACATATTCCTTGAAGTTACCTGACTCTCTCACTTCAAGTGGTTCGCCCACGCACAAAATTGGAACCAAACCTGAATTTAAAACGAGCTGTACCTTACTTGCGACCATTTCGTCCGTTTCTTTATGGTCTTGCCTTCTTTCTGAGTGACCAACAATTACGTATTCAACACCCATTTCTTTAAGCATTGATATTGATACATCGCCTGTATGCGCTCCGGCTTCATAACAACTGCAGTCTTGAGCGCCTAACGCATAGTCGCCTCTGCCTGCGCCAGCCAAATATGGGCTTGGAACACAAAGCACTGTTTCAACGTCTTCACTAACATATACTGAGTCAATGAAAGTACGCACAAGTGCTATACTACCATTCATTTTCCAATTTCCAGCAACTATAGGCTTTCGAGACTTTGCCATTTGAACTCCGTTCTCATGCTCGTTTTTGTTTATATAACCGCAGTATTTGTTATGCACAATTGAAGTGTAGCACAATTAGAAACGCGCTAAAAAATTCGAGCGCGATAGTAACTAACCCCGATTAATTATACAAGTACTCTTGATGGAAATTTTTATCCTAACCCACTTTTTTTACTTCATCAGCGATGTATTCAGCCCATTTATCAGAGTCTTTATCGCTTTTGGCCTCAACCATCACTCTGATTAAGGGTTCAGTTCCGCTTTTACGAAGTAATACACGACCGTTGTCACCCATGGCAGACTCAGCTTTTTCAACTGCCTTTGCCACGCTATTGGTTTGTAATGGGTCGGTATCGGTCACTTTATATTTTACGTTGATCAAACGCTGTGGGAATTTTTTATATCCTGAATTTAAAGCACTGAGCTTCATATTTGCTCGAAGCATAGCCGATATCACTTGCAAGCCGGCGACGATACCATCGCCAGTGGGTGCGTAATTTAAGTTAAGAACGTGCCCAGAATTTTCACCACCAATACACCAGTTTTTCTTTTGCAGCAGTTCCATTACATATCTATCGCCCACGTCAGCTCTTTCAAACGGAATACCTAGCTTCTCAAGCGCTAATTCCATGCCCAAATTAGTCATTTTGGTACCAACAACGCCACCACTTAACTGACCAGAACGCAACGCATCTCTGGCAATGATGTAAATAATCTGGTCTCCATCAATGACTTTGCCTTCTTCGTCTACTAGCATAATGCGATCACCATCGCCGTCGAGCGCAAAGCCAATATCAGCCTTATGTTTTTTAACCGCCTCTACAGTGGCTCTTATCGACGTTGCTCCTACTTTATGGTTAATATTTAAACCATTTGGTTCTGTGCCTATTTCAATTACGTTGGCGCCAAGTTCACTTAGCACGTTGGGTGCTATGTGATAAGTCGCACCATGGGCACAATCCACTACAACGGTTAGACCTGCAAGAGATAAGTCAGAGGGGAAAGTTCCTTTACAATACTCAATGTAACGACCAGCTGCGTCGTTCACACGAGTCGCCTTACCAAGCTTATCGGATTCAACGCATGTCATTTGACATTTCATTTTTTCCTCAATGGCCAATTCAATATCATCATCTAACTTTTGACCGTTCGAAGAAAAGAACTTAATGCCATTATCGTAATACGGATTATGAGAAGCAGAAATTACTATTCCAGCCTCTGAACGAAATGTTTTCGTTAAATACGCTATCGCTGGAGTGGGCATAGGACCTAGCAACCCTATATTTATTCCAGCAGCAGATAATCCTGCTTCTAGGGCTGACTCCAGCATATAGCCACTGATTCGGGTATCTTTGCCGATTAACACTTTATTTGTGCCTCGACCCGCCAGTATTTTACCTGCTGCCCAACCTAATTTTGTTACAAACTCTGGGTTAATGTAACTTTCGCCAACTTTTCCTCTGATACCGTCAGTACCAAAATATTCGCGTTTTGCCATTGTATTCCTTATTTATTCGACACCACAGACTTTATCGACTACTTTAACCGCGTCTGCAACTTCTTTAACGTCATGAACCCTTAAAATACTTGCACCTGCCATAGCCGCGATTGTATTCACAGCCACATCTCCGTAAATGCGTTCATTTACTTCTTTTCCCAACAAATCTCCAATCATAGATTTTCGAGACATTCCTGCAAGCACTGGCATATCAAACTGGTTAAACTGCACAAGATTCTTCAAGATTTGATAATTGTGATCTAATGTTTTTCCAAACCCAAAACCGGGGTCCAATATAATTTGATTGTACTTAAAACCAGCCTCGCATAGATTTTCAATCCGGGTCCTAAAGAAATCAATAATTTCATCTACCACCGCTTTATAAGTTGGCGCATTTTGCATATTAGTCGGATTGCCTTGCATATGCATAATACAGCACGGGACCTTATGTTCTTTGGCCAGTTTTGCCGCGACATCTAGCGCGCCTGGTGCGCGCAGTGCTTTTACATCATTTATTAAGTGAGCCCCGGCATGAACAGCCTCTCTCATGACTTCTGGTTTGCTAGTGTCAATAGAAATAACAACGTCAATATTGCGGGCAATACAATCAATGATTGGGATCACTCGGTCCAATTCTTCTTGAACAGATACTTCTTGAGCACCCGGACGAGTGGACTCTCCGCCAACGTCAACAAATGAGGCTCCTTCAGACACCATGGTTTGTGCATGAATTAGAGCCCTATCGATGGAGTTATACTTCCCACCGTCAGAAAACGAGTCTGGAGTGACGTTTAATATCCCCATAATTTTGGTGCTGTCGAAGACTATTTCTTTATCTTTAAACAACATGATTTTTTCTTCCGGACTAATTATTAATTAATTGTGGCTAGACCCTTAACTATACCCCAAACACACAAAATCGTACTATACATTTTGTCTATTTAAGGCAAAAAAAACACCAGCCGGAGCTGGTGTTTTATATTTCAGGCTGACTATATCAAGCGTATTGAATTAAGTCGGGTTACTGCTCGTTTCACCGTCTGAAGACGGCTTATCGTCTTTACCCACGTTAATCGATGCTCCTCCAGACGGTTTGTCGGAATCTGAGTGGTCAGATTTACCCCAATCCGCAGGTGGGCGCACTTCGGTTCGAGCCATTAAATCATCGATTTGTTTCGCATCTATTGTTTCGTATTTCATTAACGCATCTTTCATGCTGTGCAAGATATCAATGTTATCTTTCAGAATTTGTTCAGCACGTTTGTAGTTGCGGTCGATGGTGTCTTTGATTTCAGCGTCTATGGTTCTAGCAGTTTCATCAGACACGTTGGCCTGTTTGCCAGTAGTTCTGCCTAAGAACACTTCGCCTTCTTCTTCGGCGTACAATTGAGCACCAAGTTTAGTGGAAAGACCCCACTGTGTGACCATTTTCTTAGCGATGTCGGTCGCCCTTTCAATGTCGTTTGATGCCCCAGTGGTTACGCTATCGGCGCCATAAATTAACTCTTCGGCAATACGACCACCGTATAGGCTTGAAATCATACTTTCTAAATGCCGCTTCGTGTAACTGACTCTATCTTGTTCAGGTAGATACATGGTCACACCTAACGCGCGCCCTCTAGGAATGATAGATACTTTGTAGACAGGATCGTGCTCAGGCACCAGTCGCCCCACAATCGCATGACCCGCTTCGTGGTAGGCTGTCATGGTCTTTTCTTCTTCAGACATGACCATGCTCTTACGCTCAGAACCCATCATTATTTTATCTTTTGCTTTGTCGAACTCTTCCATAGCGACCATACGCTTGTTGGTTCTCGCTGCGAACAATGCCGCCTCGTTAACCAAGTTTGCTAAGTCTGCCCCCGAAAACCCTGGCGTTCCTCGCGCAATGACGGATGCTTCAACGTCGTCAGCCACAGGCACTTTTCGCATGTGAACTTTTAAAATTTGCTCACGGCCACGAATATCGGGTAAACCGACAGTTACTTGACGGTCGAACCTACCAGGACGCAATAATGCAGGGTCGAGTACATCTGGGCGGTTTGTTGCCGCAATTACAATAATGCCCTCGTTGCCGTCGAAACCATCCATTTCTACCAACATCTGGTTTAACGTCTGCTCTCGCTCATCGTGTCCGCCGCCTAATCCTGCGCCACGTTGACGACCTACGGCATCTATCTCGTCGATAAAAATGATGCACGGTGAAGATTTCTTTGCCTGCTCAAACATGTCGCGAACCCGAGATGCGCCTACACCTACGAACATTTCCACAAAGTCAGAACCTGAGATAGTAAAGAAAGGCACTTTTGCTTCGCCAGCTATCGCTTTCGCCAATAACGTTTTACCCGTCCCAGGTGGACCAACCATTAACACACCACGTGGGATCTTACCGCCAAGTTTTTGGAATTTGGACGGGTCTCTTAGGAAATCAACCAACTCTGACACGTCTTCCTTCGCTTCATCACAACCTGCAACGTCTGCAAATGTTGTCTTAATTTGATCTTCGCTTAAAAGCTTCGCTTTGCTCTTGCCAAAAGACATTGCTCCGCGGCCACCGCCACCTTGCATTTGTCGCATAAAGAATATCCATACGCCGATCAATAACAGCATCGGGAACCAAGATATGAAAATTGTGCTTAGCAACGACTTTTCTTCCGGCTCTTTACCAAACGCGCGAATGTCTTTTTTCAGCAATTGATTAATGAGTTGATCGTCGTAAACCGGCATGATGGTGGTGAACTGTTCGTTGTTGTTCATAACACCCGTAATTTTAGCGCCGTCAATTAAGACCTCGCGCACGTTGCCGTCCTCTACTTCTTTTAAAAACGTAATATAGTCTTTTTGTGCACTTTGAGTGGTCGGGCTATTGAAGCCTTGGAACACCATCATAAGTACAACCGCAATGACTAACCATAATATGAGATTTTTCGCCATGTCGCTCAATGCAATCACCTTCGCAGTAAGGAGTTAAACAATACCGACGATATTTGACTATCGCCTATTTATAAGACTACTACAGTTTGTAGCCCTTCGCCACCAAGTAAACTTCTCGTGACCTTGCACGTGACGAGTCCGGTTTACGTGTCTTAACCGATGTAAACATTTGTTTTACCGCTTTAAAATATTCATCAAATCCTTCGCCCATAAATACCTTAATAATAAAACTTCCGTTTGCTGTTAATACTTGCTTACACATATCAAGTGCTAATTCACACAAATACATAGATTTAGCTTGGTCTACCGACTGATTCCCGCTCATGTTCGGTGCCATGTCTGACATAATAATATCTACGTTAGTTCCACCAATCTTGTTCAGTAACGCTTCTAAAACTTTTTCATCTCTAAAATCGCCCTGTAAAAAATCCACTCCAGCAAGTGAATCCATAGGTAAAATATCACAAGCAATTACTGTTCCATTCGGACCGACCTGTTCAACACTAAATTGGGACCAGCCACCAGGGGCCGCCCCTAAATCAACAACCACCATGCCAGGCTTAAAAAGCTTATCTTTTTCCTGAATTTCGTCTATTTTAAAAACAGCTCTAGAGCGCAGCCCTTTCTTTTTTGCTTGTTGGACGTATTTGTCGCTGTGATGTTCAGTCAACCAGCGCTTGCTAGAAGCTGAGTGTTTCTTTTTTGTCATGAATCGCTTTCATATGTCGCAATAACCTATAAGTGTAGGTAGAATACGAAAATTCAAGCCTGAAGTCAGTTTAAATACGAGATTAAAATTAAATAATGACATTAACAAACAAACAGAAACAATACCTCAAAGGTCTTGCTCACAGCTTAAAGCCAGTGGTTCAGTTGGGTAGCAACGGTCTAACAGAAGGCGTAATTGCTGAGATTGATAACGCACTTAATCATCACGAACTAATTAAAGTAAAGATCCCAAGCGACGACAGGGACGAAAAATCAATCATTATGGATGCGATTGTTGGTGAAACTAACTCAATAAAGGTTCAAAACATTGGTCATGTGTTAGTGATTTATCGTCAAAGTGATGAGCCCAAAATAATTATTCCAAGAAAATAAAACAACAAAAGGTAGAGTAATGAAAGAGAAAGTTGCCATTGTAACCGGTGGGTGCTCTGGATTAGGGTTCGCAACCACACGATTATTACTGGATAATAATTGGTCAGTAATCATCTTCGATTTGGACGATGAGCAATCAAAACTAGTTCTTTCAGAGCTTGATTCCAAGCGTTGTGAATTTGAAAAAGTGGATGTCACATCTGAATCCAGTGTTAAAGAAGCTTTGCAGAAACACCAAGACAAAGAGTTACGCTTATTAGTGAATTGTGCTGGCGTGGCTCCTGCTAAAAGAGTACTAGATAAAGAAGGCAATGCTATTCCTCTTGAAGACTTTACCAAGGTCATTAATATAAACTTAATTGGGTCGTTTAATGTGGCAAGGCTTGTCGCTAGTGAAATGGCAAAAAATAGCCCGTTAAACGCCGATAACAGCCGCGGAGTAATTATCAATACGGCCTCTGTTGCTGGGTACGATGGCCAGATAGGACAAACCGCTTACGCCTCCTCAAAAGCGGCCCTTATCGGCTTAAGTTTGCCAATGGCTAGAGACTTAGCACCTGTTGGCATAAGAGTAAACACCATTGCTCCTGGAATAATGGGTACACCAATGCTTTTAGCCATGCCAGAAAAGGTTCAAACGGCGTTGGCAAGCAACGTACAACACCCGAAACGACTAGGTATGCCGGAAGAGTTCGCTAAACTTGTACTGCACATTGAAGAAAACGCCTACATCAATGGCGAGACCATTCGCCTAGATGGTGCATTGCGGATGCCACCTAAGTAAGCAACAGCAGAAACCGTGCGCAAAACTAAAATGCACGCTTTTATGCATTGAGAAGCTCATTACTCATCGGGCCCACCATTAACCACATTCGAAATGGCATACAGTCGCGAAATTGCGTAGTAATGCACCGTGTTTTTTGGATAACTGCCACGCTTGGTTAATTCACCCGCAGGGAGCCCAGTCATAATTGTTATCGCTTCATCTACATTGCTTACCGCATAGATTTTAAATACCCCAAGGGCGACGCTCTGTTTTACTTCGTCACTTAAAATTAAATTTATCACGTTTGATTTAGGAATGATGACACCATGCTCTTCGCACAGACCTCGTGCTTTGCATATCGTGTAATATCCTTCTATTTTTTCATTAATGCCGCCCACAGCTTGCACTTCTCCCAACTGATTAATAGAGCCAGTGATTGCTATGCCTTGATGAAGAGGAATGTCAGTTAATGATGAAATTAGGGCTATCAGTTCTGCTAGCGACGCGCTATCGCCGTCCACGTAACCATAAGACTGCTCAAGCGCAATATTGGCACTGAGCGTTAGCGGAAAGGTCTTTGAGTATTTATTGCCTAAATATCCGGTTAATAACAATACACCTTTGGAATGAATGGATTGTCCAAGCTCTACTTCTCGCTCAATATCGACTACTCCTTGAGACCCTACATACACCGTTGCGGTTACTCTGGCCGGTGTACCAAATGCGGTATCTCCCACCTCTAAAACGGTTAAACCATTTAGAGTGCCCACTGCCTTTCCTTGCGTGCTTATTAAAACATGCCCTTCTGCTATATCAAGCAAAAATGTCTCGCTTACTCGTGAAGAGCGGTGAGTTTTTGCTTCTATTGCAAGTTGTACATGCGTATTTGTCAGTGTAGTTTGACCGGCCTGTTGAGCCTGAAAGTTTGCTTCATGAAGTAACTCGATCACGTCAGCAAACTTAGCACTTAACTTATGCTGATGTTCTGCTTGTTTTTGACTGTAGCGAACAAATTCATGCATTGCTTTGATATCAATGCCTTCCAACCCCAACTGATGAGCATGGCGCTTAAGACGGGCAACAAATTGATTCATATTGTCTTGATTAACGTCAATTTCATGATCAAAGTCAACTAATACGCGCACTAATTCAGAGAACTCAGGATCGTACTCCTGAAGAGTGTAATAAAGGTCTCTAGAGCCCAGAAGTACTAGTTTTACTTTAAGCGGAATAGGTTGCGGGCTTTGAGTGATGTTGTTCACCATACCGACTTCATGATGCGGCAAATCTAGCTTAATTTGAGAAAACTTTAATGCCAGTTTTAAGGAATCCCAAACAAGCGGAAAATCCAACACTTTATCTGCGTCAAGTACTAAGTAGCCACCGTTAGCCTTGTGTAGGGCGCCTGGTGTAATCATTCTATAGTTGGTATATACACTTCCCTGCACACTGGTATATTCAATTTTGCCGAACAAGTTTTGATAGCTAGGGTTGGCCTCGTATACTAGAGGTGCTTTTGAGTTAATATTGTTGCGTACCAATACATTTGGCATATAGGTGTCGATAAACAAAGCTCGCTTATCAAATTGTTCCGATTTTTCTTCTTTGGTATCTTCATCTAGGGTTTCAATCACTAGGTCAATTACGTGATGTTTTAATGTGCGAAGATATTTTAATATATTAATATTATCCGAATATTCCCGTTCCATTTCCTTAAGCAAAGGTTTAATCGCCGTTTCTACGGTTTCACGTTTGAGCTTTTTAAGTTGCTCTGAGCTGGCACGCTGCCAACTTGGTAATTCAATCAAAGCCTCACTTAATACTTCTTCAAGTTTATCAATGGTGCGATAATAGAACTCCCTATCAATATCGGTCCGAGAACTAAAATCTGAGTCAGTTAATGGTTTATCGTCAATAATTGGAGCGAAGCTGATAGAATTACCTTCTTCTAACAAGGCAATCCCTTTTTCTAACGCTAAACTCTCTACCATATCGATAGCCGCGTCGTATTTTTGCTCAAAATGGCGAGTAATCGCAGCCTTTTTGCGCTGATACCCAGGATTTTCGAAACTAGCTGGAAAAGTTGCTAGTAATTCGTCAATGAAATTTTCAATGTCTTTAGTCAAGCGTATGCTTTGTTCACAGGGCAGTGCAAGTGCCAACGGCTCCCGCTCATTCTCGAGGTTGTTTAGATAGCACCAATCGTACAAAGGTGTATGTTTATTTTCCAGCGCACTGATATGTTCGTTAACAAGTGTGTATCTGCCGGTCGCTTGCTCACCCATGACATACAGGTTATACCCAGGTGCGTCCACACCTAAGCCAAAACTCAATGCCTTTTTCGCTCGTTGCTGCCCTATTAAAGCAGAAACATCGCATTCGGACTCGTGAGCTTCGCGTAGCATTTTTTCGCTGATTTGAGCGTCTAACTGATTCGGTTCTAAACGTGTTTTATCCGCAACAGCTCTGATGATTGACGATTGACTAACAATTGTGGGCATATTTTGATTTTTATTCTTTTCAACTTTCATCGACAAAGTGTAACGTAGATTTCACCAAGAGTGTATCAATAGATATTGCGTCTTGGCTGTAGCAAATGGGTGTGAGCGTCTTAAACGTGATTTCATTTATATCCAAAGGCTCACATCCCGATCGCTCTGTCTAGTTTGACTAAGAAAACATAAATTTAAAATTTAATATAGGCGACGGCGATAAAAAGCCTTTAATTCGCGTTTAAATTAGTCAAATAATTAAGTGATTTCATGTTGTGAAACCTACCCTTTACAGGCTATCCTATTAGGCTGTTATTAATCATTAGAAAACGAGATACACCATACATGCCAGACACTTATGAAAACGCGCAGCAGAACGCTTTTGAATATGATCCCAAATCAGTAGAAGCCAAGGCTCAAGAGCATTGGCATAAAACCAAAGTGTTTGAGGTAGATGCAAACGAAGAACAAGAAAAATTTTACTGCCTGTGCATGTTTCCTTATCCAAGTGGCCGTCTCCATATGGGTCACGTTAGAAACTATACAATCGGCGACGTCGTTAGCCGCTTTCAACGCATGCAAGGTAAAAACGTATTGCAGCCTATGGGCTGGGACGCATTTGGTTTGCCAGCTGAAAATGCCGCTATTAGCAATAAAACCGCGCCTGCTAAATGGACGTTGTCAAACATCGATTACATGAAACAACAGCTCAATTCACTTGGATTTGGCTATGACTGGCGCAGAGAAGTGACTACTTGTAAACCTGACTATTACAAATGGGAACAATGGTTTTTCACCAAATTATTTGAAAAGGGTTTGGTTTATAAAAAGAACGCGACTGTTAATTGGGACCCAATTGACCAAACTGTATTAGCAAATGAACAAGTAATAGACGGAAAAGGATGGCGCTCTGGTGCTGAGATTGAGCAAAAAGAGATCCCGCAATGGTTCATTAAGATTACTCAATACGCCGACGAATTGCTCAATGATATAGAGCAACTAGAAGATTGGCCCAGTCAAGTAAGAATTGCTCAAAAAAACTGGATAGGTCGTTCAGAAGGTGTGGACATCAAGTTTGACTTGAAAAACGAATGTGCAGGGTACGAGCAAATTGAGGTCTATACCACAAGGCCTGATACTATTTACGGAGCCACTTATTTAGCAATTGCAGCGGGGCATCCTATTGCACAGGAGCTAAGTGAAAATAATCCCCAATTAGCTGAATTTGTTGCCCAGTGCAAAAACACTAAAACCAGTGAAGCCGAGATGGCGACCATGGAAAAGAAAGGTATGCCAACAGGATTGTTTGCCATTCACCCACTTACTGGTGAATCTTTGCCTATTTGGGTCGCTAATTTCGTTCTTATGGGGTATGGCTCTGGAGCCGTTATGTCAGTGCCCGCTCACGACCAACGCGATTGGGAGTTTGCTACTAAGTATCAACTGCCTATCGTGCAAGTCGTTGACTTTTTGCCTGAGCACGGGGATGCAGATATTGGCAAGGCGGCCTATTCAGAGAAAAATACTCTCGTCAACTCTGACGAGTACACTGGCTTAGGCTTCAAGGAGGCGTTTGATGCCATTGCTGAAAAGCTGGAGTCGATGAGCAAAGGCAAAAAAACCGTAAACTATCGATTACGAGACTGGGGCGTTTCTCGTCAGCGATACTGGGGAGCTCCAATCCCTATAGTGAACGATGAAAAAGGTAATAGCTATCCAGTCAACGCCGAAGATTTACCAGTTGAATTGCCTACCGACGTAGTTATGGACGGAGTTACCTCCCCAATTAAATCAGACCCACAGTGGGCAAAGACGACTCACAATGGGCAACCAATGCAAAGAGAGACTGATACATTTGATACCTTTATGGAATCCTCTTGGTATTACGCTCGTTATGCATCGGCACCAAATGACGCCATGGTCGATCCTAAAGAAGCCAATTATTGGCTGCCAGTTGACCAATACATTGGAGGCATTGAACACGCTATACTGCACTTATTGTATTCACGCTTTTTCCATAAGTTATTAAGAGACGAAGGGCTAGTCGACAGCGATGAACCTTTCAAGCGCTTACTGTGTCAAGGTATGGTATTGGCTAATGCATTTTACTCACAAGACAGCGACGGCAAAAAAACATGGCACAATCCTGCTGATGTGAGTGTAGAAAAAGACGAACAAGGCAAAATTGCTAAAGCTTTCTTAAGCGACTCTCACACGCCAGTTGAATACGCTGGCATGATCAAAATGTCAAAGTCTAAGAACAATGGCATTGATCCGCAGTCTGTTATCGATCTATATGGCGCCGATACCATTCGTTTATACACGATGTTCGCCTCCCCTCCTGAACAAGATTTAGAGTGGACAGAATCTGCTGTAGAAGGCGCGAATAGATTTTTAAGACGGTTTTATCGTCTTGCTCATGAGCATCTTGCTGATGAGCGCTTTGATGCGATGAATCAAACCAACGGTTTAATTGAATATGCAGTTAATGAATTGAACAAAGCTCAAAAAGCGCTTAGATTCGAATTACATTCGGCGATTCAAAAGGTGACCGATGATATTATGCGCAGGCAGACATTTAACACCGCCATTGCAAAATTGATGGAACTATTGAACTACGCGCAAAAATATGAAGTCAACGATCGCAACGATTATGCACTTATCAGAGAAACGATTATCTCAATGGTTAAAATGCTAAACCCTGTAACGCCCCACATTTGTGAGCAGCTTTACGCTGACTTTCAATGCGACGGTGAACTTCAAACAGCAACTTGGCCTAAGTTTGATAAATCAGCATTAGTTGAAGACGAAAAACTTATTGTTGTACAAGTAAATGGTAAACTAAGGGCAAAAATAACCGTGAGCGCTGACATTAGCAAGAATGAACTTGAAGCGATCGCATTAGCACACGAGAACGTGCATGCATTTACTGAGGGGAAGCAAATAAGAAAAGTCATTGTAATACCCGGTAAACTCGTCAATATTGTTGCCAATTAGTAGCGATGTTCATGAAGAATAATCAATGTTTATATTCAATCTTTGTTGGGTTCACAAAGTCTTTTGTTAGTCGCAAAGCTTTGTGCAGACTCGCTGTAATCGGCTTGTGCGGTTTACTTTTAAATGCTTGCGGGTTTGCTCTTAGGGGCTCTCAAGCACTGCCTGAAAACTTGACCCATGTGAAAATCAATTCTCAGTTGCAGTACACGGGAATAAGCCAAGCTTTAGAGGAGCGCTTGCCTGTGTATCAACTGAATTCAGTAGGTGTGCAACAAGATAATGAAAAATTTATTGATAGTTCGAGCACCGTTATTATCAATTTGCAACCTGAGAACTTTGAGAGGCGGCTATTGTCTGTTTTTAGTTCAGGTCAAGTAGCCGAATACGAATTAGTATACTCACTAAGGTACGAAGTCATCTTTCCAGGCATGTTGCCTATCCAAAATCGGCTATTTGTATCAAGAGAATACCAAGACGACCCAGACCAAATCCTAGCGAAATCTAGAGAACTTGATCTTGTGCTTGAAGAACTCAGGACTGAGTCAGCAGACCGTATTATCCGTTTATTATCTAATCAATTAAACAGCGCAAAACTTGACCCTAACTACCAGCCACCTTCTCTAACAAGTCGCAGAACAGAAAGGTGAATCTATGCAAGTAAACCCTAGGGAGTTTGCTAAAAAACTCGAACAATCCAACCTTCCCCCTTTTATTATGCTGTTTGGCGATGAACCACAACAAAAGCTTGATATTATTGACGCCATTCGGCAAAAGGCCAAACAGGAGGGTTTTGAAGAGCGGCAGAGTTTTACCCTAGACAGTGAGTTCGATTGGAAAGACTTAACCGATGCAATGCAAAGTATGTCGCTTTTTTCATCTAAGCAGTACATTGAACTCAACATGATATCAGCTAAGCCAGGCACTCAAGGCTCAAAACAATTTGTGTCCTTGCTAGACATTCAAAGCCCTGACGTAGTGCTTTTAATTAATGGGCCTAAGGCAGGTAAGGATGTGCAAAATGCCAAATGGTTTAAAACATTAGCCTCTCATGCTTGGGTAACCCTTGTCTATGAACTTCAACAACAACAATTAAAGCAATATTTAGCGACAACCGCGAATGAATTAGGAATTCATATTAGCCAACACGCTTTGTCTGTGGTTGCAGATTTGTGCGAAGGAAATTTGATGGCGGCTAAGCAGGAACTATATAAATTGCAGCTTTTATTTCCTGCCAGTCAAGTGATTGACGTCGATGATGTTAATAAAGTTATGGTTCAGCACTCACGGTTCACTATCTTTCAGTTGACTGACTGTATTTTGGGTGGCGAGGTATCCAAATCCATCAATATACTTGGAAGACTTGAAAACGAAGGGATTGAGCCTGTCATAATACTGTGGAACTTGGTGAAAGAGGCGCAAATACTGACCAAATTAGCTGAATTGCAATACGAAAATAAACCTATCAATTATAGGCAATTTGGCATTTGGCAAAATAAGCAGGCGTTGTATAACAATGCGTTGTCTAGACTCAATCCAGCTCAGCTTAATAAGCTTAATGATTCTTTAAGTCACGTTGATATTGCGTTTAAGTCCACGTATGTAGCTAAACCATACGTTGTATTAAGTCATATTATTTTGCTCTTTCAAGGCAATCAATTAAATGAACTTGAATTGGCAATTTAATATAAACCTTTAATCTGAATAAATGGATATTAAAAATAAGCCTTTACTCAACCATTGCGACAAAGCAACCTCCAATTCGATTTACTCATTGTTCGGAGGCACATTTGATCCACCGCACTATGGTCATTTGAAACCATTGCAACACGTTTTGGATGTTCTTGAACTTGAACAAATACATCTTATGCCTGCCAATCAACCCGCATTGAAAGAAAAAGTGACGTCTGCACATCATAGATTGGCAATGACAAAGCTTTTATGTGAGTTAGATGGCAGATTACAATTGGATATGACGGAGATCCTAAATGGGGGCAGGACTTACACAGTAGAAACGCTAATCCAGCTCAAACAAAAGCGTCCCAACCAATCTTTGGTGTTTATTATTGGGTTAGACGCTTTGCGCAACATTGATAAATGGTATAGATGGGTTGAACTATTCGACTATGCTCATATTGTTGTGATGTGCAGAGACCTAGAAAACACTCGGCTAGATTCAGAATTGACTCACGTTGAAGAATCTGCGACTCAAGCCGGAGAAAACAAGTTGGCATCAAACTTGTATAATTTTTGCACAGGTGAGCGTCAATTTGACAAATTATTAGGACCAGAGATGGACGACAAGGTCCGCTCACTTTTGCTGTCGAAGTTGGCCTTGAATGAGTCAAATTTAAGAGGTATTAATTCGGCCACGATTAAGGATATAATATTGCACTCTGTTGAGGGCAAACTTTGGTTTATTAACAATAATTTAGTTTCAATTTCTTCAACAAAAATAAGACGTTTAGTCAATCGGGGGCAAGATGTGAGCAATTATCTTCCCGAAACGATAGCGAATTATATTGCAGACAACCATTTGTATTTATAAGTTTTAACCAACATTTACCGTATATAAAATAGGAAGCTACTTGAAAGAACAATCCTTTAAAGACTTTGTTATCGATAAAATAGACGACATGAAAGCAAGAAATGTCACCGTCATTGATGTGTCTGAAAAATCATCCATTACTGATTACATGATAGTGTGCTCTGGCAACTCAAAGCGACATGTATCGTCAATCGCAGAGAACGTAATCGTTGAATGCAAACACATTGAGCACGCACCTTTGAGCGTTGAAGGCAAAGACGTAGGCGAATGGGTATTAGTTGATTTGGGCGAATTAGTGTTACACGTAATGCAAGACGAAACGCGAGATTTCTATCAATTAGAAAAACTCTGGTCTTAATTTCTTAGCGAAATCCCATAACAAGGGCTATTGCACTTATGAGAATTCAAATTATCGCCGTAGGTAACAAGATGCCTTCATGGGTGGTTGAAGGCACCAATGAATATTTAAGGCGTTTTCCCCATGACTTTTCTGTCAATTTTTGCGAGATAACGCCCATTAAAAGGAATAAAACCGTTGATCTTGCAAAAATTAAGGAACTAGAAGGCGAAAAGTGTATCTCAGCAATAGGTAAAGGTAATCGTGTCATCGCTTTGGAAGTATTAGGCAGTAAATGGTCTACCAAACAATTAGCAACGGAAATTGACCAATGGAAAATGGAAGGTCGGAATGTCTCCTTATTAATAGGGGGGCCTGAAGGCCTGTCTGATCATTGTCGACAAGTCGCTGAAAAGCAATGGTCATTATCGCCTCTTACCCTGCCTCACCCTATGGTGAGAGTAATTGTTACTGAAGCTTTGTATCGAGCGTATTCAGTGACCCAGAATCATCCGTATCATCGAGAATAATAATAAGAAATATGGCAAAAGTACGGCAAACCATTAGAGACCATACGGCAGAAGCAAACCTATTTGCAAGGCGAGCTTTTGTGTCAGTTATATTAGTCGGGATATTAATGATGTTGCTAATGGTTAATCTCTATAACCTTCAAGTGACTAAACACGAGGCTTATCAAACGCAATCTAACGGAAATAGAATAAAAGTATTGCCCGTAGCGCCAAACAGAGGTCTGATTTACGATAGAAACGGCATTATTTTAGCCGAAAACCGGCCTATTTATAGTCTAGAAATTATCCCTGAAGAAGTCGACGATTTAGAACAGACCTTGCGTGAAGTCACGGAATTAATGTCTATCACTCCAAGGGAGCTTGAACGGTTTCAAAGAGACCGTAAACGGCAACGCCGCTTTAAACCTATTGCACTTCGAAATCAACTCACTCATGAAGAAGTGGCCCTGTTCTCTGCAAACCAACACCGATTTTTTGGAGTGAGCATACAGGCAAGATTATCCCGCTACTATCCATTTAAAGACACGCTTACTCATATGCTTGGGTATGTTGCACGAATTAATAAGAGAGACTTAGCAAAATTAAAGGCAGAAGACCTAGAAGCTAATTATGCAGCCACACATGATATTGGCAAACAAGGAGTTGAAAAGTACCATGAGAGAATACTTCATGGCAAAGTAGGTTATCAACAAGTAGAGGTTAACAACAAAGGCCGTATTATTCGAGTGCTAGACTTTCAGCCTCCAATTCCAGGCAGAGATATTGTGTTAAATATCGACATAGAGTTGCAAAAGAAGGCTCAAAAAGAGCTCGCAGGTCGTCGAGGGTCTGTGGTCATAACAGATACTAAAACAGGAGGTGTCCTAGCGCTGTATTCCAGCCCAAGTTACGATCCAAACATGTTTGTTCATGGTATCAGCCAAACTGAATACTCTAAGTTGCTTAATTCAAGGTACAGCCCTTTGCTTAATCGAGCGACACAAGGGCGCTATCCTCCGGCCTCGACTATTAAACCCCACTTAGCGCTTCTTGGCCTAGAGACGGGAGTCATCGATGCCGAAACTGAAATAATGGACCGCGGAACATTTCGATTAAGAAATGTATCGCATGTATGGAGAGATTGGAAAAAATACGGGCACGGTAAGGTCGACGTAACGCGTTCGGTCGAAGTATCGTGTGATACGTTTTACTACGATTTGGCATACAAATTAGGCATTGACCGCATAAGTGACAGTATGCGCCAGTTCGGTTTTGGCGAGTTCACTGGCATTGATTTGTATGAAGAATCTAGAGCGAATATGCCTACTAGAGGGTGGAAAAGAGCACGGTTTAATGAGCCATGGTATATCGGTGACACAATATCAGTGGGCATAGGTCAGAGCTACTGGAATGCGACTCCCCTTCAATTAGCTAACTCATTAAATATTCTTATTAATAAAGGGCAGATATTTAAGCCGCAATTACTCAAAGGCTATGTCGTTGACGGTAAAGTCAAAAATGTCCCTATACAACGAAAACCGCCCATTGAAGTAATCGATGAATCCAATTGGGATTTAATCTTAGATTCATTGTATGGAACAGTAAACAGAGACCACGGAACCGCGTTTACCGCGTATAGAGGAGCGTCATATATATCTGCTGGAAAGACGGGCACTGCACAACTATTTTCTGTTGGGCAGGACGAAGAATATGTAGAAGAAGAAGTACATGAATACTTAAGAGACAATGCAATGTATATTGGCTATGCACCATATGACAATCCACAAATGAGCATAGCAGTCACAATAGAAAACGCTGGCGGTGGAGGTTCAAATGCGGCGCCTCTCGCCAGAAACGTTATGGATTTTTATTTTGATGAGCGCAAGCATTCCAAAATTGCCCAGAAAGCTTGGGGCGTTTCGGGAAATACGCTAAATCGTTCACTTCAAGAAACTACGGAAAGCTCTAATATGCCGGGCATATCTGAGTCAAGTGATACACAATAGACAAATGATTAAAACAACGTTTAATGCAAATAAACAAAGTCTATTGGAGCGAGTCCACATAGACGGCTTTTTACTGTTTGCCTTATTATGTTTGATGTTCGTAGGCTTGCTAACCATCTATTCTTCGGGTGGACAAGATATCGATTTAGTTGAACGACAATTAATCAGATTATCTGTCGCATTATTTATCATGTTGGTGTTGGCTCAACTTCCTATTATGGTTTACCGAAGTGTCGCGATTTATTTTTACACTACAGGCATCGTTATGTTGCTCGCCGTTCTAGCCGTAGGCGTGGTAGGCAAAGGCGCACAACGATGGTTAGACTTAGGAGTGATTACATTCCAACCCTCTGAAATAATGAAACTCGCTATGCCAATGATGGTTGCCTGGTACATAAGCAAAAATAACATCCCAGTAAAACTCAAAGATATTTTTGTAGGCTTCCTTTTAGTTTTTATTCCTACTATTTTAATCGCTAAACAACCTGATTTAGGAACATCTTTGCTAGTAGCAGCCAGCGGACTATTTGTGCTTTTTCTTGCGGGTATGACCTGGAAGTTAATCGGCCTTATTGCGGTATCCGGTGTTATCTTCGCCCCCATAATGTGGTTCTTCTTAATGCAAGAATATCAAAAGCAAAGAGTGATTACGTTTTTGAATCCAGAAAGCGATCCTCTGGGCTCTGGTTATCACATTATTCAATCTAAAATCGCAATTGGCTCTGGTGGAATAGAAGGCAAAGGCTGGTTACAAGGCACTCAGTCACAACTAGAATTTTTGCCAGAAAGACATACAGATTTCATTTTTTCAGTCTTTAGTGAAGAATTCGGCTTAGTAGGTGTTTTAGGCTTGTTGCTTATGTATCTTTGCATCATTTTACGCGGACTTTATATCGCCAATCGAGCTCAAGACACTTTCAGTAAACTGCTGGCTGGCAGTATTACGCTAACCTTTTTCGTATATGTCTTTGTGAATATGGGTATGGTATCTGGCATTTTACCAGTGGTAGGTGTACCCTTACCTTTAATAAGTTATGGAGGAACGTCAATGGTTACGCTAATGGCGGGATTTGGCATCCTCATGGCAATAAGTACACAAAAGCGACTTTTGTCCCGATAATAAAAATAATAAACATCAGTTACTTTAAAAGAATATTAATAACATTCTGTTTGAGATGCGCTATGAAAACCTGTGTTGAGCAAAACTGCCTGTTTAGATGGACCCTAATCTTGTGTGCGTTAGTAATGGTTAGTGGTTGTTCATCTACGTCCTCTAGCAGATATTCCTTGAAATACGATAGAGCACCTAATTTTGATTATGGTGAAATTGTCTATCAATTAGTAGAGCCAACAAGAGAGACACCCAATATTTGGACAAGTAGGCCATACTCGATAAACGGCAAACAGTACATTCCATTAAAAACTGCAAAAGGTGTTAGCCAAGTGGGTCAGGCATCTTGGTATGGTGAAAAATTCCACGGCCATACTACAGCGAACGGTGAAATATTCGATATGTTTGCCTTAACTGCCGCGCATAAAACCTTACCCCTACCCTCTTTTGTGAAAGTTACCAATTTGCATACAAACAAATCGACCATTGTGCGAGTGAATGATAGAGGGCCTTTTCATGAAGATCGTATATTGGATTTAAGTTACGGGGCAGCAAAAAAATTGGGATTTCATAAATATGGCGTAACCGATATAAAAATGGACGTTATTTACGTTCAAGAAAACGGCGACATTACCATTGGAGACGACCCCAGTATTTATATCAGTCAAAATGGACAATTGATTAAAAAACCCTATTCCCCTTTACAAGAAAATGCCAAACAAAATTTAGAAATTGCTAATAATTCTCTAGTGGATAGTTCGCAAAAAGGTGAGCATCAAGTGACAAGTCTGTCGGATAATCCTAGGCATAACGTCCAAGCTATTGTAAACAATACTAGTAGCGATTTCAGCGAACTAGACATAACTCATAATTTTACAGGATTATTTGTCCAGGTATTGGCCCTACAAAACAAGGAAAAAGCTGAAAACTTAGCCACGGGAATTGCAAAGCTATTGCAGGTGCCCACGATCACTCCAAAGACAAATGACATTTACAAATTACACATAGGCCCTATTAATAGTGAGCAGCGGGCAAAACAATTGATACAAGAGCTAAAAAAAATCGGGTTCGATGACGCCTTTACAGTGCAATTGATGCCCTGAATCCTTGAACAATCAAGCCACATCATTTTTGGTGGAACAAATCAAGGTGGTCGATGAACTAAAATCTCTTTTAGGCCACTAAAAGTATGTATTTACGCAGGGTATAAATATTAGGCTTTATCGCCTCCTCAACTCGACATTGGAACCAAAGCAGGTAAAATACGCAACATTGATTTTACCATAATATACACTTAATCAAGATCCTTTATGCCTCAATTTGGGGCGTGCAGGATTTCATTACTAATACAATTGGGATAAAGAATGCGTCAAAACTTTTTAATGTGCTTATTTCTTCTTTTAATAAGCTTCAATATTAATGCAGCAATTGTCATCCCTCCTCCCCCAAGCGTAGCGGCGGGCGGATATTTGCTAATCGACCATTCTACGGGTCATATTATTGCTGAGAAGAATGTCGATCAACGACTCGCACCTGCTAGTTTGACTAAAATCATGACCATATATGTAGTGGGAAAAGAACTACAAGCTGGAAACATAAGCATTGACGACCAAGTTACGATATCAGAGAACGCTTGGGCTAAAAACTTCCCTGACTCATCAAAAATGTTCATTGAAGTAGGAACCAAAGTATCGGTAAGGGATCTCCTCCAAGGGATTATCGTTCAATCAGGAAACGATGCATGTGTCGCCATTGCAGAACATATAGCAGGCAGTGAAAGTGCTTTTGCCAGTATGATGAATGCCTACGCACAGAGTTTAGGTATGACAGCGACTAACTTCGTAAACAGTCATGGATTGCATGATGCAGACCACTATACATCCCCTAGAGATATGGCAACCTTATCATCTGCTCTGATTGAAGAAACTCCTGATATGTACAAAATATATAGTCAGCGCGAATTTACCTACAACGATATCAAACAATTTAATCGAAACAGTTTATTGTGGGACAAAAGTTTGAACGTAGATGGCATCAAAACAGGACACACGTCCGATGCTGGATATAGCTTAATCACCTCGGCCACACAAGGCGATATGCGACTAATTTCAGTAGTTATGGGAACGGAAAGTGAGCGTTCAAGAAAAGCTGAGAATAAAAAATTATTACGCTATGGCTTTAGATTTTTTGAGTCAGTTGTTCCCTATGCTGCAGGACACGTTTTTGCATCCCATCGCATCTATATGGGTGACAAAGACACTGTCAACTTAGGCATAAATCAATCAACCGCTATGACTATACCTAGAGGTCAAGCGAATTCTTTACAGGCCAACTTCGAGCTATCTCAAACATTGCAAGCGCCAATAGCTAAAGGAAGTGAAGTTGGGATATTAACCATTGAGCTTGATGGGGAGCAGTTGGCCACTTATCCGCTTGTTACTCTCGAAGAAGTGCAAGAAGGGGGTCTTGTTGACCAAGCAATGGATTGGATCAGCTTACAATTAGGGCTTGAATAATGGATACGCATTTTGACCAGCTACTGTCATTTCCATGTATACAAACTTTTAAAGTAATGGGCGTGGCCGACAAAGATTTTCCAGACCAAGTTATTAGCCGATTGCAACAACTGGCTCCTGGAGATTACTCCGTGGCAGTTAAGGCCAGCCGCAAAGGCAACTATCATGCACTTTCTTTACCAGTGAAGGTAACCAGCAAAGAACATATGGAATCTATATATACAGAGCTAGCAAAGCTGGATTTAGTGAGAGTAGTGCTGTAGTCAGTCGTATACGCTTTGACGACAAGCATTTTTAAATTAGTGAGTGTGTATTCTTGGAAAATAACAATGACAACTATGTTCTAGTAAGGGATTTAGGAACCCAGTTGTACATGCCCGTCTGGCAGAAAATGCAGGAATTTACCAATACGCGAGACGAAAATACATTTGATGAGATATGGCTTACTGAGCATGAAAGAGTATTTACTCAAGGGCAAGCAGGAAAGCAAGAGCATATATTAGCCCCTGGAGATATACCTGTAGTCCCTGTGGATAGGGGGGGACAGGTGACCTATCACGGTCCTGGACAGCTCATGATGTACATATTAATAAACGTCAGAAGACGTAAAATAGGGGTTCGAGACTTAGTATCTGCGTTAGAACAATGTATCGTTGATACGTTGAAAAATGATACAATAAAGGCGTATGCGAAAGCAGATGCACCTGGTGTTTACGTTGATGAAAAGAAAATATGTTCGGTGGGTTTAAGAATAAGAAAGGGTTGTTCTTTCCATGGGCTAGCCTTTAACGTCGATATGGATTTATCACCTTTTAGTCGCATTAACCCCTGTGGGTATGCTGGTTTAGAAATGACCGATAGTGCACGATTAGGTGGCAATGCTAATATGGCAAAAGCCAAAAAAGCAGTTGCTAACAATTTTTGTAATCTTTTAAACATAGATTTAATTAAACATAAAGTAGGTTTTGATGAGTAATTCGCGACCACAAGCCGGTGTTAAGCTTCGTGATGAAGAAAAAGTTAAACATATTCCTATCAGTATAGTGCCGACAGAAAAGGCCGAAATGTTGAGAAAGCCGTCTTGGATAAAAGTAAAATTACCAAGCACAACAGATAGAATAGATAAAATAAAACGAACACTGCGCAAAAACTCTTTGCATTCTGTGTGCGAAGAAGCAAGTTGTCCAAATTTAGCAGAGTGCTTTAATCATGGAACAGCAACTTTCATGATTTTGGGCGACATCTGTACTCGACGTTGCCCTTTTTGCGATGTTGCGCATGGGAAGCCACTCCCCCCAAGTGCTGAAGAACCAGAAAAACTGGCTAAAACGATAGCTGAAATGGAATTACGCTATGTAGTTATCACGTCTGTAGACAGAGACGATTTGAGGGACGGAGGCGCTCAGCATTTTGTTGATTGTATCAATGCCATTAGGCAGCATAGCCCAAATACGAAAATTGAAGTGCTAGTACCTGATTTTCGAGGAAGAATGGATAGAGCCTTAGAGATTTTCAAACAAGGCGTACCCGACGTATTTAACCATAATCTAGAAACGATACCTCGTCTTTATCGTGAATGTCGACCTGGTGCTAACTATAAATGGTCGCTTGAATTATTGAAAAAATTCAAAATGCAACATCCAGATATACCGACAAAATCGGGGTTGATGATGGGCATGGGCGAAGAAAGCGACGAAATGAAACAAGTACTGGACGACTTACGAGCCCACGACGTGGACATGCTTACGCTTGGACAATATTTACAGCCAAGCAAGCACCACTACCCGGTTAAACGATACGTTACTCCAGCCGAGTTTGATGCGCTTGGTGATTACGCTAAACACATTGGGTTTTCACAGGCTGCATGCGGACCTATGGTTCGATCAAGCTATCACGCAGACCAGCAAGCAGCTGGCGTTGAAGTGAAATAACGCTATCTAATAACCGCAAACTTTACCAAAGCCAGCGCTAGCCGCTGGCTTTTTTGCTTAACATGAAAGTGGTAACAGAGAAATAATTATTTCTTTAGTGAAAACTGCTGTTAAACGACCAGTCTAATTTCTCGTCTGCCACGCATCGCCAAATTTGTGCTTATTGTTATAAATAGCAAATCTAATGCTTGAATACAGTTATACGCATTCTCATCAACGACTATACTGTAACCTCTGACAACTTATCACAAGGAAATAAAGTGAGTAACTCTACAAAAACCATACAAATTACGGTAACAGAAGACAATAATACAAACGAAAAAAGCGACCATATAGTAGTGCTTAACCTGGTTAGCCAAGCGTCAGAGATAATCGAAGTTATGTTACAAACTAATAGCTTAGAATCTCACCCTGACAGTAATGAAGATATGCTTAACGAAGTATCACATTTGTTATTTGATGCTTTATTGCATCTTACGCCATCGGATGAGTTAACCTCGTTCCCTCGGAAATTTTGATTCGATTTATTTAATACTTTTTCAGTGTACACTTGTACGCTGAAAAGGTATCCTATCAAAAATTTCGCAATAAGAGTGTGCAGTGCTACCTAAAAAAACAGATTGGCATTTTTCAAATCATTTATATTCGTCTAGAGAAGAGGTGCTTAATGTGCTGTCACATGCGATTGGCTTCATTCTCTCTATTGTTGGACTTATTTTTTTATTGAATAAATCTGTTTCTTCCTTAGATTACGTGATAACTATAATATATGGAATGAGTTTAGCTTTGATGTTCCTTAGCTCGAGTATTTATCACGCGATAAGTAAGAGCGAATTGAAAAAAGTACTACGAAAAGTCGATCATATTGCTATTTACCTCCTAATCGCTGGAAGCTATACACCGTTTTTACTCAAATCTATGGACACTTGGTATGCCCAGGTCGCTGCCGGAGTAATCTGGTTAATCGCAGTATTAGGTATAATTTTTAAACTCACGATGGGCAATAAATACCCTAAAATTTCCATCAGCACCTATGCAGTTATGGGATGGATGGCACTGTTTATGATCTATCCTATATATCAATCGCTTAGTCCAATAGGGTTTACGCTTTTATTGGTAGGCGGACTTTGCTATAGCGCGGGTATTCCATTGTATTTGCTTAAGAGCCGAGATTTTAGTCATGCTCTATGGCATATTTTTGTGGTTGCGGGTGCTGCTTGTCATTATTTTGCAATTTACTATCACGTTTTCTAGTCAGTGGTGACCTTTTACTAGGGTCAACTAGCAATGCGGGACGGTGTAAGTAAAAGCCTTGTGCGTAACCCACTCCAGCTTGTTTCAATAAATCTAGTTCAGCCTGTGTCTCAACAAATTCGGCGACCGTATCAATAGACATTTCACGCGCCAGCGCAACAATCGATTTGATAATGGCCAAATTGGAAGTTTTATTAGGCAAACCTTGTACAAAAACACCATCTATCTTTATTGTGCTGACTTTCATATCTGCTATGTAGGCATAAGACGACATGCCCGAGCCAAAATCATCAAGTACAACTTTGCATCCAAACTGTTGAAGACATTGAATTACTAATCTTGCAGAGTCGATATTGGTTATGACATCAGACTCAGTTATCTCAAAGCTTAGTCGACTTAAATCTATATTTACATTTTGAAAGGTCGATTCGAAAAATTCGACAGATGAGCTATCAGATAGGGTTTGACCAGACAGGTTGATTGAATAAGAGCGATCATCAGGTTGCTCAGCCAAATAGACTAGCAGCTGACTTATTACATACTGATCAACTTTTTTAATTAATTTAAATCGCTCTGCTGTTTGCAGAAAAAGACCTGGTGAAACATATTCACCATCTTTATTCTTCAGTCTAAGAAGCACTTCAAAGTAAACGTCACCCCTTTCCTCTTGGATAGGATGAATACCTTGATAAAACAGGACCGCATCTTTGTTTTCCAAAATGCTGGTAATCCGATGGACCATTCTCAACTGCTTTTGCAACCACGCAATGCCAGAGTCCTTTTTGTTAAAATCTACTAGTGCATTGTTGGCATCTTCTTTAACCACTTGTAGCCCTACGTAAAGATCATTGAGGACACTTTCGACCGACTCTTTGGCTTTTGAATTAACTCGGTATGAGATAATAGAACACTTTAAAGACAAACTGATATCACTCCAACGGAATTTAAAGTTCTCTATTCGATTAGCAATTTCGTTAAGTTTTTCTAAGCATTCATCGTGCGGCAGATACATGATAACCGCGGTTAAATCTGCACCAATGCTAAACACCTTGCCGTTTTGTTTTATGAGATCAGTTATTAACAGGCCTATCTTTTTTAAATATTTATCGCCACCGACGTTACCACAAGTTTCATTGATGATTTTGAATTCGTCTATATCGATAATAGCTACTGTTGCCCTACGATTTGCATTTAAACAATCGTTAATACTTTCAATAAAATAATTGCGATTATAAAGCCCAGTTACCTTGTGAGTTAGGGACAAAGTCAACAATCTACCCGTCAAACGAACTAAAATTAAGCACAAAAGACCTTGTATTGCAAAAAATGCGATACCAAGTTGAGCTTTAGTATTGGAGAGTTCTTTATTAAGGGTAATTTGAAGGCGATCTAACTCAAACTCTAACTGCTTTGCCAGCTCAATTAACAATTTATCGGGCACTCTATCTATGCCCCGCACGGTTTTATCTGCAAGCTTTGCGTCAAACTGATTACTAGTAAAAATATCCAAGGCGTTCTGATATTGAACGAGTAAGTCTTTGTGCTGTTGTTTAAAATCAGTAGCGTAATTTAATATGTTGGAATCGGACCTAAGACTGTTAATTAATTCATCAGTTTTTTGCTGGGTTAAATCGTGTTGATAACTAAAAGAAACATAGTATTTTTCAAAAGAACTCTGGTTGTCACCGCGCAATAAAATGTTTTTCCACTCCTGAACCTGTAGCTTAAATGTGTATTGAATATCTAATGCCAAATTTTCAATTTTGTGGAGTTCGCGTATTTTTTCATCGTATTCCTTTTGCGCGGTTTGCATTAACGAAACGATTGCATAAGCGACCGTAATTATGACAACGCTCGTAATGAATACACCAGTAAAGAAAAACGTTTTACGTCGGGTTGCAAAATCAGCCAAGTGAAGAAATCCTGCTACATCGATTTAGTTGAATACAGATATTATCGGCCTTTTGTATACATATTTAAGCAAGTTTAATATTATTACAACTATTATGAAAATTTTATGAAAACCGTTAAATTTTTTGATTTAATGGACGTTGTGTTGTACACCTGAGTGATAACTCATTACGGATGGAATGGAATAATAAGCAGAGTGAGATGAATACTGATCCCCCGTTAGTGGGTAGAGCCGAAAAAATCAATTAGCTGGAGAGCAGAGAAGTTGGTCGGTGTGATTGGATTCGAACCAACGACCCCTGACACCCCATGACAGTGCGCTACCAAGCTGCGCCACACACCGACCGAAGTTGCGTATTATAGGCATCTAGACACAAATATCTAGTGTTTTCTAATTCTATACCAAGATATTAAAATCAACTGCAGTAAAATTAATCGTCTGCGCCTATTCTGCTAGCAACGGCACCTGACTGATCTCTATATTTTGCGTCGTTGCGAGAATTATATGGCTTTTCTGCGTGGTCAGATAGCAACTCAAAGCTGAGTGCGCCTATTTTCATTTTAGGTTTTAACGCCAATGGCAATTTTCCAGAATTGAAAAACTCTAACACAATATTGCCTGACCAACCCGGATCGATTCGATGTGCAGTAACGTGCACCATTAGACCCAATCTGGCGAGTGATGAACGCCCATCTAACCAACCCACCATGTTACTTGGAAGGGTAATCGATTCATAAGTGACAGCAATCGCCAATTCGCCAGGATGTAAGAAAAAGGCTTTATTATCAGCAATTTCAATTTCATCACTCATAACATTATCCAATGCGGCCTGAACCTCAGGTTTTGCACCGCTTAAATCTATATAAGGTGCCTGATGGTCTTCAAATACTCTAAACTTATTGCCCAGCCTAACATCCACAGTCAGTCCACTAATTTGACTTTCATCAACAGCCGGCACAATTTTAATGTCACCATAAGCTAGATGCTTTTTAATGTCTTTATCACACAGTCGCATGGTCTACTTCTTTATAGTTAAGAATTTATAAAATATTGCTGAACAGGCGCATTTCCTCTGCATCCTGCATAGTTTTAGATTATCGCACAATTTTGCGTATTGTCATAAATCTAATCCAAACGCGTTATTTCAATTGAACTTGCCATGTTTGCTGCCGCTTGCATGACTTGAGTTTGTTCGCACAAATTTTTACTCAAATCCATTGCAGCTTGTTTATAAATGACAGAAATATGATCGAGGGGATGCTCATCTAATAGCGACTTGCCAGAGTCAGCATACTCTCTTATTTTAGTATTAAGTGGGACCTCTGCTAATATGTCAAGAGAGTATTTCTGAGATAACTTTTGTGCTCCTTTACTGGAAAACACATCACTTCGATGATGGCATTTTTCACATTCAAAATAACTCATATTTTCAATCAAACCCAAAACTGGAATTTCAAGTTTGTCAAACATGGCAATGCCCTTACCTGCATCTGAAAGTGCTATGTCTTGGGGAGTGGTGACAACCACAGCAGCGGTTAATGGCAGTTGTTGACACATGGTAAGTTGAATGTCGCCGGTACCCGGAGGCATATCTACAATGAGGTAGTCTAACAACGGCCATTGAGTTTCAGTAAGTAATTGATTGAGCGCTTTGCTCGCCATAGGTCCCCGCCAGATAGACGCATGTTCATTTTTGACCAAATAACCAATTGAATTAGAGACTAGTCCATGGGCCTTGATTGGGTACATTAATTTGTTGTCTGGACTTTGAGGAGATTCATTTTGAGTGCCTAACATTATAGGAATAGATGGACCGTAAATATCAGCGTCTAATATGCCTACTCGAGCCCCTTCTTGCTTAAGTGCAAGCGCAAGATTCAGCGCGCTGGCTGATTTGCCTACTCCACCTTTTCCAGAAGATACGGCGATTATATTTTTGATATTATTAATAATAGGCTTTTTAACTTCAAAAATAGGGATGTTATAGTCAAGACAAAAACTAGTATGCTGTCCGAAACTTTCATTTAACTTCTTTACCACGGTTGGCCATACCGAATTCACCACGAAAGGCATAGCAATGCTGACTTTGTCATCTTTAATTGTTACTTGAAAAAGGTCTATTGAGGTAAAACTAAAAATAGCCCCTAGGTTTTTTTTAATGTTTTCGGTATTCAGTGTTTTCTCTTTGTTAAAGAATTTCAAACTCAACCCTTTTGTCTTGTAATGGAAACACAATCTTAGAATAAAATACCGCCGTTGAGCAATTATATAACCTAATACAACTGTGATTTGGCGTAAAATATTCGCTGAGCGATTAATTACTGCGATTATGACTATTTCTGGATGAAAAAAAAGTCATATTCAGATAACATCCCCCGCCTAGATTCAAGAAACAAAGGTATTTTAAAACATGCAATCTCAGCAGCGCCGCATTCTCGTTACCAGCGCTTTACCTTATGCAAACGGCTCCATTCATTTAGGTCATTTGTTAGAGCATATACAGACAGACATATGGGTAAGATTTCAACGTTTAAGAGGCCACCAATGCTACAGCGTATGTGCTGACGATGCGCACGGAACCCCTGTAATGCTTAAAGCTCAAGAGCTTGGGATCACACCAGAGCAAATGGTTGAGCAAACGCGAGCAGAGCATGAGCAGGATTTAAAAGACTTTCTTGTTGAGTACGATAATTATTACGTTACTCATTCTCCAGAAAACAAAGAACTGTGTGAGCTGGTTTACAATCGGCTAAACGAAAATGGGTATATTTCAAAAAGAACTATTAGTCAGTTGTTCGACCCCGAAAAGCACATGTTTTTGCCGGACCGATTCGTAAAAGGCACATGTCCAGAATGCGGCAGCGAAGACCAAAATGGAGACAGTTGTGATAGCTGCGGAGCAACCTATAGCCCAACAGAATTAAAAAACCCGCGCTCTGTAGTATCCGGGGCGACACCTGTATTAAAAGACTCTGAACATTTCTTTTTTGATCTGCCGAAATTTGAAGGCATGCTTAAAGACTGGATACGCTCTGGTGCCATACAAAATGAAATGGCTAATAAATTAGAAGAATGGTTTGAGCAAGGTCTACAGCAGTGGGATATAAGTCGCGATGCGCCCTACTTTGGCTTTGAAATTCCGAACGCTCCTAATAAATACTTCTATGTTTGGGTTGATGCGCCCGTTGGCTATATGGCCAGCTTTAAGAATTTAGCCAACCAAAAAGGTTTCGATGACACTGAGTTTTGGAGCACCAATAACGATACCGAGTTGTATCATTTTATCGGCAAAGATATTACTTATTTTCACTGTTTATTTTGGCCAGCCATGCTCGAAGGAGCTGGATTTAGGAAGCCAACCGGCGTGAACATTCATGGGTTTGTAACGGTGAACGGCTCTAAGATGTCAAAATCAAAAGGGACTTTTATAAAAGGAAGAACCTATTTAGACCACTTAAACCCAGAATATTTGAGATATTACTTTGCTAGTAAGTTGAACGATGGTGTAAGCGACATCGACTTGAATTTTGAAGATTTTGTACAAAAGGTAAACGCTGATCTTGTCGGTAAAGTCGTTAATATTGCATCTCGTTGCGCCGGTTTTATCACTAAAAAGTTTAATGGAAAATTATCCAACAATATAGAAAATCAATCGCTTTTAGCTGAATTTCAACAAGCTCAAATAGCCATTGCTCAGCATATTGAATCGCGCCAGTATCACAAAGCAATACGAGACATAATGGCATTAGCCGATAAGGCTAATCAGTATATTGATGCCAAGGCGCCTTGGGTCACGATCAAAGACGAAACCAAACAAACGCTTACTCACGACGTATGTTCAATGGGTATTCATCTATTTAGAATTTTGATGATTTATCTAACCCCTGTTGTGCCTAAGCTTGCTAATGATTCTCAAGTTTTCTTAAATGATACTTTTAGTTGGGGCAGTATTGATGAAATCAAACTAGGCCACTCTATCAACAAATTTAAGGCTATGTTACAACGCGTAGACTCAGACAAAGTGAATACCATGATTGAAGCATCCAAAGAAAACCTAAAATCGAATACTGAACAGGCCACAGCAATAAAACAAGCAACTACAGACGTTGAGCCTATAGCGGACACAATTACATTTGAGGATTTTGCCAAAATTGATCTTAGAGTAGCAAAAATTGTGAATGCAGAACATGTGGAAAAAGCAGATAAACTGCTTAGACTCGAGCTAGATATTGGCTCTGGTGTAAAACAGGTGTTTGCGGGCATTAAATCGGCTTATTCACCCGACGATCTCATCGGCAAACACACTGTAATGGTGGCTAATTTAGCGCCCAGAAAAATGCGCTTCGGTATGTCTGAAGGCATGGTTCTGGCTGCGGGTCCTGGAGGCAAAGATTTGTATATACTCGAGCCTCATTCTGGCGCCACCGCTGGAATGAAAGTGAAATAGCGCCAACATTCATTACATTTGATATCTTTTTTCAATAGCAATGTTATAACCAATATAACCGCTATAACGAGAAGCAAGGCAGAAACCGCGCTCAACAGCGCGGTTAGCCTCGGATAACCAATTACGCTAGACCACTAAAAAGCAAGCCACTATTAGCAAAATAAGGATAGCAACCCCTACGGATATATTTCTAAACGGCTTTCTTCCTCGACTTCGTTCAGGCAACCATACCATCACAAACGCCATAAGGCCTCCAATAAGCGCCCCTCCAAGGTGTCCCCAAAACGAAATGCCGGGAACTAAAAGCGGAAAAAGTAGATTGAGCACCACCAGACCGAAGAAAGGCGAGTCTTTGGCGCTGACACCTCTTGAAGATAAAGCCACAAACATAGCACCGGCGAGGCCTAGCACTGCACCAGATGCTCCGAGCGTGGGTTGATTAAAGGCGAACGCTAGCACAAATAAAGAGCCTCCTATTAAAGAGCCAAAATACATTAAACTAAAACGAGCGCTCCCAAGGTTTCTCTCAAGTTGCGGACCCATCACATATAGCAAATACATATTGAACGCTAAATGCAGTAAACCGCCATGAAGAAATCCAGAGCTAAGTACTCGCCAAAACTCTCCCCTTTCAACGTAAGGTCCGTACAATAGGCCTAAATTAGTGACTAAATCTTGTGATAGAAATTGTGCGGCAAACAAAATTAGATTGATGCCGAGAAGGTTAAGAGTTACTGGACAGTCTCTGGGCAATGAGAGCATGTATTAAGCTCCTTGGTAGGATAAATATTTTATTTATGGATGTTGGTAAAAGAAGAAATTGTAACAAATACAATATCGCCCGTGAATTATCACAAATGTATAGGCGAAATGTTCAAATATCAATTATTTGAGGAAAGATTATTCGGCTAAGTGAATTCTAGGGTTGGAAATCAAGATTTATTCTTAGTTCGAATAATAAAACTTTTTTTTCAAAATAGTTTTTCCTTTAAACAATAATGGCTTTAGGCCCTGAGTTTTTTGTAAGTAAAGGTACTTGTTGCGTAGAAAACAAAGCGGGAATTATCGAGTAATCTGAGTGTGTAATTCGTTCACAGCAAGCACATAAACTTAACCATCATAATCGATGAGTATTTAAGGTAAAATGACTGTAATGGGTGTTGGACCGGACTGTTAGAATAAATTGTATATCACTCCCAGCCCAGCAATTATTACACAAACTCTAAACCTCAAAAAGCGCAGGATATTGCCCCCCAAAAGAAGAAGTCATATCGGCTCATTTTTTCAAATGTTGCTCAAAGAATGACTCCATAGTGGCATAAAAATCATAACGATTGGTATCTTTAGCGAAACCGTGTCCTTCTTCTCTCACCATAGAAATATATGGTTTACCGGCTTTATTTAAATTATCTGAAAGCACTTTGTATTGTTCCATTGGGACTCGAATGTCTTCGCTCCCATGAGCTATAAACAAAGCAGCCTTTATCTTATCCACATTGAAAGCTGGAGAAAATCTACGCATTTGTTCTTCATTGTTACCAATCACTCGATTAAGATAGTTCCTGCCAAATTTGGATTTTCTAGTATCACCTGAATCTTTCAATTCTGGCAGTGAATAGACGCCTACATAACCAATGCCGCATTTATAAAGGTCTGGCTCTCTTACCAAACTTTGCAACGCACCATATCCGCCATATGACGCGCCATAAACGCATAATCTATCGATATCTGCTAATCCTTGGTTAACCATCCACATGGTAGTATCTGTCATATCGTCGACCATTTTGCCGCCCCATTCGAGATAGCCAGATTGTTCAAACTCTTGGCCATAGCCACCAGAGCCCCTAAAATTGACTTTAACGACTGCATACCCGCGACTGGCTAAAAATTGTGCTTCTCGGTCCCATCCCCAAAAATTTCTCACGCCATGTGGGCCACCATGAATAATTTGAACCATTGGAAACGGAGGCTCTCCCGTTTTAGGGAGCACATAATAACCGTGAAGAGTTGTTTCATCTCTAGTATCAAATGTAAACGGGACCATTGAGGCCATTTGGCTTGGGTCTATGGCGCTATTGGCGACATCCAATAAACGGAGCTCTGGTTTGCTGCCATCTAAGCCACGATTGAATAAGTAAAAGATACCTGGGTCTTTATCAGAAGACATTTTGACCAATAATTGATTGCCATCGTCGGTGAATGAGGTGATTTGAATGTCTGT
This sequence comes from Glaciecola sp., assembly GCA_965660815.1. Lineage (GTDB taxonomy): Bacteria > Pseudomonadota > Gammaproteobacteria > Enterobacterales > Alteromonadaceae > Glaciecola. Next base: position 106,055 of record CBFIBG010000097.1, read on the forward strand.
CGTTTTCTCATCTACATTAAAAGATGCATATAACAGCGTCATTAATTTTTTCATTTCGCTGTCTTTTGACAAAAACACTAGACGGTTATAGTCGGATGAAATGGCAACACTTTCCAACCCTTTATGATAAAAATACCCTAACCCGGATAATTGCGCCACGTGCTCATCATGAATCAGCGTGGTCTTAAGCGTATTGATGTTCACAGAATAAATGTCACTGACTGACGAATTAAGATTAGATGCGACATAAATATGAGAATTGGTTTTATCAAATCCTAAAAGGCTTGCAGATGCTCCGTCAGTATCTTTGCCAAACAACGGCAAATCGACCTTTTCCCATGAACTACTGGGGGTTCGTTTGATCGCTAATTGAGTTACCATGTTGCCTGTTTCAATGGCATTTTCAAACGATTCCTCAGTAAATATTATGGCAGCTCGAGGATTGCCAAGTGTATCAGCTGCATATCCAATGGCATCTTTTACATCGTCTGATAAATACTTTTCTCTTCCAGAATCTATGTCTATATGGAAAAGCTTGGCGCCCTCGTAAGCCGCATATGAGTTCTCTATTTCACCATAAGTAAATTTTTTACTGACTAAGATTTTTTCTGGGTTATTAGGCAGTGTACTCACTAGGCTGTATCTGGCTCGTTTTGGGGTCATTAATTTACGTCCATTGTCCCCATCTATATCGTAGGCGACCCAAATATTGTTCGTTGTTCTATTATCCAGATAACCGACTTGTTTACGATAGGACAACATATATCGCTCTGTAGTTAGCCAAGTCACCGATGTAATGTATTTGTATTCCCCAAAATTAATTCTTGAAAGCACTTTTTTCAAATCTGCCGTCATAATCGCTACGGAGCTAGAATTACCTTCAGAGTACAAAATGGCGATGTGCTTGCCATCTTTGGATAGAACCATATTGTTAAATTTTGAATTAGCAAAAAATGATGTTAATGGGATTTGAGCGGGGTCAACTTGTTCTGTCGCTTGAAGATGAGAAATATCGGAAAAAAAGAATATAAAAAGAATTAAAATACGCATTAACGGCTCCTTGTTAATTGTTACTGCATTAATAATGTCCCCATCGACACAGTTATCGCAAAGTGCAAATAAATCCACTTTCTGATCTTAGTCTGAAGATCAGGACAATCTATTGTCTTCCTGGATAAGCGTGCTCACGATGAAAAACCGCGTCAGAATAAAACGTTCACTCGTGTTTTTGTATTAGATGATTGTCGAATATATAAACATGTTAACACCAAGCGATTTTGTCGTCTCTTAATTACCCAGCGATTAATCACCGAAGTTTGCTCGCAGCATGTTGTAGCTTCTTTCACAATTTTCAAGATAACTTTCCTGCTGCTCTTTCGGAATGCGTGAGTCAGTAACATGGCTATTTCGGCACGCATTTATACAATATTCCAGTCCGCCACGATCCCCTCTTGAAAATTGCCCGCTAGCTTTTTTTGCTTCACAGTATTGCGCGTACGTCTCCATACGCTCTGCTCGTTTAGCGAAGCTCAAGATACCAGGGTGCTTTTTTGGTTTAATAGAGGGGGGCTGTGCGGCACGACATGCCTCAAATAAAGTTTGATCCTCTGCTTGTTCAAGGGCTAGTTTACAACTTCGACGACAGTCATCTTTGTTCTTGCCTCTGCATTTTCTTAAGATCGCTCCTGCCTCTTTCTTCCTGTGTCTTATAGACTTTCGAGCCTGTTTTTGCGCTTCAGCTTCTAAACGAACAGGTTCTACAAGCACTTGGCACTGGGCAATAAGTTTTTGATTACCTGAAGGGTTATCCGAAAAGGACCGATAGGCTTTTCTGCATATCTCGGAGCATTTGGTCGCTTGTTGCTGACTACAGATCATCATATTCGTAGCCATCTCAGAGTTGGTCTTGGTATCAACCTGAGCGCTTGCTTCTCTTATCATCAATATAGTAAAGATTATTACAAAAAGCGTCTGTGCTTGCTTCATTCAAACTCTCCTTTTCTTGTGTACCACTACCCATAGAATAGACTAACTGCTTAGAATTAAAAGTTGAATGACGAATACACCGGCATTGATTTTCACTCGATTTGCATTGAAATCGCCGATACAAATAACAAACTATTTACTAACATGTCGAAAGGTAATTTTCGGTATACCAAAGACTAATGTATTTTCTTACTCTAGTATTTTTAATCATGTTGGTCGACCCATAAAATACTATAAAAACAATTTACAGTGCAGAAAAAACTAGCGGTAGACAGAATAAATAGTGCAATAAGCAGATTAATGGTCGAACACGAGATTAGTGTCCAAACTCAAGTTTTTGAAAACAGCGACAGTATTCGCAAGCTTGCATGATTAATGTCTACCAAGGAAGAGATTAATGCGACGTCGGAATGGCCTATAAACCTTCCTTAGGGAGCTAAGGGAATTTTACTAGCTATTAGTATTCCATTATCTTGGGCAGCCGGTTCAATCGTTGAAACACTTATTTCTGACCTCAACTTATTCTAAAAAAATCCGATAATCAAACTAATTTTCCATGGATATAATTATAGCTAATATGGGGTTATTGTTATTTAGTGTTTTTGGCAAGTTAACTACCATTTAGCATGATGCATTTTAATGAATTCCAACCTTAAAATTCAGATAACCGATCATTATTAATAGAGTAACGATAGCAGTATATTACTCCACTGCCATCGATACTGTGCATAAATTACTGTCCGTCGTCATTTACGTTAATGAGTCCGCTCTCTCAGGTCGCTATGCAGGTCCTCTGCAAGTTTTACTGTACCGTCTTTGCTTATTACTTGGTCTATTAGCTTGCGCAATGGAGACTCCATATTTTCTCGTATAAAGCCCAACATACTGGGGTCTGCTACTATATCGATGCTTGCCACTTTATTAGACGTTCTCAAGTCATTAAGCATGTCTACAATGTGTTTTGCAAATATCTCCTTTTCGCGTTCTTTTGTTGAGGATGGCGACATCGCATCTTTACCTTGGATAAATTCGCCTCCCGCAGACATAGAGCCCGGCCTATCAGTAACTAAATCTTGTTCTTGTTGAGAAGAAATATCGTTGGAAATATGTTTTTGCAACGTGAGCTTTTTGCCCTCTTGAGCATACTTATAAATCATGGCTTCACTGCTATTTGCGGCTAAGACTATTGCTTGTTTCATCTAGAGATCTCCTTTTTGTACACATGTACTTTAAATCAGCTAATCACTCTGTCGATTAATCTGACCAATTGAGAATAGAGTAGCCATTACCATGCCAAATAATAAAACTATAGGTGCTAGCTCAAACGCTTACCAGAAAAGGAAGAGGAGTGATTTGACATCAGAGCATTTTTTTGATGTTGTGGAAAAATCGAGCAACATTACACATTCATGTAATTCTTACACATTATTCTCAGCAAGCTCTTTATTTAACTATGTTACCAAGTGAATAACTTGTATTAATCTCGTTCAACCAGTTGATGAACCTTTGCCGCTGAAGATACGTTAACTTCCGATTGCCTTGCAGCAGCGGTAGAAACGTTAAATTTAGGCTGCAGTGTCCACGCCGGTTTAATGGGTGAAAGCGGTATTTCTCGTTTTCTTGCTTCAATAATGTACATTGAAGAAAACCAAGGGAGATACTTCTTGAAGTAGCGTTGTATTCTACTCTCGCTGTTGAGACTGTTACGCATAAATAATGAGGAATACACAATATGGTCTTGCTGAACAATTTCAAAATTCAGTAATGCCAACCAATCTTTGATTCTAGAGGACGTGAAAAAACGACCTTCATGGAGTATGTTTTTCCGATTGATTGGAAGGTATTTAATCACACCTGCAATGCTGAACGGATTAAACCCAGCAATTACGATTCGTCCATCTGAGGTGATGGCTCTGTCAATTTCTCGAACTATTTGATGTGGGTCGTGAGCAAAATCCAATTCACCTAACAACACAAATGCATCTACGCTATTGTTTTGAAACGGTAATTCGCAAGACTTGGCAAGCACGTTACTGTGTTCAGTAATATTAGGGGAACATGAATATTGATTTTTAATTGGGCATTTACTTAGATTTACTTGGCCACTTAAACTGCCTATTTTTACCAAATAATACCCAAATATTCGCTCAGTTATAGGTTCAAGTGCTTTTTCAAGCTCATCTCTTGCTAGTTCACCTTGGCTTAATTGTTGCCAGTTGTCAGGGTATTCAAGCTCTTTTTTGCTTCGAGCGGGTCTCATGACCATAAAGCGCACCTAATCGATTGAGGTTGCATCGCGCTCAAAGCCTTTAAAAGTTTTGAGCAAATGTACTACAATAGACATTATCATAAGCAATAAGTTCTGGGCAATAATTAACCTAACAACATGCATCAAAATATTATTAAAAACAATCAAAATGAAACGCTTACAATAAGCGGGATCCGAGCATTTGCCGATAATTACATTTGGTGTGTAAACGACCGAAACCATGCAATGGTAGTGGATCCAGGCGACGCAGCACCTGTCATCAAGTATATTGAACAGCGGAAACTTACGCTGACAGATATTCTAATTACTCATCACCATTGGGATCACGTTGGTGGACTAGACGAGCTAATAAAGGCTTATCCTAAAGTAAGAGTCTTTGGTCCAAATAATCCCAAGATCCATCAAATAGAATACAGTTTAGCTGAGGGAGAACGCGTTGAACTGCCCTATTTCGACTTGAGCTTTGACGTTTTGCAAACGCCGGGACACACGCTGGACCACATTGTTTATAAGAATAACGAATTGATTTTTTGTGGCGACACCCTATTTTCAGGAGGTTGCGGCAGAATGTTTGAAGGCACTCCTGAGGTGTTTTACGAATCGTTGCAAAAACTGGCTAAGTTACCCCCTAATTTAAAAGTATATTGCACTCATGAATACACCCTTGCGAACTTGAAATTTGCCCTTAGCGTAGAACCGAGCAATTCGACCCTAAAACAATATTTCAACTGGGCCAAAGACCAACGAGCCGAAGACCTATGCACCCTGCCTTCCACGATAGAACAAGAACTTGCAATTAATCCGTTTTTACGTTGTCACATTGACGACATTAGAGACAATGTAAATGTCGAGCATGAATTGAATAGTGAAGGATCACACAGTATGATTGAACAAAAAAATAAGGAAATACTCACATTTGCCGACCTAAGAAGGTTAAAAGACAATTTTTAATTGCTTAACTAATTGAGTATGTTGACTCCGATTTCATGTAAATTGTATAAGGGTGTTATGAAAGTTTTTACGGTCGTTTTATTTGGACTTGCAATTGTAAACGTTACGGGATGCAAACTACTTGATCCACCAAACAAAGTCAGTGATGAAGTTGCAGATTTAAGCGTAGCTGAAGACAATATTCAGACAATTGAGCCAAACGAATTTATCACATGCCCAAGTGCTGAGCACATTGGCGAGAATATAGAAAATTGCGAAGTACTAAATGAAGGGGTGGTCAAAGTAATTCATCCTACAGAAGTGGTAGACGTTCCGTTAGAAGAACCCGATCCTATTGATCCAAACTCTCTTAATAACCTTTGGGAACGGATCCAATACCACTTAAATTTCGAGATCCCTATTAACCAGCCACGTTTAGACGCACAACGCAATTGGTATTTAAGGCATCCTGCTTACATGCAGCGAGTATCTACTAGAGCAAAGCCCTTTCTTTACTATATTGTTGAACAGTTAGAAAAAGAAAAGATGCCCCTTGAACTAGCACTGTTGCCTATCGTTGAGAGTGCATTTGACCCGTTTGCGTATTCTCACGGAAGAGCATCGGGCATGTGGCAATTCATACCAGGCACTGGAAAACGTTTTGGCATGAAGCAAACATGGTGGTATGACGGTAGACGCGACGTCGTGGCGTCTACTGAAGGTGCTATAAAATATTTACAATATTTACACAGATATTTCGATGGCGATTGGCTCCATGCTCTGGCCGCTTATAATAGTGGTGAAGGCAGGGTTAAAAGAGCGATTCGCAAAAATGAGAGAGCGGGCAAACCGACAGATTTTTGGTCCTTAAAACTTCCTAGAGAGACCCGAGCGTACGTACCAAAATTATTAGCATTAGCCGATATTTTGCGAAATCATCAAACCTACGACTTTGACTGGCCAATTATAGCCAATGCACCTGTACTTGAAATAGTCGACGTAGGCTCTCAGATAGATTTGGCTGTAGCAGCAAAAATGGCAGGCCTTTCAATTAAAGAGCTACAGGCCCTTAACCCTGGATACAACCGCTGGGCTACCGACCCGGACGGTCCTCATAGGTTGCTTTTGCCTATAGAGAAGGTTGAATTGTTTGCTGCTAATCTTGAGCAAACCAGCGAACGCGATCGCCTTAATTGGGTGAGACATAAAATTAAAAATGGCGAAAGCTTAGGAGTGATAGCAAATAAATACAACACCAGCATTAAAGTGATTAAGCAAGTTAATAACATGCGCAATAACGTAATTTATAAAAACGATTATTTACTGGTACCCGTGTCTTTGAAAGACCTCTCATCATATACATTATCGGCAGATCAGCGGTTGGCAAAGATCCAATCGATTAAACGGGCTGAACACAAAATTTTACACACCGTTGAGTCGGGCGATACTCTTTGGGATATTGCAATGGCTCACAAAGTCGGTGTGAGAGAATTGGCAAGATGGAATAAGATGGCGCCAACAGACAGATTAAAAATCGGTTCAAGTTTGGTCATATGGACCGACCAAGTGCCCATTCCTGACGCTAGCTCACCGGTCATGCGGAACATAGTATATACCGTTCGCTCGGGTGATTCTCTTGCAAGAATAGCAAACAGGTTCAAGGTAAGAATTTCTGATTTGACTAAATGGAACGGCCTAAATAAAAATAAGTATTTGCAACCAGGTCAAAAGCTCAAAATAAAAGTAGACGTGACTAGAACTTAAGCCTTGCGCCAGCTTGTTGCAGTCTTACTTTCCTCCAGTATGACGCCGAGCTGGTCTAGCTCGTCCCTTACAGCATCGGCCGTTGCCCAGTCTTTTTGTTCTCTGGCGGCTTTTCTTTTTTCTATCAATGCTTCCACTTTTAGGGTAAAGGACTGATCATGTTCGCCTTGAAGAAAGTCACTTGGGGATTGCTCTAAAATACCTAAGATTAATCCGAGCTTACGTAATATGCCCGCAAGGTCTCGAGTCATCTGACTATTTTTGTCGGCTTGCTTATTTATGTCTCTAACTATATCGAACAATACAGAAATGGCGATGGGCATATTAAAATCATCGTTCATAGCCGATTCAAACTTGTCCAAATAACCGTGAGACCTTGTGTCTACGTCCATGTTTGGTTGAACGTCTCTTAATGCTGTATATAGCCTTTCAAGACCTGCCCGTGCCTGGTCTATATTTTCTTGTGAATAACTCAACTGGCTACGATAATGCGCTGACATCAAAAAGTACCGTAAAGTTTCAGCATCATGCTTTTCAAGTACGCTTCTTAAGGTAAAGAAATTACCTAATGATTTTGACATCTTTTCATTGTCAATTTGGACCATACCCGTATGCATCCATGTGTTTACATAGGGGGTATCAAAGGCACAGCAAGACTGGGCGACTTCGTTTTCGTGGTGTGGAAAGATTAAATCTGAACCGCCGCCATGAATATCAAAGTATTCACCCAAATGCTTGTGATTCATGGCTGAGCACTCGATATGCCACCCTGGTCTGCCTTGACCCCAAGGCGAATCCCATGATATTTCGCCATCCTTCGCCATTTTCCATAATACAAAATCGAGAGGGTCTTGTTTATCCTTTGATGTTTCAACTCTTTTTCCGGCCTCGAGTTGAGTTAAATCTTGCTTGCTTAACTTTCCGTATTCGGAATATGCGCTGACCTTGAATAACACGTCTCCTGAAGTGGCTTGGTAAGCATACCCCTTATCAATAAGCGTCTTTATCACTTCGATAATTTCATCCATATGCGTGGTTACACGCGGCTCAATATCTGGCTCGAGCAAATTCAACGCCCTGAAGTCTGCATGCATATCGGCAATAGTGCGCTCGGTTAAGTCAAGCGGAGATTCGTTGTTTTCCTGAGCTCGTTTGATAATTTTATCGTCAACATCAGTGATGTTTCTTACATAGGTGACATCGTAACCTAGATGTCTTAAGTATCTAACCACAATATCAAAGCTTAAATATGTGCGAGCATGGCCCATATGACACAAATCGTACACAGTGATACCACATACGTACATACCAACCTTGTTGCCATTTAATGGAGTGAAGGTTTGTTTTTGTTTGCTCAGGGTGTTAAAAATTTGCAGCATAACTAATGACTTTGTGTTTGGTTTACTTCAGAATATGGCGCGAATTCTAGCATCTTGTAAGCTAATTGCTACCATTTAACACGACAAGTTAATTTTAATTAAAATAGAAAAGGTAATGGAATGGTTGTTATCAAAACAAACTTTGGCGACATAGTAGTAAAATTATTTGAAAAAGAAGCCCCAAAAACGGTCGAAAACTTTCTTTCCTATGTGGATGAAGGATTTTACGATGGCACAATCTTTCACAGAGTGATCAGCAACTTTATGATACAAGGCGGTGGATTTGAGCCCGGTTTGGTGCAAAAGCCAACCAAAACACCGATTGAAAATGAGGCGGACAATGGGCTGAGCAATAAAGTCGGCACACTCGCCATGGCTAGAACTAACGACCCGCATTCTGCTACATGTCAGTTTTTTATTAATGTAAAAGCAAACGACTTTCTAGATTTTTCTGCACCTAACGCTCATGGCTACGGCTATTGTGTTTTTGCAGAAGTTGTCGAAGGGATGGACGTTGTTGAAAAAATAAAAAATGTGGAAACTGGCAATGCTGGCATGCATCAAGACGTTCCTTTAGAAGACGTTGTGATTGAAAAAGCAGCTCGAGTAGAATCTTAGTTCGTTGTCTGGATTTCACAAAAACGCATTCCATTGTTATACACTGTTACTTAGACATTATTGAATGCGCACTAAAATCATGAATAAAACACTGTTTATATCCGATTTACACCTAAGCGCTGAACGTGAGGATATTACTCAGTGTTTTCTATCTTTTCTGGAACAAAATACGCCTAAAGCTGATGCGCTTTACATATTAGGCGACTTGTTTGAGATCTGGCTAGGGGACGACGACGTAAATGAATTCAACCAATTGATAGCTCATAGTATCCGAAAAGTCAGCGAATACATGCCAGTATATTTTATTCATGGTAATCGAGACTTTGCGCTAAAAAGTAAATATTCTCAAAAATGCAACATGACAATATTACCTGAGCAAAGTGTTATCAAGCTATATGGAAGACGAGTTTTAATTTCTCATGGAGACGAATTGTGTACTCGCGATATTGACTATATGAAATTTAGAAAAAAGTCGAGAAGTTGGTGGTGGCCACGTCTTATTATGGCCATTCCGCTATCTATCCGAAAAAAAATGGCTCAAAAAGG
>CBFIBG010000098.1:0-18779 GCA_965660815.1 Glaciecola sp.
GTTTGGAACTGAAGTATTAAAGTTTGGAACTGCCCCGTTTGTAATAAACCCGCTTTTGAGCGGGTTTTGTTTTTCTATTAGTAAGATTTTCCAAAATGACAAAATAGTGGAATAATGCCTAAAAGGATTATTCAAAAAATAATAAAAACAAAGTAACTTATCTAATGATCATAAGCGTGCTAACGGAGTAAGTGTATTTATGGCGAGTAAAAGTAGCTCAGCATCCACCACCAGTTTCGAAACCAAACAGGGCTGCATGCCAGCCTGATGCGAGCGTCCATTCTCTAACTCCCGGAATCGCAAGCAAGGCGATACCTAGTAGTGGAGCAAAATCACCAAGAACTTTGTTTAACTTTTTAAACAGAGACTTGAAGAAATACCCAGACGGGTCTGTATAACTCAACGGATTATTCAGAACATATGAATATCGGTTGTAGTTCTAACTGTTATTCGGAGCCTGAATATGCGGGTCAGCCTGAAGGAATCGACCAAGTGTTGGATCGTAGATCCGACCGTTCATATGGACTAATAGCTTGTATATCGCTCTAGGCTAGCAATATCAGGCTATTAGCTTAAGCGACAATTCGATCACATACAGATATGTCCCAAACTACCTATGAAATCCTTTGTACATTCTTAGTCGTTGGCATTAATTACTTTAACACTATACTTTGGAATTTCATTGTCGTTTGTCATCAATATAAGCCCTTCAGCCTGTGCTTGTGCAACTAACATTCTGTCAAATGGGTCTTTATGATGCAATTCAAGCTCTCCAGCTTGTTCGGCATGATATGAACTAATAGGTAAGTGTTTAAACCCTTCCTCTGTAATAATTGAATCAAAATCGTCAGGAGCTTCTAGCAGCCCTTTTTTCTTTTTGGTGGCGATTTCCCATATAGAGGCAGCACTAACAAAAATGTCATTATCTTGATTAGAAATAGTTTCAATTGAGTTCTTGCCCAATTGCTGGTTGCCGTTTAACCACCATAGAAGTGCATGAGTATCGAGGAGAACTCTTTTCATTATAAACCAAAATCTTTTGCTATATCATCAGAAACGTCTTTAGCATCAAAATTATCAGCTAAGTTTATTTTTCCTTTAAATTGCCCAAACACTCTCTTTTTTGACGGTTTGCAAGGAACTAATCTAACAGCAGGTTTTCCTGATTTTGCAATGATAACTTCTTCACCACTTAGTGCCGATTCCACCAATTGAGAAAGTTTGCTTTTTGCCTCGTGCATATTTGCTTGCATGATTTTTATTTCCATAGCTAAGTTTAGCTAAAACTATATTATATAGTAAGGATATTGTCTAATACTTTCAAAATTGTTAAAGCCTCTATAACTGCTACACCAGAGGTGTTTAGATTTGTACTTGTTTTTCCGATCGTGAGTATAATTATTTCCGTTCGCATCGAGGATAAATATTAGAATCATTCATATGGGTGATAACCTAATTTTAATGTCTGATGATGGCCATATTTTGATTTTAAACAGATAACCATTTCAATGGCTTTTAACATCCACATCTTGGCGATGTTGCTATTAGATTGTTTCGTTAAATAGCCATCAGTGCCTCTGTATGCACTATAAGCATTATATGCGTCACCATAGTAGTGCGTTTCTCCCGATTTCGTTTCAACTGTAAAATAGCGAGGGTGACCATCGCTGTTGTTGTCGTAAGACGTAATTATTGCAAAATTATCAATATCGAGACGATAAGTGGTACCATTTCGCCCTTTAATGCCATTTCTCACATGCAGCCTTTGTCCGTCAAGACAAAAATTATCCGTGGTATTAAATTCAATGGCATTGATGATGCCATCTTCAATTGGGGTACTGGCACATCGCGTAATGGCGGAGCCCACGATAAAGACCAGCCAACGCCAAGCGGACCTTCCCTTAAATTTTGACTGTTGTAGCTAAGTGCAACTTGGGGCTTTACGCCGGCACGGCCAGACGGTAAGGCAAGCGGCACGTGGTAAGTCGCAGCGCCCGATTCACTTACACGAAATTCGCCGGCTACCACGCCAACGTAATCATTCGCTATGGCGGTGGGCAGCGAAAACAGACAAAATAACAGCGCAATGAACACACGATTTCTCATATGCCATGTCTGACGACCGAAATTAGATGACAGAAGTTGCTGCTTTAAGTATTGACCCACCTTACGATTACTACTAGGGCTCTGGCATATTGTGAATTGATGAGCTAAATCGAGCATAATGAAATCCTTTTACCGTTTTAACATGAATAATTGCGGGAGTTGACAACATTTACTTAAGCTGAATAGCGCCACCAAAGCGTTGATTGGTTCAACAATGTCAAGCGTTGGTCAGGGTTATGAGCAGTAATAAATGACCCTAAAGTCGCAAAGGCGCGCGCGGGGAAATTGAATAAAAATAAATAACTGCCTTGTACATATGAACTCATTTATTGTTTAAAAGCTGCTTCAGATAATTATCACAAGTCAAGTTTAAGGTATTTATTAGTAAATAAATTGTAAATATAACGTTGCAATTAGAGGAATATTCGCGTAGATTGTTAGAATTATACAAACGTTGAGTGTCCGCTAACAACCTGAGTGATCACGTCGTGTTGGTGTCGTTAACCGTCAGCAAAACGTACAACTCGGTCGTCTAAACCTTCAGGTCTGAATAAATACTCTTAACATTAAAACAGCATTTTAGGATAGGGATAATTCTAGCTACGAACGGCCGCTTTTGCACTTTATTCGCTTTCACGGTCACAAAATCCATAGTCTGTTCGTGCTTAACCTTAGTCATTTCTTAGTCATTTCCAACCAACCGACGTTGTAATTCGTACAGTTCAAATATTGACTTTCCAACCCTAGAATGCAAATAGCCAAAATATCAAATAGGCATAAAATGCGGGTTTAACGAGTTTTGCTGATACGATCTCTAAGTAGGTCGGCAGATAATATCAACCAATATATCCCCAATTTGTGGTCCAAAACTAACAGCCTATTTTCATAAGGTTCTATGTGTCAACGACCGATATTTACGCCAGATGAATTAAGGTTGTAGAAATTAACGTATGATTTGACAGAATATAGTTTTATTATCAACGAATATTAAATTTGGTTGCAGGCTTTAATGGGAAAAAGTAAACGGCAAAAACAGTCAAAGGCATGTGAATTGTGCTGTGATAAAAGCCAAGACACTTTATTTCGTATCAAAAAGTCTGACCTGAACAAATGGGTTTTCGTGTGCACTAGTTGCAAAGATAACATTAAAGGGATTGATTCTGCATATGCGTATGGAGGTACTTGGAAGCGCAATAAAAGACATTAATTATGGAGGATACGGTATGCATCAATTGAGTCGACAATACGATGTTAAACAAACTCATCAACTCATAGATAGATATCTAGAGCTAACAAATAACGTCTTACCAGAAATAGCCACACAAGAAACCATAAATTGGCCTGTAAAAGACAACCACTGCTTTCAGCGAATTGTGTTGGACGCTATATCTAATGGGGTCTGGCAAAAACATATCGCCTCTCCAGCGTATAAGAATATGACGCCCCAACAACTTAAATTGGCGATAATACTTTGTGAAGCAATAGCTTCTGGTACTGAAGATTTAACTTCGCTTAACATGCAATCACTTAACTGTCGAAAGCAGCAACGCACCGAGCAACTCACTTTAGACCTGTAGAAAAACATGCAGACATTATTGGCATTATTGGCGAAATTCAGCCAATGCTCATTGCGTGAATTACCGACCGATTAATATCAGTATTAAGCGGCAGGTTGCGCATAAAAATACACCAGATACCAACCAATATCGCCTATTGGAGACATTATAAACTCATCATGTTGTATATCTGCACTTTTATGCGACAGTGCTTCAAGCATACTTTTTGCCTTATCGCGTCCTAATACATCTTCGACCTTTAAGTTTTTATATCCATCAAGAATTTTAGGGTGCACTTTTATGTTTCCCACCTTATCTGCAATAAATAATGTACCTTGTTTGGCTAAAGGACTAATCTGTAACTTATCCATAAAAGAATTGAAGGAGCTGGCGACTCCAGACAAACCAATGTCATTGACCTGTTGATAATTCACATATAAGTCAACACGCTTTTTGTTCATATCATGATAAATACTCACTAATTCAGGGTTATCAGTAGATATATAATTGAAATACCAAGTATCTATTTCAGGCGAGAGCACTCTTAAAAATCCTTCATGATTCCAATATTTATTGCTTTTTTTATCAGCAAACGAGGCGCTTGTTAACTCAAAGGTCGAGACATAAAAATTGAGTTTATTTAAAAGCAAGGGCTCAGCAGAAGCTGGCATACCTTGCTTTACCCAGTTATGTATATGAGTATCGTTAGCTAAGCTTTTAGCAATCACTTTCATATTGGATATGCGAGCGCCAATGCGCAATGCAAGGTTATCTAATATGTGTTGTTCCAATTGCTGATTGTTTGTTTGATGGTTAGCAGTTGAATAACTATTCTGAGAACTTTTTGGATGTGCTTGACCTACTGTACACAACACCAATATTAGTAAACATTTAGTGGCATGGGTGAAAAACCAACGCGTTTCTTTTTGATACATGTTCGATGTCTTACTTAATTATAATTAGATTAGTTATTGTTAGCTTAATGCCTAAACATTCTGACTAAAATTTAAGCACCTTGCTGTATTATTATTGCTACTGCCACTCGCTACAAAAAGTCCATAAAACTGATTAATTGCAAATTCAGCTATCGCCAGCTATTATTTTACTCGCGCGACAATCTAGATGTTTAATTGCCCTAACTGCATGTTCCAAGATATCCGTTTGCGCTCGCGAATTTAATGTAGTTTGTTCACCCAATACACAAATTTGATCATTATTCAGTTCGACAGCATTCAAATGACTCAATATCCCTAAGAAATGACCTGCCTAGCATTAGGATGAGTATAATCATCAAAGGCCGAATATAAAATATCTTGACCATTGCAACTAAGCGGAAAACATAGCGACCAAAAATTAAAAAAAATTTTCCTGTTAATTTGACTTTATCTGTACCGTAAGTCATAAATCATAGCCTGTACAATGGCACAAGCAGCAGAATAACTTGACTGCGTTAAATTAAATTTTATTAGTGTCACTCTGGAAGTATAGTCAAGAGCTAAGTTATCATCCGTGACACTAACCATAAAAATATTAAAAGGAATGCCTTAAATTATGACATCGTCTTCAGTTGAAGCGACACGCTATTCTCCACAAGAAAAATATTTGTTTAGTGAGATATTGACTAGAACGCCAGCACTAAACGGCAACGACATTGCGGCTAAGCGCAAGGAAATCGCTGACTACTTCATCAATACGTTCGATACTTACACAAGCTTATTTGATTGCATCAGCGATGACGAAGGGTTTTATCAGAAAGCCATTCCTTTACGTCACCCTTTGATTTTTTATCTAGGCCATACGGCCACCTTTTTTATCAACAAACTGATGTTAGCGCGGCTCATTAACCAACGGATAAACCCACTGCTTGAATCGATTTTTGCGGTTGGCGTGGATGAGATGAGTTGGGATAATGTTGATGTCGCACACGTAGAGTGGCCAAGTATTGATGAGGTGTATAATTATCGGCAACAAGTTAAAGACCTCATACTAGAACTGATCAACACTCTTGAACTAACGCTGCCTATTAATTGGGAAAGCCCTTGGTGGCCAATTATTATGGGCATTGAACACGAACGCATTCACCTAGAAACGTCTTCTGTTTTAATTCGTCAACTAGACATTCAAAAAGTGAAATCAAACTCAAACTGGCCTATTTGTAAAGATTCTCATGAAGCGCCACCCAACTCGCTAATTACCGTGGAGGCAGGTGAGGTAAATTTAGGCAAAGCATTTAGCGATATATACTATGGCTGGGATAATGAATATGGCACGCATCAAGCACAGGTCAAAGAGTTTCAAGCCAGTGAGTACTTAGTTACTAAC
Source organism: Glaciecola sp. (assembly GCA_965660815.1). Lineage (GTDB taxonomy): Bacteria > Pseudomonadota > Gammaproteobacteria > Enterobacterales > Alteromonadaceae > Glaciecola. The sequence continues at coordinate 5,985 of CBFIBG010000098.1, forward strand.
CATGAATTTTTAGCCTTTGTCGAGGCTGGCGGATATGAACAAGCCAAATATTGGAGTGACGAGGGCTACTCTTGGCGAGAATATAGCCAAACGACACACCCGACGTTCTGGCGAAAATATCAGGATACATGGAAACTGCGCTTGATGACTGAAGAGGTGCCCATGCCTTGGGATTGGCCAGTAGAGGTAAACTTTCATGAGGCCTCAGCATTTTGCGCATATCTCTCAGAGCAACGCGGAAAAAGCATTCGTTTGCCTACTGAGGATGAATGGCATAGACTTTGCGAAAGCGCCGGTGTTATGGAAGTAGAAGCCTTTCCAGCCAATGCAAATTTGCATATGGATCATTATGCATCACCTTGCTCAGTCACGCAGTTCCAGCATGGAAAATGGTTTGATGTAGTGGGGAATGTATGGCAATGGACGCAAACCCCTACGTATCCTTTTAACAATTTTAAAGTGCATCCTTTGTATGATGACTTTACGACCCCGACCTTTGATGGCCAGCATCAATTAATAAAAGGTGGGTCTTGGATATCCAGTGGCAACGAAGCTCGTTTAAGTGCGCGTTATGCATTTAGGCCCCACTTTTTTCAACATGCAGGATTCAGATACATCTCAGCGGAACATAAGGCTAAACAAAATATGGCGTACTATGAAAGCGACCAATTGCTTGCCCAATATGCAGAGTTTCACTTTGGTGACACTTGGTATGGCGTTAAGAACTTCCCCAAGTCCTTGGTCGAGCTAGCATTGTCGGTAAATCCTAGTCTCAAAACTCATAAAGCGCTTGATTTAGGGTGTGCGTGCGGGCGCGCAAGTTTTGAGTTAGCGAAAACATTTAGTGCGGTAGACGGTGTGGACTTTTCTACCAACTTCATCCGCCTCGGGATAGAAATGGCGGAACAAGGCTTTGTGCGTTATGCACGTCCCGAAGAAGGTGAACTTGTAAGCTATCATACACGCAGCTTAGCCGACCTTGAATTAGATGATTACGCGCATCGCGTGTCCTTTCAGCAAGGAGATGCCTGCAATTTAAAACCGGAACTTACTGGATACGATTTAGTATTGGCGGCCAATTTAATTGACCGCCTGTATCAACCTAGAAAGTTACTCTCTAATATTGCCGATAGGATAAACGAAGGAGGCTTATTAGTGATTGCTTCGCCGTATACTTGGCTAGAAGAACATACGCCAAAAGAAGAGTGGATAGGAGGCTTTAAGAAAGACGGTGAGAATTATTCTACGCTTGATGGTTTAAAAGACGCCTTAACAAAACAGTTTAAGCTTGTAGCAGAGCCGCAAAAAATACCTTTTGTGATAAGAGAAACTCAACATAAATTTCAGCACACCTTATCCGAAGTAACTATTTGGGAACGTTTGCCAGACTGAGAAGCATACTAATTTCTTGTGAAATACCTTCATAATCAACCAGCTTGTCAAACCATTGTTCTGCAATACTGTTAGTTAGCATGCCAAGCATGGTGCCCAGCACCATGCCTCGGTGCACGTTGTCTCCTCCAACATTGGTATTGGCGAGCAAGCCTTGCCAAGGGTTATGTCTGTATTTATAAGCAAAATAAAGCACAACGGGCCATGCATCGGAAATGTAACACGCTGAGGAAAAAATACTCCCCACTACCTGCCTATCAGGTAAGCCTCGGTTTATTAGGCCTTTGAGATCAAACCCACCGTGATTTTTGGCAGCTTCGATTAAAAGAGCGCTGACCGCATTGTCGTCAGTTGCCTCCATCAAACCGCAAAGCAAGACCACGTAACGATCGCTGACGCGCATTAGGGCATCGTCTGGGTGTGTTAACGCTAAATGATCCCTGCAAGCTTCTTGTATCGCGGGTATTGCTTCATTGCGCAAATATGAAACAAATACCAGGGGCGCCAATGTCACCAGAGCTCCAATTGAAGCCGTGTCATGAGTTTTAGCGGCACATTTTAATGGCGAGCGGCCCCGTATATAATTGGCAAAAAATCCACGGTGATATGATTCAGCATAAGTATCATTATGTCGGGGGGGATTCGCTGTCATAAAGCTAATATAATCTAATACAAAGGATTCTGTATCATATTCTCCGGCTTTATCAACCAAAGAACGCATTAGTACACGTGTGCAGTGCGCATTTAAGGTATTATCACCTGCTTGCATGCCTTGATGATAATGCACATTTGGCACATCCCAATGATGCGCACGGCCTTTTAATATGACCTCCCCTACAACCTGTTGAGCTTGCTTTTTACTTTTAGACTGACGACCGCCGCTGGTAGTGGAATGCAAAGACATAATGGAAGATGGATGATGCGCCGGAGGCGCTTCAAATTTTTGGATACCGCTAGGAAATGCTCTGTCTATGTCCATGACCTGATAGTACCAATGTAATGGCATTGCTATAGCATCAGCAATAAACGTAGTTTGCAGTGCACTTTGGGCACGCAACGCTTGAGAAGTGTTTTTATTCATTGAAATGCCCTAGCAAAATCTTAGCCATAGATAAATAATTCGCGTTACTCAACGAATATTTGACTGTTAGCCTAACACAATTAAATTATTGGACCTTACATATACATTGAAATATTAAAGTGTCTCGCACACGCATTTTTACACAGTCATTTTTTTGTTGTTTCAGATGCTATTTCGACCCTTGTATAACAACATTTGACAGTTTTGACGCTATGCAAGTTAATGGACCTGAGAAGTGGAAGCTATTGTTGGAAGTTTTAAAACGTCATCAGGCAGTAAGACATTTTATTTCAGCTGTGTATAATAATGAACTTATTTATTAAGAAGTCGTTAATTATCATTAAACCTCCATTAACAAATTTATTTATTCGCGTTGCCAAATCTGGGTTTTACCGAGGGTTCAGTAAGGACGTCACTATTTCTGCTAAGATATTAGTAGGCGCTTTAATATTGTGGGCCATTGCTTTTCCTAACAATGCTTCGTCAGTGTTGGGGCAATTAAATACTTTTATACTCGCTGGGTTTAATTATTGGTATGTATATGCCATGGCTTTCTTCATGATACTTTCATTATGTTTAGCGCTCTCACCAAAAGTGGGTAGATTGCGATTAGGCTGTGCACAAGACCGTCCAGAATTCTCTAATTTCTCTTGGTTTTCCATGATGTTTGGAGCAGGCATTGGTATTGGCATGCTGACTTTTGCAACGGCTGAACCCATGTATCATTTCGCCGAGAACCCTAGCACTATTATGGGCATAAATGAGGGCAGCACACAGTCGAATGTCCGTGATGCTTATATTTGGTCATTTACACACTGGGGGTTTGCAGCGTGGACTGCATATGCCATTGTTGGCCTGTCGCTTGCATTTTATTCATATCGAAGAAGCTTACCTTTGACCATTCGCTCGTCCCTCACGCCTTTGTTTGGTAAAAAGCTTTCTGGTCCATTGGGGCACGCGATAGACACAATAGCTGTAATAGCCACCGTACTTGGTATTTCACAAACCTTGGGATTTGGTGTTGAGCAATTTATTTCTGGCCTATCGACTATCGGCTTCGGCGATTGGCTTTACACAACAGACGCCGAGGGTAACCAGTCTTCTTCTAAGGCAGGCATACTTTTGGCTCTAGGTGTTATCATGGGAGGCTCTACACTGTCTGCATTATCCGGTGTTGGTAAAGGAATAAAGTGGCTATCAAATATCAATATGGTACTGAGCATGTTCGTCCTATGTTTTTTCTTATTGTTTGGCTCGACCTTTTTCGGCCTGTCTACTTTCTTTGTAGGAATTGCAGATTATGTCGTATCCATACCCGACAATATTTTTCGCGTCTGGACGAAGGATGGAAGCGAAATTGGCGATGCACTTGCTAGTTGGCAGGGTGCTTGGACGATTTTCTACTGGGCATGGTGGATTGCATTTGCCCCTTTTGTTGGCCTTTTCTTAGCCCGTATTTCAAAAGGTCGCACTATAAGAGAATACATACTTGGCGCCATGTTAGGACCAGCCGCTATGTGCTTTGTGTGGTTTGCTTTAGTGGGTGGTACTGCTATAGACCTGGAGCTTTCAGGTGTCGCCAATGGAGCTATTGCTAACGCAGGACAGGCAGAGCAATTATTCGCTATGCTAGGCGTGATTTTAAATGAAAATTTAGCGTTCGCTATGTCGGTAATTATCGTTGTGCTATTGCTTACCTATTTAATTACCTCTGCCGACAGCGCAGTATTAATTATAAATACAATCAACGCAGCCGGAGACGAGGGGCCAAAAGCTCGCCCACATATTTTGTTTTGGGGTGGAGCACTTGCACTAGTGGTGGGTGGCTTAATTATTGCGGGAGGATTGGATGCGATCCGCACCGCAATGGTAATTGGAGCGCTTCCGTTTAGTTTAGTGATGGTGATGATGGGTGTTTCATTGGTGATGGCTATTTATGGTGATTTGCAGAGAAAAAAACATGGTCTACAAACTGTTTACACTGATGAGACTTCGCCCGATTAAACCTAAAGCCTGCTGATATAAAGGTTAGTCGATGGCCGTAATTTGACCTATACTGCGTGTGATATTGCGATTTTCCTTGCGTTGAACACGACTTGGATGCCCCTTAAAGCATAATAAGAAAAGGCTGTGAAGCGTATGAAAAGTTCATATTTTACGATGTTGTTTACTCTTTTAACCCTTGTTTATTCAGCTACACTGAAGTCAGAAGTCGATAGCAACTGGTTTAGACAAACCGCCATCTCTCCAGATGGAAACACCATTCTTTTTGCAGCTAAAGGCGATATATACCAAGTGTCAGTAAATGGTGGAGACGCTACTCCACTTGTATCTGATGATGCTTGGGATGGTCATCCAGTCTGGTCTAACGACGGCAAATCAATTGCATTTGCAAGTGATCGAAATGGAAGCTTAGATGTCTATTACATGGCCCTTGATACTATGCGTCCCAGCAGACTTACCTTCCATAGTGCCGATGATTATCCGACCGACTTTAGAAGCAATGATAAGCAAGTCATCTTTAGTTCTGGTCGCACGCCTTCGGCTGCTTCGTCAGGCTTCCCCACTACTCGTGTTCATCAATTATATGAAATCTCTGTAACAGGAGGCACACCGAAACAAATACTAACGACGGCAGCTATGCAGGCACGTTTTTCACCCAACGGCAAACTGCTTGCCTATATGGATAATAAATCCTACGAAGATAGTATGCGTAAACACGACGTATCGTCATTTGCTCGAGATATTTGGGTGTATGATACCAAGCGTAAAAAACATACTAAATTAACGTCTTTTGTCGGTGGTGATAGCGCGCCAGTTTGGTCATCTGATGGCGATATGATTTATTTTTTGAGTGAACAAAATAAAAATAACTTTAACGTTTGGAAAATGGATAATCAAGGCGATAAACTTGAGCAAGTGTCTAATTTTGACACTCATCCAGTTAGAGATTTAAGCATCAGTAACAATGATTTAATGGCTTATAGTTGGCATGGCAATATATATACTCAAACGCCAAACGATGCGCCTCAAAAGCTAAACATCAAGCTCATTGCACCTAAAGTAAATGTCGAAGAAATGCCAATCAATATTGCGGGTAAAGCCAATCGGTTTAGCGTGTCACCCAATGGTAAAGAAGTCGCATTTATTGCTCGTGGCGAACTGTTTGTATCCTCTGTTGAATTCGGCACCACTGTGCGATTGACAGATACACCAGAACAAGAACGTTCTATCAGTTGGTTTCCAGACAGTCGTTCCATTGCTTATGCGGCTGAAAAAGACGGCGTGTGGGGCATATATAAAGTCTCTATGGCAGACGATAGTGAACCTTATTTCTTTGCCTCAACTAAATTTGACAAACAAACCATATTAAAAGTCGAACAAGACACATTTCAACCTCTGGTGTCTCCCGATGGTGAAAAGATTGCTTATCTTCATCAACGCGATGAAATAAGAGTGCTGGACTTAGAGTCTGAAAAAACCACTGTTGTTTTCCCAGCAAAATTGAATTACAGCTACTCAGATGGTGACGTTAGTTTTGATTGGTCTCCAGATAGTAAATGGATAGTTGCAACGTTTAACCCACGTGGCTCGTTAATTATTCCTGAAATAGGCATTGCACCTGCAGATGGTGGCGAAGAGCCTATCGACATTACTATGTCAGGTTATGGAGAGTTCATGCCACAGTGGACAAGCAAAGACATGATTACATTTGCCAGTGATCGATATGGCGAGCGAGCACATGGCAGTTGGGGCAGCGAACTCGATGTGATGGCATTGTTCTTAACTCAACAAGCATTTGAACAATATAATATGTCTGAAGAAGAACGAGAATTATATGCAGAAGCTCAAGAAGCCAAGAAAAATAAAGACAAGGAAGATGAAAAAGATGCGGAAAAAGATAAGACCGTTCAAGACGTTACCATTGACTGGGACGGGCTTGACGAGCGCACTGTAAGATTGACCAAACACTCATCTGATTTAAGCAGCTTTGCCACCACGCCGAATATGGAAAAGCTTTATTATTTAGCTAAGTTCGAAAAGGGATACGACCTTTGGGTTGAAAATTTTAAGAAAAAAAGTACCAGTCTTGCGCTAAAGCTCAACGCTAATTCGGCTTCGTTTGAAATAAATTCAGAAGGCGATGTGGGCGTACTGTTGGCTGATGGACGGCTGGCTAAGCTGACACTTGGTGAAAGCGTGGAACAAAAAACCATTGCCGCAAGTAATATGGTTGCCTTGAAGCAGGATCCTGAAAGAGAGTATTTGTTCAACCACATCTGGCGTCAAACAAAAGATAAGTTTTATAACAGTGATATGCATGGCATAGACTGGAATAAAATGTATCAAGAATACAAACCTAAAGTAAAAGGGGTAAATAACAACCGAGACTTTGCTACCTTAATAAGCGAACTGCTTGGAGAACTTAATGCCTCGCATACAGGTGGACGTTATCGCAATGATGTGCCAAGCAGTGCTCAAACGGCTGCGCTAGGTTTATTGTTTGCAGACGAAGCAGGTAAAAATGGATTAGAAATAAAAGCCGTATTGCCTTACAGCCCATTACTTATATATGGCGATGAGGTAAAAGTAGGCTCAATATTAACCGCAGTAGACGGTCAAACAGTTAATAACGCAAACAATCTATACCGGCAATTGAACGGAAAGGCTGGGCAGCGAACGCGATTAACGTTTAAAAATAGCCGAGAAACATCAGAGTTGGTGGTTCGCCCACATTCTTTTAGCGAAGAATTATCTGCATTGTATAAGCGCTGGGTAGACAGTCGCCGTGCTTATGTGGATGAACTTTCTAACGGCCGATTAGCCTATATTCATATTCCGCAAATGAATGATTCTGCCTATCGAGGCGTGCATAAAGAATTATTTGGCAGAGGTTACGATAAAGAAGGTGTAGTGGTTGATACACGTTTCAACCGCGGAGGGTGGTTAACCGATGATCTGGTTACTTTATTAAGTGGAAAAGACTACAGTTATCTGTCGGCTCGAGGTAAAACATATCGGGGCAATTCGATGGACCGTTGGACAAAACCGTCTGTGTTAGTGGTCAATGAAGGTAATTATTCCGATGGATATTGTTTCCCTAATGGCTATAGAGCAAACAACATTGGTAAAATTGTTGGTATGCCTGTTCCTGGCACTTGCACCGCAGTATGGTGGGAAATGTTGCAAACCGGCGATTTAGTATTTGGCATCCCGCAGTTAGGCGTTTTAAACAAAGACGGCACTTTTATGGAAAATGATCAGCTTGAGCCTGATGTGAAAGTTGAAAACAAAAAAGAAGATGTCGCTAAAGGCGAAGATGAGCAACTTAAACGCGCTGTTGAGCTTTTGTTAGAAAGCAATAATTAAGCAAACAGCTATATATGAATCACTGGCTACTGCAAGCTCGGGTAATGTTGTTATCTGGCTTGTCACAAAGGTAGCCGCTTTTCAAGTGCCGACAATTTTGTAAAAGGAGCTCAACATAAGCGAAATACCCCCTAAAAACTGCCGAATAATTGAGCTTTTGCGCAATATCGTTTTAGATGGTCAGGTCGCCCTTCCTCTGCGTATTTAGCATATAGCATCTCCCTATTGGTCAAAACGAAGTAAAGATAACAGACAATAAAACATCTAAGGTCCTTTATCTCGATAAATAGCATGTGAAAGCATCATCATCAAGAAGTAGTTTTTGTGCCATTTCATTTGCTCACTAGTGGCTGTACTTTTCTGTTACCTCTAAACCTTGACGAGCTGATTGACTAATAAACTCATCAGAGTGATTTAAGTAAGATCGAAAAATAGGAATGCACTCTTTTTTCTTAGCCGACTCTAAAATTTTTAGAGCGAGATTAAGCGTTCTTCCATCTATTGTATTGAGACTGTTTATAACTGGTTGGAAGTTAACTCTTTGTGCTATTGGCTTCCCAAGTGCATGCTGAATAGTGCTTACTGTTTCTGCTTGTACATCAATATTAGGCTCAGTTAGAAAAAGCTCAATCATATTGTCAACAGCATAAACAATGCAGTCGTGCCCCCAATCAGGAGGGTGAGGCCATTGTGTTCGGTCACGCAACCAAACCATGCACATCTTTCGCTTTTCGGGATCAGATTTTGATTCGTAATATTGTTTCAGTATTTCATTAACTTCATCATAAACATATTCCATTCATCTAACCTAACAAATGACTCTTATCTCTGAGCTTAAACCAACAAATGCTAAATTGCATGTGTAGATTATTAACTACGAAAATAAGCAGCTTCTTACACAAAACCTGTACTAAAATACAACTATTCCTGATACTTTTGGATGATATATTATAGGAACTTAATGACCTACACTCTTTACAACCATAAATAATGTGAAAATGAACAATGCCTTTCAAAATAAACGTTCTTAATGCTGCAATCTTGTCTTGTATTTTTGCTACTCCAATCTCTATCTATGCTCAACAGCCTAATTCAGCTAAAAGTGACAACCAAGCTGAAGACATTGAGGTAGTAAAAGTTCTTGGCATATTGCCACAGCGCACTGAGGCGCTCGCGGGTTCGTTTTCAATTATAGATGAAGAGGATTTGCGTCAGCGCCGACCTATTTCTAATCTTGAGAGAATGCGACTGATCCCGGGAATAAATGTTGTCGCAGATGGTAGCATGGGTTTTGATACAAACATTGGTTTCCGCGGTCAAAATCCTCGCAGAAGTGCTAAAGCAATGATCATGGAAGATGGCGTTCCGTTGCAACTTGCTCCTTACACAGATCCGGTCGTTCACTACACTACTCCTTCTGCAGTTGTGAATATGATTGAAGTGGTCAAAGGCGCTGGTCAAATTTTATATGGACCTCAAACCCTTGGAGGAGCGATTAATTTTGTCACTCGGCCTGTGCCGAGAAGCACCCCGATAGCAGGAGAAATTACCTCTGTATTTGGCAATCAAAATCATCGAATGCTACATGCTAGTCTTGGTGGCGGAAATGACAATGGCGGTATTATGGTGGACATTTCTAACAATAAAGGCGACGGAATTTTTGATGGCAGTGATTTTGATGTAAAAGACTATCGAATAAAGGCTGAGTTTGACTTGTCAGAACAACAAACCATAGGGCTTAAAATAGTTCATACTAACGACAGACGCAATCAGACTGAAAATTACCTTAGTATAGATGAATATGCTCGAGACCCTTTTAAACATCCTACCGTCGAATTAGACGAATGGGAGCAAGATAGAGACTTTGTCCAACTTTCTCATAATTATAGAGCAAACGATAACTTTACTTTGCGCACTACTGCCTATTACACAGAATCATTTAGAAACGGCCTGCGTGGCAGCAACAGTGCTCGCGAAGTAGATGGGAGTTTCGAAGCTCGTTTGCGAAATTGTGATGTGGTGGGAGACACGAATGGAGATGGTAGAGTCACAGTTTCAGACATAGGCAATATCGATATTGATGTATGTGGTGGGCGTCACGCACCGCGTCAGTATTATACATCTGGTATTGAATCAAGAGCCGATTTTAACCATACGCTTTTCGGTTATGATAACACCGCTATAGTAGGCATTCGTTATCACGATGAAAGTGCGCATCGTCAGCAGGTTTTTGCTACGAACAAAGCTGAAAGATTAGACTATGAATTAGCGCTTGAAAACGATTCTGCAAATACTAGAGAGGGAACTTTTTTAGAAGCTGAGGCAATTTCTTATTTTGCACAAAACACAATATATATTGGAGATTGGTCAATATCACCAGGCTTAAGAATTGAGGATGTTACTAGCAGCGACCAAGATGAGTTTACGTTAAATATAGAAGAACTAAGTTATACAGAATTTTTACCTAGCTTGGGTGTATCTTGGGCGGGTATTCAAGGTACGACGATTTTTGCTGGTGTACATTCTGGCATTTCACCCGCTCGAGCGGATCGAGAGTTTACAGAAGAAGGTGGTCGCGCAGAACCAGAAGAAAGCACTCTTTTTGAAATAGGCTTTAGAAGTGATTACTTCACAGGTGTGAGTGCTTCAGCCACGCTTTTCCACAACGATATTTCTAATACAATCGTTGATTTAGGAGAGACATTTGAAAACAGCGGTGAGAGTGAACAACAAGGCTTAGAACTAGCAGGGAGAGTTGATTTTAAAGACATTTATAGCTTGGATAACAATATATATGTCTCTGGTGCCTATACAAATGTTTGGTCTGCTAAGTATGTCAAGGCACGCGAACCAGAAGACAATGGTAATCGCATGCAATATTCGCCCAAACACATGCTTAATCTCGATTTAGGGTATGAGCACAGCAATGGCTTACATGCCCGAATTGGTGTGCAACATGTAGGTGAACAATTTGTAGACGATAGCAATACTGTGATTGAAAACGGAAGGGGCACAGAAGGATTAATCCCAAGTCACACAGTGTGGAATGCAACCGTTAATTTCGATGTGCAAAACACGGGCATAACCTTGTTTGCAAGTGTCGAAAACCTATTTGATAAACAATACTTAGCGAGTCGTAACGAAGGCAAATTACCTGGACGTGAAAGGCTGATTAGCGCTGGAGTAACATTCGTTTTTTAAACGCTCAAGAATTGTTATCTCTTGGTATTTAAAAAAAACGAGATAAGGTCAGAGAGCTCGCATACAAATGGGTGCGACTTGTATTTAAATATTGGAAGACGAGAACGCCCTACGATAAGTTGAAATATTTAAAAGCGCTAAAAGAGAGTAAGTCTCCTCTTTTAGCGGCATAAAAAGCTTGTTGAATTACTCAGAGCGCAGATAGCTGACGTTACTTTTAAGGGTGGTTTGGGACCAAATACGTTTTGAAAATCTTGCCTAAGAGTCGAAATGCTTTAAGGATGCAAATTAAACGGCTCAATTAGAGCAGTGCCAAAATAAGTTAATTGAAAAAAGATGTTGAAGCGAGCAGGTGTGCTTACATTTTCAATACCATAATAAGTCATACGCAACTTACATTGGCGCATACCGATTAAGCCCTGACCAAAAGTATACTTGGTCTATCTAGGGTTAGTCGTTCAATATTCAGATTGAAGTAATTACTTAATCAGTACGACAAAGTCGCTTGGTGTTAACACTATGACTTGGATTAGTCATCATCTAGTCTGACATTTTAAATAACAGAATGCGACCAAAGCTGACAGTCTCTTGTGTACGTGAAGCCGCCGTTCGCGCTTTGAAATTTCAGTGCTAAAAATGAGCGAATGGTGGACGTTGGAATTATCATCTCCGAACGACTCATGGGAGGCAAGAGCAAACGGTCATTTATTGCAAAATTTGCGCATTTAATTTAAAAGTCTTACCCTATAAACTTGGCGGGGATAAGTCCTACGGTAGCAACCATAATAGACTAACGAGTAGTACGTTGAACAGTTCAACTAACCCATTATAACTATCTTTACTTGCCCTATAAAATTTGCCGTAATGTTAGTTGCATGCCCCCTAAAGAATACCCTCACTTCGCTACTGAAGGCCCCTGAGTTTTCAGCCGTAATAATACTCGCGTTTTAAGGCAACTTTAATATGAGGAGACTTCCTCGAGTGTAATATGATAAGTCCCAACGCCGCGAAAACCACTGATACGAATAATATGCTCACCCGCATCAACCGTTCCAAAACCAATTAAATGGTCTTTGCCTGTTGATTCATTATATACAGAAGCCAGTGTGTTATTCGCTGGGTTTAGCACGTCCACAGTCACACCGATACTTTCACTTTGGCGCTTCAATTTCAGTTTGTAAGCCGTGTGACCGCGTGCAATAAATCGATATTCAGCGTAGGTGTTTTGAGCGACATAGGGGAAGCGGCACAAGACACGCAAAAAACCGTGACCATCACTCACGTCAATCACGTCCTCGTCCAGCCCCATTGGCGCAGTCACGAGCAATTGATAAAACAACAAGCCATACAGGAAAACCCTTCATGAAATACGCAATATTACCCTATGATGCCGACCAAGCACTTGCGCTTATTGAGCATTTACATGAGCTAATTGACCTGCTACATGACGCTTATCAACAAGATTTTATTGAACAAAGTGGCGTGTACCCCATTCCACTTGAACATCAAATAGAGCTCTTTGACGACCCTCTTGATTTTTAGTCACTCTCACCTGTATTCGCTGCTCGCAACCGCGAGCAGTAAAGCATAATAAAATTTATTTTTAAAGCGCCTAGAGCGCTTTTAAAACCACTAAAATAGGATGTTATGACGCTAATTCGGTACGAAAGTCGATGCTAATTTGGTAAACTCAAAACAGGTTATGATAAAAGCGCGGTAAAACCGCTCAAATATTAAGCGATCTTATGATC